>NZ_BDAW01000049.1 GCF_001625085.1 Nocardia acidivorans NBRC 108247
GCGTGGCGAAGTGGTCGGCCCCCGGGGGCAAGGGGGCTTGGCGTGGCGCGGCCACCCCCGCCGGAAGCGCAATGGCCTTGGCGCTCATGGGTTCTGTGAACGCGGTCGCCACCGCGGCGGCCTTCCTGCCCGCGGCGCTGTGGTGGCTGTCGTATCGGCCGAACAAGTCCTGGTGGCGATTCACCCGGGCCTGGATTCCGATGCTGGTGCTGGCCACCTTCTGGTGGGTGGTGCCACTGCTGTTGCTGGGCAAGGTGAGTCCGCCGTTCCTGGACTTCATCGAATCGTCCGGGGTGACCACGCAGTGGGCCTCGCTCGGCGAGGTGCTGCGCGGCACGGACAGCTGGACGCCCTTCGTCTCACCCGAGCGAATCGCGGGCGCGGTACTGGTCACCCAGCCCGCCGCCGTCCTGGCGACCGGCATGCTCGCGGCCGCGGGCATGGCGGGACTGGCCATGCGGTCCATGCCGGGACGCGGGCGGTTCGTGCTGATCCTCTGCGTCGGATTGGTCGGCATCTGCGCGGGCTACGCCGGTGAGCTCGGCGGACCTTTCGCGGAGCAGGTGCGCACCTTCCTGGACTCCGGGGGCGCGCCGCTGCGCAATGTGCACAAACTGGAACCGCTCATCCGATTGCCCCTGGTGCTCGGGCTCGCGCATCTGCTGAGCCGGGTACCGCTGCCCGCATCCGTGCCGATGCCGGTGTGGCGCAGGGCATTCGCACATCCCGAACGCGACAGGATGGTGGCCGTCGGGGCCTTGATCCTGACCGCGCTGGCGCTGTCCACCTCGCTGGCGTGGACCGGCAAACTCGCACCGCGCGGATCCTACGACCGCGTACCGGGTTACTGGCAGCAGACCGCGGAGTGGCTGGCGCACAACGCCTCCGACACTCGCGCACTGGTGGTGCCGGGCGCGCCCTTCGGCAGTCAGACCTGGGGCCTGACCCGCGACGAACCGCTCCAGGCTTTGGCGAGTACGCCCTGGGCGGTGCGGGATTCGGTCCCGCTGAATCCGCCGGGAGCCATTCGCGCCATGGATTCGGTACAGCGGCTCATCGCCGACGGGCGACCGTCTGCGGGACTGGCGGCCACCCTCATCGATCAGGGCATCGGAATCCTGGTGCTGCGCAACGACCTCGACCCGGAGACCTCCCGCTCCACCCGGCCGATGCTCGCGCACCGGGCGATCGAAGGATCGCCGGGACTGACCAAGGTCGCGCAATTCGGCGATCCGATTGCGACCGGACATGTGGAAGGGCTGGTCGCGGACGAGGATCTGCGCCCCGATTACCCCGCGATCGAGATCTATCGGGTCGGCACCCGACCGCCCGGAACTCCCACCGGCAGCGGAACCATCGCCCCCGGCGGCTCCGCGGTCACTCGCGATTCCTCCGGAACGCCGGTGGAACTGCGCAGCGGAGTCGGCGCGCCGCGATCCTTCCCCGGTTCGTACACGCTGCCGCTGGACAGCGTGCCCGTCGTGCAGGGCGGACCGGAGGCGCTGGAACGACTCCGGCGCGATCCCGCGACACCCGACGGCCCGGCCCTGCTGGCCGCCGATGCGGTCCGGGCGGGATTGCCACCGCAGACGGTCACCATCACCGACACCCCCATGGACCGGGAAACCGATTTCGGACGCGTCGACAACCACAATTCGGCCCTGCGCGGGCCCGCCGACCCGCGCCGCACCCACAATCTGGTACCGGACTATCCGGTGCCCGGAACGCCCTCGGTGCGGGGCGAATGGTCGGGCGCGACCATTACCGCGTCCAGCTCCGCCGCCGATGCCACCCAACTCGGCGAAACCGCGCCCGGCAGCTCCACGGCCGCGGTGGTCGACGGCGACCCGTCCACCGCGTGGATCAGCAATGGCATCGAACACGCACGCGGACAATGGCTTCGACTCGATCTCGATAAGCCGGTCACCTCGGCGGTGCTGCGGTTGACCACCAGCGCCGCCGCCATCGGCAGCCCGGTGAAATGGGTGGAGGTGAAGACCTCCAAGGGGACCGTCTCGGCGCGCATCACCGAACCCGGTGTACCGGTGTCGATCGCGCTGCTGCCGGGTCAGACCGACTGGATTCAGATCACCGCCGCCAGCACCGAGAACGGCAGTGCGGGTGGGCAATTCGGCATCAGCGAACTGAGCATCGAGGATTACGCGGACCGCGAGAACCCGGTGCCCGTGGATATCCGGCATCGCACGGTATTGCCGCCCGCCCCGGCGGGGGCACAGGTGCGGGGCTGGCGGCTGGAGCAGGAATTCCCCGGCCGCAGTGCGTGTTTCGACTCCCCGGACCGGGTGCGCTGCAGTAAGGCGCTCGCGCTCTCCGCCGAGGAGCCCGGCCTCTTCGAACGCACCCTGCAGGTGCCCGAACCGGTCACGGTGACACCGGATCTCATGGTCCGCACCCGGCCCGGCCCGGCACTGGAGACTCTGCTCACCGATCCCGACCGGCCCACCGCGCGCGGCCAGGCCGATGTGGCCGATCCGCGCGGTTCGGCGCTCGCCGCCACCGACGGCGATCCACGCACCTCCTGGACCGCCCCGGAGACCACGGTGCGCGATCAGACCGGCGGCAAACCCACGCTCACCCTGGAACTTCCGGGTCCGACCCTGGTCACCGGGTTGGAGATCACGCCCTCTCTGGGTGATCTACCCGCCCATCCCACCTCGGTCTCGGTCAATCTCGGCGACGGCCCGCAGGTGCGCGAGGTGGACCCGGCCTCCGGCGTCCCCACCCGGATCGACCTGCACCCCTATGTCACCGACCGCATCGAGCTCAGCCTCCAGACCTGGGACGGCGTACTCGACCGCACCGCACTGGGTTTCGCGCAGGAACAGCCCGCCGGACTGGCCGAGGTCGCGGTGCTCGGCCCCGATTATCCGGCCCCCGCCGCACCGGATCGCCCGCTCACCATCGACTGCGCGCACGGCCCCACCCTCGCCGCGGCGGGCCGCACCCTGCACACCACGGTCACCGGCACCGCCGCCGAATTGCGCTCCGGCGCACCGCTTCCGGCGCGGGTCTGTACGGCGGACGAATACGCCGAGGCCGCGCGCGACAGTGCGCGGGGGGACGCGCCCGCGGCGGACGACGCGGTGGACTTCGACCTGCCCACCGGCAGCATCGATGTGACGGTCGCACCGACCGAGCTGTTCAGCGTGGATGAGCTGCGCCTGAATCACACTGTCCCGGTGGCGGATTCGAGCGATGCGCCCGCCGTGAATCCGCCCGGGGCGCGAGCGGCCGACGGCACGCGACTGCTGATCCTGCCGTTGAGCACCAATGTGGGCTGGCAGGCGACCACCGCCGACGGGCATGCGCTGAAACCCATCGTGATCGACGGCTGGCAGCAGGCTTGGCTGCTGCCCCCGGGCACCGAGGGGCCGATCACGATCGAATTCCCGGCGGACCGCTGGTACCGCTACGCGATCTTCGGCGGCCTGCTGCTGTTGATTCCGCTCGCGGTACTCGCCTTCCGGGGCGCGCGCTCGCCGATCCGCGAGGACGGTCCGGCACCGCGCACCTGGCGCAGTCGTACCGTCGGCGCGATCGGATTGGCGGCGGCGGCCGGACTGATCGCCGGTCCGGCCGGAATCGTGCTCACCGCACCGGGTCTGTTCGCGATGCGGTTCCGACCGCGGAACCGGCCGATGCCGTTGGTCGCGATCGCCACCGTGGGAACCGCGATCTCGGCGGCGGCGCTGTCCACCGGACCCTGGCGATCGCCCGAGGGATATATGGGAGCGTCCCTGTGGGTGCAGTTCCCCGCGCTGGTGGCGATTGTGGCCCTGGGCCTTTCGGCGCTGCCGAACCAGCCGCGCCGCGGCGACCGCCGCTGAATCAGCCGAAGCGGCGGCGGGTCCACACCCGCACCGGCTCCTCGACGAGCGCGAAACTTGCCGCGGCCAGCGGCAGTGTGAACGCCACCGTCAGCGGGTAGACCAGCACGAAATGCCCGCGGAACGGGATGATTCCGAACACCGGGAAGACGATCGACAGCACGGCCAGATGCCAGATGAAGATGCCGTACGACCAGCGGCCCAGGGTCGCCGCGATGCGGCTCTCCAACCAGCGATGCCGGATCTCGGGGCGCAGTACCAGGGGTGCGAGCAGGCTGAATCCGATGACCGCGCCGACCGCCATCTTGCTCGCGTACTGCCACGGCTGCCCGTGCGCGAGCCCCTCCGGTCCGGCCACCCGGGTGGTGGCCAGCAGTAGCGCGGCCAGCGCGAGCGGCCACATCAGGCGGCGGTCGCCCGCCACCCGTCGCCAGCGCGGTGCGTCCCGATCGGAGAGTTCGGCCAGCAGCATCCCCGCGGCGAACCAGGGCAGGTAGCCCGGCAGCCAGTTGTCGGAATGGATGGCATCGGGTGTGGGCACCGGCAGGAAATTCCAGCCCAGGCACAGCAGGCCGAACCCGAGCAGGACAGGCACCCGCCATCGCGCGCGCGGACCGCGCAATCGGACGAGCGCGAACGCCAGCAGCGGAAGGACAAGGTAGAAGGCCGCTTCCACCGACAGACTCCACATCTGGGTGAGTCCGTCGGTGAGGGTCAGCGGCACATAGACCTGCGCCAGACCGAGATTCGCCACCCACACCCGCGGTCCCGCGGTATGCGCGGCGCTCGGCAGCAGGATCAGCACCGCGCACACCACCACCCAGTAGGCGGGCAGGATGCGGGCGGCGCGATGCAGTAGATAACGCCCGGCCGACGGTGCGGTACCGAGTCCGCGCGCGGCGGCGGCATGCGGTCGCCACAGCAGGAAGCCCGAGAGTGCGAAGAAGATGGCGACCGCCATATCGAAGCGCTCCAGCACCCGGCCGATGATCGGCGTCGCGGTGGCTCCGGTCTGGAAGGCCACATGGGTGACGATGACGCCGAGCGCCGCCAGGGCCCGCATACCCTCCAGAGCTGGGACGAAGACGCCCGGTCGGCGAATCGCCCGCCGGTCCGATTCCGCCGATGGCGTGTCCGAACTGACCGGTTCGGTCGGTTCGGAGGACGGATACAGGGTGGCGGTCATCGAGGTTCAGTTTGCCTTGTTACTCCCGAGTGTGAGCACCCCGTGTTTGACTTACGGGCGTTTCGTGATGTTTTCCTGCCTCGGCAGGACGCTTCGGGGCTCCCGACTGTTAGTGTCGGGGCTCACGAGTGCTGCGCGGCGACCGCAGTGCTCATCGGAACGACCTGTTCGACGACGAGGAGAACCTGCATGGCACTGAGTGCCGGTACCCGAAGGACCGTGGCCTGCCTGCTCGTGGGGCTGGGTGCATTGCTGCTCGTCGCCGCGATCATGATCCCCACCTATACGGTGAGCCGTCTGGCGAAGACCCCGCTGGACCTGGAGATCACGACCGTCGCGACGAACGTCCAAGGGGCCCCCAGTGAAGTCCTCGACTCCAAGTCGCTGACCGCGCCCACCGGTGCGGCCAAGGTGGACACCAATGTCCCGCTGTTCTCACAGCGCTTCCTCACCGTCGAAGATCCGGCCGATGCCTCGGAAATGACCATCCAGGCCGGTCAGACCCTGCGGCGCACCGATAAGCAGGGCGATACCGGCCTGCTCACCGCCACCCTGGACCGCGTCACCATCGACCGCAAGGACGGTATGCCCGTCGACTCGGTCGACGGCGGCCCGAACGGCGCCATCGGCGCGACGGTCGACAAGAAGGGCGAGGCGGTCATGGATCCGGTGCAGCACACCGGTCTGCAGTACCGCTTCCCGATCGGCACCGAGAAGAAGTCGTACCCGTACTTCGATATCAACGCGCGCAAGACCTTCGACATCAACTTCGTCGAAGAGACCGAGATCAATGACATGAAGGTCTACCACTTCCAGCAGGCCGTCCCCGTCACCGATCTCTCCACCGTCGTCAACTCGCCCACCAACAAGCTGGCGCTGCCCGCCGACAAGTGGGGTGTCGAAGGCGGCGAAACGCCGATCACCATGACGCGCTTCTACACCAACGTCCGCGATGTGTGGGTGGAGCCCAAGACCGGCACCGTCATCAAGGGCGGCGAGAAGATCCACCAGTTCTACGCGCGCAGCTCAGACAAGCCCGAGGTGACCGTCCTCAACGCGACCCTCATGTTCGACGAGCCGACCGTGGAATCGCAGATCTCGGTCGCCAAGGAGAACATCGACAAGCTGTCGCTCTACGGCCGCACCCTGCCGATCTCCTTCGGCATCATCGGCGCCATCGCCCTCATCGCGGGCATCGTCTTCGGTGTGCTCGGCGGCGGCAGCGGCAGTGGCGGCACCCCCGTCCGCCGCGTCACCCCGGCCCCCGCCCCCACCGGCGGCCCCCGGCCCGACCCGTTCGCGGACGCGCCCACCCAGCAGATCGACATCAGCAAGACCGAGCAGATCGATATGGACAAACGCCCCTGACCCGGCACAGTCCACGGCGGCCCCGCACCTGCGAAAGGTGCGGGGCCGCTCCCGTTTCCGAGGATCGCGGGGGTGCGGCGGGGCCGGGTGCCGGGGTGGGTGGGAGCATTGCGGGCGTGTCCGTTGTACGTCGTCTACCCGTGGTGGCGGATCTGACGTTGGTGACGGCGGGGGCCATGACGGCGAATGTGGCGGGGTATCTGCTGCAACTGCTGGCCAGTCGGTGGTTGGGGGTCGCCGGGTACAGCCCGTTCGCGAGTCTGCTGGCGGTGCAGTTGCTCTGCGCGGTGCCCGCGCTCGCACTACAGAATGTGGTGGCGCGGGAAGTCGTGCGGGGAGCGGGGGTCGCTGCCGCGCGGGGGCTCGCGCTGCGGTGTGCCGGGCTGGTGGCGGTGGTAGCGCTGCCGCTCGTACCAGTGGTGAGCGCGGTGCTCTCGGTGAGTGTGGTGGCCTCGGCGGCGGCGCTGTGCGCCGCGCCGGTTTTGGTCCTGCTCTCCGGGGAGCAGGGGATTCTGCAGGGGCGCAGCCGGTTTCGAGAGTTGGCGATCGTGCTCGGCGGGGCCGGGGTACTGCGCGTGACACCCGCGGTGGTGGTGCTGGCCGTCGGTGGCGGCACCGCCGCGGCGCTGTGCGCGGCAGCCATCGGTATCGCGGTCGCGGCACTCGGTGCCCGACTGCTGGTCGACGGCACCGGCCAACTCGCGGTCGGCGCCGCCACCCGCACCGATGACCGGGCGGAGCCGTCGACTGTCGCGGACCCACCGGCAGCGCGCGCGGTGGTCGGACGACTTCGAAAGTTCACGGCCGGGGCCGGGGTGCTGCCGGTATTCCGGGCGGCGCAGATACAGGCGGCGCTGATGGCGCTGTCCTCGGCGGATCTGATCGTGTCGCGGATTGTGTTGGACGAGAACGATGCCGGGCGATACGCGCTGGGGGCTATCGCGGCGAAGATCGCGTTCTGGCTGCCGCAGGCGGTGGGGGTGGTCCTGTATCCGCGCATGGCGCAGCCGCAGCATTCGGCGCACGCGGTGCGATCGGCGCTGGCGGTGCTGACGGGGATCGGTGCGCTGGCGGTGGCCGGAGCGGCCGCGGCAGCACCGCTCGCACCTTTGCTCGCGGGGCGCGATTACGCACCGGTGCAAGGGCTATTGTGGCTATTCGCCTTGAATGGCGCACTCTTGGCGGTATTGCAGGGCGCGCTGCTGTCCGCCATCGCCACCGATCGCACCGCGCCCGCCGCCATCACCTGGCTGGGGCTGGCCATCGGAGTCGCCATCATGCTCGGCTGCGCGCATTCGGTGTCGAGTCTGATCGCCATCGCCACCGCGACCTCCGCGGTCACGACGCTGGTCATTACCGTGCTGGCGCTGCGCACCGCGCGCGAGACCGTCGAAAGCGACTCCGGCATCCCCGATTTCGGGCCGAGCGGCGTTTAGGGTGCCGGTGTGAACGCGGCCCCACACACGCGCCGGCTCCGGCTGATCCCCGCCGGATACAGCTTGGCGCTGGCACTGCTGGTCCTCGGCCCACTGCTGGGTCCCGGCTATCTGCTGCTGCGTGACGCGGTGAGCACCCCCCGCTCGTACCTGACGGATTCGGCGCTGGGGCTCGGCGACGCCGCACCCCGCGCCGTGCCCCAGGACGCCCTCCTCGCCACCCTGTCACCGCTGATCGACGGCGGTCTCCTGGTGAAAGTCATTCTGCTGGCGGCGCTCTGGTGCGCCGGTTGGGGCGCGGCGAGGCTGGCCCGTGAGCTGCTCGGCGTCGCCATCGGCCCGCAGCTCGTGGCGACCACCATCGCAATCTGGAACCCGTACGTCGCCGAACGTCTCCTACAGGGCCACTGGAGTCTGCTCACCGGCTACGCCGCCCTGCCCTGGATGGCCCTGCTGGCCAACCGCTTACGCACCCCTCGCGCATCCGAGCAGGCCATGGGCTCGCGCACCCGCAGCGCGGAGCCCGATCCGACAGGGGCAGTTCCCCACCCGGCACCCGCCGCCGAGCGCACGGTCACCGTCACGCGCTCCGCCGAGTCCGGCAGCGCACCCACCGCCGAGTTCAGCACGGATACGGCGGCTCGCGCCGCACGATCCGTTGTCGCGGCAGGCTTCGGACGCCGCACGCGCTCTCGAACGTGGCCGGTCTGGGCGGCATTGGGCGGATGGCTGGCGGTTGCGGGGCTGACACCGACCGGCTCGCTGCTCGCGGGGTGCGTCGCGCTGCTGCTGGTGGGCAAGCGGAATCTGCTCGGCACGCTGGGCCTCTGGATCGCCGCTTCCACACCGTGGCTGGTGGCGACCGTGCTCGCGGGCTCGGGAGCCGAACCCTCGGACCCCGCGGGTGTCGCGGCCTTCGCCGCGCGCGCCGAACCCTGGCTCGGAACCCTCGGCAGCCTGGCCGGATTGGGCGGCATCTGGAACAGCACCGCCGTACCCGATTCGCGCACAACGTTTTTCGCCCTGATCGGCACCGCCGCACTCCTGGCGCTGGTAGCCACCGGTGTCCGCGCGGTCCTCGCGCGCGACGATTTCGCCGTGGCCGAGGCAAAGCCTTCCAACACCGGCCGTTCCGCAATGCCCGATTGGCATGCTGCGGTGGTGGGCGGAGAAGCTGACCCCGGGGCAGCCGAAAATGGCACGCCCGAAAGCGATCTCACGCCTTCGCTCGCGGCGAGGGCTTCCGGCGGAACGGAAGTCGCAGCAGGCGAGGGCCACACACAGTCTCCGAGCCCGAGGGGTTCTACCGGTGCCCGCGAGCTCGAGACCGGGGCCCCACGCACCCGGCGAATACTCATCGGGCTGGCGGTCGTCGCCGTCATACTGCCCGCGCTCGGCGCGACTGGATGGGGGCTGTCAGCGGGGCAATTCCTAGTGACGAAAGTACCGGGGGCCGGATTGCTGCGCGATACGCAGAAGTTCGTGGCGCTGGCGATGCCCGCGTTCGCACTGTGCGCCGCCGCCGGGTGCCGCGCGATCGCCGGATGGATCGCGGCGAAGCGAGCCGATCCGGATCTGATAGCGGCGGGCGACGCTTGCACCGATCACGGCACAGCGGGCAGCCACGAGGCGGTGGCAGATCGGTCGGCCGACAGCGGTGCGACCTCGACCGAACACGACACCTCCGCGGGCGCGAACGCGCGCCGGGGGCGGCGTCCGGTTGGCGCGGTGGCGGCGGTTTTCATTGTGCTGGTGCTGATTTCGCTGCCGGATATGGCCTGGGGTGTGGGTGGGGCGCTGCGGCCGGTGCGCTATCCGGGCGGGTGGGAGCGGGTGGCCCCGATGGTGCGGGGACCCGGGGATGTGGCGGCGCTACCGGGCGGGATGTTCCGCAAGTTCCGATGGGCCGGGGACGCACCGGTACTGGATCCCGCGCCGCGGCTGCTGCCGCGAGATGTGTTGCAGACCGGCGAACTTCCGGTGCCGGGGGCCACGGTGTCCGGTGAGGGCAGACGAGCCCGTGCGGTGGAACAGTTGCTGCTGCACGGTGGTTCGGCGGACGGTCTGGCCCGGCTCGGGGTGGGCTGGGTCCTGGTCGAGAGCGGTACGCCGGGGCCGATGGGCGAATCGAAAACGACTCTGGGCCAACTGAATCCGGTGTATTCCGATCGCGATCTACAACTGTATCGAGTGCCGGGGAACATCACCTCGCACGACGCCTCCGCCGCGGCCCGGCGCGTATCCGGCACCGCTCACCTGCTGTGGGCCGTATTGCTGTGCGGCGGAGTGGTTTCCACGTTCAGCCGGTCAGCGATCCCGGTACCGACCCGACGCCGATCGGCGTCTGCCGCTCGGCCGTAGCGCCCGCGACCAGTCCCGATACCCGTCCACCGCGCGCCACCGTGGACAGCACCTCGAGAACGCCGTTTCCGGTTTGCTCCCAGGAGAATTCGCGGGCGCGCGCCCGCGCTTTCTCGCCGAGCACCCGCCGCGATTCGGCATCGTCGAGCAGTTCGCCGACCGCCTCGGTCAGCTGTGCCACATCGTCGACCAGCATGCCGGTCACGCCGTCCACGATCGAGTCGGTGAGCCCGCGCGAACTCCGGTAGCCGACGGTCGGCACCCCATGCTGCGCGGCCTCGATGACCGCCAGTCCCCAGCCCTCCTTGCGGGAGGGCAGGACCTGTACCCAGGCGCGGGCCAGCAGTTCGTGTTTGCGGTCCTCGTCAACATGCCCGTGGAAGGTGACCGCGTCCGCGATGCCGAGTTCATCGGCGTGCGCGCGCAGGTTGGCGTCCCACCAGCCGCCGCCGATCACATCGAGGTGCAGTCCCGGGACGCTGCCGCGCAGTCCGGCGACGACGGCCATGGCGTCCTCGATCTGCTTGTGCGGGACCAGCCGGGACAGCACCACAATGCTCGGATGCGCGGTGCGGGTGTCGTGATCACCGGTCGGCACCCGCGCGGGCACGGGTTCGGCGCCATTGCGCACCACCGCGATTCGACTCGACTCGACGCCGAGCGCGGTCAATTCCTCGGCCGAGGGCAGCGATACCGTCAGATACTGGTTGGCCCGGTGCACGCGCGGGGAGAGCCGGGACTCGATCCACCACCCGATCCGGCCGATCAACCGGCCGGCGACCGGCCACTGCTCCCGGTGTCCGTGATGCACCAGCAGTACGGTCGGCGCGGCCGCCGCGGCGCGGGCGAAGAAGGGAATGCCGTTCTGGGTGTCGATCACCGCGTCCGGCCGGGTGCCGCGCAGCGGTCCCACCCCGAGCCGTCCGAGCGCGATGGCGGCGAGGGCGCGCGGATATACGGTGTACCGCCCACCCCCGCGACTGATGTCGATCCCGTCGACGCGCTCGCGCCGGGCCGCACCCGGGTAGCGGGCGGTGCGCAGGGTGACCTTCACGCCCCGGGCCGCCAATTGCGCGCCCACCTGTTCCAGGTACCGCTCACTGCCACCGCCCTGCGGATGCCCGGTGTCGCGCCAGCACAGCAGCAGCACTTCACGCACGGGACGATCTCCAGGGTTTATCGATGGCGGACGGCGAACAATGGGCTCCACCATATAGCGCGTTTCGCCCCTCCGGCGTAACAGTGGTCATCTGACCACCACGAACGCGGTCACCACACCGGGGGGACACGCCGCTCGCGGCGGCCGGGAGTGGCCGAATCCGGGACGGCCGAATCGGATGCCGAGGGCAAGTCGGGCGGTGGATCCGGGCCACCGCCGCGTCGGCCGATCGCGGCCCCGACCGCCGCGGCGAGGCGCACCCGCACCTGCTCGACCAGCACCGCCCTAACCTCCAGTTCAGCGAGTGCCCACTCCACCTCCACCGCCACGAATGCCGGATACCGCAACCCGATCGGCGGCGGCCGCGGCGGTGTGCCGGGGGTGCGAGGTCGCGGGTGGGGAGGGGCGGGAGGCCGCATTGTGCGAGACTGCTCGCCGTGCTTCGAGCCCAGCAGAAACGTGTCGGGAGCCGTCCGCGATTCACGCGGCGGGCCACCCTGCGGCGGTCTTTGCGCCTACTGGGGAGCTTCCGGTTCGAGCAGACCGATCCTGGATTGTTCTACGGCGGCATCGCCGCCGATACCGCGGAGCTGGTGGGCGATTTCTATCGCGATCTGACCGGGCGCTCGCTGGCCGGAACCGTGGTGCTCGATGTCGGGGGCGGGCCGGGCTATTTCGCGGACGAATTCGGGCGCGCGGGCGCGCGGTATCTGCCGGTCGAACCGGATCCCTCGGAGATGCACGCGGCCGGGCTGCGGGTGGCGGGCGCGGTGCGCGGATCGGGCATGGCGCTGCCGTTCCGGGACGACGCGGTCGAGGTGTGCGTCTCCTCGAATGTGGCCGAACATGTGCCGCGGCCCTGGGTGATGGCCGAGGAGATGTTGCGGGTGGTCAAACCCGGTGGGCTGATGGTGTTTTCGTACACGGTGTGGTTCGGCCCGTTCGGCGGGCACGAGACCGGGCCGTGGCACTATCTGGGCGGGGAGTACGCGGCGCGCCGGTATCGCCGAAAGATGGGACGAGAGCCCAAGAATCGGTTCGGCCGCTCACTCTTCGCGGTGGGCGCGGGCGAGGGTATGCGCTGGGCGCGCGCGACACCGGACGAGGTCGAGGTGCTCGCGGTCTTCCCGCGCTATCACCCGCGCTGGGCCTGGTGGGTGGTTCATGTTCCACTCGTGCGCGAGTTGCTGACGAGCAATCTGGTAGTGGTCGCGACCAAGCGTGCGGCCGCGACAACCGTTGCCGCCGAGGCCGATTCAGCGTTCGAGTCGGCCGCGCCGCCAGAATCTTCGTAAACCGCCGCATTCGGGTTCGCCCCAGGGTGACTCCTGGGTTGCGAGCCCGACGGTCTCCATTGCCGTGAGCCCGACCTGACCGGCGAAGGCATTCACGGCGGCAACCGCTTCCGCGGCCTGTAATGCGGCGGTGGCCTGTTCGGTGGTGAGGGTGCGGCCGGGCAGGAAGGACACCACCCATCCGCCTACGCCAACGCTTTTCGCCTGATGGGGCGTGAGATCGCTTGTCATGAGCGACCGATCGACCACTTGCACCGCCATGACTCGGACTCCCCTGTGCGGTAACGGTTCACGTATAGAGCGAGCTATCCAAGATAGCTATAAAGCATGCTCGCAACGACTGCGGAATGCAATAGTGCGTTCCGCGAAAAGCGAACCGACAGGTTGGAATTCGATCTTTCGGAGTGCTGAGCGATAGCTCAGAAGTCGCCCATCACCAGACGCAGCACCGGCTGCCCGCGGCGCGCGGTCCCCTGCGAACTCGCCACCACCTCGACCCGCCAGCCGGGCGGCAACACCTTCTGCAACTGATTGGCAGCGCGCTGCATCGGTGTACTGGCCATCGCCGATGCGATCCCGGTCATCTCCGGGAGAACGAAATCGTCGATATCCGCCTGGGCCATACCGTTCGCCTACCTTTCGCGCATCGAACGAGAGCCGTGCCATGGGGCAGCAGGAAATGTCGAGAATGGGCGCGGCAACCGAAATACCAACAGCTAATCTATAGCAACCGACCGGATGGGTCGTGGAGTGGAGCCACGGAGAGCATAGGACACCGGCGGGCAAACCGAATTGCGAACCGACCGCGAAAGCATGAGTCCACCTTCGCAAAGAATTAATCCGAAAGGTTGGATTTCAGTTTTATCCCACTGAGCGGGACAGCAGTCCGGTCGCCGCTACAGACAGCTCTCGGGGCAAAACTGTAACGTGTTCTCATGGATTACCAGAGTCTGTTCATCGGCGGTCGCTGGACCGCTCCCGCCGGTTCCGAAACCATCAAGGTCATCTCCCCCGCCACCCTCGAGACCGTCGGCAGCGTGCCCAACCCCACCCGCGCCGATGTCGACGCCGCGGTCGCCGCCGCCCGGCAATCCTTCGATCACGGACCCTGGCGCAACACCCCGCCCGAGGAGCGCGCCGAACTGCTGACCCGCGCGGTCCAACTGCTCGATCAACAGGCGGGCGATATCGCCGCGGCCCTGTCCGCGGAGATGGGCGCGCCCACCATGGCCGCCTCCACGCTGAACTACATCCCTGCCCGGGCCACCCTCGACTTCTACGCCGGACTCGGAAAGTCCTTCCCCTGGAACGAAACCCGCACCGGCCTGTTCGGCACCACCCGCGTCTCCCGCGAACCGGTCGGCGTGGTCGCCGCGGTCATCGCCTGGAACGTGCCGATCTTCCTGGCCGTGAACAAACTCGCCCCCGCCCTGCTGGCGGGCTGTTCGGTGGTGCTCAAGCCCGCACCGCTGACCCCGCTCTCGGCGAACCTGCTCGCCGATCTGTTCGCCGAGGCCGGGTTGCCCGAGGGTGTGCTGTCGGTGCTGCCCGCCGATGCCGAGGTGTCGGAATACCTGATTTCGCATCCCGATGTGGACAAGGTGACCTTCACCGGCAGCACCGCGGTCGGCCGCAAGATCGCCTCGATCGCGGGCAGTCAGCTCAAGCGCTGCTCGCTCGAACTGGGTGGCAAATCCGCGGCGATCCTGTTGCCGGATATGGATATCGCGGATATGCCCAAACTCGCCTTCTCCGGATTGATGAACAGCGGGCAGGCCTGCGTGGCGCAGACCCGCATTCTGGCCCCGCGCTCGCGCTATGACGAGATCGTCGAGGCCCTCACCGAATCCGTCCGGATGTTCCCCCTCGGCCTGCCCGACGATCCGAATGCCCAACTCGGCCCGCTGATCTCGCAGGTACAGCGGGAACGGGTCGAGGGCTACATCGCCAAGGGCAAGCAGGAGGGCGCGCGCCTGATCCAGGGCGGCGGACGCCCGTCCGAGCTGCCCGGCTGGTACGTGGAGCCGACGGTCTTCGCCGATGTCGCGAACTCCATGACCATCGCCCGCGAGGAGATCTTCGGCCCGGTGCTGTCCGTGCTGCCGTACGACACCGAGGAGGAGGCGATCACCATCGCCAACGACTCCGACTACGGTCTCGCCGGTTCGGTCTACACCACCGATATCGAGCACGGTGCGGAGGTCGCCGGTCGCATCCGCACCGGTACCTATGCCATCAACTGGTACGCCTTCGACGCCAGCGCCCCCTTCGGGGGCTACAAGACCTCCGGCATCGGCCGCGAGAACGGACCCGAGGGCCTGGACGCCTACTGCGAACTCAAGTCGGTCCTGATGCCCGCCGGTTATGCGGGCTAGATCGCACGCTCAACCAAAAAGGCCGCTCGTACTCCTGGGGAGTGCGAGCGGCCTTTCGTATTCAGCTTGCGGGGCGAACTAACCCAGGCGCTCCTTGAGCGCCTCGAACTCGTCGCGCACGCCCGAGGGCAGCTTGTCGCCGATGAATTCGAACCACTCCTCGATGAGCGGAATCTCGCGCTTCCACTCCTCGGGGTTGACCGCCAGCGCCTCGTCGACATCGGCGGCGACCACGTCCAGGCCCTCGAGGTCGAGGTTGGCCGCGACCGGCACATTGCCGATCGGGGTGGCGGTGGCCTCGGCCGTGCCTTCGATACGGCCGACGATCCACTCCAGCACGCGGGAGTTCTCACCGAATCCGGGCCACAGGAAGCGGCCGTCGGCGCCACGACGGAACCAGTTGACGTAGAAGATCTTCGGCAGCTTGTTCGCGTCGGCGTTCTTGCCCAGGTTCACCCAGTGGCCCAGGTAGTCGCCCACGTGGTAGCCCAGGAACGGGATCATGGCCATCGGGTCGCGGCGTACGGTGCCGACCTTGCCCTCGGCGGCGGCGGTCTGCTCGGAGGAGAGCGTCGCGCCCATGAACACGCCGTGCTGCCAGTCGAAGGATTCGGTCACCAGCGGGACGGTGGTCTTGCGGCGACCGCCGAACAGGATGGCCGAGATCGGCACGCCCTGCGGGTCGTCCCACTCCGGAGCCAGGGTGGGGCACTGCGACATCGGGGTGCAGTAGCGCGAATTCGGGTGCGCGGCAAGGGTTTCGGACTCGCGCTCGTACCAGTCGTTGCCCTTCCAGTCGATCAGGTGATCGGGCTGGCCCTCCAGGCCCTCCCACCACACATCGCCGTCATCGGTGAGCGCCACGTTGGTGTAGACCGTGTTGCCCGCGTCGATGGTGGCCATCGCGTTGGGGTTGGAGGAGTGGTTGGTGCCGGGCGCGACACCGAAGAAACCGAACTCCGGGTTGACCGCGTATAGGCGGCCGTCCTTGCCGAAGCGCATCCACGCGATGTCGTCGCCGAGGGTTTCGGCGCGCCAGCCCGGGACGGTGGGCTGGATCATGGCGAGGTTGGTCTTACCGCAGGCCGACGGGAACGCGGCGGCGATGTAGTAGTTCTTGTTCTCCGGCGAGATGAGCTTGAGGATCAGCATGTGCTCGGCCAGCCAGCCCTCGTCGTGCGCCATCGCGGAGGCGATGCGCAGCGAGTAGCACTTCTTGCCCAGCAGCGCGTTGCCGCCGTAACCCGAACCGTAGGACCAGATCTCGCGGTCCTCGGGGAAGTGGGTGATGTACTTGGTGTCGTTGCACGGCCACGGCACATCGGCCTGGCCCTCGGCCAGCGGAGCGCCCAGGGAGTGCAGCGCCTTCACGTACGGGCGGTCGGTGCCGAGCTTCTCCAACGCGGCGGAACCGGCGCGGGTCATCACGCGCATGGAGACCACGACGTACTCGGAGTCGGTGAGCTCGACGCCCAGCTTGGGGTCTTCCGCGCCGAGCGGGCCCATGCAGAACGGCACCACGTACATGGTGCGGCCCTTCATCGAGCCGCGGTACAGCTCGGTCATGGTGGCGCGCATCTCGGTCGGGTCGACCCAGTTGTTGGTCGGGCCGGCGTCGGATTCGTTGCGCGAACAGATGTAGGTGCGAGATTCGACGCGCGCGACGTCGGAGGGATCGGAGAGGGCGAGGTAGGAGTTCGGCTTCTTGGCCTCGTTCAACTTCTTGAACGTGCCCGCCGCGACGAGCTGCTCGGAGAGGCGCACGGCCTCCTCCTCGGAGCCGTCCACCCAGACCACCCGCTCGGGCCGGGTGAGTTCTGCGACCTCCTGTACCCAGGCAAGCAGTTCCTTGTGCTCGGTGGGCGCGGTGCCATCGTGAAGACCAGGAATGGTCGCTGAGGTCATGAAACAACTCTCCTGAGATGGGTGGCCCGGGGTGCTCGCGACACCGAGTGCCACCATTGCGGCAAGGCCCCCGCATCGCCTTGCAGGTAGCTCGTCCCGGCTGGACGGCGTACAAGGACCAAGCGGACGCCCAGGTTCCTGCCATAGAGGTTAACGCCATATATCCCGACGTATGGAATCGGGTTGTCCAGTCGGTACCGGGTCGAAACCTCCGACCAGCGATTATGCGAAATCGAGTGCGGTCAGGTCACGTTCGCAGGCGGTGGTCAACGCGGGTCTCCGTTGCGCCGCCTGCCGCAATTGCGCCTCCAATTCCCCTACCCGACGGTCTGTTTCGACCATGCGCGCGGTGCTGGCCCGGAGCACCCGCTCGGTGAGCCGCTCCTCCGCCTCGACAATGGCCGTCGCGATCCGCTGTTCCCACTGCGCCTTCACGTTGACCAGCGCGTCCGTCATCCACTGGCGTAAATGAGCGCGCTCAGCGAGCTGTCTGCGCCCCCGCACCACCCAGCTCGCGGCGAGCGCCCCGAGCACCAAACCGACCGGAACGATCGCGTATTCGGCCGCCGCCCACCACGACAGCGGGATCACCAGCAGGCGGCCCAGACCGAAACCCGCGGACGCCCCGAGGGCGATCATCAGATGATCTTCGACACCCCGGCAGCGCGGCTCCGGGTCCGGACCGACCCGGGGCGGGCGATCACGCCATGCGAGCGCGGGTAATGCCGTCGAATCGGGTGTACCGCCCGCCAATTCCGATGCGCGGACCGCCTTCTCGATCAACTCGTCCACCTCGGTGAGGCGGGCGTGAATGGCGCGGTCGATTTCCCGTGTGATCTTTTCCACCGAAATCTGTAAGCCCCGTGGATATCCGGCATGGGCGGTATAGGGCAAGCGGTCGATCTCGGTCCGCGCGGCGGCATTGAGCGCCCGAATTCGCACCCCCGCCTCATGCAGCAGATCGACCCGCGCCAAATGCAGTCGATTGCGCAGCATGGCCATGGCGGTCCCGCGCCCGCCGTCGTTCACCGCCAGCAGGGTCGCCCGCTCTGCCCGCAGCGCCGCCACATCCCCGCCGGTGCGCAATTTCGCCAACTCCCCCTCGATGCGCGCTCGCGTCTCGCGCACCACCCGCTCCCGCACCAGCGCCGCCTGATCCCCCGCGGCCCCGGCCCCCACCGCCGCCACCAATCGCGCGTGCAGCAATCCGATCCCCGCCCGATCCCCCAGTGCCGCATCCCCGCTCGCCCGTGCCACCACCGCCATCCGCACCGATACCGGGATGATCTCCACGGGCGGGCCCGCCGCCGGTGTCGTCGCACTCCCGGGTGTGAGCGGCCCGTGCTCTCCCGGCGATAGCAGCTCCGCATCCCGCTCCAGCACCGCGCGCCACTCGCGGTGCGCGTCGAACCCGGCCAGCGCGAACACGATCCGGGTGCCCTCGCCGCGCAGCCTGCGCACTGCCCCCAACATCTCCCGGCCGATCGGCGCACCGGCGTCCAGCACCACGCAGGCCACCGCCGCCGGTCGCCGCGGTGCCCGACTCGACTCTGCCGCCGGAAACTCGACTCGCGGTGCCCACCTGGCCAATTCGGCCCGCAACAGCGCGATCTGCACCTCGTCGTCGCCCAGGAGCGCCACCCGCGTGTCCCGTGCGCACGCCGTACTCCGCATGGCCAGCAGCAATGCCATTCCGTGTGGATTCCAGCGCGTCACAATCGCTTCCGCGCGTGCGGAGAGATCCGTCGGCGGCTCCTCGGCCCGCATTGCCGCCCCGCGGTCGGGCGCGCCGATGACCGGTTCTTCCGGCGATGGAGACAGCTCGGTGCACCCGGATACGGACCCGCCGGACTCGACGGCCGGGCTCTCGGGCGGCCGCGAGAGCCGTTCCACCGGCGGGAGATCCAATCCGAAAATGGGAAGGCCGGAATCGGACTCGGCGGGCAGCGAACCCCGGCCGGACGGCTCGGCCGAGCGGACGCCATTCGGTAGGTAGCGCGGAGCGGGTTCACGGTCCAACACCGGTTATTCGTCGCCGGACCCGGACCGGGTGGGAACGATCGCGAGTTCCTCGGCCGCGATGGCTGCCGCGGCCCATTGGTAGCGCTCGTGCAGGGCTCGGTAGATCGGGTCTATGCCACTGGCGGAGTGCAGCATTTGCAGTAGCGAACGAGACGGCAGCGCAGGGTCGTGGCGGAGAGCGGTGAGGGCGCAGGCGACACCGTAGCGGCCCCAGCGCTCGAGCAGAGCCGCGCGGGCCGGGGTGTCCTCGGCGACGGCGGGATCGGCGAACAGATCTTCGGTGAGTAGGAACGCCGGATCGCTTCGAGCGCGGTGACGGTGCAGGGTCCGCAGATCCGCATCGCTCACGATTCCGGTGCGGGTGTGCGCGGCCAGCGACGCCACGGCGGGCAGGGTCTGGATACCGAGGGTTCCGGCGAGACGGTCGGCGGCCCGGGCGGCATCGGACCAGCGGGTACCGATGGCATCGGCCTTGTTGAGGACAACCAGGGTGCGGTCGGGAGGCATCCGTTCCAGGACGCGACGGTCGGCCGAGGTGAGGGTGCCCGGCAAGACGTAGAGGATGAGGTCGGCGTCCAGGACCGGGTCCGGCCGGTCCGGCGCGTCGAGCGGCGCGGTCTCCTCGGCGGTCAAGAGCGACAACGCGTTTCGCACGGTGGATTTACCGGCGCGAGCACGGCCGGTGATCTGGATGCGCGGTGGTCGACCGGACAGCACGGGGGCAGCCTAATCGGCTGCGGTGCGGCGCGGGGCGGGTTCGGACACCGCGCGACGCGATCGGATATGGTCCGGCCAGCAGCGTCACAAAACGCGTTGAAGTGCGGGTTCAGCTGTGCGCCAGCGTGATTCAATGGCACCGCTCTTCACAGACACCGTATTCTCACCTAGGGTTTCGATCCGGTCGGTGCTACAGCCGACAGTGGCGGTGACGGTTCCTCTCGGGTCCGACAGCCGGACTCACCTACGGAGGTTACGTTGACCGTTACGGCCGATATCCCGACTGTGGCCGATTCGCCTGCGGGACAGCCTGATCCGGCCGCATCGGATACCGCCGTCGCTGCCGCGCCCGTCCCCCGCGCCACCGCACCCGCCACTCGAGAGGGCGGTGCGCCGGCGCCGCGGGATCGCGGTGCGCAGTGGCGTACTCCGGCCTCGGCTCGTCCGCTGCCGCCCGGCTCGGATCCGTTCTTCCGCGCACCCCACGGCTTCGCCCTGCGCGCGCCGGGCACCGTACTGCGCAGTCGCCCAGTGGAATTGGCATTGCTCGGCGTGGTGCCCCAGCAGGTGACGGCATGGCAGTTGCTGTATCGCAGTAGCGATCTGGGCGGCCGACCGGAGGTCGCGGTCACCACGGTGCTGCTCCCCAAGGGCGCGTCCCCCAATCCGGAGCGACCGCTGCTGGTCTTCGGATCCGCAATCGACGCGGTCACCGATCGCTGCGCGCCGTCGTACGCGCTGCGGCGCGGCGCGCTGTCACCGGGTTCGATCACCCAGTGGGAGTGGCTGCTGGTGGCGAACGCGCTGCGGCGCGGCTGGGCGGTGACCATTGCCGATCATGTAGGGCCGCAAGGGAATTTCGGCGCGGCGCGCGAGCCCGGCTATCGCTCCCTCGACGGGGTGCGCGCGGCGCTCGGCTTCGCTCCGCTGGGCCTGCGCCCGGATACCAGAATCGCGGTATGGGGCTATTCCGGTGGCGGTATGGCCGGGGCCTGGACCGTGGAGATGGCTCCGGAGTACGCGCCGGAGTTGAATATCGTCGGCGCCGCCCTGGGCGCGCCGGTGGGTGATCCGCGCGAAGTGTTCCTGCGGTTGGACGGCGGCCTCTTCGCCGGATTCCCGCCGCTGGTGGTCGCCGCGCTGCGGCGCGTGTATCCGGCGCTGGCCGATGTGGTCCGCAAGGATTTCACCGAGGAGGGCAGGCGGCTGCTGGATCGGGTGCAGAATCTGGGTCCGATCGCGGCGCTGCCGCTGCTGGTCGGTCGCCGGATGGAGAACTACCTGCACCGCCCGCTCGCCGAGGTGCTGCCCGAACTGGAGGGCATGTTCGACGACATCCGGCTCGGCAACAACGCGCCCGCCTGCCCGGTGCTGGTGGTGCATCCGGTCAATGACCAGGTCATCGATGTGGCGGGCATCGACGGTCAGGTGCAGCGGTACCGCGAGGCGGGCGCGGCGGTCTGGTACGTCCGCGATCGGCTGAGCGAGCACTTCTCGCTGCTGCCGTTGGCGACCCCGCTGAGCCTGGATTGGCTGGCCGATCGGATCGCCGGGAAAACTCTCACAGAACCCACAACCAAGACCGTCTGGTCGGTAGCGCTCTGGCCCGCGCACTGGCGCGGCATGGTGGAAATGGCAACTACCGCAATGCGAGTCACGCTCGGACTACCCCTGACACCCGGTTCGGAGCAGGTCGCCGCCGAGGAGTCGGGCCTGGCAGCCTGAGTGATGGCATACGCCCGAACACGTAGTCGATTGCTGCGCTAACCATTCGATACTGGACAATGGACGCCGTGAACGACGCCGCGAACCACACTGCCGAGCCAGTCCCCGGACCGCGGTCCGCCGACCACAGCGGTGACGGTGATCACCCCGTCGAGGGCGTGCCACGCGCCGTGGGCGGTAACCGCCTCTACCCCCGCGTCACCAGCTTCCGCTCGCGGCGCGGTGCGCTGACGCCGCCGCAGCAGGAGTCCTGGACCCGGATGTGGCCGCGGATCGGCGCGGACGTCTCGGACGGCCTGCTGGACGCGGACGCCTGGTTCGGCCGCAGTGCTCCGCTGATCATCGAGATCGGTTGCGGCACCGGCACGGCCACCGCGGCAATGGCGCAGGCCGAACCGGAGTTCAATCTGATCGGCGTCGAGGTCTACAAGCCGGGTCTGGCGCAATTGGTGCAGCGGGTCGAGCGGGAGAATATCGAGAACATTCGACTGTTGCGCGGCGATGCGGTCGACGTACTCGAAAACATGATTGCTCCGGAATCGCTGACGGGTGTTCGCGTCTTCTTTCCGGATCCGTGGCCCAAGGCGCGCCACCATAAGCGGCGGCTGTTGCAGCCCGCGACGCTGACTCTTATCGCGAGTCGCCTCAAGCCCGGCGGCGTGTTGCATGTCGCGACCGATCACGCGGATTACGCGGAGCATATTGCCGAGGTGGGAAAGGGAGAATCCCAGCTCATCGGTATGAATGAGGCCACGGGTGGGGACCCTTCGCGGTACCTTGAAACCGCACCGATCGGTTTTGAACGTCCGATTACCAAGTTCGAGGGAAAAGGACTCCGCGCGGGTAGCGCCATCACGGAGTTCATCTGGGGGAAGATCGAGTCATGAGCGTCAGTGAGATGGCCCCGGAGGTCGCGGATGTTGCCGAAATAATGCACGGCACTGCTTCGTCCGAACTAGCGGGCACCACCGGCCTTTCCGGAAGTAGTACCGATTTCCGTCGCGTACTACTTGTCTGGGACGCCCCGAACCTCGATATGGGGCTCGGCGCGATTCTCGGTGGCCGCCCGACCGCCGCCTACCGTCCGCGCTTCGACGCGCTCGGCCGCTGGCTGCTCGCGCGCACCGCGGAGCTGTCGGTCGGCAGTCGTCAGCGTGTGGAACCCGAGGCCACCGTCTTCACCAATATCGCCCCCGGCACCGCCGATGTGGTGCGACCGTGGGTGGAGGCGCTGCGAAATGTCGGTTATGCCGTTTTTGCAAAACCCAAAATCGACGAAGATTCCGACGTCGACAGCGATATGCTCGCGCATATCGAGCTACGCCGCCGGGGCGCGGGACTGGCCGGCATCATGGTCGCCTCCGCAGACGGTCAGGCGTTCCGCGCACCGCTCGAAGAGATCGCCGCCAGTGGCGTACCGGTTCAGGTGCTCGGATTCCGCGAGCACGCGAGCTGGGCCGTCACGTCGGATATTCTCGAGTTCATCGACCTCGAGGACATCCCGGGCGTGTTCCGTGAACCGCTGCCCAGGGTGAGCCTCGACTCGCTGCCCGACGAGGGAGCATGGCTGCAGCCGTTCCGGCCGCTGACAGCATTGCTCACCTCCCGCCCCGCTCAAGGAGTCGCTTAGTGTTCACCCGCTGGGGCGACCTGGTCTACAAGCTGCGCTACACCGTTCTGGGTGTAGTGGTTGCTGCCCTGCTCTCGCTCGGTGCGTTCGGGCTCGGAGTCGAGGATCACCTGAGCTCCAGCGGATGGTTCGACCCCAATTCGGAGTCGACACACGCGGCGGTGCTGAAGGATTCGGTGTACAGCCGCGATCACAACAGTGATGTGGTGCTGCTGTACACCGCGCCCGACGGTAAGACGATCGACGATCCGGCGTGGAGCCAGAAGGTCGTCGACAGCCTCAACGCGCTGCCGAAGAAGTATCCGCAGATCGCCAAGGTCAACGCCTCGCCCTGGAAGACCGAGACCGGTCAGCAGCTGGCGCAGGCGGCCAGCACCGATCGCAAGCGCGCCTTCGCCTCGGTCGCCCTCAACGGCAATAACGACACCGAGATGCTGCAGGCCTACGGTGCGGTGCAGAACGCCTTCGCGATCCCGGATGTGAAGGTCGAGGTCGGCGGTCTGCAGCCGATCGCCTACACGCTGAACAATACGATCGCCAGCGATGTGAAGCGCATGGAGATGCTCGCGCTGCCCGCGGTCGCGATCCTGCTCTTCTTCATCTTCGGCGGAATCGTCGCCGCCGCACTGCCATTGATCATCGGCGGGCTGACCATCATCGCCGCCAACGGCATGATCATGGCGCTGACCAAGTACACCGAGGTGAACTCGTTCGTCTCGGCCGTGGTGTCGATGATCGGCCTGGGCCTGGCCATCGACTACGGCCTGTTCATAGTCAGCCGCTTCCGTGAGGAATTGGCCGAGGGGTACGACACCCGCGCGGCCGTGCGCCGTTCGGTCATGACCGCCGGGCGCACGGTGACCTCCTCGGCGACCATGATCATCGCGGCCAGCGCGGGCATGCTGCTGTTCCCGCAGGGCTTCCTGAAGTCGGTGGCCTACGGCACCATCGCCGCGGTCCTGCTGGCCATGGTGACCTCGTTGACCGTGCTGCCCGCACTGCTGAGCATTCTGGGCCGGCGCGTGGACAGCTTGAGCCTCAAGTGGATTCGCAAGACCAAGACCGCCGAGGAGATCGAGGCCGGTTTCTGGGGCAAGCTCACCGCCTGGGTGATGAAGCATCCGCTCAAGGTCGCGATCCCGCTGACCATCGGATTGCTGCTGCTCATCATTCCGGTGAAGAATCTGCAGTTCGGCGGCATCTCGGAGACCTATCTGCCGCCGGACAATCCGGTTCGATTGGCGCAGCAGCACTTCGACGAGACCTTCCCGCTGCGCAAGTCCGATCCGGTGCAGTTGGTCATCACCACCGACAACTCCCGCAGTATCGGCGCGGTGCTCCAGCTGGCGAACAAAGCGCCGGGACTGGTGAAGAACGGGCAGTTCGGCACCCCGGCCAAACCGCCGAACGGTTCCAATGTCTGGGTGTCCGAGGCGACCGTCGAGGACAGCTCCCATCCCGAGGCGACCGTCGACTATCTGCGATCGATGGAACTGCCGGACGGCGTCGAACTGGCGGTCACCGGCCAGCCGGTCCTGATGATGGACAGTCTGGGCTCACTGCTGGATCGCATGCCGTGGATGATCGGCATCGTCCTGCTGGTCACCACCATCCTGATGTTCCTCACCTTCGGCTCACTGGTGCTGCCGTTGAAGGCCGCGCTCATGAGCGCGCTCGGCCTCGGATCGACGCTGGGCATTCTGACCTGGATCTTCATCGACGGTCATGGTGCGTCGCTGTTGAACTTCACACCGCAGCCGATCACCGCGCCGGTGCTGGTGCTGATCATCGCGATCATCTACGGCCTCTCGGTGGACTACGAGGTATTCCTGTTGTCCCGCATGGTCGAAGCGCGCGCACAGGGCGCGAGCACGACCGAGGCGGTGCGAGCGGGCACCGCACAGACCGGGCGCATCATCACCGCGGCCGCATTGATCCTGCTCGTGGTGACCGGCGCGTTCGCCTTCTCCGATCTGGTGATGATGCAGTACATCGCCTACGGCATGGTGGCGGCGCTGTTCATCGACGCGACCGTGCTGCGCATGCTGCTGGTGCCCGCCACCATGAAGCTGCTCGGTGATGACTGCTGGTGGGCTCCTGCCTGGATGAAGAAGATTCAGCAGAAGATCGGACTGGGTGAGCCGATGCTCGCCGATGAGCGGCCCGGCGGTGGTGAGGTCGTCGACCTGGTCAAGACCACCCCGATCACCGATCCGGTCACCATGCAGATTCCGGCGCTGACGGATTCGGCGGCACTGCGACTGCGCAAACCGCGGGCGCCGCGCAAGATCGATATCAATAGCGAGGCGCCGACCCAGCGCATCACCACCTCCGCCCCCGCCAAAACCGCGCCGTGGTCGCCGCCCGGGGGCGATCCGCCCGCGGCCGGGTTCCCGCCGCCGCCCGCCACACCGGCCCCGCTCACCAATCTCGGCGCGCCCGCGGGTGAAACGGCCCCGCCCGCACCGGAGCCCGAGGTGTCGAATGCGGCTCCGCCGCAGGCCGGTTCCGGTGTGACGCCGCGGACCATCGGTTCGGGCAGGCCCGGCGTCGCGCCGAGCACCCCGCGCCACGATTCCGAGGCGCCGACCCGCGAGGTCGTCGCCCAGGATCCGATCGCACCGGCCAAACCCGCTGCGCAGAACGGGATTCCGGCGGTATCGGCACCTTCGGCACCGGTCGCTCCGACTGCCCCGGCCACGCCGACGCCCCGACCGGTCGAGGCTCCTGTGCCCGCTCCGGCTCCGGCTGCGGCACAGCGGGATTCGCAGCCGGAGACGCCGCACGCGGTCGGCGCCGAGCGGGTACTCCCGCCGCCCGCGCAGAAGATGCCGCCGCATCCCGCCACCCGGGCCCAGCTGTACCAGCCGCACGAGGCGGAGGAGCTGCTGGATTCCGAATCCGCCGAATCCGATGCGGCGCAACCGCATCCGACACATCACTCGGCCGAGGATCAGCCGCAGGGCGGCGGGCGCAGCAGTATCGAACAGTGGATGTCGGACCTGCGTTCGGCACGCCGCCGTACCGGCAAGGCCGAGGAGGACGACGACGAGGGTAAGCACCGCGGCGGCGACGGCCGCACCGTGAGTGTGAACGAATTGCTCCGTCGCCAGAACCGCGACTGAATCAGCACACGAGAGCGCCCGGCCGAGTTATCCACTCGGCCGGGCGTTCTCGTCTCTCGGCCCGGCAGCTCATCTCTCGGCCCGGCTGCTCATCTTTTGATCCGGCTGC
>NZ_BDAW01000050.1 GCF_001625085.1 Nocardia acidivorans NBRC 108247
CCGGCTGCTCGTCTCTCGGCCCGGCAGCTCATCTCCCGGCCCGGCTGCGCATCTTTGATCCGGCTGCTCGTCTCTCGATCCGGCTGCTCGTCTCTCGATCCGCTGCTCGTCTCTCGATTCGGCTGCTCGTCTCTTGATCCGGCTGCTCGGCTCTTGATCCGGCAGCTCGGCTCTTGATCCGGCTCAGCTCCGCCGCGCGGGCTCACCCGCCTCGGCGAAGGCGCGGGCGTAGCGGGTGCCGACCAGCAGTAGCAGCACGCCGACGACCAGGAAGGCGGCGGCCCGGAGCAGACCGTCGAGGGTGGCCAGGTCGAACAGGAACAGCTTGGCCAATGCCGCGGCGGTGACCAGCAGTCCACCCGCCAGCGCCACCTTCGCCGACTGCGGGGCGCGGGACAGCCTGCGCAATCCGAAGAACAGCGCCGCGGTGGCGGCGGCCATCCACACCACGGTGGCGATACCGTGGCCCGCGCGGAAGCCGTCCTGGCGATCGATGACCACGCCGAGCGAAACCGTCAGTGCGGTAACGGCATACAGGCCCGCCATACCGCCGACGACCGCGACGGCCGTGGCATCGCTGTCCCGGGCGACCAGACCCAGTCGGCGGGCGCACCGGAACGCGGCGGCCAGGGCGGCGAGCGCCGCCACCGCCGACAGCGCGGTCGAAATACCCAGGCGCTCTTGCGCATACCACTGATCGGACAGCGTGGCCGGACCGGCGGTATCCACGAAGGCCACCATGCCGATCGCGCCGAAGGCAGCGCCGATCCCCGCGGCGACCCGCGATCGCCGCTGCCCGCCCGCGCCCAGGAAGGCGACGGCGACCAGGAACAGCGCGACGGGCAGGGTCTGCGTATCGGTGACCCCGAAGCAGCTCTCGAGCACCGCGAAGGCCCCGGCCACGGCGGCGACCAGCGCCAGGTGGCCCGGAATCCGCACCCGCTCACCGAGTTTCGGCAGCCACCGCAGCGCGGCGAGCGCGAGCAGGACCGCGGCGAATACGGCGGAGATGAGTACGGCGGTGCGCCGCTCGAACATCGCGGGCGCGGCCAGTAGCGGCAGGGTCGCCGCCGCGAAGGTCAGGCTCGCGGTGATATCGGTGGACCGCTGCCGCACCACGAGCACCGTGCCCACCGATCCGACCACGGCGATCGCGATGGCAGCCGCCAGTACCTCGTATCGATGCCCGCGCGCGGCGTCACCCAGTCCGGCCGCGGCCACCGCGACGAGCGTCGCGAACACCGCCGGAAGCGTCCGCGCGATATGCAGGTACGGCCAATCTCGGCCCAATTGCACCGGCACAGCGGCGATCTGCAACACGATGAGAAAGGCCAGCAGTGCGACCTCGGTGGTCACCATCGGTGCGAGCAGCGCCACCCCCAGCACCACCGTGACCGCCAGCGCCTGCGACCGCCACCGCATGGCCAGGCCCACCCCGCCCGCCGCGATCCCCAGCGCGATCACATATCCCACCACGGGATTCAGCCACCCGTATTCGGTCGTCACGGCAATGACGTCCAGGTATCCCCCGGCGATACCCGTGGCCGCCAGCGCGACCGCCCCGACCCGGCCTCCCGCCTTACCGTGCACCCGGGCTCCGATGGCCAGCAGCGCACCCGAGAAGACCGCTCCCGCAACAACTCTCGGCACCGGGCCGAAGAATCCGGCCTGCGCCGCCAATACCAGCAGCATCACCACCCCGATCAGCGTCACCCCCACCCCGGCCACCGCCAGCACCCGGCTGACCACGCCCTCGCGCTGCCACCACGGTGCCCGCCGCTCGCGCACCGGCACTCCCCTCCGCTGCTGCTGCGCGAGCGGCGGCATCGCCCGATACCCACCCTGCGGACCCCCCATCCATCCCGCACGCCCGGCCCCCGCCTGCGCGTATCCACCCGTCATCTGGTCATACCCCGTCGGCCCCGCCTGCGCGTAACCCGGCCCCACCTGCGCGTAATTCGCAGTCGCCTGCGCGTAACTCGGGGTCGCCTGGGCGTAGTTCGGCACCGCCTGCGCGTAACCCGGGGTCGCCTGCGCGTAATTCGGAGTCGCCTGGGGATCTCCGGGTACCGGCCGGGGACCTCCGCTCGCCGACTGCGGAACTCCCGGCACGGGCTGCGGGGCTCCGGGCACGGGCCGGGGAACCCCGGATACGGGCTGGACCACCCCGGGAATGGCTCCGGGTACCGCTTCGGCGGGACCGGATAGCTCCGGTCCGGGGCGCGGGGCCCGGGCGGACATGGGAACGCCCGCTGCCGGTGCGGCTGCGGGCGGATCGGTGATCAGTTGGGTACGCAGGACCTCGAGGTCGCGGCCGAGGGTTCCCATGTGCTCACTGAGGGAGGTGAACTCGGTCGACAACCGTGCGATCAAGCGGGGATCGATGGCTGTATTCATGCCGGTAATGCTCTCGACCAGCGCGTTCCGCCGGATGAGTAGAAACACTCGCGCGCGGCCGGGATCCTACTCGACTTCCGCCGGGTGAATCGCCAGGCGGTCGAACGGTCGCGGGTCAGGCGGATCGCAGCGCGGTTTCCCGGGCGATGGTGGCGCGGATTTCGGCGGTGATCCGGGTGGGGTCCTCGAGCATCGGGACATGACCCAGGCCCGGGAGCGGACGCACCGTGAGCACGGGGGTGGAGGTCAGCTCGGGATACAGCCGGGGCGGCAGCACCCGATCGAATTCGGGCAGCAGTACCGTGGCGGGAACGGTCAGGTCCGGCAGACCGGTGAAACCCGTCGGCAGGGCCGGATCCTCGGCCAGATCATCGAGGATGGTGCAGTGCGCCGGGGCGGCGGCCATGGCCCGGGCCAGCTGGGGCGCGACGGTGCCGGGGTGATGGGCCAGCAGCGGCAGCAGCAGACTGCGGATCATGCCGGGCAGTACCGGCGGGGTGTCCGAGCCGAAGCCGATGAGCGGGCTCATCCCGCGGAATTTGCGGACCAGCGCCTGCGCCGAGGACGGGCCGCTCCACAGGCCGGCCGGGGAGATGGCGGTGACGGTGCGGGCGCGTCCCCGGGCGGCGAGCTCCAGCGCGATCCAGCCGCCCAGCGAATTGCCGACGATATGCGCTGTGGGCCAACCGGTTTCATCCAGTAGCGCTTCGGCCCAATCGGCCAGCCCTGCGACCGTGGCCGGATGGTCCGCGGCGGGACCGCCGTGGTGGCCCGGGAGGGTGGGGGCCAGCACATCGTGGTCGGCGCGCAGATCGCCGAGGACCGGAGTCCAGGACTGCCAGGTGAGCAGTACCCCGTGCAGGAGCAGCAGCGGTGCGCCGCGACCGGTCCGGAGTAGTGGTTCGGGGGTCGAATCCGCTCCGGTGCCTGCCGCCATGGGCGAGACGATACCGGCCGGAACGCTTGCCGCCGAACCGTATTCGCGATCGGTGACCATCCCCACTCGAACCGATGGCCGACCCACGGCTAGGCCCCGTTGAGGAACTTCTTCCACTGGGCGCCGAAGGGGTGTTTGGCGCTGACCGAGCCGAAGCGCACCTTGCCGTGAACCACCACGTGCAGCGGGCCGATGGGCGGACCGGTGCGCACCTTGGTCTCGGCGCTGCCGCCGATCAGCTCCAGACCGTTCAGGTCGACCGTCGCGTCCGGCGGCAGGATCAGCTCGAGCGAGCTGAGGTAATCGTCCACGAGGATCTCCACCACCTGCGTGGACATGATGGCCTGGGTGAAGTCGAGTCGCACGCTGCCGAGGAAGGAGTCGACCAGAATGGTCTGCGGCACATGCCAGTTGCCGTGCCGTTTGACACCGGAGAGGCGGCTGCGGATCACATTGCCGGGCGGCACCTGATGCGCCGTGCGCGGTGCGTATTGCGGTCGCGCGGTGTACCCGTACTGCGGGCGCGGCGCGTACTGGAATTGCGGCGTCTTGGGCGCGGGCTGCCCGGCGAGCCGGATGCCCGGCAGATCGACCAGCACCGCATTGAGTTCACCGCGGGTTTTGGCGGCGAGCGCGGTGTCCATGCGCTCGGTGAATTCCCCCAGTGACAGCATGCCGAGCCCAACCGCGCGCTGCAGCAGCCGTCCGACGTGTTCGCGTTCTATATCCGATACCCGCAGGTCGCGCTCGCCCACCACGGCGGCCTCGACACTGCTGACCGATTCTGGACCTCCCATGTATTCGAGGCTACGAGCCGGTGGGCGGCCGCGCATCAGGGCAATCCCTGATCCACATCCCTATTCGCCGTCCAGGCCCTGTTCGATGGCGTACCGGGTGAGCTCCACGCGATTGCCGAGTTGCAGTTTGCGCAGGGTGGATTGCACATGGTTCTCGACGGTGCGATGGCTCAGGCTCAGCCGGGTGGCGATCTGTTTGGCGGAGAGCCCTTTCGCCACCATGCGCAGCACCTCGGTCTCGCGTTCGGTGAGGGCGGGCCGGTGTGGTTCATCGCGATCGGGCGGGGTATTGGCGATGCGCCGGTACTCCCCGAGCACCAATCCGGCCAGGCCCGGGGTGAATACGGCCTGTCCGGCGGCGGTGGCGCGCACGGCCGCCACCAGTTCGGCGGCGGAGGCGCTCTTCACCAGGTAGCCGATGGCCCCGGCCTTGATGGCGTCGAGGACGTCATCGCGTTCGGCGGAGGCGGAGAGCACCAGCACGCGCGTACGCGGCGAGGCGCGCAGCACCTCGGCGGTGGCGTCGGCGCCATTGCCGTCCGGGAGTTGCATATCCATCAGCACGACATCGGGTTGGACGGCGGCGGCGCGGCGAGCGGCGGCGGCGACGCCGTCGGCGGTGGCGAGCACGTCGAAGCCCGCCTCGGCGAGATCGCGGGCCACGCCCTCGCGCCAGATGGGATGGTCGTCGACGACCATGATCGAAATTCGTTCGTCCCCGGCGTCTTCGGACACATCGCCTCCCGATTCGGATTTCCCGCTGTGATCGGCTCCCATTATCGGCTCTGCCTGGGCACCCGGAATTCCCATTCGGCGCCCGAACCCTCCTCGCCGTCGGCTTCGAAGAGCAGTTGCGCGGTGCCGTTCAAGGCGGCGATACGGCCGATGATGGAGCGGGAAACACCCATGCGGCCTTGGCCTTCGGCTTCGACGAGCCGCCCGGCGCGAATACCCGGACCGTCGTCACGCACGCTGACGATAAGTTCGTCGCCGGTATCCTCCAGCAGCACATAGGCTTTCGCAGACGGGCCGGCGTGCTGGGCGACATTGGCCAGGGCGGCGGCGACCGCCGCGGAGATCTCCCGGGCCTCGAATCGGCCGATCGGCACGGGTTCGCCCGGGGTGGAGACGAGTACCGAGGGGGTGGCCTGCGCGGTGAGCAGGGGTCGCAAATCCTGTTCAGCGCCACCGGTATCCGCGCGGCCGCCCTGTTCGGAGAGCAGCACCCGCAGGGCCACCTCCTGCTCGCCCGCCCGCTGCGCCAATTCCGCTGTCGGCCCGCCGATCTCGGTCCCGCGTCGTTTGATATAGCTGAGCACCTGGAGTACGCCGTCGTGCACTTCGCGCGCGAGTCGTTCGCGTTCCTGCGCGGCGGCGGTGAGTCGCACGGCGCGTTGCAATTGCGCCTGTGCGCGGCGAGCGGTGTTGGAGGCCAAGCCGATCGCGAGTCCGACCGAGACCAGCACGGGCGCGGTAGCGTCGCGCCACAGGTCCAGTTCCCATTGGGCGCGCGTGGTGACCACCGCGGCGGCGATCAGGAATCCCGAGCAGATGCCGCCGAACGGACCCCACATGATCGCCGCGGACATGACGGCATTGGCGGCCCACAGCGTGGTGGGCAGCGTCTGATGTCCGTGATACCAGTCGTAGTCCGCGACCAACCGGGTGGCGAAGATGAGCGCGATGACGACCAGATGGTCGCCGATCACGACCGCCGTGCGTACCTCACGCACCTTATGAATTCGCCACTGTGACAAAAGGATCGCCGAGACGCCCGACCACACCGCCATGAGTGCGATGAGCACCCAGCTCAATCGCTGATTGGTGTAGTGCGGCGCCGAGGCGAACTGCTGTCCGATGGCGTACAGCAGGGTGACGAGCCGAAAAGCCTGCGCGGCCCGCCACAGCGGCGCGGTCGCGGCGTCGCGGTCGTCCGGTTCAGTCCGCGGAGTCACCGGCGGCGCTCGCGGGAGGCTCGTCCGTGCGGGTGGCCGAACCGTTATCCGGGCCGGCCGTCGCCGTGCCGGATTCGCTTACGGGAGCGGCTAATTCGAAGCGCCCCAGCTCCAATGAATCGGGTTCGGCGCTGAACATCGGCCGGTGCGGATCGCCGGTGTGCAGCTCCTGATAGAGCTCATCGGGCGAGTCCGCGAGCAGTGAGCGAATGGCGGTGTTCAGCACCGCCACGAACGGTACCGCGAGCAGACCGCCCGCGATACCGGCCAGCACCACACCCGCCGCGATGGCGAGCACGACCGCCAGCGGATGAATGCGCACCGCGCGCCCCATCAGAAGTGGTTGCAGCACATGCCCTTCCAGCTGCATGACCGCCACGGTGATGCCCAGCACGATGAGCGCGGTGACCGCGCCCTTGGTCATGAGCGCGATGAACACCGCCACCGAGCCCGCGATGAAGGAGCCGATGATCGGGATGAACGCGCCGATGAAGACCAGCGAGGCCAGCGGAAGGGCCAGCGGCACACTGAGAATCGCGAGTCCGGAGCCGATGCCGATGGCATCCACGGCAGCCACCAGGACGGTGGCGCGCACGAATCCGGTGAGGCTGCCGAAGCCGAGTCGTCCGGCGGTGCGCACGCGTTCGCGCTGCCGGGTGGGGACGATGCGGGTGACGAAGGTCCAGATCTGATCGCCGCCGTAGACGAAGAAAATGAGGATGAACAGCGTCAGGAAGGTGCCGGTGAAGAATTCGCCGATGACGGTCGCGGTGGTCAGCGCGCCATTGGTGAGCGTGTCCTGATTGGATTCGATGGTCTTGACGATGGTGTCGCCCGCATTGCGAATCTGCTCATTGGACATATGCGGCGGCCCGTTGATCAGCCAGTCCTGCACCTGGTGCACGGAGGTCTTGAATTCGTCGGACAGCTGCGGCACACCGGTGACGAACTGTTCGACGACGAAGGTCATGATTCCGGCGAGCAGTCCGAGCGATCCGACCAGTGCGACGAAGACGCCGAGCGAGCGCGGCACCCCGAGCCGCTGCATCCAATCCACCAGCGGTGACAGCAGCGCCGCCCCGAGCAATGCGATGGACAGCGGAATCGTCACGGTCGAGAGTCGATGCGCCATCCACGCGACGGCGTAGATCGCGGCGAGGATGATCAGCAGCCGCCAACACCATTCGGCGCTCTCCCGAACCAGCGGATGCACCGCGTCGGCAGCGGGCCGCCGCACCTTGCCCGGTCTGCCGGATTGGCCTGACTCCGCCTGCACGTCACTCACGTCCGCGAGCCTACTGGGAAATCGCGGCATTTTGCCGTGCCGCGCGCCCGAGTGAGTGAACGGTTCCCGGGCACGCGGCAGGATCGGGAGAGGCCGGGGGAGCTAGATTGGTGATCGTGTCAGCGCCCTTGGAAGCGGTCAAACAGACCATGCGAACTCGCTGGCCGCTGTACCTCGCATCGATGCTCGCGGCCAACGCGTTCGGTGCTGTCCTGGTGTGGGCGTTCATCCAATACGGCCTGCCCGTTCCGGAAGACGGCTCGAGTGCGACACGCCAGGCCGGCCTGCTGCTTCCGGGGCTCGTATTCATTGTCGGTGGCCTACTGAGCTTGACCGCGTCGGCGCTGATGCTGCGGCCGGTGATGCGCTGGCAGATGCGGGGCGGGCCGCCGAGCCGGCAGGAGCAGATGGCGGCGCTGCACGCACCGCTGCGGCAGGCGATCGTGCATCTGGTGCTGTGGCTGGTGGGCGGCGCGGTGCTGGCATCGGTGATCATCGTGCGCACCCCGCAGTTGGCTGCGGCGGTGATCGTGACCGAATGTATGGCCGCCACCATTGTTTTCGGCTTCACCTACATGCTCGGCGAGCGCATTCTGCGCCCGGTCGCGGCGGAGGCGCTGACGGTCGGCACGTTCGATCACACCCTGACCGCGGGTGTCGGCACCCGGATGGCCATGACCTGGGGGATGGGCACCTTCGCCCCGGTGATCGCGATCGCGCTGCTGTGCGTCACGCAGATTTCCTCGCGCGTTCAGTTTTCCGCGCAGTCGCTGGCGGTCTCGATTCTGCTGTTGTGCGGTGTGGTGATCATGCAGGCGCTGGCGCTTTCCATGCTCACCGCGGCGAGTATTTCCGATCCGATTCGCCAGCTCAGCCAGGCCATTGATCGCGTACAGGAAGGTGCGCGCGATGTGCAGGTGGAGGTATTCGACGGTTCGGAAATCGGGCTGCTTCAGGTTGGCTTCAACCGAATGATGGGCGAGGCGGCGAAACGTCGCGAACTACAGGAATTGTTCGGTCGCCATGTCGGTGAGGATGTGGCACGGCGGGCCCTGGAGTACGGCACCGAACTCGGTGGTGAAACGCGATTTGTCGCGGTGTTGTTCGTGGATATGGTCGGTTCCACCGCGACCGCCGCGGAGCGCCCGCCGACCGAAGTGGTCAGCCTGCTCAATGAGTTCTTCCGGATCGTGGTGGATGTGATCGACCGGCACCACGGATTGATCAATAAATTCATGGGTGATGCCGCGCTCGCCATCTTCGGCGCCCCGCTGGATCGCCCGGACGCGCCGACCGCGGCCCTGGCAGCCGCCCGTGAGCTGCGCGAAGCCCTGCGCGAGGTGCCGGGTCTGGATATCGGTATGGGTGTTTCGGCGGGTCTGGCGGTGGCCGGGAATATCGGTGGCGCGAATCGTTTCGAGTACACCGTGATCGGCGACCCCGTCAATGAGGCTTCCCGCCTCACCGAACTCGCCAAGGATCGCCCGGAACGGGTGCTGACCTCCAGTAGCGCACTGTATTTCGCGGATGCGAACGAACAGCGGCTATGGGAAACGGGAGAAGAAGTTCAGCTCCGCGGCCGCCGCCGGAAAACACGTCTGGCCTGGCCGAAACAAACCATCGACGTAACGGATGCAGACGAGGCCACCGCCGGTTCGTTAGGGTGAGCTGGTGACGGCCCATGGTGAGCTGGCCGGCGAACCTGCGCCGCCCGCGGAGAACTCGCACCGCGGCAGGTTCTGGTGGGCCAAATGGGTACTCGGCGCCGCGCTGCTCGGTTTGTTGATTTCCGAAGGCGTTTATCTCTATCCGCGCCTGCACGAATCCTGGAAGAACCTCACCGAAATCCATTGGGGCTGGGTGGTGGCCTGCGTGTTCATGCAGGCGTTCTCCATGAGTGGATTCGGCCGCATTCAGAAGCAGCTGTTGCACGCGGGCGGCGTCGAGGTGAGTCAGCGCAAATCGGTGACGGTGGTCTACGGGGCCACCGGTATGGCCCTGACCCTGCCCGCCGGACAGGTGTTCTCCACCGCCTTCACCTATAGGCAGACCCGCCGCTTGGGTGCGAGTCCGCTGGTGGCGTCCTGGCAACTGGTGATGTCCGGGGTGGTGGCGACCGCCGGATTGACGCTGCTGGGCGTGTTCGGCGCGGTGCTGGGCGGGGATCGGATCGGCCCTGTCAAGGTGATCCTGTCCCTGGGCGCGGTGGCCGCGCTGGTGTGGGCGTTCAACTACGTATCCCGGCATCCGGGCACGGTCGAGTCGGCGCTGTATCGAATTCTGCATCTGTTCAACAGGATTCGTCATAGACCGGTGGACGCCGGCGCCGAGAAGGTCGGCGAGATCCTGAATCAGCTGGAGTCGGTGGACCTCGGTACCCGGGACGGCGCGGTGGTCGCCGGCTGGGCGCTGGTGCATCGGCTCGCGGATGTGGCCTGCCTCGGCGCGGCCTGTTACGCGGTGGGCGCCGATCCCCGGCTGGCCGGGCTCATGCTGGCCTTCGCGGCCGGAAAAGCGGTGGGCACCATTCCCTTCGCGCCCGGCGGCATCGTCTACGTCGATGCCACGCTCATCTATTCACTGACCGCGGCCGCGGGTCTGCCCGCCGCGCAGGCGGTGGCGGCGGCCTTCCTGTACCGCCTGGTCAGTTTCATTCTGGTGGCGATCATCGGCTGGATCGTCTTCCTGTTCCTGTTCCGCAAGCCGCAGGCCGACGATGCCGAGTACGAGAAGGAGTTCACCCAGCGCGGTGGCACCCCTTTGATCGCCGATCGCCGTCGCCCGAATCCGCCGCCCGCCGAGTCCTGACGGCCCGGGCGTGTCCCCGCGTCGGCGCGCCGCGACCGCCCGATAGCCTGTGGCCCGTGAAGAGATCGGTGCCTTTCCTCGTCGATGCCGTGCTGGTGATCGTGTTCTGCGCGATCGGCCGACGCAGTCATGACGAGGCGGTGCTGGCCGGCATGCTGCGTACGGTGTGGCCGTTCGGCGTCGGCCTGCTGCTGGGCTGGGTGATCGCCGCCGCCGTCGCCGCACGGCGCGCGGGCGGGGATGCCGCACGGCGCGCGGGCGGGGATGCCGCACAGCGCTTCGACGCGCGCGCGGTATGGCCGACCGGTGTGATCGTCTGGCTGAGCACGCTGATCGGCGGCATGCTGCTGCGCGTGGTGAGCGGGCAGGGCACCGCGCTCAGCTTCATCATCGTGGCCGCGACCGCGCTGGCCGTGTTCCTGCTGGGCTGGCGCGCCGCCGCGAAAGCCCTGCCCTAGATATGGATCCCGGCCGTGAGCACGCCGGGATGACGGGGCGGCCGGATCAGTCCGGGGTCGCGAGCGATTGCAACAGTCGCGCGGCCATCCGGGCGGTGGCGTCCGGGCTGTCCACATCGTCGATGTGAATGGCGAAGGCGAGATCACCCATGGTGGCGATGATCCAGCCGTTGTTGCCCGCGGTGGCCGCGTACGCCTGCACACCCTGATACCTATTGAGGCTGGCCGCTTCCGGGGCCGCCGCACCCTCGCGCAGCATGGTGCGCAGGCGATCGGTGACATCGCCGGGCAGGGCGGGCAGATCGGCCTCGGCCCCGGCGGGCACCCCGACGGTGATCATCGGTTTGGGTACCTGGCCATTGGCGATGGCCGCGGCGGCGATGGCCATCCCCCACGGACTCGCCAGCAGCGAGTCGGCGGCGTTTCCGCGCCCGACGGTTTCGGCGGCGTTCTTGCCCGACGGTAGCCGACCGGTGGTCTCGTCCAGACCGGGCACCTTGAAGTCGAGGCCGATTCCGAGCCGGCTCGCCGCCTCGGCCGCATCGCCGACCGAAACATCCTGCGGCGCTTTCTTCTTGGTGAGCGCGGCCATGTTCTTGAAGAGTTCGATCATGCCGCCGACCGGGTACAGCCCGGTGAAGGCGACCGAGCCGTGTTCACTGGCCTGACTGTTCTGCGCGACCGCGACCACCGCTCCGCTGGAGGGCTGGATGGCCACGATGGAGGCGGGCGTGCCGACGCTCACCACGGCATCCTCGGCGGCGCGCTGCAGCCGCTGATCCATGGTGCCCGGAATATCCGGCCCCGGCGGCCCCTGTTCACCGGCGAGCTGGGTGACGAAGGTGCCGTCGGGTTCGAAGAGCTGCACACCCCACCCGGCGCGCTGATCATTGTTGTCCTGCCACACCTTGCGCATGGCGTCCAGCAGCGGCGACCACACGCGGCGGTCCGCGGTGATGAGCCGGGGCTGCTTCTCCAGCACCACACCGGGAATGGCGGCCATGCGCGGTTCCAGGATTTCGAAGTCGCCGTCGCGCAGATTGACCGCGACGATGGGTTTGCCCTGGGAGGCCGACAGTTGTTGCAGCAGTACCGGTCCGGTGATGAGCGGGGCGACCGGTTCGATGGCGGCGGCCAGCGCGTTGCTGGAGCCGACCAGATCGCCGGTCTTGGTGGGATCGAGTTTGACCACATTGATGGTCTGTTCGGTCATGAGCGGCGCGCCGACGATATCGTTCACCCGCGGGGACGGCGTGGCGTAGGTGCGGACGAGTTTGACGCTGCGTTTGCTGTCCAGCTGCGGGATGACCAGGGCCGGATCCCATGAGATGCGCCAGCCCACACTGAGTTTGCGGACGGTGCCCTGCAGATCGTATTTCCAGTCGCGCTTGTCGCCGAAGTTCCAGGCCGCGGTCATGCTGAAGAGTCCGGTATTGCCGTCGAGACCGATGAACTGGGTCACCCGGTAGTCGGCTTTGCCCGGGTTGAGGCCGCTGAAAACTTGCTTCAGCGTTGCGGAGGCACCGTTCGGGTAGGACGTGAGCCGGGCCGCGCCGTCATAGTCCTGTTGGTCGAGCAGGCTGGTGAATCGCTCGACCACCGCCTCCGCACCCGTCGATCGCTCCCGGAAAGCACACGACCCCATCGCGATCGCGACGGCCAGCACCACCGCGAGCACGATCGCGCCACGAATCCGGAAGCGGCGGGATCCCCACACATCCATATCGCCCACTCTTCACTCTTGCCACATCAGCAACAGGACCACGGTACCGCGTTCACAACACCCGCGGTGCCACCATTTCCACCAGGCGTACACGTATTGAGCACCACCATAGTGCCGATTTCGGTCAGCAGGGACCACTTACATGATCACCGGTCGGTTACGGCCCCCGGCGTATTCACGCCGCCACGGACTACTCCGTGACCCCGTTGCGCAACCGCGCTGGGCAGGATCCCGAGCCCCGTTCTCCGAGAGCGGAATCCAATCCGCCGGAATGAACGTAACGTTGTAATCAGTATTACAACTCCAGACAGCAAGTGAGAGTGACCGCTATGAAGTACGGACACCGCGGCCGTGAATTCGGCCGCCCCGGCGGCTGGCAACAGGCCGATCTGCCCGATGCCGCAGACGCTTCCGACTGGTTCGCCGGAAGGTTGCCAGCAGACTGGTTCACCGGTCCCGCAACCCTCGAGATCGATCGCGACGAAATCGTCGTGGTCGGCGAACTACCCCTGCCCGCCCCCGAATCCGCCGAATCCGCCGACGCCGAAACTCCGGCCGACGCGCCCTCGGAGGTACCCAAGGCCACCCGCGAGGGCCTGGTCTCACGCTTCCGGGAATCCACCCGCGGCGCCCGCATGCAGATCGCACAGGAGGCGCAGGCCCGCTACGGCCGCAGCGTCGCCTGGGGCGTGCGGGTCGGCGACGAGCGAATCCTGTTCACCCACCTGGCGGTTCCGGTCATGACCCGGCTGCGCCAGCCCGAGCGCAAGGTGCTGGACACCCTCATCGACGCGGGCGTGGCGCGGTCGCGGTCGGATGCGCTGGCCTGGACCGTCAAGCTCGCGGGCAAGCACGCCGAGGAATGGCTCGAAGAACTCCGCGACGCCATGCGCAAGGTCGACGACCTGCGCTCGGAGGGCCCGCGCGGGCTCTGAGCCGGTACGGCCCGGGTAAGGCAATAGGATCGGACCCATGGCTGACACCGTGGGTCCGATCCTGGTCTTGAACGGTCCTAACCTGAACATGCTCGGTATTCGGCAGCCCGAGGTGTACGGCTCGGACACCCTCGACGACATCGTCGAACTCTGCAACAAGACGGCGGCGCGGTTCGGCCGCGAGGTCAATACCTTCCAGTCGAATTCCGAAGGAGCGCTGATCGACCGGATTCACGCCGCCCGGCGTGTCGAGTCCGGCATCGTCATCAATCCCGGCGGGCTCACGCACACCTCGGTCGCCCTGCGCGATGCCCTGGTCATCCCGGAGGTGCCGATCGTGGAGGTGCACATCAGCAATGTGCATGCGCGCGAGGAGTTCCGGCATCACTCGTACGTCTCCCCCATCGCCACCGCCGTCATCGCGGGCATGGGCATCCAGGGTTACGCCGCGGCGATCGAATTCCTCGCGACCCGCTGACACCGGATCGGATCGGCTTCGGGTTTCGCAGTACTTCGAGGTGCCGGTCGAGGTGATCTTCTCGACCACGCCCTTCCCTCGAATAGGCTCCGAATCGGCCTGATCAGGCGCGTCCGCGCAGCACTTGATAGACCGGCACGGCCTCACCCTTCGCATCGGTGGCGTCGATCGCGTTGCGCCACAACGCCTGTGCGGTTCTGGGCCGTTCCCTCACCGCGACGGCGTGATCGGTCACCGCACCGCTACGGCGTGATCAGGTTCGCGCCGATTCGCTCCAGCAGTGCGGCGGCATCGGCCATGCAGCGCGCGGGATCGGGTTCGAGTTCGGTGAGTGCGTAGACGGCCGCGAATCCGTTGTCGCGCAACTCCTGCGGGGTGAGTCGCAGTCGGCCCGACACGGCCACCACCGGAATCCCGGCGCGCCGAGCCGCATCGGCGACGCCCATCGGGGCTTTACCGTGCAGACTCTGCGCGTCGAGGGAGCCTTCGCCGGTGACCACGAGATCGGCCCCGGCGATCTCGGCCGGAAAGTCCACCAGGTCGAGCACCACATCGATACCGGGGCGCGGGACCGCGCCCAGCACCGCCATCGCCCCGAATCCGGTACCGCCCGCCGCACCGGCGCCGGGCCGGTCGGCCCAGTCGCGGCCGAGAAGAATCGACCAATTCGACAGTGCGGCTTCGAGAATCGCGACCTGTTCGGGCGTCGCGCCCTTCTGCGGACCGTAGACCGCGGCCGCGCCGTTCGGACCCAGCAGCGGATTGTCCACATCGCTGGCGAGGGTGATGCGGGCATCGGCCAGCGCCGGATGCAGGCCACTTCGATCCACTCGGCCATCGTGCCCCAGAAGTGTTCCATCGCAGGGCAATTCGGTGCCGAATGCATCCCGGATGCGCAGTCCGAGCGCGGCCAGCATGCCCGCGCCGCCATCGGTGGAGGCGCTGCCGCCCAGGCCGAGCACGATATCGCGGATGCCGTGATCGAGTGCATGGGCGATGACCACACCGAGGCCGTAGGTGGTCGCGCCCAGCGGATCCGGTTGTCCGCCGGGCAGTTTCGCGAGGCCGACCACGGCGGCCAGCTCGATCACCGCGGTTCCGGCCCGCCTGGCGTAGGCGGTGGACACCGGTTCACCGGTCGGTCCGGGAGCGCGCAGCGATACCCGTTCCCACCCCGCCGCCAGGAACGCGTCGACCGTGCCGTCCCCGCCGTCGGCGATCGGCAGCTGCCGCACCCGCGTCCCGGGCGCGGCGCGTTCGATGCCCGCGGCGAGCGCGGCGGCCACCTGCGCGGCCGTCAGCGAGCCTTTGAATTTGTCCGGGGCGAGGATCACCCGGCGCGGTCCGGCGTGCGTCACCCACACAGTGTGATCACTCCGCGTCGCCGCGGCATGTCCAATCGCGACACGCCCGGAACGCGAATTCGAGATACGGACAAATTGCCTGGTAATCGGGTTAGCTTGGCATTATGCCGAGTGAGTCGATCGCGTCTGTCGAGGTCCGCAAGAATGCCGAACTTGATCGCTTCGAACTGTATGTCGACGGCATGCTCGCGGGGGTCACCGCATATCAGGACACCGCCAATGAGCGCGCCTTCGTGCACACCGAGATCTATCCACAGCATGAGGGCCTGGGCTACGGCCGCAAACTCGTCCAGGGTGCGCTCGATCAGACCCGCGATGCCGGCTTCGGCATTCTGCCGATGTGCCCGATGGTGCACCATTTCGTCGAATCCCGGCCGGAATACCTGGCATTGGTGCCGATGTGGTCGCGGCAGCGACTGAATCTGCCGCAGTAATCCCTAGTAGGCCGCGACCGCGCCGTCCAGCGCGGTCTGCAATTCATCGCGCACCACCCGGGTGATCTCGGCGGGCTTACCGGGCAATCCGGGCACCGGAACACCGAAATAGAAGCTGGCCGATCGGGCCTGCTCCTTGGTCGGCTCCACCGTCGGGTCGGGGCGCGGGCCGTAGCTGAGTCCCAGACTCACCAGCACCGGATCCGCGCCGAGCTTCTTGGCGCGGAAGGCGATGTGCCCGATCCCCGTTCCCACCGTCTGCACCCGGGTGGGATCGACGTCATTGCAGGTGCCCTCGGGAAAGACCGCGACCCCGTCGCCGCGGGCCATCCGCTCGGCGCAGATATCGATCATGCGCTGGCCGGCGGCGTTCACCGCGCGCAGTCCATGGTCCTTACCGCGGAAAACCGGTATGCCGCCCATCATGTCGATGCGCGCGCGCAAGTCCGGTTCCAGGAAGAGTTCATCCTTGGCCAGCACCCGGGTCCGCCCGATCACCGGCCGCAGCGCACTGCGCCAGGCGGCCGCCGCCACCGTGTACGGATCCAACTGGGAGAGGTGATTGACCGCGATGAGCAGCGGCCGCCGCTGGGAGATCAACTCGCGCAGCCGCTCCCGAGCCCCCGGCGCGTACGAGATGCGCGGCCGGTAGCGCCGCCCCAGCAACCAGTACGCCGCCTTGGCCTGCAGTGGATTCTGCTGGTGATCACGATAGAAGTCGTACACCGCGTCACTGTTCTCGAGGACGACCTCAGGAGCTCCCATGCCGTCACCCTAGCCGGGTTCGATCGCGGTCCCCAGTGCGCCGTTTCGCCCGTATCCGCCGCAATTCGGCGGCGCAATCGCGCACGTCCGAAATTTGGCCACGCAATTACGGTGTGCCGGTGCGATGATGGCTTGGTGGCACGCGCAGAGGAACACGGTGACCGTTCTCGACGCGAATTCCGGCATGAGGACCAGGTGGTTCGACCTGGCACCCTGCTGGTGTCGGCGACGGATCTGATGGAGGAATCCTTCCGGCGCACCATTGTGTACATCATCGAACACAATGACGCGGGCAGTCTGGGCGTGGTGCTGAACCGCCCCAGCGATACCGCGGTGCACGATGTGCTGCCGAATTGGTCGGATTTGGCCGCCACCCCGCGCGCGCTCTTCCTCGGCGGCCCGGTGAAACGCGATGCCGCCCTGTGCCTGGCCACGGTGAAGGTGGGCACCGCGTTCGACGGGGTGCCCGGCCTGCGCCGGGTGGACGGCCGGGTGGCCCTGGTCGATCTGGATTCGGATCCGGACAGCATCGCCCCGCTCGTGGAGGGCGTGCGGGTCTTCGCCGGTTATGCCGGGTGGACCTTCGGACAGCTCGAGGGTGAATTGGATCGTGGTGACTGGATAGTGCTCTCGGCGCTTCCGAGCGACCCGCTGGCGGGTCGCGTCGATCTCTGGGCGCAGGTGCTGCGCCGCCAACCGCTGCCGTTATCGCTGCTGGCGACGCACCCTATCGAAGTGGAACGAAACTGATCTGAACCGTCGGCACGGTCTGTGTCGTGAAGGGTGCGGAGGTGACCGATGCCCGACGACCAGGCGGCGCTACTGCGCGTTCTCTACGAAGAGCACGCGGCCGCGTTGTGGCGGTACACGTTCGGCCTGGTGGGCGATCCCGGCCGGGCCGAGGACATCGTTCAGGAAACGCTGCTGCGGGCCTGGCAGCGACCGAATGTGCTGGATCAGTCCACCACCTCGGCGCGGGCCTGGCTCTTCACCGTGGCCCGTAACCTGGCGGTGGACGAGCATCGCAGCGCGCGCAGTCGGCGGGAGTTCCGCACGGACCATCCGCCGGAGGTGCCCACACCGGATCAGTCGGACCGCGCCCTGGACGGGTGGCTGGTCGCGGACGCCCTGGCGCGGTTGAGCATCGATCACCGTGATGTCATCGTCCGCGCCTACTACCGGGGCCTGTCCACCGCGCAGATCGCGGGGGAACTGGAGATTCCGGAGGGGACGGTGAAATCCCGTATGCACTACGGCATGCGGGCGTTGCGGTTGGTGCTGCAGGAGATGGGGGTGACGAGATGACGGAGGGCCACGACCTCTGCGACGGCTACACCACGTGGGACGGCGCGTACGTGCTCGGCGCTCTGGCCCGGGACGAACGCCGCGAATACGAGGAGCACCTGGCGGGCTGCGAACACTGTCGCGCCGCCACATCGAAGCTGGCCGGGTTGCCCGGACTGCTCGCACTGGTCGACACCGATACCGCGCTCTCCATTGCGGCACAGCAGGATCCGCCGACCGAGATCCCGCCGCCGCCGGACCGCATGCTGCCCGCCCTCGCCGCACAGGCGGCGAAACGGCAACGGCGGCATCGGTTTCTGTCCGTCGGCGGGGCGGTGGCGGCGGCCGCCGCGGCGGCCCTGATCGCGGTGCCGGTGACCGCCACCGTCATCGATCGAGACGGTCCGGCGATTCAGCAGGTGGTGGCGCAGGGGCCGTTGCAGGCGCAGGTGGACACCCCGATCGTGGCGACCTTCAAACTGCTCACGGTGAATGGTCAGACCCGGGTGGACATGTGGTGCAACTATCCCGAGTCCGGTGAGTACTACGCCTGGCAACTATCGCTGTGGGTGGTGCGCGAAGACGGGACGCAATCCAAACTCGCCGAGTGGACCGCGAAGCCGGGGCAGGTGTTCACCCCGGACGGCACCACCTCCGCCGCACCCGGTCAGGTGAAGAACGTGCAGATCCGCAATTCGGTCGGCAAGGTGCTGCTGGCCGCCGGGCTCTGAGCACCGACTCCGAACGCACGAGGACGGCGCACCCCGGTGGGGTACGCCGTCTTCGCTTCGCGCAGCGTCGATTTCAGCTGGTCTTCCGCTTGAAGGCCGAGGTGGACCAGACGTAGCCGAGCGCACCCAGCAGCACGCACCAGCCGACCGCGAGAATGCCGTTGTGCCCGATCTCGGTGCCCTGCAACAGTCCGCGCAGGGTTTCGGTGATGGGAGTGAAGGGCTGATATTCGGCGAACTGCTTCACACCGGCGGGCATGGTGTCGGTGGGCACCAGACCACTGCCGAAGAAGGGCAGCAGCAGAATCGGGGTGGGCAGATTGCTGGCGCTCTCCGGATTCTGCGCGATGACGCCGAAGCCCGCGCCGAGCCAGTTCAGTGCGAACAGGGTCAGGCCGATGAGCCCGAGGGCGGCCGCCCACTCCAGCACGTTCGCATGCGAGCGGAAGCCGATGGCCACGGCCACCAGGGTCATGACCACGGTGCCCAGCAGGCCCTGGATCACACTGCCCAGCACCGATCCGGTCAGGATCGAGGGCTGCGAAATGTGCATGGTGCGAAAGCGATTCACAATCCCCTTGGTCATATCGGTGGAAATGCCCACCGCGATGCCCGCGACCATGTACGCCGGAATGATCAGCATCATGCCCGGGGTGAGGTACTGGATGTACTTCTCGCCGCCGGTGGAATTCTTCAGCGCACCGCCGAAGATGTAGTTGAACATCAGCAGCATGACGATCGGCATCACCAGCATGCTGATGGTCAGGGCCGGATAGCGCTTGGCGTGCAACAGGTTCCGGCGCAGCATGGTCTTGGAATCGGTGAAAGTCATTGCCAGGGAACTCATCGCGCGTTCTCCTTATCGGTGGAGTGGCCGCCGGTCAGGGCGAGGAAGACGTCATCCAGGTCGGGGGTGTGCACGGACAGCCCGGCGGGTTCGATGCGCGCGGCGTCGAGGCGGTCGAGCACCTCGCGCATGGAGCGCACCCCGCCGTCGCTCGGAATGGCGAGGGTGAGATCGCCGTTGATCTGCGCGGCATTGCCGAAAGCCCTTGCGGCCAGGTCGAGTTCGGCGCGCTCGTTGAAGTCGAGCTTGACGTATCCGCCCGGCACCATTCGCTTGAGCTGATCGGCGGTGCCCTCGGCGACCAAGCGGCCCTGGTACAGCACCGCGATGCGGTCGGCCAGTTGATCGGCCTCGTCCAGGTACTGGGTGGTGAGGAAGATGGTGACCCCGCCCGCGACCAGTTCGCGAATGATGTCCCACATGGCGCGGCGGCTGCGCGGATCCAGGCCCACGGTGGGCTCGTCCAGGAAGATGATCCGCGGGTCGCCGACCAGCGTCATGGCCAGATCCAGGCGGCGGGTCATACCGCCGGAGTAACTGGAGGCGACCTTGTCCGCGGCCTCGACCAGATCGAACTTCTCCAGCAGATCCGCTGCGAGACGGCGGCTTTCACCGCGCGGCAGCCGATGCAGGTCACCCATGAGCATGAGGTTCTCGCGGCCGGTGAGCAGTTCGTCCACCGCGGAGAACTGTCCGGTCACCCCGATGCTCGAGCGCACCTGCTCCGGCTGGGTGGCGAGATCGTAACCGCCGACGGTGATTTCGCCGCCGTCCGACTTGATCAGGGTGGACAGGATCTGCACGGTGGTGGTCTTGCCCGCGCCGTTCGGGCCGAGCAGGGAGAAGATGCTGCCCTGCGGGACGGTGAAGTCGATGCGGTCGAGCACGATGTGCTCCCCGAAGGATTTGCACAGGCCCCGGACCTGTATCGCGGTCGGGCCGTGGTTGGGGTTCATGGGTGTCCCTCTCAACAATAGGTATGCATGAATGCATGCGTCAGCTGGGCCGTGTCCGCCGAGGCTTGCGGACAAAGCGGGTTATTCAGTTGTGTGACAGTGCTTTCGGATCAGTGTTCGGTCAGATGTCGAGCTCTTCGATGCTCGAGTGGTCGGCGGCGTCGAGTACGCGGGCGTAGAGCCGATCCGGGATCTTGCCCTTCATGTCCTCGATCTTCTCGAAGACCTCGAAGTCGTAATCGCCCCAATCCTGTTCGCCCAGACCGAGGAAGCGGCGCCACTGCTTCCAGTCCTTGAGCGGATTGGTATCGGCCGGAAATTCACTCCAGTTGGAGAAGTGGCTGTGCACCGCGAACGCGCCTTTGCGAGTGCGATACACCCGAATGTCTTCGACGCGATGGTCGCCGACCTGGTGCCAGTGGCTGAGCAGGGCGCCGGAGAATCGGATCTGCCGGGTGCCTTCCTTGCCCACTTTGAGGACCACCTCTTCGTAGCCCTCGATGCGTCCCTCCTCGAGCTCGATGAAGCGGCGCAGCGCCGTCACGATCGCGCCCGACAGATTTCCCCCGACCAGCTCTTGCGCTCGCTGAAACAGCTTGAGGTCCTCATCGGATACGTAGATCGTCTTGTTCGGCATGAGCCAACTATACGTAGACGTATACATACATTGCAAGGGGCGGTTCGAACTCACCGGAATTACCGGGATTGAACCGGCTATAGCCGACATACGTATCTCGGGTGACGGACTCGGGACTGCGGTGCCGGGCACCGAAAGGAGCCGCCCCCATGCACAACGGAACACGGGTCGTGGATCACCTGGTCAGAGCGGTTTCCGGGGTCGGTGTGCGACACATCTTCGGGGTGGATGGCGCGAATATCGAGGATCTCTACGACGCGGCCTTCGAGCATCGGCACGCCCTCACCGCCGTGGTCGCCAAACACGAGTTCGCCGCGGCCACCATGGCCGACGGGTACGCGCGCTCCACCTCCGGATTCGGGGTGGTGTGCGCGACGTCGGGCGGCGGCGCCGTGAATCTGGTGGCCGGACTGGCCGAATCCTTCGCCTCTCGGGTCCCGGTGCTGGCGTTGATCGGACAGCCACCCACCGTCTTGGAGGGCAAGGGCGCCTTCCAGGACACGAGCGGGCAGGCCGGGGCCTTCGACGCCGTTCGGCTGTTCCGGCCGATCACGCACTACTGTGCGCGCGTCGGCGCCGCCGCCGACCTGCCCGTTCACCTCACCCGGGCGTTCAGCGCACTGCACCACGGCGGACCCGCGGTCCTGCTGCTGCCCAAGGATATTCAGCAGTCCGAGCTGATCGCGCCGCCCTTCAGCCCGCCCGCACCGCTGTACCGCCGCGATACCGAGAGCCTGCGCCGAGTGCTGCACACGCTGCGCGCCGCACGCGCCCTGGGCAAGGTGGTGATCATCGCCGGGGACCAGGTCGCCCGCGACGATGCCCGTGACGAATTGGCGCGATTGGCCGCGGCCCTGGAGGCCGCGGTCGGTGTCGCACCCGATGCCAAGGACGTCTACCACCACGACGATCCCGGGTACTGCGGTATCGCGGGCAGTATGGGTCACCCGGAACTCATCGACGCCCTGCAACAGGCCACGCTGTGCCTGCTGGTCGGCACCCGGATGCCGGTCACCGCGCGCGCGGGATTGGAGGGGCCGCTGCAGGAGGTACCGCTGGCCAGTATCGGAGCGCAGATCCCGTTCCTCACCTCGATCCACGCGCACAGCACCGATCTCGCGCTCACCCTCGCCGAATTGATCGGCGAATTCACCTCCGCCACACCGATTCACCTGCACAACTCGCGCGACGAACCGGTGCGCGCCGAACCGGTGCGGACCGAAAGCCCGCTCACCGCACTGGCGGTCCCGGAATCCGAGGGTCCGGGCTTGCGGTATCGGGAGGTGGTCGAGACCATCAACAAGGCGCTGCCCGAGGGGTCCGACGTATTCGCCGATGCGGGAAATACCGGTGCGGCGGCGGTGCATCATCTGCGACTGCCGCGCGACGGCCGTTTCACCGTCGCCCTGGGGATGGGCGGGATGGGCTATGCCTTCGGAGCCGGGATCGGTTCGGCTTTCGCCCGACACCAGCGCGCGGACGGGAGTATGCGGCGCACCTTCGTCATCGCGGGTGACGGCGCTTTCTTCATGCACGGCATGGAGATTCACACCGCCATCGAACACGGCCTGCCGATCACCTTCATCGTCTTCAACAACAACGCACATGCCATGTGCATAACTCGTGAACAGCTGTTTTACGGGGATCGCTACAGCTTCAACAGATTTCGACCGGCGTATCCGGGCGCCGGTCTCGCGGCCATGTTCCCGGATCTGTGCACACACGCACCCATCACCCGAGCCGAGTTCGCCGAATCCCTTCGGCACTGCCTCGGCAGTCCCGGGCCGTCGTTCATCGCCGTCGACTGCGATCCCGACGAAATCCCGCCCTTCACGCCGTTTTTGACGGCACCGAGGAGGTAATTGTGACCACCAGCGCCCTGCCCGCACTCAGCGACATCCCCGAGGGGGTGGTGCCCGGACTCCTGCGTATCGAGAACTCGGACCGCGAGGCCACCACCCCCGTCATCCTCGAGATGCTCCGCTCGGTGTATCCACACGATCAGATCTTCGGCGACTACTGCCCGGTGCAGGGGTATATCGACTGCCCGCCCCGGGAGCTGTACGAATACCTCGCGGACACACGGTCTTTGGAGGAGTGGACGTACAGTTTGCGCGGTTTCACCGAGACCGGCAAGCCGGACCTCTGGGAGTCGTACGACCGGCTGGGCCCCAATACCAAGATCTACACCCGCACCGTCGCCAATCCCGATGCCATGACCGTGGACTACCACTGCGCCTGGGATCAGGGCGATCACCTGTGGATGATCTACCTGATGCGGGTCGTCGACGCCCAGCTGGTGTTCGACAAGCCCGGATCGGTGGTGCTGTGGACCAACTGTCATCACCCGTTCTACGACCGAAACCCCTATCCGGACACCGCACCCGAGGGCCGCAAGGTGTGGGTGGGCGACTTCTGGGAGATGTTCTCCGCGGGACATCAGCTGGAGCTGGGCAATCTCAAGGCGATTGCCGAGTACCGCGCCGCGAACGGGCTGCCCATCACCCCCGACTGGATGAAATAGGTAGGCGCGCCATGGATTTCACGGACCCTCGGCTCACACCCCCGCCCCCGGTCAGCCTGGTCGATGTGGCCAGTTATCTGCCGGGCGAGCCGGTCGGGACCGAGTACTTCACGCAGTTCTCGCGCTCGGAGCGGATGGCCAAGAACGTCATGTTCCGCGCGCCCAAGACCCGGCACCATCGCGGCCGGGACGAAACCGTGGTCGATATGGCGGAGCGGGCCGTCGCACCGCTGGTGGATCGCCATGGCACACAGCTGCTTCCCCATGTCGACATCCTGCTCACGCACACCCAGCTGCCGGACAATCCGGTGCTCGGCGCGGGCGGGGAACTGGCGCGGCGACTGAATATGAACCCGCGCTACGTCTTCGACGTGCACAACGGCGGTTGCGCCGCCTTCGTGCACATGATGTGGCTGGCGCGCACCATCATGCAGACCACCGACGCGCGCACCGCGCTGATCGTGGCCACCCAGAACTGCGCCGGTCCGGTATTCACCCAGACCGAGATCCGCAAACTCGCCCAGGCGCCGGTACCCGGTGACGGCTGCGGGGTCGGATTGCTCGTCAAGGACGGCAGCGCACCGATTCTCGATATCGAATGCCGTACCTACCCCGAATTCGCCGGGGATATGGAGTTCACCACCGGATCCGAGCGCAAGTACTGGGAGCCGGGCGAGGGCCAGGGCTGCGTGAGCTTCACCGAATCCAAGGTGGCCAAGGTGTTCGCGCGCGGGAACCGCCTCGTTCCGGAGGTGGCGCACGAGGTGTGCAAGCGCATCGGGGTCAAGAGCCAGGACATCGACACCCTGGTCACCAATCAGCCTAATCGATTGTTCCTGCGCAATTGGCATGACGCGCTGGAACTGCCCGCGGAACGCCATCCGGATACCTTCGACCAGTGCGGGAACCTCTTCGCCGCGGGCATTCCCGTCACCCTCGACACCGAGAATCAGGCGGGTCGGCTGCGCAATGGCTCGGTGGTGCTCATGTCGGCCTTCGCGCACGCGGGAGATTTCGCGGGCGCGGCGGCGGTGCGCTGGGGAGCGGCGCGATGAGTGCTCCGCTGGAGACGTACCGCTTCGAAACGGTGCGTTTCGATCTGAGCCTGAGCGAGAACCCGTTCACGCCACTGCCTTCGGTGTTGCGGGCCATCGATGACGCTCTGGTGCAGGCGAATCGGTATCCGGAGTTCCTGCCGCGGCAACTGCCCTTGCTGATCGCGGAGCACCTCGGCGTGGACGTCGAACAGGTGGTGGTGGGTTCGGGAGCGACCGGGGTGGCCATGCAGATCATGCAGACCCTGCCCGCGCCGGGATCCCGATTCGTCTTCGCCACACCGACTTTCGACGGATATCCGATTATGAGCGATATGGTCGGGCTGCGCGCGCAGCCGGTGCCGCTGGACGGCAACGGCCGCCAGGATCTGTGGGCCATGGCGCGGGTGGTGAACGAGCGCACCGGGCTGGTGGCGGTATGCCGCCCGCACAATCCGACCGGGACGGTGGTCGCCGCCAGTGAGCTGAAGGCGTTCCTGTGCGCGATCGCGGCGACGGTGCCGGTGATTCTGGATGAGGCGTATATCGAATTCCTCGGTGCGGCCGATGGCCTGGACGCCGTGGAGTTGGTGCGGCGGCACCCGAATGTGCTGGTGCTGCGCACCTTCTCGAAGGCGTACGGGCTCGCCGGACTGCGCATCGGCTACGCGTTCGGTGCGCCGGAACTCATGCGGCGGGTGCGGAGGCTGCAATTGCCGTTCGGGGTGCAGGCCACCGCGGTGGCCGCGGTGCGCGCCTCGTACGCGGCCGAGGCCGAACTCGGCGAGCGCATCCTGCGCATCACCACCGAACGGGACATGTTGCGTACCGCACTGCGCCGCAGTGGGATTCGGGTGCCGCGCAGTAGCGCGAACTTCCTCTACCTGCCCGGACCCGAGGTGGCCCCGGCACTGGCGCGCGCCGGTATCGTGGCCAAACGCTATCCGGACGGCGGCGCCCGCATCGCCGTCGGCGATCCGATCGCCGGGCGGGCGGTGCTGCACGCGCTCGCCGCCCGCCCCGCCGGCGGCGCGCGACCGCTGCGCCGCGAGGACAGCCGGGTGCTCTCGCTCACGGTGCGGTCCGAGCCCAGCGCTGTGCGAGCGCCGCGCAGGTGATCAGCTGCACCTGGTGGAAGATCATGAGCGGCAGCACGATCAGTCCGATCGGGTGACCGGCGAACAGCACCGTCGCCATCGGCAGACCCGTGGCCAGCGACTTCTTCGAACCGCAGAACACCACCACGATCCGGTCGCCGCGATCGAAGTGCCGGGCCCGGCCCAGCGCCGAGGTCGCGGCGAGCACGATCGCCAGCAGGGCGCAGAGCACCAGCGCCAGCACCGCGATCCGCCACGGGGACAGGGAATGCCAGATGCCCTCCACCATGCCCGCGCTGAAAGCGCTGTACACCACCAGCAGGATGGAACCGCGGTCCACGAGTTTCGTCGGCTCGGCATAGCGGGCCAGCCAACCCTTGACCTTCGGGCGGATCAGCTGGCCGATGAAGAACGGGACCAGCAACTGGAACACGATGTCCAGGACCGAGGACAGATCCACCTTGGCCTGGCCGGTGGTGTTCATCAACGCGATCACCAGTGCGGGAGTCAGGAAGACGCCCAGCAGATTCGACAGTGTGGCGCTGACGATCGCACCCGGCACATTGCCCTTGGCGATCGAGGTGAAAGCGATCGAGGACTGCACGGTGGACGGCACCAGGCACAGGAACAGCAGACCGGTGTAGAGGTCCTCGGTCAGGATATGCGGCACCAGCACCCGGGCGGCGAGACCGAGGATCGGGAAGAGGACGAAGGTGCAGGCGAGCACGGTGGCGTGCAGTCGCCAATGCTTGAGACCGGTGACGGCCTCGTGGGTGGACAGGCGCGCGCCGTACAGCAGGAACAGCAATGCGATGGCAATCTTCGTCAGCCAGCCCACCACCTCGGCGGCCTCGCCCCGCGCCGGGAAGATGCCGGCCAGGGCTACCACGGCGAGAATCGACAGAATGAACCCGTCGATATAGAACTTGCTGAGAAATCGCACCGAACCAGGCTAATCGCCCGGTTTTTCCGTTATTAACATCCCACCCGTGGGACGGCGATACTGATGGTGATCGACCGTCCAGACGCACGGGGGTGGAATCGCCATGGTCGCTGGGACCGCACTGGCCGCGAGCCCGATCGCCGCCGACACCTGGGGTATCTCCGGTCCGCAGTTCCTCGGCGGGTACGTCCTGCTGGGGCTGGCGGCCGCGGTGTACGGGTTCACCCAGCGCGCCAGGATCATTCGCACCGATCACTCCCGGGCACATCTGGCCACCGCGCTGTCACCGGTCGAGACGGCCATGCTCTTCGACGATCGGCGGCCGGTACTGGCCGGACTCGCCCAATTGCGCGGGCATCAGCTCATCGACTCCGCCGGTACGCCCACCCGCTCGCCCAGCGGGACCGAACAGCAGACCCTGGATCAGGTGTCGCGCAGCATGCACCGGTACATGGTGGGCACCGACGCGCGTCACCGGCATGTCATCCACCTGGCGCGGGCCAGCCGTGAATCGGTGGCGGCGCTGCGCGATTCGCTCACCGATCGCGGCTATCTGATCGGCGCTGAACAGCGTAGGGCGCTGTGGCTCGCGGCCCTGCCGCTCTGGGCGCTACTGGTCTTCGGCATCGTGCGCGTATTCGCCGGTATCGCCAACCGGCACCCCGTCGGCTATCTGGTGCTCGCCCTCATCGTGGTACTCATCTGCGCGTTCCTGATTCAGCGCGCCCCGCGCCTGACCCGCCGCGGGCGACTGGCCAAACAGGAATCCGTGCAGCGCAACGGACACCTGCGCCCCACCAATGCCCCGGCCTACGCCGCCTACGGTCCGGACAGCGCCGCCATGGCCACCGCACTGTTCGGCGCCATGGTGCTCTGGAACCTGGATCCCGGATTGGCCGGCGCCACCGGCACTCTCGGCGCGGGTGGGGTCAGCGGCTCCGGCGGCAGTTGCTCCAGCTCCGGTTCGAACTGCTCCAGCGGAGACAGCGGCGGCGGCAGCAGCAGTAGTTGCGGCGGCGGGAGCAGCTGCGGCGGCGGAGGTTGCGGCGGATGAGCGGCCCCCGCCCCGGCACCGGACAACCGGCGGATCGGCCGCGACGTTCCGCATCGAGCGGGCCGCTTCCGCACGGAGCCATCGGAGTCGGGTGGCGACGCGAGATCTGCGGCATGATCGCGGCGCTGGACGGGATCGGATTCTGTGAGGTCATCGCGGAATCGCTGGTGCCGCAGCATGGTTCGCGGTACGGCGGCGCGGCCGGTGCATTGCGTGCATTCGCTGCGCCGCACCGGGGGCGCGCGGCCGCGCGAAAGAGTGGGCGGCACACCGATATCGCGGTCCCGGAGGAGCTGGAGCTGCTCATGGCCGGTGGTATCGCGGCGGTGCCACACGGCATCTCGCTGTCGCTGGGCGGGGCGGAGGCGGTGGATCCCGCGCGGGTCACGCACCTGGCCGAGTGCGCACGGGCGCTGGGATCACCGGTGGTGAGCGAGCACATCGCGTTCGTGCGCGCGGACGGGGTGGAGGCCGGACATCTGCTACCGGTGCCGCGCACCCGCGAGGCACTGGACGCCTTGGCGCGCAATATCTCCCGCACTCGGGCCGAACTGGAGGTGCCGCTGGCGGTGGAGAATATCGCCGCGCTCTTCGAGTGGCCGGACGCGGAGTTCAGCGAGGCCGAATTCCTCCAGGAGCTGGTGGAGCGCACCGGGGTATACCTGCTGATCGATATCGCCAACCTGTATGCCAACGCGCGCAACAGATCTCGCGATCCGCTCACCGAATTGCTGCGACTGCCGACCGAACGACTCGCCTACTGCCATGTCGCGGGCGGACACGAGGTCGGCGGCCGCTACCACGACACCCATTCGCACCCGGTACCCGCCGAGGTGCTGGCGCTGGTCACCGAATTCACCGCGGACCGGCCGGTGCCGCTCATGCTGGAGCGCGACGGAAACTATCCCCCCGCAACAGAACTCGCCGCCGAACTGAATTCCCTCGCCACCGCCTCCGGCCGCCCGCCCGTCACACTGCGCCCCGCGCTCTCGGCGGGAATGAGCGGCCCGTGAACGAACCCCTCGCGAACGGGACGGAGCAGCGAGATTCCCTTCAGAACCTGTCCGGAACACTCGCGGAACAGCAGGCGGCCCTGGTGCGCGCCTTGGTCGCGGGCGCACCCGCACCCGCGGGATTCGACGCCGCCGATATCTCCGCCACCGCGCACGCACTGCTGCACAAGCGCGCCGACGAGGTGGCCCGGCGGTTTCCGCTGCTCGCACACGCCTGCGGTGGTGACTTCCCCGCGAAATTCATGCAATGGGCGAGCACCCGCCCCAAGTCCTCGACGGCCGCCGACGCCGCGGCCTTCGCGGCGGCGCTCGGACTTCCCCCTCCCGGGCACGCCTCACGAAACCCATTGCACCGCTGGCGAAAACGCTGACACGTCGACTGGACCGCACGACCACCCAGCCTCACCCGCCACCTCGGCACGCCCCACCCGTCATCCCGGCGCGCTTTCGGCCGGGATCCACACCCCGCACCGCAACGGTTCCCCGCGAGCTCCGGCCGGGACCTATTGCGCCACAAGCGCTGACATTGTCCGGCCGTACTTCCAGGCGCCCTCGTGAGCGACAGATGCATGGGTGCTAATGTCCGTACCTGTTTGCCGGATTGTCCTGTCCATCTCGGAAAGGAAGTTCCATGTCTCAGGTTCATACCGCTCACACCGGTCATGATCATGTCCACGGTCCCAGTTGCGGCCATGTAGCTGTTCCACATGGGGATCATGTGGACTATGTGCACGACGGGCATCTGCATCGGGCGCACGACGATCATTTCGACGAGTGCGAGCCCGCCGGGCACATCACCCACGACGGTCACGAGCATGAACACGGACCGGATTGCGGCCATGTGGCGGTACCGCACGGCGATCATGTCGATTACGTCCACGACGGCCACCGGCACGCGGCGCACGCCGGGCACTACGACGACCACTGATCGCGCTCGGGCGGCCACGCGCCGCCCGGCACCGCGATCATTCGATCATGGCCTTCCTCGCACGCAGCTTCCGGGAGAATCCGGTCCCGGCATCGGGCACCCGCAGCCGCGAATTCATTCGATTCCGCTGTGCCGGTAGAGAATTCATTCTCCGGCAGACCATCCTCGAACCCGGTGGGCAGAGCGGCTGGCACTATCACGACGGGACGCTGTTCGTCCTGGTCACCGGCGGGCCGCTGAATCATCCGGCCACCGATTGCGTACCGGTCACCAAACGCCCGTGGCGGATCTTCCGGGAACCGAGTGGGCGCGCGCACGCTCACCTGGCCCGCAATCTCGGCGACCGGCCGGTGCGGCTCACCGTCGTCTATGTGAACCCGGCGGGCAGCCCGCTGTCCCGGAGCATCGCGCCCCCGGAGCGCTGAGGCATGCTGGCTACATGATCGAGGTAGTCACCGTGAGCACGGAGCAGGAGCTGGCCGACGCGTACGACATCAGGATGAAGGTGTTCGTCGCGGAGCAGGGCGTACCGCAGGAGTTGGAGCTCGACGAGCTGGACGCGGTCGCCGATCACTTCCTCGCCCGGCTCGACGGGCAACCCATGGGCGCGGGCCGACTGCTGGTGCGCGAGAACACCGGTGTGCTCGGCCGCCTGGCCGTCTTACCGGAATCGCGGGGCACCGGTATGGGCGTGGCGCTGGTCCGGGCCATCGAGGAGCGTGCGCGTGCGCGTGGTCTCGGTGCGATCGAACTGCATTCGCAGACCCACGCGCAGGGCTTCTACGAGCGGCTCGGATATGAGGCGTACGGCGAGATCGGCGATGACGCGGGGATCCCGCACATCTGGATGCGCAAGAGCCTGCGCTAGGACACCGGCTCGCGAATCAGTTCGCGGCGGGCGCGCAGGTATCGCGCAGCGAGCACGAACCGCAGGCGCTGCCGCAGCCGCCGACCGCTTCCGCGGGTGCCGCGGCCTCGAGGGCCTTCTCGGCGGCGAGCGCGCCCGAACCGAGGGTGAAGAACGCGATGGCCGCGGCCGCCAGCGGAATCAGAATTCCGGCGATACCGCCGCCGACGAGCGCGACCGCGCCACCGGCGGCGAGCAGCAGCGCGGCCACGATGGTGGTCGGCGCGGCCACGCGATTGGCCAGCTTGAAGTTCTCCTCGGATTTCACCGCGGCCTCGGAGTGCACCCCGAAATAGCGGTTACCGGGCAGCGTGCCGGTCAGTCCGAGCACTCCGGTGACCACGGCGACAGCCGACAGAACAAACAGAATCATCGCGACAACCAACACCCCTGCAGGCTACAGCGCGCTCGGGTCAGCTCCGGCTCCGGTCCGAAGTCCCGCGGGGTGTCCCGCGACTCCCCGATCGGCCCCGGCGTGCCGGTGCGCGAGGTCGTCACCCCTTTTGGGTTCGGCGGTGCGCACGCTTTACCCTGGTGAGCGACCTTATCGGGGATCGGCTAGGAATAAGAAGGCAGGACCGTGCAGGACACTCGTGCAACCGACACACCCACCGCGGCGGCGGGTGGGGCCAGCGATGTGCCCGCACACCGTTACAACGCAGAACTGGCCGGCCGGGTCGAGCAGAAGTGGCAGCGGGCGTGGCAGGAGCGCGGCACCTTCTACGCGCCCAATCCGGTCGGCCCGCTGCGGGGCGAGACCCCCGCGGACAAACTGTTCGTACAGGACATGTTCCCGTACCCCTCCGGCGCGGGTCTGCACGTCGGACATCCGCTGGGCTATATCGCCACCGATGTGTTCGCCCGCTACCACCGCATGCGCGGCCGGAATGTGCTGCACGCCCTGGGTTATGACGCCTTCGGCCTGCCCGCCGAGCAGTACGCGGTGCAGACCGGTGCGCATCCGCGGGTGACCACCGAATCCAATATCGCGAATATGCAGCGTCAGCTGGATCGACTGGGCCTGGGCCACGATCGCCGCCGCTCCTTCGCGACCACCGATCCCGAGTACTACAAATGGACGCAGTGGATCTTCCTGCGCATTTACAACGCCTGGTATGACGAAGTGCTGGGCCGGGCTCGCCCGATCGCCGAACTGATCGCACAGTTCGAGAACGGACAACGGACGATCCCCGGCGAGGACCGCGCCTGGGCCGAGCTGTCGCAGACCGAGCGCAATACCGTCATCGACTCGTATCGCCTGGTGTACCAGACCGATTCGATGGTCAACTGGTGCCCCGGTCTGGGCACCGTACTGTCCAATGAAGAGGTCACCGCGGACGGCCGCAGTGAGCGCGGCAACTTCCCGGTATTCCGCAAGCGCCTGTGGCAGTGGATGATGCGCATCACCGCCTACTCCGATCGCCTGGTCGACGACCTGGACGAGCTGGACTGGCCGGACAATGTGAAGTCCATGCAGCGCAACTGGATCGGGCGCTCGCGCGGCGCGCAGGTCAAGTTCGACGCGGGCTCGGACACCATCGAGGTCTTCACCACCCGCCCGGACACGCTGTTCGGCGCCACCTACGTGGTGCTGGCCCCCGAGCATGATCTGGTCGACCGGCTGACCGAGGCGTCCTGGCCGTCCGGCACCGATGCCCGCTGGACCGGCGGCGGGTCCGACACCCCGGCGGAAGCCGTTGCGGCATACCGCAAGTCGATCGCGGCGAAATCGGATCTGGAGCGGCAGGAGAGCAAGGAGAAGACCGGCGTCTTCCTGGGCTCGTACGCCACCAATCCGGTGAACGGCGCGCGCGTGCCGATCTTCATCGCCGACTATGTGCTGAGCGGTTACGGCACCGGCGCGATCATGGCCGTCCCCGGTCACGATCCGCGCGACTGGGAGTTCGCCACCGCCTTCGGCCTGCCCATTGTGGAGGTCGTCGCGGGCGGCGACATCTCCGAGGCCGCCTACTCCGGTGAGGGCACCCTGGTGAACTCCGGCTACCTGGACGGTCTGGAGATCGACGCCGCCAAGGCGCGGGTGATCTCCGAACTGGAGGCGAACGGCCACGGTCAGGGCACCATTCAGTACAAGCTGCGCGATTGGCTGTTCGCCCGCCAGCGCTACTGGGGCGAGCCCTTCCCCATCGTCTACGACGAGGACGGCACGCCGCACGCCCTGCCGGAATCCATGCTGCCGGTGCGGCTGCCGGAGATCGAGGACTTCGCCCCGGTCACCTTCGATCCGGACGATGCCGACTCCGAACCGTCCCCGCCGCTGGCCAAGGCCACCGACTGGGTGCACGTCACGCTGGATCTGGGCGACGGTCCCAAGCGGTACCGCCGCGATACCAATGTCATGCCCAACTGGGCGGGCAGCTCCTGGTATCAGCTGCGCTACGCGGACCCGACGAACTCGGATGCGTTCTGCGCCAAGGAGAACGAGCAGTACTGGCTGGGCCCGCGCACGGCCGAACACGGTCCGAAGGATCCGGGCGGCGTCGATCTGTACATCGGCGGTGTGGAGCACGCCGTGCTGCACCTGCTGTACTCGCGCTTCTGGCAGAAGGTGCTGTTCGATCTGGGCGATGTGTCCTCCAGCGAGCCGTACCGTCGCCTGTTCAACCAGGGCTATATCCAGGGTTTCGCTTACAAGGATGAGCGTGGCGCGTACGTGCCCGCCGCCGAGATCGTGGAGCGGGACGGAAAGTTCTTCTGGACCAACACCTCCGGCACCGAGATCGAGGTGTTCCAGGAGTACGGCAAGATCGGCAAATCGCTGAAGAACGCCGTCTCCCCGGATGAGATGTACGAGGCCTACGGCGCGGATACCTTCCGCTTCTACGAGATGTCCATGGGTCCGCTGGACGCCTCGCGCCCCTGGTCCACCAAGGATGTCGTCGGCGCGCAGCGCTTCCTGCAGCGCGTCTGGCGACTGGTGGTGGACGAGGAGACCGGCGCGATTCGCGTCACCGACGCCGAACCCTCGGGCGAGGCACTGCGCCTGGTGCACAAGACGATTGCCGGGGTGGATGACGACTACGCCAACCTGCGGGACAATACCGCCGGCGCGAAGCTGATCGAGCTGACCAACTACCTGACCAAGAACTTCGGCGACGGCGCACCGCGCGCCCTGGTCGAACCCCTGGTGCTGATGCTGGCCCCGATGTCCCCGCATATCGCCGAGGAGCTGTGGGAACGCCTGGGCCACACCGCATCCCTGGCCCACGGTCCGTTTCCGATCGCCGATCCCGCACTGCTGGTGGAGGATTCGGTCGAGTACCCGATCCAGGTCAACGGCAAGGTCCGCAGTCGCGTCAGCGTCGCGGCCGATGCCGATCAGGCCGCGGTGCGGACCGCTGCCCTGGCGGATGAGAAGATCGCGGAACTGCTGGGCGGCAAGGAACCTCGCAAGATTATCGTGGTCCCCGGTCGCCTGGTGAACATCGTCGCCTGAGACCCACCTCCGTCGTCCCGGCGCGCTCTTGGCCGGGATGACAGGGCGGTCAGGTGAGCACCAGGACGTCGTTCAGTGTCACGGTCGCGAGATTGCGCTCGCGGATAATGTCGTTGAGCTGATCGAAGACATGGGTGACGGTGGGCCGGTTGGCGTGCCCGATCACGATGGACTGCGCGCGAAACCACTGCCGGGCGGCGGTGAGGATGATGTCCTCGTTGATCACCGTCATGGTGTCGTTGAGATTGCCGTACCACATGGTCGGCACGGCATACCCGGAGTCGGCCGCCACCCGATCGACCAGACCGTTGTGATGCCCGAACGGCGGGCGGTAGAACGGGGTGCCGTCGGTACCGAAGGTGTTCCACAGGAACGCTTTCGCGCGGTCGATCTGATCCGCGATCGCGCCCGCCGAGAGCCGGGTCAGATCCGGATGGTCCCAGGTGTGATTGCCCAGCTGGATCTGGCCCGAATCGACCAGCGGGCGCAGCGCGTCGCGATGCACCATCCAGGAGTTGTAGTACGCGGTCACGAAGAAGGTCATGCGAATACCGCTGCGACGCGCGAATTCGATGAAAGCGCCGACGGTTTCGACGCTCGCGCCGTCATCGATGGTGAGCGCCATATTGTTTCCGTCGCCGGGTAGCGCGCTGATGGTCCCCGGTCCGATGGCCACGCGCGGCGCGATCGGCGGAAGTGTCGTTCCGGGAAGCAGATTCGGCGGTATCAGACCGCCCGATGAGCCATTGTCGAAGGGGAAATCGGCACGCGCCTCGCCCGCGCCGAGCAGGGTGGCAGCGGTGCCCGCCGCCAGCAGCGTGAGCAGCCGTCTTCTGTCCATCGTCGAACCTCTTCACTAGCACCCGCCCGCCGGAAAGACGACCGGAAAATCCACTCCCCCTGGGGATTACGGAATCACGCGGTCATCGCGGCGGGGCGAGCACGTCGTTCAGCGTGACCATGGCGAGATTGCGCTCCCGAATCACATCCACCAGCTGGTCGTAGCAGTGCGTGACGGCCGGATGATTGGCGTGGCCGATCACAATGGTCTGCGGGTTGAAATACTTTCGCGCGCATTCCATCAGGTAGTCCTCGGTGATCACCCCGGAGTCCGAGAGCGAGCCGTACCACATGGTGGGCACGGTGTAGCCGAGATCGGCGGCCACCTTGTCGACGGTGCCGTTGTGGCGGCCGAACGGCGGCCGATAGAACGGGGTGCCGTCGACGCCGAAGGTATTGCGCAGGAACGTCTTCGCCTGATCCAGCTGCGCGGACACCGCGCTCGCCGAGAGCGTGGTCAGATCCGGATGATTCCAGGTGTGATTGCCCAGCTGGATCTGCCCGGAATCCACCAGCGGGCGCAGCGCGTCGCGATGGATACTCCACGAGTCGTAGTAGGCGGTGACGAAGAAGGTGAAGCGCGCACCGGTGCGCCTGGCGAATTCGATGTACGCGCCGACCACTTCGGCGCTGGCGCCGTCATCGACGGTGAGCGCCAGCGAATTGCCGCTACCCGGCAATCCGGTGATGGTGCCCGCGCCGATCGGCGTCTTGGGTCCGCCGGGCGGGGCCGGGAGCAGGCGCGGGGAGGTTCCGGGCTGCCCGTTCCCGCCCGCGGATCCGGAGTCCAGGGGATCGCTGTGCGCCTGGGTGCAGCCCGTGAGGGCGACCGCCGTGCCCGCCGCGAGCAGGGTCAGCAGCCGTCGTCTGTCCATCGTGTTCGATCGCTCCGAATTTCGGTTCCGCATGCGGAATCACCTCAGCCCCGCGCGAGTTTCGGGCGGTTCATCCGGTTATATCCACCCGCGATGAACTGGACACCAATTCCGCGCGAAACGATCCGAATTCAAGAGAAACGTTAAGGCTGCTCTCAGCGTGGGATCGGCCGCAATACGATCTCGGTGGGATGGGCGTCACGCGGGGTCTCGATGGCATTGCGCACCGTCCACGCCACCGTCTCCGGGGTGAGGAATTCACTCGGCCGGTATTCGCGCTGCTCCCCCGCGACCAGTTCGCGCTGCATATCGGTATCGATGCGGCCCGGATGGATGGAGGTCACGCGCAGATCGGGCTCCTCGAGCCGCAATGCGTCACCGAAGGCGCGCAGTGCGAATTTGCTCGCCGCGTACACGCCCCAGCCGGGATTGGCGCGCAACCCCGCACCGGAATTGATCAGCACCACGTGCCCGTGCGCCGCGCGCAGGGCGGGCAGCAGCACCCGGGTCAGCTCCGATACCGCTATCAGGTTGGCTTCCAACGTATTCCGCCACTGCGCAACGGACGAATCGGCTATTGTTCCCAGGTCGGCGACCCCGGCATTGTGCACCAGGACATCGAGCCGCTCGATCGACTCGGCCGCGGCGGCCACGGCCTCGTAGTCGGTCAGCTGCACCGGCCACCCCGTGGCATCCGGCAATTCCCGCAGTATCGGTTCCAGGGCTTCCGGCGTGCGCGCACCCAGCAGCAACCGGTGCGTGGGCGCGAGCGCGCGGGCGATGGCGGCGCCGAGGCCCCGGCTCGCTCCGGTGATCAACGCGGTAGGACGGTCACTGCCGGACTGCGCGGAATTCGCCATGCGATCACCGTAACCGGGTGCGCGGCACCGACGATGCGTTGGCTAGGCACAGAGGGCTCAAACACACGCGCGTTCGAAAATGTGAAAAGGCGTACACAGTGCAATTCGACGAACCGGCGTCCTCGGCAGGCACAGCGTCCTACGAGGAGGTGGACATAACGCCCATAGCGCCGCCCGACCGCCCGACAGCGGACGGACACCGCGCATACCTGCGGGTTCCGTCGCAGAATAGGGCGATGACGCACTCGGGTTTCACGCCTACCCAGCTCGCGGCCCGCGCCGCCTACCTGCTGCGCGGCAACGACCTGGGGTCCATGACCACCGCCGCGCCCAGACTCTATCCACACATGTGGAGTTGGGACGCCGCCTTCGTCGCGGTCGGTCTGGCCCCGCTGAGCGTGGAGCGCGCCGTGCTGGAGATGGACACCTTGTTGTCGGCGCAATGGCGCAACGGGATGATCCCGCACATCGTCTTCGCCAATGGCGTGGACGGCTACTTCCCGGGACCGAGCCGCTGGGAGTGCCGTCGCCTGGCCACGGACGCGCCGGACGGTCCCGACACCTCCGGCATCACCCAGCCGCCCGTGCACGCCATTGCGGTGCAACGGATTCTGGATCATTCCCGGCGGCACGGGCGCAGCACCCGCGCCACCGCGGAGGAGTTCCTGCAGCGGCGCTGGCCGGATCTGATGCGCTGGCATCGCTGGCTCGCCTATGCGCGAGATCCCAAGCAGCACGGGCGAATCACGCTGTATCACGGGTGGGAATCCGGAATGGACAATTCGCCGCGCTGGGATCGCGCCTACGCCAATGTGATTCCGGGACCGGATCTTCCGCCGTATGAGCGCGAGGATCTGCAGGTGGTCGGCGATCCCACCCAGCGGCCCAGTGATCGCGAATACGACCGGTACATGTGGCTGGTCGAGCAGATGCGGCGCTGCGGCTACGACGATTATCAACTGGCCTCGACAATGAGCTTCGCCGTCGAGGATGTGTTCGTCACCGCGATTTTCGCGCTCGCCTGCGATGTGCTGGCCAATATCGGCGAGGACTACAAACAGCCGAACGCCGATGTGCGCGAACTGTACGAATGGGCCGACTACTTCCGGTCGGGCGTGGTCGGCACCACCGATCCGCGCACCGGGGTGGCGCGCGATTTCGATGTGCGCGCGGACAAGTGGATCGAGACCGAAACCCTCGCCTCCTTCGCGCCGCTGCTCTGCGGCGGGTTGCCGCGCGATGCCGAAAGACGGCTGCTGCGCCTGTTCGAGGGGCCGCGCTGGTGCGGGCATCCGGATCTGCGATACGCACTGCCGCCCTCGACCTCACCGGTGGCCAGGGACTTCCGGCCGCGCGAATACTGGCGCGGGCCGGTGTGGCCGGTAATGAGCTGGCTGTTCTCCTGGGTCTTCGCGCGCCGCGGCTGGGCCGAACGGTCCTTCATGCTGCGCGCGGAGGGACTGCGACAGGCCAGTGACGGCACCTTCGCCGAGTACTACGAACCATTCACCGGCGAACCGCTGGGCAGTATGCAGCAATCCTGGACGGCGGCCTCGGTACTCGATTGGCTGGGGTGATATCCCGCGGCAGCTGAGATTCAGCTAACACTTGGACAACAGGCGGGCGCGTTCGCCCGACAAGGTGCGTAATCCCACATAGCGTCCCCTCGCATGGTTCGACGGAAGAAGCTGGGACTGGCCACCCTCGCGGTGGCCGGCATCCTCACAGCAATGTCGGCCGCTCCCGCGGCGGCCGATGCGGGCGGGCCGGATGTCTCGTCCTGGCAGCACCTCGACGGCCGCATGATCAACTGGTTCGAGGTGCGCGCCTCCGGCAATCACTTCGCCATGGTCAAGGCCACCGAGGGCGTCAACTACGTGAACCCCTACTTCGTCGCGGACAGCCTGCTCATGCGGGCGGCGGGCGTGGCGCGCGGCACCTACCACTACGCGCGGCCGAATCTGCTGCCCGAGGCGCAGGCCGCGCTGTACGCCGCCACCGTGCTCGGCCAGAACGGACCGCTCGATCTGCCGCCCGTACTGGATCTGGAGGATTCGGGCGGACTGCCCGCGCCGGCGCTCATCGACTGGACGCACCGCTATCTGAATACGGTGCAGGCGTTGACCGGTCGCGTGCCGATCATCTACACCTATCCGCGCTTCTGGCGGACGGCCATGGCGGACAGCGAGGAATTCACCAGGTACCCGCTGTGGATCGCGGACTACCGCGGCAATGACGGCCCCGAGGTGCCGGGCGGCTGGCCCGCCTGGACGTTCTGGCAGTACACCGATTCCGGGAATGTGCCGGGCATCGCCGGGGGCACCGATCTGAACGTATACAGCGGTGCCCAGGGCGATTTCGGCCGCTTCGCGAATATGCCCAGCTTCGGCAGCGGTTAGCCGCTGCCGCGGTTCAGAGCACCTGCGACAGGAACTGTTGCAGGCGCGGGGTTTCGGGGTTGTCGAAAAGCGCCTCCGGCGTACCGGTTTCGACAACCCTGCCGTGATCCATGAACACCACCCGATCCGATACCGAACGGGCGAAACCCATTTCGTGCGTCACCACGATCATGGACATACCGCCCTCGGCCAGCTCGGCCATGAGCGCCAGCACGCCCTTGACCAGCTCCGGGTCCAGCGCCGAGGTGGCCTCGTCGAAGAACATGAGCTGCGGCTTCATGGCCAGCGCACGGGCGATGGCGACACGCTGCTGCTGACCGCCGGACAGGTTCGCGGGCCGGGAGTCGGCCTTGCCCGCCAGCCCGACCGCCTCCAACTGCTCGAGGGCGAGGGTGCGGGCCTGCTCCTTGGACAGGCCGTGCAACTTCTGCGGACCCAGCGCCACATTCTCGGCAACGGTCTTGTGCGGGAACAGATTGAAGTGCTGGAACACCATGCCGATCCGGCGGCGCAGCTGATCCGGATCATCCTTCAGCACCGATGCGCCGTCCAGCAGGATGTCACCCCGGCTCGGCTCGTACAGGCGATTCAGCACGCGCAGCAGGGTCGACTTACCCGAACCCGAGGGGCCGATGACCGTGGTGGTCTTGCCCGCGTCCACATGAATGTCCACACCGCGCAGCACCTCATTGCCGCCCAGCGTCACATGCAATCCGGTACCGGTGAGAGAGGCACTCATGCTCCACGCCCTTCCGTGATCACGGCCTGCTCGACCGGTTCGATCGTCTGCTCGGCGCGGCCGGTGCGCAGGCGGCGGTCGATGTAGTTCACCAGGTGGGTGAGCGGGACCGTCAGCACCAGGTACATCAGGCCCGCGGCGACCAGCGGTGAGAGATTTCCGGTCTGCGCGTTCAGATCCCGGCCCACCGCGAACAATTCGCGCTGGGTGGCGAGCAATCCCAGGAAGTAGATGAGCGAGGAGTCCTTGATGAGCGCGATGAACTGATTCATCAGCGCGGGCAGCACCCGGCGCACACCCTGCGGAATCACCACCAGGGTCATGGACTGCCGGTAGCCGAATCCGATGGCGCGGGCCGCCTCCAGCTGACCGGGCTCCACGGACTGGATACCGGAGCGGAAGATCTCGCCGATATAGGCCGAAGCCAGCAGCGCCAGCGCCACCACACCCAGCCAGTACGGGTTGTTGCCGGTCACGTTCTTCACCACCGGGCCGATGCCGAGGCCGATGATCAGGATGATCACCACGGCGGGCAGACCGCGGAAGATATCGGTGTACACCCGAGCGGGCCAGCGCAGCCAGCGGGTGCGGGAGATGCCCGCCACCGCGAGCAGCATGCCGAGCACCGTGCCCAGCGCGCCCGAGACCAGCGCCAGAACAAGGGTATTGGGCAGACCGGTCTTGATCAGATCGGGAAAGGCCTTGCGGTACAGCGACCAGTCGAAGAACGTGTCCTTCAGTTGGGCGAGGGTGGATTTCGGCTGTGCCACCGGCTGCCCGGCATTGTCGTTCGCGTGCTCGGCCGCGATCTTGTTGAAATCGGGGAGCTGCGGCGGCGCAACGGCTTTGGAGCCCGGCTTCCAGCCCGGTGGCAGCTCGCGCGGCACCCAGTCCTCATAGAGTTTCGCGTAGGTGCCGTCGGCGATCACCGCGTCCAGACCCGCGTTGAGCGCATCGGTGAGCGGCTGATTGTCCTTGCGCACCGCCCAGCCGGTGAAGTTGTTGAGGCTGAAGGTGTTCTGCACGATCGAGGTCGGATCGCCCGGTTTGATCGCGCCGATGGCCTGCTGCGACGGGGCCACCCAGGCATCGATCTGCCCGGTCTTCAGATTCGCGTACGCGGTGTTGTAATCGGGGAACTTCACCGGATCCAGATGCAGTTCGTTCACCACGTACTCGTCCTGCACGGTGCCCTGCACCACGCCGATGCGGGTGCCGCGGTGCAGATCCGAGAAGCCCTTGATGGCACTGCCGTTCGGGGCGACCAGGGAGAAGTAGCCGAAGTCGTAGCCATTGGTGAAGCCGACCAGTTTGCGGCGGGCATCGGTGGTGGTGATGCTCGACGACGCGGCATCGAAGCGGCCATTGGCCACCTGCGCCAGCAGACCCGCGAAATCGGTACCGGTGAACTCCACCTGCACACCGATCTTGGCGGCGGCCGCGCGCAGCAGTTCATTGTCGAAGCCGGTGAAGACGCCCTGTGAATTCAGGCAGATGCTCGGCGGGGCGTCCGAGAGCGTGCCGACGCTGAGCTTGCCCGGGGTGAGCAGGCCCAGCTTGGTCACATCGATGCGGTCGAGGGGTTCGGTGGTGGCCGTGGTGTACCTGTCCGAGGATGGCGTGGCCGACCCCGTCGCCAGATTGGTGGGCGCGGCGCTGGCCGCGGCCAGGCCCGGCGGTGCGCAGAGATCACCGCCGCTCGGTGCGGCCGCACCCGGACCGGCGCCCAGGGTGACCGCGCCCAGGGTGAGCAGCAACGCCCCCGCCATCGACAGCATGCGAGGTCGACGGCCGTACCGTCGGGACCTGGCCGTGCGCAAGCAAACCATGACAAACCACCCTAGTGGGATAGACCCGCATTCCTAGAGTTGCCATCACCCGGAGTCCAGCCCGCCCCATCACCCCGGCGAGGCCTCCCCCGTCATCCCGGCATGCTTTTGGCCGGGATCCACACCTATTCCGAGAAGCGATCCCGCCAGGCGATCGCCTGTTTCACGCCGTCGAGGTTGTAGTCCGGCCCGCCGACCCCGACCGTGAACAGCGTCGCGCCCGCCGCCACGAACTCGGCCGCCGTGTCCGCCCCCGGCCAATCCACCGACCGCTCGATCGTGTCCGGATCGGTGCCCACCGCCGCGCAGTGCTCGGCCAGAATTCCCGACTTGCGCCGCAGCACCTCGAGATCGGCGAAGCTGTGCCAGATATCGGCGTACTGCGCGGCCAGGCGCAGCGTCTTCTTCTCGCCGCCACCGCCGATGAGAATCGGAATATCGCGCACCGGCCGCGGATTCAGCTTGGCCAGCCGATCGGTGATCCGCGCCAGGTAATCCTTGAGCAGATCCAAACGGCTTCCGGCGGTACCGAATTGGTAGCCGTACTGGTCATAGTCCTTCTGGAACCAGCCCGCGCCGATGCCCAGGATCAACCGCCCGCCACTGATGTGGTCGACCGTGCGCGCCATATCGGCCAGCAGATCCGGATTGCGGTAGCCGCCGCCGGTGACCAGCGCGCCCAACTCCACCCGCTCGGTCTGCTCGGCGACCGCGGCCAGCATGGTCCAGCATTCGAAGTGCGCGCCCTCGGGATCGCCGTACAGCGGATAGAAGTGATCCCAGTTGAAGACGATATCCACCCCGGCATCCTCGGCGCGGCGCACCGCGTCCCGAATCAGCCCGTAATCGGGTGCGTGCTGCGGCTGTAGCTGAACTCCGATACGAACCGGTCGGCTCATCGGGCAACTCCTCGAGTCTCGGAATTTCCGGTAGCCCGAACAAGCTCGGGCGAGGTTCCAATCCGAGGCTACTCATCTCCGGGAACCGTCGCTCGCGAGAAGCGAACCTCGCACCCCCGCACGCGGCGATTCGCCCTGATATCGTCCCGGTGACCCGGGCCGATGCCCGGGAACCACCCCTCTACTCGGATCGTCCGGCACGTTCCTGCCGGTGAAGGGATGTGCACCGTGGCAACGGTGACTTTCGACAAGGCCACCCGGCTGTACCCGGGCTCGGCCAAACCCGCTGTGGATGAACTGAATCTGGAGATCGCCGATGGCGAATTCCTGGTGCTCGTCGGCCCGTCCGGCTGCGGCAAATCCACCTCACTGCGCATGCTCGCCGGGCTCGAGGAGGTGAGCGAAGGTCGCATTCTCATCGGCGACCGGGATGTCACCCATGCCGAGCCCAAGGAACGCGATATCGCCATGGTGTTCCAGAACTACGCGCTCTACCCGCATATGAACGTGGCCGAGAATATGGGCTTCGCACTCAAGATGGCCAAGGTCGCCAAGGAGGAGCGGCAGCAGCGCGTCCTCGAGGCCGCCAAACTCCTGGATCTGGAGCCGTACCTGGATCGCAAGCCCAAGGCGCTCTCCGGCGGTCAGCGCCAGCGCGTGGCCATGGGTCGCGCCATCGTGCGCCAGCCGCAGGTCTTCCTCATGGATGAGCCGCTGTCGAACCTGGACGCCAAGCTGCGCGTGCAGACCCGCACCCAGATCGCGCAATTGCAGCGCCGGCTCGGCACCACCACCGTGTACGTCACGCACGATCAGGTCGAGGCCATGACCATGGGCGACCGGGTCGCCGTGCTCAAGGACGGACTGCTGCAGCAGTGCGCCTCACCGCGCGATCTGTACCGCGATCCGGCGAATCTGTTCGTGGCCGGATTCATGGGCTCGCCCGCCATGAACCTGTTCACGCTGCCGGTGCGGAACGGCGGGGTATCGCTCGGCGGTCACCGCATCGAACTGCCGCGCACGGTGGCCGATGCCGCCGGGCCGAATATCGTTGTGGGCGTACGGCCCGAGCATCTGGAGCCGACCGGCGACGGGCAGGCCATCGATATGGAGGTGGACGTGGTCGAGGAGCTCGGCTCCGACGCCTACATCTACGGCCGCACCCTCGGCGACGGGGAAACCATTGTGGCGCGGGCGGATTGGCGCAACCCGCCGGTCAAGGGCGCACGCCTGAGCCTGGTCACCACCGCCGAGCACATCTACTACTTCGACCCGCAGGACGGACGGCGCTTGAACTGACACCGCGCATCCCGGCCATGCCGGGATGACGGGTGGGCGATCCACGACGGCGTCGTCCCGCATTACGCGGGGCGACGCCACTTCTTGTTGACGCGCACGCGCAGATTCTCCAGCGGCACTTCATGTCCCGAGGCGGAGCGGACCTGCACCCGCACCGGTTCACCGGTCGCGTCCTCGACGCGCTCCAGCGGCGGTTCGCCGTCCTGTAGATACTCGTCACCCCACTGCCAGAGGGCCAGCACGACGGGCAGCAGATCCGATCCCATCGGGGTGAGCACGTATTCGTGCCGGGTCCGCTTGCCCTCCTCCCGATAGGGCCGTTTCTCGAGCAATCCCGCCTCGGTGAGTTTGCGCAGCGCGCTGGCGGCGGCGGCATCGGTGATGCCGACGCGGGTGGCGAAACCGTCGAACCGCGTCGTGCCGTAGAAGCATTCGCGCAGGATGAGCATCGCCGAGCGGGTGCCGACGATGTCCAGGGCCTTGGCTATGGAGCAGCCCTGCGGCTTCCACGCGCTCAGGTCCGCGAGCTTTCCTTCCAATACGACGGGCATGGCGTACATCATACACATGCTGACTTGCCTCAACTATGGCCAGCTCCTACCCTGACATTAGGGCAATGAAGCCAGCTACTCCGGAAAAGGACAGGCCATGAGAGACGCAGTCATCGTCGAAGCGGTACGCACCCCGGTCGGCAAGGGCAAGGCCAATGGCGCACTGCACGGCACCCACCCCGTCGACCTGTTCGCGCACAGCCTGCGCGAGGTCGTCCGGCGCAGCGGCATCGATCCCGAACTCATCGACGATGTGATCGGCGGCGTGGTCACCGCCGTCGGCGAACAGGGCAGCAATCTGACCCGACGCGCCGCGCTCGCGGCCGGATACCCCGAATCCGTCCCCGCCACCACAGTCGACCGCCAATGCGGCAGCAGCCAGCAGGCCATCCACTTCGCCGCCCAGGGTGTGATCGCCGGGGCATACGACATCGTCGTGGCCGGTGGCGTGGAATCCATGAGCCGCGTGCCGATGGGCGCGAATATGGTCGGCGCCCAGGACATCAGCGGGATCGCATTCGCCGAACGGTATCCGGAAGGGCTTGTGCCCCAGGGCATCAGCGCCGAGCTGATCGCCGCGAAATGGGGACTGTCCCGCACCCAACTGGACGAGTTCGCACTCTCCAGCCACGAAAAGGCCGCCCGCGCAACCAAAGACGGCGCGTTCGACGCCCAGCTCGCCCCCTTGGCCGGACTCACCACCGATGAGGGCATCCGCGTCGGCAGCACCCTGGAAACCCTCGGCAACCTGCGCCCGGCCTACTACAGCGAGGAGATGGCGGCCCGCTTCCCGCAGATCGGCTGGAATATCACCGCCGCCAATGCCAGCCAGATCAATGACGGCAGCGCCGCGACGCTCATCATGACCGGCGAGCGCGCCGCCCAGCTCGGCCTGACCCCGCTGGCCCGGCTGCACAGCTTCGCCGTCGCCGGTGACGATCCCCTGCTCATGCTGACCGCCGTCATTCCCGCGACCCGGAAGGTATTGCGGCGCAGCGGACTCCAACTGTCCGATATCGACCTGTTCGAGGTGAACGAGGCCTTCTCCTCGGTGGTGCTGGCCTGGGCGCACGACACCGGAGCCGACCTGTCCAAGGTGAATGTCAATGGCGGCGCCATCGCCATCGGCCACCCGCTCGGCGCGTCCGGTTCCCGCCTGACCACCACCCTGGCGCACGCCATGCACGACCGCGGCGCCCGCTACGGCCTGCAAACCATGTGCGAGGCAGGCGGATTGGCCAACGCCATGATCCTGGAGGCGCTGCACTGAGTTCAACCGGGTGACACGCCCGCGGACCGGACTCAGCCGCCGACCGGATCCCCGCGCTCCAGCCGGTCCCATCGCACGGCCGGATCGGCTACCGCCGCGAGCCCGCCGCGGGCCCGTGAATCAATGGACACCACATCCAGTTCCGCGAGCGCGGCGGCTCGACAGCGATCGGCCTTGGCCGGCGCACCGCACCCGAGCGCACGATCGAATCCACCAGCGCGACAACCTCGTCCGGCGGCGGGGCCGCCGCCCGCGTATAGACCGACGACAGCACCGCCGCCGGCTCCGGGCGGGGAAATCGCCGCCCGCGCGAGCCCACGCGGCGGGCACCGCCGGATCCGCCGCTCGCAGCAGGGGCGGGATGGCCTGCGTCACCGCCGCGACTCCGATGAGGTTGACCTCCAGTTCAGCACGGAAGTCGTCGATGTCGGCGCACTCCATCGGCGCGGCCACGCAGGTACCCGCATTGTTGACCGGAGGGCAGCCCCCGGGCGGCCACCACCGCCGCGCGATAGATCACCCCGGCGACAGCGAGATCCACCGACCGAATCGGCGGTCGCCACTGCGCCATACCTCCGGCATGGCAGCTTCGGATCAGCCCGCGACCGGGTCACCCACCAGCACATGACCGAGTGCGCCACAGATCGCGATGATCGGCAGCGCGGCGGCCGTCCACCACCAGACACGGCGACCGGTCATGGCGGCGACGGCCGCCAGGACCAGGGCCGCGACCAGGGCGAGGGACATACCGCCACCGCCGATCAGCAAGCCCCACAGGGCGGAAGCGCCGGGCCGGACCACGGTGCACTGCACCGAGAAATCCTTCTTGGCCGTACACCGGTTGTGGATCAGCCCGAACGCCTTGCCGAACAGGTCATAGGACCACAGCGCCATGATCGCGATATCCACCGCGAACAGCAGCGACGCCAGCGATACGTCCCTGCGCCCCACCCGGGGCCGCGCCGAGTCCGGCTTCTCCTTGGCGACAGCGGGTTTCGCACCGGAGTCCGCATCGATATCACCCTTGGACAGCGTCCGCCGAACGGTCTCCTCATCCACCTCGGGCACATACGGCGGCGGACCCGGAACCGGTTGCGAGGCAGGTCCTTCCGGCCCCCAGGGCGCGAACTCCCCCGGACCCTGCGGCGCACCGGGCCCGCCGGGCGGCGGCACCCGCCTCGGATTCCGCTGCGAGGCGGGATCACCCGGACCCCGCACGGGTGCGGGCCCCGGCGGACGCCCCGAACCGCCGGTATTCCGCTGTGCGCCGGGCTCACCCGGCCCCCGCGACGGTC
>NZ_BDAW01000051.1 GCF_001625085.1 Nocardia acidivorans NBRC 108247
GGTATTCGAGGCGATCACCCGTCGCTGACCTCGGCTCATCGAGCCTGTCGGTACACCTTCCGCGCCACCAGAATCATCGGAATCTGCAGCGGCAGACGGGCAATGGCCCCGGCCTTCAACGGCAGCGGCTTGTTGCTGCGCACCCAGTCCCGGGCCATCTGCACATTGCCCGGGAACACCCCGATGAACAGCAGCATGGCCAGCAGGCCGCCGAGCCGCCGGGTCCGCGGCACCGCCACAGCGGCGGCCACCGCGAGCTCGGCGGCCCCCGAGCCCAGCGTGTACGCCCGCGCGGATCCCGGCAACTGCGGCGGAATCAACGCATCGAATGGTTTCGGGGCCACGAAATGCAGTGTCCCCATTCCGAATAGAAAGGCCGACAGCGCCCGCGCGGTTCCCCGCCCGGCACCCGGTAGTTCTGATCTCTCGCTCATACCGATGAGCGTACGGTCAAATCGTCCAGCAAGATCATGACCTCACCCGCCTCTTTCACCACCTCGACGAGCCGGATCTTCAATCCGAGCAATTCCGCCCCGGTCAGCACCTCGATCAATTCCGCACCGATGCGCTGCCATTCGCCCTTCGCGGCGACCCGCCCCAGCAACACCTCGGCACTGTCCTGACCGGCCCCGGCGATGAACCCGTACACCCAGATCGCGGCGTGCGGCGACCGCACATACAGATCCAGTCCGGACACCTCGCCCGGCAGCGCGAACGCCTGCCCGGCCCTGGCCACCAACTCGATCTCATGCCCCTCGGCCGCCCCGCGCACCAGCAGCGCCAGCGCCCGCCGATCCGCGCCCGGCACGCCATCGCCGTACACCCCCGGATCCTTGATCGGCGCACCCTCGGCGAACGTGGTCACATGCGCTTTGTTCGCACCCGCCCCGGCCAGCTCCCACTTCTCGGTGTCCTCGAAGTCGTCCAGCAGCACTTCGTTCGGCATCTCCCCGTCCCTTCACACGCTCGCGGCACTCACTCGAAACCCTACAAAGCGGTGCACGGGTTTTCCCCCCGAATTCTGGTGGCTGACGAATCCGCCCGTCTTACCGTCATACTCGATACGAATATTCGGTTGTGGGAAGAGGTGAGGGTCGGCCGTGGAGGCGCAGGAATCGGGGATACGCCGTATCGGGCTGGTCGAGGATCATGAATCGGTGGCGATCGGGCTCGCTGCCATGCTGGCCCCGGAGGCCGATCTGGAGTTGGTGATCACCGCGGGCACGGTGGCCGAGTTGTTGTCGGCGAACCCGCGTTTGGACCTGGTGGTACTGGATCTGCGGCTGGCCGACGGATCCTCACCGGATGACAATGTGCGCGCGTTGCGCGATCACGGGGCCGAGGTGCTGGTCTTCACCGGCGCCGACAATCCGTTCCTGGTGCGCGAGGCCGCCCGCGCGGGTGTGCTGGGTGTGGTCCGCAAATCCGAGGATGTGCCGACCGTGGTGGCCGCGGTGCGCCGCGCCGCGCACGGCGAACAGGTGGTGACCACCGACTGGGCCGCCGCCATCGACGGTGATCCGCAGCTGTCCAATGTCGGATTGAGCCCCCGCCAGCAGCAGGTGCTCCAGCTGTATGCCTCCGGTGAGAAGGCGTCCCGGGTGGCGCGCATGACCGGTCTGTCCGAACAGACCGTCAATGACTATCTCGGCCGCATCCGGCAGAAATACGCCGACGCGGGCCGTCCGGCGCCGACCAAAACCGATCTCTACAAGCGGGCCGTCGAGGACGGCTGGCTGCCCGTTCCCGAGCGGCACCCGCGCGCATGACCGCGTCGGGCACGCTGGATTCCGCGCCCGCGACGCCTTCGATGTCCGCGCTCACCGGTTTCCTGCAGCGGGTGCGGGGCGGGCTGACCGTCCCGCAGGAGGATCCGGCCACCGCCGCGTACGACCGGATCATGCGGCGGCTCGGCATCTCCGTGGGCGTCGCCGGAATCATTGTCGGCGGTATGGAACTGCCGGAGATCGCCGAACAGGGGCGGGTCGCCGCCACCTGGTGGACGGTCACCGCCGTGGCGCTGGCCTTCGGCTGGTATCCGGTGCTCGCGGTGGTCTCCGCGCTGGCCGGACCGCGGGCGATTCGCATCGTATCCGGTTGTGCCGCACTGAGTTTCCTCGGCGCGTTCGCCACCATCCCCTTCGCGTTGAACGTGCACTCGGTCGATGCCGGCACGGTATGGCCGTATCGGGTCACGGCATTGGCCGTGACGGCGGGCGTACTGGCCTGGCCCGCGCGCTGGGCCGTCACCTATCTGCTGATCGCCTCCACCTCGGCGGCGCTGGCCTCGATCTACACGGTCACCACGGTCACCCCGCTGGGCGTGGTCGAGAACTTCCTGCGCGCGGCGGGATTGGCGGCCCTGTTCGTCTGGTGCGGTACCGCCGCCACCGGCGCGGCCGCCCGCGTCGACCGCGAATCGGCCATAGCCAGTCGCCGCGCGGCCGCGGCCGCCGCCGCCCAGGGCCGGGACCGCGAACGCGCGCGGTTCGCCGCGCTCATCCACGATGCCGTGCTCTCAACGCTTTTGGAGGCCTCGCGCGCGGGCACCCAGTCCTCCGTGCTCCGCCGGCAAGCCGAACGAACCCTGGAACAACTCGAAGAATGCCGGGGCAGTGACCGCGATCCCGATCTCCTCGACGCGCGCTCGGCGGTGCTGTTCCTGCGCTCGGCCGTGCACGAGGTGAATCCGGGTATCCGCTTCGCCACCCGCACCTGGCCCGGCTACGACGATCTGCGCATGCCGGTGCACTCGGCCAGCACCATTGCCGCCGCCCTCACCGAGGCGGTGCGCAACAGCCTGCGGCACGCCCAGATGCCCGGACGCGAGGTGCGGCGCGTTGTCACCGCGACCGTCAGCGCGGGCAGTATCCGCATCGTATTCACCGATGACGGAGCGGGTTTCGACCTCGCCAAGGTCTCCGCAGATCGCCTCGGCATCTCCATGAGCATTCTTGGGCGCATGCGCCAACTGGCCGGCGGCTCGGCCTTCGTGGAATCCCAGCCGGGTGAGGGCACCACCGTGACGCTGGTGTGGGGTGGCGATGGTTCCCGTTGACTATCACGTCGCCGAATTGGACGCGCGCTTCGGACTGCGTGATCTGCTCGGCCTGCGCGGGCGCACCGCCTGGCTCTTCCTGCTGATCCTGGAAGCCACCATCGGGCTGTACATGCTGCGCAATTTCGGTGAATCACCGCGGTGGGCAGCACTTCTGGGCATGGTGGTGATTCTGAGCGCGGGTGCGCTGGTGATCGTCATGCCGGTGGATCCGCTGCCGCTGCCGGTCGCGCTGTACGCCGCCGCGGCGGGACCGCTGGCCACCGCGCTGACCATCATCACGCCGTCGCCGGATCGCGCGCACCAGTCGGTGTGGTCGGCGTTCGCGTCCTCATATGTCTTGACCGTCTTGGTTTTACGCGGGCGCGCGCGATTGGCGTGGGCGGGCGTGGCCGCGGTAGCGGGTGTGATCCTCTTGGCCGGGCTCGGCGCGCAACTCGAATCCCGCACCGTCGTAGGCACTCTCGTGCCGATCGGCACGGTGGCGGCGATCTCGGTCTTCGCCGCGGTCATGCGGCCGATGCAGCGCTCACTGCTGTTACTGCGCGAAGACGCCATGATTCGCGCGGCCGCCGAAGCCACCATGGCCGCCGCCGACAGCGAGCGCACCCGGCAACTCGCCCGGCTCGACCGGGTGGCGCGGCCGATACTGGAGCGCATCGCCGAGGGCGCGGAACTCACCGCGGCGGAACGGGAAGAGTGTCGCCTGCTCGAGGCCGAACTGCGCGACGGCTTGCGCGCACCGCAACTGGTCACCGATGAACTCAGCGGTGCGGCCCGCGGCGCGCGCACGCGGGGCGTCGAGGTCGTACTCCTGGACGACGGCGGTTTCGCGGGTGTGCCCGAATGGGTGCGCCGACGGGTGATCGACGCCGCCACAAGGGAATTGGATGCCGCCAATGCTGGATCGGTGACGGTGCGAGTCCTACCCCTCGGACGCAGCGTGCTCGCCACGGTCCTCGCACACGCCCCGGATCACGACCGGCGGACGGAGATCGACACCGACGGCAAGGTCAGCGTCACCGACTGAGGCGTGGATCCCGGCCACAAGTATGCCGGGATGACGGGAGTGGACCTCGCAGGGACGAGGGGGATTGCGCCGGGAAGCAAGGGTGGATCGAGGCGGCTTGGCGGGGCGGGGGGATCGCACCCGGAATCACGGGGTGTGCTCAGTTTTCGGGGTTCTTCGGTTCGCGCGGCGGCATATCCCAGCGGCCCGGGCCGCCCTTCTTCATCTGATCGCGCAGGGCGCCCTGGACGGCGGTGGCCATCCAGGAGTTCAGTGATTGCCCGCTCTGGGCCGCGGCTTCCTCGGCGCGGGACTTGATCTGCTCGACCAGGCGCAGGGTGACGCGGCTGATATCGCCGGTCATCTCCTCGAAGGTGGGCTGATGTTCCTCTTCTTCCGCTGTCGCGGCCTTGCGCACGTCGATATGCGCGTCGGTGCCGTCGACCGAGACGTGCACGGTGCGATCGCCGACCGCCGTGCTCACCTCGCCCGCCAGCTCCGAGAGCGCCGCGAGCAAGACCAGCCGCGCCGAACTCTCGGTGGCCGCCGCCAAGGCGGCGGCGGTGGACTGGGTCTTCTCATCCCCGAGCGCGGCGGCCGCGATGAGGTTCTCGCGCAGCTGAGCGGTGTACTTATCCAGGTTCATGACACCAGTGTGCTGTCATCAATGATGTCACGCAAGGAAACATTTGACGTCACGCTGGGGTCGGCGATGCGAATCACCGTCGCCGCCGGGCCGGTTCGGGTATAACGATGCAAACGGTGTTTCGATGACCGGGTAGCCTTCTGGCTATGACGAACGGTGAATCGACGCGGATCGAGCTGCGCGCGTCCGGCACAGTCGGTGTCGCGATGGTGACCCCCTTTACCGCCGAAGGCAAGCTCGATGTCGATGCCGGGGTGGCACTCGCCGCCCGCCTGGTCGACGGCGGTGTCGACCTGCTCGCGATCTCCGGAACCACCGGCGAATCGCCCACCACCACCGAGTCCGAGAAGTTCGATCTGCTGCACGCCGTCGTCGACGCCGTCGGTGATCGCGCCACCGTCATCGCGGGCGCGGGCACCTACGACACCGCCCACAGCATCGAGCTGGCACGCAACGCGCAGCGCGCGGGCGCGCACGGGCTGCTGGTCGTCACCCCGTACTACTCGCGTCCCACCCAGGACGGGCTGATCGCGCACTTCACCGCCGTCGCGGACAGCACCGATCTGCCCGTGACGCTGTACGACATTCCGCCGCGCTCGGTCGTGGCCATCGCACCGGACACCATTCGGCGGCTCGCCGAGCACCCGCGCATCGTCGCGGTGAAGGACGCCAAGGGCGACCTGAACGCGGGCGCTGAGCTGATCGCCGAGACCGGCCTGTCCTTCTATTCCGGCGACGACGTGCTCAACCTGCCCTGGTTGTCCGTCGGCGCCACCGGATTCATCAGCGTCATCGGGCATCTGGTGCCCGATCGTCTGCGCGCGCTCGCCACCGCATACGCGGCCGGTGACGTGGCGCGGGCTCGTGAAATCAATGTCAGCATGATTCCGCTCAACCGGGCCATGGCCCGACTGGGCGGGGTCGCCATGACCAAGGGCGCGCTGCGGCTGCTCGGGGTCGAAACAGGGGAGCCACGTTTGCCACAAATCATGCCCAATAGCGAGCAGCTCGCGGAACTCGCGGTCGATCTGCGAGCGGCGGGGGTGCTTGCATGACCAGCCCCGAGGGACGTCGCCCGCGTCGTACCGCCTCCCGTGCCGCGGGAGCCCCGGCTCCGGTACCGGAAACCGTTGCCGCACAGCCGAAGGCGGCGGAATCCGCGCCCAGGGCCGCTGCCGCCGAGCACAGCGCGATCGCCGCGGCGGGTGCCGCCGGGGAAGTGCAGGCCACCGGTAACCAGGGCGTAGCCGCCGACAGCGCCGCGCCGCAGGAGACTCGCGCGCGCGGACGCAACGGCAGCGCCCGGGGCGCGCGTACCGCGGCCGCTGCCGCCGTCGACACCGCGCCCGCCAAGACCGAATCCGCCGCGCCCGCCCGGGCCCGGCAGGACGAGTCCGCCCCGCGTTCGCGCCAGGGTGAGCGCAATCGCAAGCCCGGCGGGCGTTCCCGCCAGGGCGGCGGTCGCAACGATCGCTCCGAGACCACCGCGCAGCCGCGGGTCGAACGGCCGAAGCTGAACCCGCCGCCGAAGCTCGCCAAGGGCGGCCTACGCGTCTTCGCGCTCGGCGGCATCGGCGAAATCGGCCGCAATATGACCGTTTTCGAATACAACGGCAAACTGCTGATCATCGACTGCGGTGTGCTCTTCCCCGAGGATCAGCAGCCCGGCGTCGACCTGATCCTGCCCGATTTCGGCCCTATCGAGGACCGCATCGACGATGTCGAGGCCGTCATCCTCACGCACGGGCACGAGGATCACATCGGCGCGGTGCCGTTCCTGCTGCGCCTGCGCCGCGACATCCCGGTGATCAGCGCCAAGTTCACCCTCGCGCTGGTGGCGGCCAAATGCCGTGAACACCGCTTGCAGCCCAAGCTGATCGAGGTCACCGAGGGCCAGCGCACCCAGCACGGCTCGTTCGACTGCGAGTATTTCGCGGTCAACCACTCGATTCCCGATGCCATCGCCGTCGCGGTGCGCACGCCCGCGGGCATGGTGCTGCACACCGGCGATATCAAGCTGGATCAGCTGCCCCTGGATGGTCGTCTCACCGACCTCGCGGGCTTCTCCCGCCTCGGCGACGAGGGTGTGGACCTGTTCCTGGTGGACTCCACCAATGCCGAGGTGCCCGGCTTCGTCACGCCCGAGCGTGAGATCGGCCCGGTGCTGGACAATGTGATCGGCAAGGCCAAGGGCCGAGTCATCGTGGCCTCCTTCGCCTCTCATGTGCACCGTATTCAGCAGGTGGTGGAGGTGGCCCAGCGCTACGACCGCCGCATCTGCTTCGTCGGGCGCTCCATGGTCCGCAATATGCAGATCGCGCAGGACCTGGGCTACCTCGATGTGCCGGACGGCCTGGTCGTCGATATCGACCAGGCGGCGAATCTGCCGGTGCACAAGCTGGTGCTGATCTCCACCGGTTCGCAGGGCGAGCCGCTCTCGGCGCTGTCCCGGATGGCGCGTGGTGATCACCGGCAGATCAATATCCGCCCCGATGATCTCGTGGTGCTGGCCTCCTCGCTTATCCCGGGCAATGAGAACGCCGTCTTCACCGTGGTGAACGGGCTGACCCGGATCGGCGCGACCGTCATCACCCAGCAGAACGCCAAAGTCCATGTCTCCGGACACGCTTCGGCCGGTGAGCTGCTGTACCTGTACAACGCGGTGCGACCCACCAATGCCATGCCCGTGCACGGTGAATGGCGGCATCTGCGCGCCAATGCCGCGCTCGCGGTGGCGACCGGTGTTCCGGAGGAGCGCGTCATGCTCGCCGAGAACGGTGTCGTGGTGGATCTGGTGGACGGTATCGCCACCATCACCGGCCGGGTTCCGGTCGGCCAGGTGTACGTCGACGGTCTTTCGGTCGGCGATGTCGGCGAGTCCACGCTCTCGGATCGCCTGGTGCTGGGCGAGGGCGGTTTCATCTCCATCACCGTGGCCGTCGACTCCACCACAGGTAAGGCCGTCAGCGCGCCGGAGGTCACCGGCCGCGGCTTCTCCGATGATCCGGACGCGCTCATCGACGCGCATGAACTCGTCGAGGCGGAGCTGCGCCGACTGGCCAGCGAGGGTGTCACCGACACCCATCGCATCGCCCAGAGCGTGCGCCGGGTGGTCGGCAAGTGGGTGGCGGACAAGTACCGCCGCCGTCCGATGATCGTCCCGACGGTCATGGGCGTCTGAGCCGAAACCGTCAGCGCCACAGCATGAGAGAACCCGGCAGCAGCAGCTGCCGGGTTCTTTTGCGTCGGCCGCCCCGACGGTCCGGCAGTCGGGCGGTACCGCGCAGTGTGGCTAGTTGTCCTGGCAGGCGGCCGAATCGAGCTTGGCGGCCTTGACGATGCTGCACGCGAAGGCGTGGTCGACCTTCCACTCGGCGCCGTCGGCGACGAAGGAGACGGTGGCCTTGTCCACCGGCGACCCGCCGATGGTGACCTTGGCGTCGGCCTTGATCTTGCCGTCCACCGCATCGGGGACATTGGTGATCTCGACCTTGACGTCGTTCTTCTTCGCGGCGTCGACCAGCTTGGCGACCAGCTGCGGGTCCTGACCGGCGTTCTCGATCCAGTCGACCTTGGTCTTGGCGTCGATGGACGGATCGAACGCCTTGGTGAGCTTGTCGTTCAGTTCGGCCACGGTCGGCTTGGGCAGGTTGGGCGCCGGGGTGGTGGACGGCGGCGCGCCGGTCTCCTTGCTGTCGTCGGTGGTGCCCTGGAACTTGTTGTTGGACGCGGCCGCGCTGGTGGTGGTGGCCGGGCCGTCCGACTTGGTCTCACTGCTGCTGCAGGCGACCAGGCCGAACGCGGCGGCGGCCAGCGCCACGGCGGCGGTAGCGCGGAAGATGCTGTGCTTCAACGAATTTTCTCCCCTGAACGGAATTTAGAGCTCGTAGCCCGTGGTGCAATTCCAGTGAATGATGGTGGCGTCGGAGCTGTTCCGATTCAGTGCCTGGGTGCGCGCGGCGGAGCGCGAGTAGGCCGCACCGTAGGTGTAGAGCCCGGCGCGACGGGAGTAGGCAACCGCTCCGCAACCGTTGGCGAAGCTGGCCACGACCCGGCAGTCATCGAAGGTGCAGGACTGCATGGCGCCGTCCTTCGCCGAATCGCGGTCCGAGTAGTCGTAGGAGTAGCCGATCCGGCCCGTCGACGGCGACAGCGCGATCGCGCCGAAATTGTCGGTATAGGCCCCGGCCGGAGCCGCGGTGCCCACCAGCAGGGAGCCGACGGCCGCGACCATCACGGCGGCGCCACTGACGATCTTTTTCAAGGTGTTGCCCTTCTTATGACAGAGGATCCATTCCCCTATGGACCGAGTGATCAAGCTACCGACCCGGATTCGCCGACGCCAACCCGGAACCGCCTCGGCGGCGGCGCTTCCCGGCGCCGCCTCCGGGGCGGTGTCTCATTGCCGCGTTCATGATCAAGGGGCGACCTTATGGCAGACCAGGCGGTTGGCTTAACGAGCCGGGCCGTCCAGCAATTGAGGCGCTACCGAACCGACGCGATCATGTGACCCGCGGACCCGGGAATTGGGGGCACGGCGCTACGGCGCGCGGCCCGTGACCTGTGCATCGGGATGATGCATCGGGTTGCCCATCGGGTTAGGGTTGCCTGTATGAGTATGGCCCAACGCGAACGCCAGGCCCTGGTGCGGACCATGACCGCCGCCGGTCCGGACGCGCCCACCCTGTGCGGTACGTGGACGGTGCGAGATCTGGCCGCGCACTTGATAGTTCGCGAATCCCGGCCGGACGCCGCCCCCGGCATCATGCTGAAACCCTTCGCCCCCTACCTCGAGCGGGTGCAGAACAAGGTGGCCGCGCGCCCCTTCCCGGAGCTGCTCGCCAAGATCGCGGGCGGTCCGCCCTGGTTCCTGCGCCCGGTCGACTCGCTGATGAACCTCACCGAAATGTACGTCCACCACGAGGACGTGCGCCGTGCCGAACCCGGTTGGGAACCGCGCGAACTCGACGCCGCCGATGAGGACAAGCTCTGGAAGGTGCTGACGGGCCTGGCTCGCATGGCATACCGCAAATCCTCGGTTACCGTAGCGCTCGCCACCCCGGACGGCCGTCGCACCATCGCGCACCGGAAAGGCGACCGCACCGTGGTCCTGGCGGGCACGCCGTCCGAACTGCTCTTTCACGCCTTCGGCCGAAATGCCGTGCGGCTGGAGGCCACCGGTGAACCGGCCGATGTGGAGGCCGTGTACGCCCTCGATCGCAGCGTCTGACATCCCGCCACCTGGGACGCGGGTGCCAGACCGAGTGGCAACCGGAGCTCCGATCATGAAACGATCACGCGACGGACGGTAATTTCTGTGCTCGGCAGAAGCCCGTGGTGTGATGAGGTGGTAGGCAATGTCTTGGCAACTGGCGGTTCTCGGACCGGTCGAGTTGGTATCGGATGGTGTCCCCACCCCGGCCATGCCACCCAAACAGCAGGCTGCCCTGGTCATGCTCGCCTGCGCCCGCGGGCGCACGGTATCGATCGAAGAGCTCGCAGACGGCATCTGGGGTGTGGACCGGCCCTCCTCCGCGGTCGGCGCGCTGCGCAATTACGCCTGGGCGCTGCGCAAACTCCTCGCGGCGCATCCGGGCACGGTGCGGCTGTCCTCCGAATCGCGCGGATATCGCCTCGAAGGGCTGCTCGAACTCGATGTCGATCGCATCGACCGCTGCCGCGCCGAGGCCGAGAAGGCGCGCGCCGCAGGGCATTTGGAGCAGGCCGACGCGGGACTGCGAGCGCTGCTGCGGCAGTGGCGCGGCGATCCGCTCAGCGGCGTGCCCGGTCCGTGGGCCGGGGCCGAGCGGGCGCGCCTGCGGCGATTGCAGCGGGTGCTGCACGAGGACCTCATCGAGATCACGGTGCAGCGCGGTGATCATTCGCGGGCCATCGCCGATCTGGAGGCGTTGATCACCGGTGATCCGCACAGTGAGCGGCTGCGCGGGCTCATGATGACCGCGCTCTATCGCGCCGGGCGGCGCACCGAGGCGCTCGAGGAGTATCAGCGCATTCGCCGCTTGCTCGTCGCCGAACAGGGCATCGAACCGGGTCCGGCGCTGCTGGAACTGCACCGGCAGATCCTCGCCGACGACCTGCCCGGTCATTCGGCCGGCGCGACCACGCCGAAACCGGCCCAATTGCCGCCGGACACCGCCGATTTCACCGGTCGCCAGGAATTGGTGCGCGAGCTGAGCGCGGCCCTCGGTGACACCCGCACCCCGATCGTGGCCCTCTCCGGAATGGGCGGGGTCGGCAAGACCGCGCTGGCGCTGCATGTGGCGCACCGGATTCGCGATCGGTATCCGGACGGGCAGCTGTATGTCGATCTCCAGGGCGCGGGCGCGGATCCGGCCGAACCCGAACACGTGCTGGGCGCGTTCCTGCGCGCGCTGAGCGTGCCGCAGCGCGAAGTGCCCGCCGGGGTCGCCGAGCGGGCGGCGCTGTTCCGGTCCGTGGTGAGCGGGCGGCGCATGCTGGTGGTGCTCGACAATGCCTGTGACGCGGCGCAGGTCATGCCGCTGCTGCCCGGGGAACCCGGGTGCGCGGTGCTGATGACCGCCCGGCGGCCGCTGACGGCCCTGCCCGGGGTGCGGCAGGTCGCGCTCAAGGTGCTCGAAACCGATGAGGCGACGGCGCTTTTCGCCCGTATCGTCGGGGCGGCCCGGGTTGCGGCCGAGGCCGAATCGACCCGCCGCATTGTCGAGTTGTGCGGGCGCTTGCCCATGGCGGTGCGGATCGTGGCGGCGCGGGTGGCGGCGCGGCCGCAGTGGACGATCGTCTCCGAGGCCGATCGTCTCGGCGCCGAACGTCATGACCTGGACCGATTCCGGGCCGGGGAACTGGCGCTGACCGCGGCCTTCCGGGCCGGATACGAACAACTCCCGGCCGAGGCCGCCCGCGCCTTCCGACTGCTCGCGGTCGCCGAACTCCCGGATCTGCCGCTGGCGGCCACCGCCGCGGTGCTCGACACCACCGAGGCGCTGGCCGAGGACCTCTGCGAGGAACTGGTGGATCGCGGCATGCTCGAGACGGTCGGTCGCGGCCGCTACCACTATCACGACCTCATGCGTCTGTACGCGGCCGGTTTCGAGCGCACGGGATCCGTGCCGGTCACCGCACCCGTGCGCGCGACGGGGCAACCGGACGGCGAGGCCGCCGGGCGCACCGCCGCCTGCCGACGCGGGGATACCGCCGTGGACGCCACCGCACGCCTGCTCGACTATTACCTGGCGACCATGAAAACCGTGCTGCGAGTGCGGCATCCGGGGCTGCGGCTCCGGCTCGCGCCGACGGGGCATCCGGGTACGCGACTCGCCGATCTCGATAGCACGCGCGATTTCCTGAATGTGGAGCGCCGCAATGTGATCGCGCTGTACCGGCTGGCCACCGCGGGCACCCGCGAGCACCGGGTGCTGGCCGCGGATCTGGCCCTGGCCGTGGCCGAGACCATGCTCGCCAGTGATCCCACCGTGGATATCGAGAAGGCGCTCGAGGAGTTGATCCGCGCCTGCGAGCTCGACGGCAATCGGGTCGCCGCGAGTCGTGCGCGTCTGGCCCTGGTCTTCGCCCTGGTCTCCGAATTCGGCGAACCCGAGCGCGCGGCCGGACATGTGCGCAGGCTCGCCGAGGACGTCGACGCCGAGTCCGAACCGTGGGTCGCGGGCACCTCGCATATTTTCGCGGGTCTGCTCGGTATGCATCGGCGGGATCCCACGTGCGCGGTCGGCCATTTCGCCACCGCATTGCGCCTGTACCGGTTCGGTTCCAGTCCCGAATGCGTGCGAGTGGCGTATTCGGCGCTGTCCAAGGCGTATTCGGCCGCCGGGCGGGACCGCGATTCGCTGGCCGCGGCCGCGCGTGCCGTCGTCGCCGACAGTCACCCCGGTGCGCGCCGCAATGTCATGTGGGCGTTGACCGAAGCCGCGGCGATCATCAGCGAACAGGGTGAGCCCGAACTCGGCGCCCACCTCTTCGACGCCGCGTTGCGGGCCGCCCGCCGCGCCGGTTCCACCCGCTTCGAATCCGCCGTCCATTCCCGCGCGGCCCTGGTGCACTTCCACGCGGGCCGGCTCCCGCAGGCCGCCGAACACGCCGAACGCGCCGAAGCCACCCGCGATTCACATCGCCTCGACGTGCTGCACACCTACAATCTGCTGGTCCGCTATACGGCGCTGCGCCGCATGGGCCGCAATGTCGATGCCGCCGAGTGCTATCGCACGGCCTCCACCCAGATCCCCGATTTCGACCAGGCCCTGACCCGGTGGAGCGCGGTGTCCACGCCCACCCCGGTGCCCGCCGGAGCGGCGGTCGTTCCCGTCGCGAGTTGATGCGGTCCGCCGCGAAGCGACGCTGCCTCGGCTTCGGTGGTCCGGCTCGGGTGCGGCCGCCGCGGGCGACGACACGCCGTGGGTTCCCGCCCGAAGTGCCCACGCATGAATTCCGGTCGGGGATGCGGGAGCATGGGATGCGGGTGCTGGCCGGGGGCCGAAGCGGCGATTGACGTTGCCTATCCCACACGGTTGTTGTGGGTGGGTCGAGTGTTGCGGATGGTCCGGGTGGGGCGTTTACGGCTAGCCTGGGGGTCATGCCAGGTAAGTCCCGCGGTGCCGCAACGTCACGTTCGCGAGCGGGATCGACGCGGGGACAGACTCCTGCACGGTCCCGGGCGCGAACTCCGCGTACCGCCGCGGGCGGTCGGACCGCTAGCGCCGGTCGTGTTCGAAGCCCGAAACGGGCCGCGCCCACCCGGCGGCCCGCACCGCGCCGCAGGTCCGATACCGCGCCGCTGGCGGTGGTCACGCGGGGCGTGAGCAGCGGCTGGAACATGCTGGCGCGCGGACTCGGCGCGAGCACCCGGGCATTGAGCCGGGCGGGGGAGATCGAGCACGGGCATCGGCGCGACGGGATCGCGCTGGGGCTGGTCGGATTCGGCATCGTCATCGCGGCGGCGGTGTGGTTGTCCGCGGGCGGGCCGGTCGGGCGCGCGGTGGATACCGCGATTCGCGCCATCTCCGGATCGGCCTCGGCGGCACTGCCGTTCGTGACCATCGGTATCGCGGTGATCCTCATGCGCACCGAGGCGCATCCGGAGATCCGGCCGCGCCTGGTGCTGGGCGGCCTGCTCACCGGGCTGCCGCTGCTGGGCCTGTGGCACCTGGCGGCGGGTTCGCCGACCGACGCGCACGGTCGCGCGCATGCCGCGGGCTTCGTCGGCTATGTCATGGGCGGTCCGCTGGGAAACGGTTTGAGCCCCTGGCTGGCGGTGCCACTGCTGTTGCTGGCCATCGGTTTCGGGCTGCTGCTGCTCACCGGCACCACCGTGCGCGAGGTACCGGACGCACTGCGCGAACTCTTCGGCACCGGCAGTCGCGGCGACGAATACGAGCGCTACTCCGACGAACCCGGCCTCTACGATCCCGCCAACTACGACGAGGACGGCTTCCCGCGCCACGAGGGCGTGAAATCGCGTCGCCGCGGCCGCAGTCCGTCGGAGAACTATCCGCCCGGCGAATTCGGCGGGTCCGATGCGATCACCGAGGTCATCGGGGAACCCCCGCTGCAGGACGCCAAGGAGATCGCGGTCGAGGACAAGCCGAAGGCCAAGCCGCGCAAGGCTCCGCCCAAGGTCGTCGATCAGACCCCGCCGCCTCCGCCGCCGCAGCAGTTGGAGTTCGTCACCGAGCGCGAGGTGGACGGCGATTACAATCTGCCGCCGCTATCGCTGCTCACCGATGGCGAACCGCCCAAGAAGCGCAGCGCCGCAAACGATTCCATGATCGAGGCCATCACCGAGGTGCTGGTCCAGTTCAAGATCGACGCCGCCGTCACGGGTTTCGTGCGCGGTCCGACGGTCACCCGCTACGAGGTGGAGCTCGGCCCGGGCGTGAAGGTCGAGAAGATCACCGCACTGGCCCGCAATATCGCGTACGCGGTGGCGACCGAGAATGTGCGCCTGCTCGCGCCTATTCCGGGCAAGTCGGCCGTGGGTATCGAAGTACCCAATGCCGACCGGGAATTGGTGCGCCTGGCCGATGTGCTCAAGGCGCCTTCGACCCGAAATGACCACCACCCGTTGGTGATCGGCCTCGGCAAGAACATCGAGGGCGAATACCTCTCGGCGAATCTGGCCAAGATGCCGCATCTGCTGGTGGCGGGTTCCACCGGCTCGGGTAAGTCGAGTTTCGTGAACTCGATGCTGATTTCGCTGTTGCATCGCGCCACACCCGATGAGGTCCGGATGATCCTCATCGACCCCAAGATGGTGGAACTCACACCGTACGAGGGCATTCCGCATCTGATCACCCCCATCATCACCCAGCCCAAGAAGGCCGCCGCCGCGCTGGCCTGGCTGGTGGAGGAGATGGAGCAGCGGTATCAGGACATGCAGGCCAACAAGGTTCGCCATATCGACGACTTCAACCGCAAGGTCAAGTCCGGGCAGATCACCACTCCGCTGGGCAGCGAACGCGTCTACCGGCCGTACCCGTACATCCTGGCGATCGTCGACGAGCTCGCCGACCTCATGATGACCGCGCCGCGTGATGTGGAGGACGCCATCGTCCGCATCACCCAGAAGGCCCGTGCCGCGGGCATCCACTTGGTGCTGGCGACGCAGCGCCCGTCGGTGGACGTGGTCACCGGCCTGATCAAGACCAATGTGCCATCCCGATTGGCCTTCGCCACTTCGTCTTTGACCGATTCCCGGGTCATCCTGGACCAGCCCGGTGCGGAGAAGCTCATCGGTATGGGTGACGGTCTGTTCCTGCCCATGGGCGCGAGCAAGCCGACCCGCCTGCAGGGCGCCTTCATCTCCGATGAGGAGATCCAGGCCGTGGTCGACTTCGCCAAGACCCAGGCCGAACCCGAATATCAGGAGGGCATCACCGCCGCCAAGACCGGCGAGAAGAAGGATGTCGATCCCGATATCGGCGACGACCTCGATCTGCTTCTGCAAGCCACCGAACTGGTCGTCACCTCCCAATTCGGCTCCACCTCGATGCTTCAGCGCAAACTCCGCGTCGGCTTCGCCAAGGCGGGCCGCCTCATGGACCTGATGGAAACCAGGGGCGTGGTCGGCCCCTCGGAAGGCTCCAAGGCTCGCGATGTGCTCATCAAGCCCGATGAGCTCGAGGGGCTGCTCTGGACCATTCGCGGCGGCGATGGCGCACCGCCCGAATCGGATTCGGGCGCTTCCGAACCCGACTACTGATCCAACCCGACTACTGATCGAATCCGACTGAGAGATCGAGTGGAAGCTGAGAGTACCGACCAGACTTCATAATCCATTCGATATGCCCGCCGACCCCATCGCAGACCTCTCGGCTGAAGTCGGCGGCCGGACTGCCCGTCCGCCGGGTGCAGTGCGCCGACATCTCCAGCGCGTATCCGGGCAAGCGCACAACCCCGCCCAGACCGGATACCGCGACGGTGTACGTTGGGGGATATCCGCGCTGTACGTCTACGGCGTAGAGATTCGCCAGGGCGAGGAATTGTCCTCAACTGGAAGGTCTGATCCGGTGACTACCACCACTCTCGAACCCTCGTGTGCGGTATGTCCGCACGACTCGACAGCTCATGACTCGATAGGACTCAGGTACTGCTCCGCCACGGTGTCCGGCGGCCTCGATCGGGAATGCGCCTGTGCGCGTGCGGCCGATCACAAGCAGACCTACTACCGCTAGAAGCCGGAATTCCCTCGATCCACTCGCGGCGAGTGCGGGTAGATCGTCTGTGTCGCTGGGTGTTTGCGTACGCGGGTTCCGGTTCGGTCTCGGTGATTCAGGCAAATCTCGGGCACAACCGTGCGATATTGGTCTGCGGGAAAAGTGATGTGGAGCGGGTGGCCCGATCGGTCAGTGGCCACCGGCACAACCCGTGGAGGCACAGGTTCGATGACAACCCACTCCGTTGCCGCACAGTCCGATCTCGTCGCTGCGGCGGAGTCCGGCTGCCCGCACCGCAACTCACCGGCGCATGCGATGCCGGCGCGCCGCGCGGCATCGATCCAGGACCGCGTGCGCGAGTGTGAGAGGTTCTTCGCCCAACCCGAATTGGAGCATCTGCGACCCGAGCGGGCCGAACAGGCGGTGCGGCAGTTGCGCGCGGCGGGCACGTATCGGCACACGCTCGAGGAATTGGGCATCGGGACGAAACTGGCGTGGCGTAACCATGATCGCTGCGTCGGCCGCAAACACTGGCGAGCGCTCGAGGTGCGGGACGCGCGCACCGCCGCCACACCCGCCGATATCGCCGCCGCCTGCTGGGAGCATCTGCGCGTCGCCACCAATCACGGCGCGGTGCGTTCGGTCATCACCATCGGACCGCCCACCGGGGTGAGCGGGCGTGGTTTCCGCATTCTCAACTCGCAGTTCATCCGCTATGCCGGGTACCGCACCAGTGCGGGCATCGTGGGCGATCCCGCGAATGTCGACCTCACCGATCTCGCCTATGAGCACGGCTGGCGGGGCCGGGGCGGCCGATTCGATGTGCTGCCCCTGCTGATTCAGTCTCCCGACGGTGGTACGCACTGCTTCGACATCCCACCGGCGCTCGTGCTCGAGGTGCCGCTGCGTCATCCCGAGCACGGCTGGTTCGCCGACCTCGGACTGAAATGGCATGCGGTTCCGGCGGTTTCGAATATGGACCTGGAGATCGGCGGCCTCACCTACGCGTGCGCGCCGTTCAACGGCTGGTACGTCTCCTCCGAGATCGGCCGCAATCTCGGCGACGGCGATCGCTACGACATGCTGCCCGCGATCGCGGACCGTATGGGCTTGGACCGCACCAGCGACCGCACCCTCTGGCGGGACCGCGCCCTGATCGAACTCAGCCGCGCGATCCTGCACAGCTACAAGCGATCCCGGGTGCACCTGGTCGACCACCACACCGTGGCCAAACAATTCCTCGACCACGTGGACCGCGAGCAGGCCGCGGGCCGTTCCTGCCCCACCGACTGGACCTGGATCAACCCGCCCCTGTCCGCCAGCCTCACCCCGACCTTCCACCGCTACTACGATCCGCCGAACCCGAATATCCGCCCGGCCTTCGTCCGCCGCGACGCCGCACGCCCGGCCTCGGCGCAAACCCCGCTCCCACCCGCCGAGTCCCCGCGACCTACATTGTGGCGCAGTGCGGTTCGCGCCCTCGGCATCGCGCGGGAAGCCTGAGAGCCGCACTCCGAGCTGAGGCGCCAGGATTCGAACCTGAACCGGCGAAACCAAAATTCGCCATGCTGCCGCTTACACCACGCCTCATCGAAAAGCGGTGTGCCCGGAAGGATTCGAACCCTCAACCCCCTGCTTCGAAGGCAGGTGTTCTCTCCGATTGAGCTACGGGCACAGTGCTGAGATGCCAGGATTCGAACCTGGACCGACGAGGTCAGAGCTCGCCGTGCTGCCGGTTACACCACATCTCATCGAAAGTCGGTATGCCCGGCAGGAATTGAACCTGCGACCTCCTGCTTCGTAGGCAGGCGCTCTATCCTTCTGAGCTACGGGCACCTGACCCCGCGCGAATGTCGCCATCGACATCTGCTCGGCACCGAGGTGCGCGGGGTTGGTGGAGGTGGTCGGTCGAACAACGAAAAAGGGCCGCTCGGTGACGATTTCGTCGGAGCGGCCCTGAAAGGTCAACCGGTAGACCTAGGAACCGCCGCGAAGACGCCGCCGCGAAAGCGATACGAAAAGAACGGTACGAGGCATCCGAGCACCGCCGATCAGGCGTTGCCGCCGCATCATCTGCTGCCCGGCCATGTTCCCCACCTTCCCGTTCCCGTATCGATTCGCTGTCACGACGGTAGCACCGGCATTTCGGACCCTGCCACCTATTTATCGCGCCACGGTGGCGCCCGGCAGCGCCCCGAGTTCGATGGCGACCTCGTCCAGGTTGGGTCGAGCGACCGATTCGGCACAGGATGATCGCACCCTCGACCGATGAGATGATCGGGGTGGCAAGGTGATTCGCTCGAGAGTCGGGGCGGCCGGTGGCCGTCAGTGACGCCGCGATGGCGGTATGCGGCGTTCGATGATGGCTGCCACTTCTGGGTGCAGCGCGCGGTCGTCCTCGGTACCGCTGACCGCCACCGCGACGGCGGGGCATACGGCGTGGAAGCCTTAGGCGTGCAGGAGTTTTCGCCGGAATGCGACGAAGCGCGCAGCGCCTCCTCCGGTCCGGTCGCCGGGGCCCGCTCGATCATCTCGGCGATGGCGATGGCGGCCAGGCCGAGGCTTTCGCTCAGCAGTTGTCTTCTGCCGCCGAGACGATTCCAGCGCCAGCTCGCGGTCGGGAAGAGGAAATCCGTCCAAGATCCGTTGTGGCGGAAGATGATTCGCTCGCAGACCGCTTGGGCGGGGTTGGTGTCGGTCACCGCCGATCCGAGGGTCGGCAGGCCCGCACCGGCAGCCTCGGCGATAACCAGGCGCGGCAGCTCCGCACCGAGTCCGGCGAATCGCGGATCCGGAACCCGGAAGATGTCCGAGAGCCACGGCCCCTCGGGTCACTCCGCTCGATCCATCGTGAGGTGGTGGTAGGCGGTGTCGAGGGGGATGTCGACGGCGAACCAGGCGGCCGGGCGGTCGTCGTCGCGCGGGCACCAGGCGGTCGCGATGCAGAGCCGCGCCACCTCGGTGCCGGCCAGGCCCGGCAGATGCCAGGCGATTCCGGCCGGGTCCGCGTAGCGCACACCGTATTCGGCGGATTCGGTCTCATCGGTGGGCAGCAGGTGCGCCCAGCTGTACGGCATGAGCCGGGCGTCGGCGGCCTGTAGGGCCAGGAGTTCGGTGTCCGGTCCGCCGATCGACACCATGAACTGTTCGTTCTCCACGGTAACGGCGGCGAGGCATTGCCCGGAATCCGGGCCGCCGTACGCATCGGCGGGCAGATCGGTCATCTCAGCCGAGATAACAAGTCCGGATACGCCGTCCCGGGCCTGCACCTGCCAGATCCCCGCCCACATCGGCACCGGCGCGCCCCCGTCCCAGGCGGGGACATCGATACTCCCGATCAGTAGATCGACCGTCGCACCCCGATGTCGCCACCGATGCAGATGCGACCCATTCGCCAAGCGCCACACGGTATTCGGGCCGGCCGGTAGCACGTCGTCGCCGAGCGTGACGGAGAACCCGACCACCCCGAGGGGCGTATCGATCACGGCGGGACGACGCTCGGCCTGAGCCAAATGGTCGGTGGGAAGCATGAGCCCATTGAAACGCACGCCGTTCGACGGCCGCCGTCGCGGGTGCGGCCGACGGTTCTCGGCGGCGGGTCACGGGTGCGGGATGGTCAGTGATTTCGCGGCTTCACTGGTCACGTAGAGGGTGTTTGGTGGTGTGGTCCAGGGCGAGACGGTCCGGGGGATCGGCCACCGGAATCGTCGCGGTGACCACGTTCTGCGCCAGATCGATGATCGAGATCGAGCGGTCCTGACCGTTGGCGACATACAACTCGCGATTGCCGAGATCGATTGCGAGACCGCCCGAGCCGAGGTCCTGCCGCCCCGTCGGCGCACTGTAGATCACCGCACTGCGCTGTGCGTGGGGATCACAGGGGGTGCGCACGGGCTTATACCGTGGTTTCCCATGAGCTCGGTCCGACCTCACCCGAACTCAGCTCGCGGCCTTCTTCACCAGCTCACCGATCCGCGCCTCGTCCTCGGCGGTGAGCGAGGTCAACGCGAACGCCACCGGCCACACGGTCCCGTCATCCAATTGCGCCGGATCGCTGAACCCGAGTGTGGCATAACGGGATTTGAACTTCGCCGCACACTGAAAGTGCACCACGACCTTCCCGTCCCGCGCATACGCGGGCATCCCGTACCAGAGCTTCGCGGTCAATTCCGGCGCATTGGCCGTCACAATGGCATGGATCTTCTCGCCCAGAACCCGATCGGATCCCTCCATCTCGGCAATCTTGGCAAGCACATCCCGCTCCCCGTCAACCTTGGCATTACGCGGATTGCGCCGAGCCCCCGCCTTGAGCTCCCTGGCATGTTCCTTCATCGCCGCACGCTCATCAGCGGAAAAAGCAACGGCGGACGTGCTACTGGTACCCATGACATCTCCTTGGTGGTGAGACCTCCACCGGCTCATCCCGGCGTGCTACAAGCTTCGCCCGAGACCACCCCACCCCACATCCGTGCTCACCACGTAACCCACCACGTAACCCCCTGGGTACGCACGCATCCGTGCACTCACGCGGCCCCCCACTCGACCGTTGCCAGCGCCATGACATGCGTGTCCGTTCCTCTGCCGGGACCCTGATCGCCACCACTCGACAATCGATTGGGAGAGTGGGGTTATGAAGGTGCTGGTTACCGGGGCGGCGGGGTATGTGGGGCGGGCTGTGGTGGGGGCGTTGCGGGCCGGTGGGCATGAGCCGATCGCGCTGGTGCGGCCGGGGGGTGCGAGTGGGCGGCGGATCGAGGGTGCCGGTGCGGTTCGGGTGGCTGATATCGGGGATGTGGTGGGGTTACGGGCTGCGGTGGCGGGGGTGGAGGTGGTGTGTCATTTGGCGGGGTTGGGGCGGGCACGGGAGTCGGTGGGGGATCCGGTGCCGTTCTTTCGGGTGAATGTGGGTGGGACGGTGGCGGTTCTGGAGGCGATGGCGGCGGAGGGGGTTTCGCGGATCGTCTTGGCTTCCACGGGGGCGATCTACGGGTCGCCGGCGCGGCAGCCGATGGATGAGGGGACGCCCGATGCGCCGCCGCATCCGTACGCGAGCAGCAAACTCGCGGCGGAGTTCGTGGTGGACGCGCAGGCTCGGGCGGGGGTGGCCGGTGCCGTGGCGGTGCGGTTGATGAATGTGGCCGGGGGAGCGGATCCGGAGCCGAGCCGGTTGATTCCACGTGTGCTCGCGGCGGCGATGGGGGAGTCGGTCTTGCGGATCAATGGGGATGGGAGTGCCGTACGGGACTATGTGCATGTGCGGGACGCGGCGGCAGCGTTCGCCGCGTGTGTCGAGCAGTGCCCGGAGCCCGGCGCGAGTGCTCGATACGTCATCGGGAGTGGTTGCGGGACAAGCATTCTCGATGTCGTGGCGGCGGTCGAACGGGTGACCGGCCGTCCGGTGCGGCGCGTGCACGGGGCGGCGGCTGCCGAGCCCGCGCGGTTGATCGGTGATCCGGGACGGGCTCTGTCCGAACTCGGTTGGGCACCAAAGCATTCCGACATCGACGTGATCGTGGAAGATACCTGGCGAGCCATCGCGGAAGGCTGATCAGCGCGCCACCCGAACCACCGCGGCGGCGCACGAGGTCACGGCCCTGGCGAGCGCCGCGCCCGGCCGCCACGTCATCGGTTACAGGCCCGATTCTCACCCGCCATGGTGCGCGCCCGCGAACGAATCTCGCAATGCGGCACGGTTTTACGCCCACCTGGCCGAGGATTTCCGCAACGTCGCATCCACCGTCCCGGACTTCGGAACCGGCCTGCACACCGCACCGCTTACTCGACGCGATCCGGCAGTCCGCCGAAACGGGTCGGCGGGTGCGAACCAGCGCACCCGCCGATCGGTAGCGGCAGCGGACTACTTGGACGGGAACCCGTCGGTCGGCAGCCACTCCACCACGCGAGTCTCATCGACGAGGTTGCCCACCTGGAACGGATCGGCCGCGAGCAGCTTGCCGACCGCATCGGCATCGGCCGCATCGAAGATCAGCAGCGCGCCGGACCCGTCCGGGTACGGTCCGCGGGCCAGCAGGGTGCCCTCGGCGGCGAGCCCGGCCAGATACTCCCGGTGCACGGGACGGATCTCGTCGCGGCCGGGGACGGTGGCTTCGGAGTAGGTGTAGTGGACGGCGAAGATCGGCACGGTTATCGCTTTCTCAGAGGTTCGAATGGATCAGAGCGTCAACAGCATTCGGGTATTGCCGAGGGTATTGGGCTTCACGTAGCTCAGGTCGAGGAATTCGGCGACACCGGTGTCGTAGGACCGGCACATCTCGGCGTACACCTCGGCGGTGACGGGCGTGCCCTCGATCTCCACGAAACCGTGCCGGGCGAAGAAGTCGACCTCGAAGGTCAGCACGAAGACCCGGCTCAGCGACAGTTCCCGCGCCACGCTGATCAACTGCTGCACCAGCAGATGCCCCGCGCCGGTGCCCTTGATCTCCGGGTGCACGGCGACGGTGCGGATCTCGCCGAGGTCCGCCCACAGCACATGCAGCGCCCCGCAGCCGATGACTTCCCCGTCGCGTTCGGCGACCCAGAATTCCTGAATCGCCTCGTACAGTGTGACCAGGTTCTTTTCCAGCAGAATCTTGCCCGCGTAGAAGTCGATGAGTCGCTTTATCCGGGGCACGTCAGTGGTTCGGGCGCGACGGATGATCGGCGCCGTGGCCGTCATACCGTCTGCCGAACCGCTGTGGGGTGCCCGTGTTGTCATGGGGTGCACAGTAGTCGGCCCCGGTACCGATAGGCTTGGGGTGTGTCGTACATCCAGCCTCCCCGCATACCGGAATGGTCCGGAAACCATGGCCGGTGTCACGGCCGTTGGGGGCGCTGGTGACCGTGCAGCGTGATGAGGTGGAAGGTCGCTGGGGTGATGCGGGTCCGCCGCGATCCGGTTTCGCTCCCGCCGCCCCGGGAGTAGTCGAACCCGCGGCGGTCCCGCTGATGAATATCGCGAATGTGCTGACGGTGCTGCGCATCGCGATCGTTCCGCTGTTCCTGGCCGCCCTGTTCGCCGCCGACGGTCATGATCCGCAATGGCGCTGGGGCGCCGCGGCGCTGTTCGGCATCGCCGCCATCACCGATCGCATCGACGGTCAGTTGGCACGGAAATACGGCCTGGTCACCGACTTCGGCAAGCTCGCCGATCCGATCGCGGACAAGGCGTTGATCGGCGCCGCGCTGATCGGCCTGTCCATGCTGGGCGATCTGCCGTGGTGGATGACGATCGTGATCGTGGCCCGCGAACTCGGCGTGACCCTGCTGCGCCTGGCGGTGGTGCGCCGCGGCGTGATCCCGGCCGGACGCGGCGGCAAGCTCAAGACCCTCGTGCAGTCCGTCGCCATTGCTGTGCTTTTGCTCCCGCTTTCCGGCGGATTCGCCAGCGCCGGAATGGCTTTGATGTATGTCGCCCTGGTGCTCACGGTGGTGACCGGTCTGGACTATGTGGTGCAGGCGGGCCGGCTCTGGTTCGGTTCCCCCGGCGGCAGCCGTGCCGCCTGATCTCGACTCGGCCGCGCCCGTTTCCGAGACAGTTGTGCCCGATCCCTTGACCGCCCTGGTCCCCGCGGGGGAACTCGTCGCGGCCCTGAAGGCCGCCGGACAGACCGTCGCGACCGCGGAATCGCTGACCGCGGGCCTGCTCGCCGCCACCATCGCGGGAATTCCGGGCGCGAGTGCGGTGTTGCGCGGGGGACTGATCGTGTACGCCACCGATCTCAAGCACGATTTGGCCGGTGTGAGCGCGGCCACCCTCGCCACCGACGGTCCGGTCGCCGCGAGCACCGCCGAACAGCTGGCGGTGGGTGCCAGAACCACCTGCGGAGCGGACTGGGGAATCGGGGTCACCGGTGTCGCCGGACCCGATCCACAGGACGGCCGCGAGGTCGGAACGGTATTCCTCGGCATCGCCGGTGCCGAGGGCACGGAGGTCATCCGGTTGAAACTGTCGGGCGACCGGTGGACGATCAGGGTGGGCTCGGTCCGCGTCGCGGTCGCCGAACTCGTCCGGAGTATTCGAGGCGGGTGAAGTGGCCGGGAACGCGCGGCCGACGCCGGACGTTGTCCAGCCAAACGCTGGGTCCGGCGAGACGAGTGTGAGGAGAACGGGATGACGCTGCTGCGAGAAGCGATCGGGGAGAGTCTGCGGCGCGCTCGCGTCGCCCAGAGCCGGACGCTGCGTGAGGTCTCGACCTCGGCGCGAGTGAGCCTGGGGTACCTGTCGGAGGTCGAACGGGGACGCAAGGAGGCCTCCAGCGAGCTGCTGGCCGCCATCTGCCAGGCCCTGGACGTGCCGCTGGCGCAGGTGCTCGTCGATGTCAGCGCGACCATGGCCGATGCCGATCGGGCCGCCGCCAAAAAGGCTGTGGCCACGGCCAATCCCGCGCTGGCGAGCGCCGGTGCCGGGGTCCGGCCGCGGGGTGGGGACGGCGATGTGCCGCGCGCCGGGGATGCCGGTTTCGGGCCGCGCATCGTCATTCCGGCCCCGAAATCGGATCGGTTGGTTCTGGTGGCGGCCAAGTGATGGTTGTACGTACAGCACGTGATTACGGTGCGCAGCAGCCGAAAGGGATAAATTCTCTGTAGGCTTCGTGCCGGAGGCGCCGTGCGGGTGCGGGTTTTCCGGTCCGCCGCCGCGCAGTGGAGGATAGGGACAACCGGGTGCGTGACGGTCGCGCACTATGTCGCGCGAAGGCGCGCGGCACGTCAGATGGAGGCGGGATCAATCGATGGCTAATCCGTTCGTGAAGGCCTGGAAGTACATGATGGCCCTCTTCGATTCCAAGATCGAGGAGCATGCGGATCCGAAGGTCCAGATCCAGCAGGCCATCGAGGAGGCCCAGCGGCAGCACCAGGCGCTGTCGCAGCAGGCGGCGTCGGTGATCGGCAACCAGCGTCAGCTGGAGATGAAGCTGAACCGCTCGCTCGACGAGGTCGAGAAGCTCAATGCCAATGCGCGCCAGGCGGTCATGCTCGCCGATCAGGCCGCGGGTGCGGGCGACACCGAGAAGGCGATCCAATACACCAATGCCGCAGAGGCTTTCGCCGCGCAGCTGGTCACCGCCGAGCAGGCGGTGGAGGATCTGAAGGTGCTGCACGACCAGTCGCTGCAGGCCGCCGCCCAGGCCAAGAAGGCCGTCGAGCAGAACGCCATGCTACTGCAGCAGAAGGTCGCCGAGCGCACCAAGCTGCTGTCCCAGCTGGAGCAGGCCAAGATGCAGGAGCAGGTCTCGGCCTCGCTGCAGCAGATGGACTCCACCCTCTCGGCTCCCGGCACCACCCCCAGCCTGGACGCGGTGCGCGAGAAGATCGAGCGCCGCTACGCCAATGCCCTCGGCGCCGCCGAGCTGGCCCAGAACACCGTGCAGGGTCGCATGATGGAGGTCCAGCAGGCCAGCATCCAGATGGCCGGCCACAGCCGCCTCGAGCAGATCCGCGCCTCCATGCGCGGTGACGCCCTGCCCGCCGGCGGCAACAGCCAGCAGGCCGCGGTCCCGAACCCCGCGGCGACGCCGCAGATCAACACCAACAAGGGCCAGGCGGCCCAGCAGTAGATCAGCGGTAGCGAAAGGCATTACGACGATGGGGAGATCGCGGGCGCACAACACCCCCGCGACCTCCCCTGCCCGCTTCCTGCGCCGCTCCCGCCAAGCACCCATCCCCGGCCTCCCGGACCCCTTCGGGCAACCACCCCGGGACGTCCCGGGTCCCGGGTCTCCCGGCGACCTCCGGCCGGACACCGCCCCCACAACGAGCGTCGGTTCGACCGAGCATCCCCATCCCGAGGTGTCCACGGCGGCGCAACCCCGGCCGGACGAGGTCTTCGCAGCACCCGGTTGGGCGGCAGGCCGCCCCCGTCCCGACGAGGCCCGCACGACTCAGGGCCCCCATCCGGCCGTGCCACCGCATCGTCCCGAAACAGCCTCTCCGGCAGCCGATTCAGCCTCGCCTCGCGGTCGGAGCAATACCGCGGGACTCGGTGGCGACGCATCCCAGACCTACTCGCAGCCTGGAAGCCGTTCGGCGGGAGCCGATTCGGCGGCAGGCGCGGAGCGGACCTCGACGCGCGGCGGCGGGTGGCGGGCATCGCGGGCCGGTGCTCGACCGCAGTCGGAGGCAGGATTGCGCGGCGACGCGATACCTCCCGACCGCAACGCCGTGCCGCGGAATCCGCCGCAGGGCTTCGAAAGCGGTTATGGGGCCCATACTTCCGGCCCTCCCGAAGCGACTTCGCCGCAGTTCGGGCCGACAGCCCCGCAGGCGGCGTGGATGCCGCCCGCGCAGCCCGGACCGAATCCGCTGGCCTACGGCGCTGCCTCGGCATCGGGTCAGCAGCGAGGTTTCGACAGTGGTTATGGCTGGGCGGCTTCGGGCTGGGCCGCTTCGGGCTCGGCGGCTTCCGGGGCGACTGGATTTCGCGAGGCTTCGGGGGCGAACGAGCATTCTGTCGGACGGGGGAAGCGCGGTAAGGCCGCTCGGGTGGCGCGGGAGATGTTGGCGCCCACCGGGGTTGGGCCGGAGGAGCTGGCGCAGCGGCTGCCGGACACCCTGCGCGGGGTGGGGGAGCAGGCGCTGGTCGCCGTGCGCAAGTGGGCCGATCCGCGGGAGCGGGAGTTGCGCAAGCGACGGCGGGCTAGGCGGCGGAGTATGCGACTCGGCACCGCGGGCGGGTTGACCACCGCGGGCACCGTTGGTCTGGTGTTGATTTCGGCACCCGCCTGGGCCGTGATCGTGGTCGGCGGCGGCGCGGTGGCATTGGTTACCGGGACCGTGGTGACCGCCAAGAAGTATTTGCAGCTGCGGAAGGAGCCGCTGCCGCAGGCGGCGTTCATGCCGCGGAAGCTGCCGCCCCCGCGGTCGGCCGCACGCGCATCCATTGCCCGGCTGGTCCGGGCCGAACGGGCCCTGCATGGGCTCGGGGCGCAGATCGCGCGCTCGGGTCGGCTGCCGGTCGAGGATTTGAGCGATACGTTGGAGACGGCCTCCTCGGGCGCTGCCGCACTGCACGCGCTGGCCGCCGACGTGGTCGCCATGGAGCAGGCGCCGGGCGTGCTCGGGTCGAGCAGTTCGCCACTGACAGAGCATGTTCGGGCCGTTTCGGTGCGCCTCGATGGCGGCGTCGCCGAATTCGAGGGCATGGTCGCGGCCGCCGCGCGCGTACTCGCCGTCCCGGAAAGCGCCGCCGTGGCAGACGATCTCGGCTGGGCCATGGTGAATCTGCGTGATGCCGCCGACCGCCTCGACGGCTGGGCGCAGGCCCTCACCGAACTCGTCGACAGCCGCTTCCGCGCCAACCCCTGACGGCCACCGCGCCAGCAGGCTCCCGCGCCAGTAGGCCGAGCCAAACCCGCCGATCGGAATCCCCCGTCATCCCGGCACGTTTTTGGCCGAAATCTATACACCGCAATGCCTTAACGGCCCGCATGGATTCCGGCCAAAAGCATGCCGGATTGACGGGGTGGGACTGCGCTGGATTGACGGGGTGGGACTGCGCTGGATTGACGGGGTGCGACTGCGCTGGATTGACGGGGTGCGACTGCGCCGGAATGACGGGGTGGGACCGCCCCGGAATGACGGGGTGGGACCGCGCCTCGACCCGCACCGCGCCTGGCGGGCGATGCCGTCTAGCGTGGGTCCCATGGACAGCATGCGTGCGGTGACCATCTCCGATTTCGGTGCCGAGCCCGAGTTGAGTGAGCTGCCGGTGCCCGAGCCGGGGGCCGATGAGGTGCTGGTTCGCATCGAGGCGGCGGCGGTCAATCCCTTCGACTGGAAAGTTGTCGACGGGGCGTTGAAAGAGTTTGTGCCGCATCAGTTTCCGCTGGTGCTCGGCAATGACGCCGCCGGGGTGGTCGAGCGGGCCGGTGCGAATGTGGTCCGCTTCCGGCCGGGCGATCGGGTGTGCGGGCAGTTCATGAGCGTGCGCCACGGCCGCGGCGGCTACGCCGAGTACGCGGTCATCTCCGAGAAGAGCTATGCGGTCGTCCTCCCCGCGGACCTGCCGTTCGATATCGCCGCCGCACTGCCGACCGCCGGAATGTCCGCCTACAACGCCGTCGACGCCGCCTGCGGAGCCGATGACCGGACCATTCTCATCAATGGCGCGACCGGCGGCGTCGGCCAATTCGCCGTTCAGTTCGCCGCCCAGCGCGGCCTGCGCGTCATCGCCACGGCCGGACCGGATATGGCCGACTACCTCGCCGAACTCGGCGCCGCCGAACTCGTCGACCGCGCCCGGGGCGATACCGTCGATCAGGTCCGCGCCGCGCATCCCGAGGGCCTGGACGCCGTCCTGGACCTGGTGAGCAACCCGGCCGACGCCCTGCGCGTCGCGGGATTGCTCGATACCGGCGGCACGCTCGTGAGCACCGTCGGCGGCCTGGACCGGGACGCGCTCGCGGATATGGGTGTGCTCGGCGTCAACTTCCAGAACAAGTCGAGCAATGAACTGCTCACCACCCTGGTCGCCATGGCCGCCGCCGGTACCCTGAAGGTGCGCATCGACGCGGCGGTCCCATTGTCCGAGGTCGCCGCCCGCGCATCGGCGCTGCGGACCGCGCGCTCGCGCGGCAAGACGGTGATCCTGCCCGGATAGCGTCCTCGGGGACAACCCTGAACTTTCCCCGATATCGGCGCTGACCTGGTGATTTTCTGGCCTCGAACCCGCAGAATCGAAGCAACGGATCGCGCTGATCGCGGTTCGGGAACTACGGGAGGCACGGAATGCTTTGGAAGATCATCGGCATAGTCGCGGTTGTCTGGATCGCGCTCGCCATTATCGGTGCGCTGATCAAAGGACTGTTCCCGATCCTCATGATCAGCTTGGTGGTTTTCGGCCTGTACCTGGTGTACAAGGCGGTCTCGGGCTCGAACAAGTCCCCGATGAGCAAGCTGTAGCGGTATCGGAACCACGCGGGTGGGCCATTCGGAAGCGATTCCGAATGGCCCACAACCATTTCCGGGTCACGCTTGCGAATCCATCGGTATCGGACGGGAATCCCCTGGATATGCGGTACGTTCCACGCGCTATGGCTGCTACTGCGATCGTCGCCACCAATTACGGTGGTCCCGAGGTACTCGCTCCACTCGAGGTGGAGCTGTCCGATCCCGGTCCGGGCGAGGTGACCGTGCGGGTCCGCGCCGCCGGGGTCAATCCGATCGACTACAAGCTCTACAGCGGTGCGTTCGGTAACGATCCGGCCCGCCTGCCGCTCCGGCTGGGATTGGAGGCGGCGGGCGTGGTGACCGCAGTCGGCCCGGACGCGATCGGTCCGGCGGGTCCGATTCAGGTCGGCGAAGAGGTGATCGTGCGCACCGATTCGGGCTATACGACCGCGCTCACCGTCCCCGCCACCGCCGTCATTCCCAAGCCCGCCGAGGTGAGTTGGGAGGTCGCCGCCGGACTGCTGGCGGTGGGAAATACCGCGGTGCATCTAATTGCCGCGACCGGCGTGGGTCCGGGCGACACCGTGCTGGTGCACAGCGCCGCGGGCAGCGTCGGCGCGCTGGTGGCCCAGCTCGCGGTCGCTCGCGGCGCCCGAGTCATCGGCACCGCCGCGCCCGCTCGCCACGACCGCCTGCGCGGCTACGGCGTCGAACCGGTCGAGTACGGCACCGGATTGGCCGACCGCGTCCGGGCTCTGGCCCCACAGGGCGTGGACGTGGCGATCGACACCATCGGATCCGATGAGGCCGTGGATGTTTCGCTCGCGCTGGTCGCCGATCGGCAGCGCATCGCCACCATCGCCGCCTTCGCCCGCGGTTTCCAGGAGGGCTTGCAGGTGCTCGGTGGCGGGCCCGGCGCGGATCCCGGCACCGAGATTCGCGATGCCGCCTGGCGCGAACTGCTGCCCCTGGTCGCCTCCGGAAAATTGGATCTCGTCATCGCCGCGACCTACCCGTTGACCGAGGCCAGGGCCGCGCATGAGTTCGTGATTGCGGGCCATGCCGGTGGAAAGGTTGTTCTACTGCCCTGATTTCGGCGAATTGTCCCTTCAGGGTGACCCGCTTGGCATATGTTGTTGCCCACAACATATCCCCGGGCGGCCGCAATCCGGTGGCCGCCACTGGAAAGGGTCACCCTGATGAGGACGAAGAACACGCTGCCGCTCCAGCATTCCCGCCGCCTGCGGTCCGGGACAATCGCTGTCGCGGTGGCACTATCGGGTCTGCTGACGTTCACCGCGTGCGGATCCAACTCCACCAGCACCAGCGAATCGTCCTCCGCACCCTCGGGTGGCGGCGGCAATGGCACGGTCGGGGTCATCCTACCCGAGACCGCCACCTCGGCCCGCTGGGAATCCTTCGACAAACCCATGCTCCAACAGGCCCTGCGCGCACAGGGATTCGACGCCGACGTGCAGAACGCGCAGGGTGATGTCCAGAAGTTCACCACCCTCGCCGACGGCATGATCGCCAAGGGCGTCAAGGTGCTCATCGTCGCCTCGATCAACAGCGAGGTCGGCGGCGCGGTCGCCGCCAAGGCCAAGAAGGCCGGTATTCCGACCATCGACTACGACCGGCTCAATCTCGGCGGATCCTCGGACTACTACGTCTCCTTCGACAATGTGCGCGTCGGTGAACTCCAGGGCCAGGCCCTGATCACCGCGCTCAAGGACAAGCCCGCCGCACAGGTCATCGAGATCGAGGGCGCGCCGACCGACAACAACGCCACCCTGTTCCATCAGGGACAGCTCAAAGCCCTTCAGCCGCTGTATGATTCGGGCGCGCTGAAACTGGTCCGCAGCCAGGCCATCGACGGCTGGGACAACCAGAAGGGCGGCAGCACCTTCGAGCAGATCCTCACCGGCAACGGCGGCAAGGTCGACGGTGTTGTCGCGGCCAATGACGGGCTCGCGGGCGCGGTCATCACCGTGCTGAAGAAGAACGGCCTCAATGGCAAGGTGCCGGTCACCGGCCAGGACGCCACCGCCGACGGTTTGAAGGCGGTGCTGCGCGGCGACCAGTACATGACGGTCTTCAAGCCCATCAAGGACGAGGCCGAATCCGCCGCCAAACTCGCTGTGGCACTTGCCAAGGGTGATACCGCCGCAGCGAATGCGCTGGCGCAGGGCGTGAGTCAGGATCCCAAGGGAAAGCGTGAGGTGAAGTCTGTCCTGCTGACCCCGCAGACCATCACCCGCGCCGATGTCAAGCAGGTGACCGATGCCGGATTCGTCAAGGCCGCCGATATTTGCGGTGGCGATCTCAAGGCCGCCTGCACCGAACTCGGCATCTCCTGACGGCGCCCTGGCGAGCCAGAAAGTATTGTGATGAGTGAGCCGCTGCTCCAAATCACCGGTCTGAACAAGAGTTTCGGTCCGGTGCACGTATTGCACGATGTGGATCTGACCGTGCCCGCGGGCGAGGTCACAGCGTTGGTCGGCGATAACGGTGCGGGTAAGACCACATTGGTGAAATGCGTTGCCGGAATTCACGCTTCGGACTCCGGAGAGGTGAGATTCCGGGGTGAGACCGTGCATCTGCGCGGTCCCAAGGACGCGGCGGCGCTCGGCATCGAGGTCGTCTACCAGGACCTGGCCCTGGCCGACAATCTCGATATCGTGGCCAATATGTTCCTGGGCCGCGAACGCGGTAGGTCGTGGTTGCTGGACGAGGCGAGTATGGAGGAGGCGGCGCGCTCGACGCTCGCCTCACTGGGGGTGCGGACGGTGAAATCCGTTCGCACACCGGTCGCTTCGCTCTCGGGCGGACAGCGTCAGACCGTCGCCATCGCCAAGGCCGTGCTGTGGAACAGCAATCTCGTCCTGCTGGACGAACCCACCGCGGCACTGGGCGTGGCACAGACCCGGCAGGTGCTGGATCTGGTGCGCCGCCTGGCCGAACAGGGCCTGGGCGTCGTACTGATCAGCCATAACCTGGTCGATGTCTTCGAGGTCGCCGACCGAATCGCCGTGCTCTACCTGGGTCGCATGGCCGCTCAGGTGCGCACCGCCGATGTCACGCACAGTCAGGTGGTGGAGTTGATCACCGCCGGCCGCTCGGGTGACCTCGGCCTGGCCCGTCCGGAAGCAGCGGTGTTGTGAGCGAGAAAGCCATTGATATGAGCAAGGTTTCGGAGCAATCCGACACCGCGATCACCGATTTCGGGATCGACACCACCACACGATCCACCCGAGAAGCGGTGGGGGAGTATCTCGCCCGTTTGAGGGGAGGCGAGATCGGTTCCCTCCCGGCGTTATTGGGTCTGGTCGCGCTGGTGGTGCTGTTCTCGGTGCTGTCGGATGTGTTCTTCTCGCTCAACAACATCGCCAACCTGCTGGCCCAGGGCGCCGGGCAGACGATCATCGCCATCGGCATCGTCTATGTGCTGTTGATCGGGGAGATCGACCTGTCCGCGGGCACCGCGTCCGGCGTCGCGGGCGCGGTGCTGGCCATGCACTACGTGCACGACGGGAATCTGTTGACCGGGATGGGGTCGACGGTGTTCTTCCTGTTCAACGGCTTGCTGATACTGGCGGCGGTATTGGCCGCGCTGCTGCGGATCTGGCCGGGTGTGGCCATGTCGCTGCTCGGTGTGCTGATCACGGTGATCGGGTTCAAGGAGAATCCGTGGGTGGAGATGCTGCTCGCGGTCTGCGTGGGCGCGGCGATCGGCTGCATCACCGGATTTCTGATCGCCAAGATCGGGATGCCGTCCTTCGTGGTGACGCTCGCCCTGTTCCTGGCCTGGCAGGGCGTGATTTTGCAGCTCATCGGCGAGGGCGGGGTGCTCGGCATCAGTTCCTCGCACGTGCTCGATCAGGTGGCGAACGGGAATCTGTCGACGGTGGGTAGTTGGGTGCTGTTCGTGGTGGCGGCCGGAGGGTACGCGGCGGTCACCCTGGGCGGACACGCACTGCGCCGCAGGCGCGGTCTGGTCACCCAGCCGACACCGCTGGTGGTCGCGAAGGTATTGGCGCTCACCGTTTTCGCCGCGGTCGTGACCGCGTTCCTGACCGTCAACCGGTCCCCGAGCAAGCTGATCGTCATCTCGGGTGTGCCGTACGTGGTGCCGATCGTGTTGGCGCTGTTGGTGGCCGGCACATTCGTGCTCAATCGCACGCGGTACGGCCGCCACATCTACGCCGTCGGCGGTAACGCCGAAGCCGCTCGCCGGGCGGGCATCAACGTAACCCAGTTGCGCGCAAGCGTTTTCGTCATCTGTTCGTCCTGCGCGGCGGTCGGCGCGATCGTCTACTCCTCCAAGGTCGGTTCGGTCGACCCGCAGGCGGGCGGGCTCAACACCCTGCTGTTCGCGGTCGGCGCGGCGGTGATCGGCGGCACCTCGCTCTTCGGTGGCAAGGGCCGGGTGGCCGACGCCGTCATCGGCGGTGCGGTCTTGGCGGTCGTGTCCAACGGTCTCGGCCTGCTCCAGCAACCGGCCGCCGTGGTCTCCATCGTCACCGGTCTGGTGCTGCTGCTCGCCGCGACCGTCGACGCGCTGTCCCGTCGCCGAGCGGCGGTGGTGCAGCGATGAATTGGCCGAACACGCGCGGCGAGGACCCGAACACGCACTCCGCAGGAGGGTCACCCGGTGCGGCAATGGTATTGCTAAGTCCATGACCGTCGCCCGCCCGGACGAGGTGCGCCGCTTCAACCGGTCCAGCCTCCTGCGGATGCTGCATACCGGAGGCCCCACCACCCGGGCGGCTCTCGCCACCGCGCTGGGGCTCAATCGCTCCACCATCAAAATGCTGGTCGACGGCTTGGCCGAGGCCGGACTGGTGGAGGAGCGGGTCCCGCGCCTGGCCGGCGGCGCCGGGCGGCCGTCACTGCTGGTGCTCCCGCAACCGCAGGCCGCGGTGGTGCTGGCGGTGGATGTGCGCGCCGAGCACGCCGGTATCGCGCTGGTCGGCTTCGGCGGCCAGGTGCTCGGGCGCAACAGCTGGAATCTGCATGGGCGGCAACGGGAACCGGATGAAGTGATCACGCACGTCGCCGAATCCGCGGCGCTGCTCGCCGATGATCTCGGCCTGCGGCCGCTCTCGGCGGGGGTTTCGGTGCCGGGGGTGGTGCGGCGCGCGGACGGTCTGGTCCGCACCTCGGAGAATCTGCGCTGGACGGAAGTCGCCCTCGGGCAGCGCCTGGGCGCGGTGCTGGAGTTGCCGGTCATCATCGGCAATGACGCCGAATTCGGTGCGCTCGCAGAGCATGTGCGCGGGGCGGGCAAGGGCGCGAGCGATGCGGTCTTCGTCTCCGCGGATATCGGTGTCGGCGGCGGCCTGATCGCACAGGGCGCACTGCTGCGCGGATCGGCGGGCTACCTCGGCGAAATCGGCCATATGACAGTGCGACCCGGCGGCCGCCCCTGCCACTGCGGCAATGAGGGCTGCTGGGAGACCGAGGTCGGCGAGGCCGCCCTCTGCCGTGCGCTGGGCCTGCCCGAACACGGTCCGCGCGGTGCCATCGTCGCCGAACTCCGTGCCCTGCAAGAGGATTGCGACACCCGCCTCGCCGAATACCTCGATTGGCTCATTCTCGGCCTGGTCAATGTGGTGAATATCCTCGGCCCCGAACTGGTCGTTCTCGGTGATCTCTTCACCGCCCTCCCGGATACGACGGTCGCGGGAATCGGTGAACAGGTCCGCCGCCGCAGTATGGTCAGCCGCGCGCTCGGCGGCGTCCGGGTCGAAAAGTCCCGCCTGGGCGCGGATCTGAAACTGCTCGGAGCCGCCGAAGCCGCCTTCGACGGAGTCCTGGCCGCGCTCTAGTCCGCTCGCGCCGATCGAGTCGGGTCCCGGTGCCGCGCACTCCCGGTCGTGCTGACCGCGATGGTGCGCCGGACTCGCGCCGCGCGTTCGATGTTCGTGTATTCCGCATCGCCGCTCCCGAGCGGGTGGGACCGGCGCGGCAGTGCTCGAGGTTTCAGGGCGGCCGAATGCGTAGGGCAAGTGACCGATACGGGCCGGATTCGAGATGGTGTTCAATGCAGGGCATGGAGCAGCTTCCCGAGGACTGGCAGCGCGGCATCGTGATCGTCGCCCACCCCGATGACATCGAATACGGTGCCGCCGCCGCGGTCGCGCGATGGACACGGCAGGGCAAGGACATTCGCTATGTGCTGGTCAGCAGCGGTGAAGCGGGTATCGCGGGACTGCCGCCCGCCGAGGCCGGGCCGCTCCGCGAGGAGGAGGAGCGGGCCAGCGCCAAGATCGTCGGCGTCACCCAGGTCGAATTCCTCGGCTATCCGGACGGCCGGATCGAGGAGAGCCTCGCGCTGCGCCGCGATCTCGCCGCGGCCATCCGCCGCCATCAACCGGAGTTGGTGGTGCTCTTCAACTTCGGCGATGTCTGGGCCCGCGGCTACGCCAACAGCGCCGACCATCGCGCGGTCGGCCGCGCCGCCCTGGACGCCGTCTCCGATGCCGGTAACGAGTGGATCCACACCGATCTCGGCCTCCCCGCCCACTCCCCGCGCTGGGCCGCGGTCTACGGCGTCGCCGACGGCAGCCACGGGGTGGACGTCACCGACACCATCGAAGTCGCCGTCGAATCCCTCACCGCCCACACCCGCTACCTCGCCGCCCTCAGCGACACCCCCGTCGCCGACCAGGCCCGAGCCGTCATCGACATGACCGCGGGCCCGAAAGAAGGCTTCCCCGCCGCCCGGGCCCTCTCCTTCGAGCTCTACAACTTCGGCTGATGCCCACGTGCATGTGATGACGCGGGCAGCGGCCGAGTAGCCCCCTGCGCCATGACATGCACATCGCACGACGCCGCTTGGTGGGCGCGGGCGGGTGGTGTGCGAAGCTACGCGTGTGCGAGTAGCGGTGGTGGCCGGGCCTGATCCGGGACATGCCTTTCCGGCGATCGCCCTGTGCCTGCGAATGCTGGCGGCGGGGGATGATCCGGTGCTGTTCACCAGTCCGCGCTGGTTCGACGCGGCGCGGGAAGCGGGCATCGGGGTGCGGCGGCTGAAGGGGTTGGCCCCGCGCGCCGAGGACGACGATGCGGACGCCGGAGCGCGCATCCATCAACGGGCAGCATTCATTTCGACCGAGATCATGCCCGAGTTGAGCGCCATGCTGCCCGAACTGGTGGTGTCCGATGTGCTCACCGCGGGCGGCGGTATGGCGGCCGAACGGCTCGGATTGCCGTGGGTGGAGTTGTCCCCGCATCCGCTCTACCTGCCGTCGAAGGGGTTGCCGCCCATCGGAAGTGGGCTCGCGCCGGGGGAGGGGATGCGCGGGCGCGCCCGGGATTCGGTGCTGCGCACGTTCACCGCGCGCGATATTCGGCGCGGTGAATCCCAGCGCGGTGCGGCGCGCGCGAGTATCGGTCTGCCGGAAGAGGATCCGGGTCCGGCGGCGCGATTGATCGCCACCCTGCCCGCGCTCGAGGTGCCGCGCCCGGACTGGCCGGAGAACGCGCACCTGGTCGGACCGCTGCTGTGGGAACCCACCGACCAGATCCTGGACCTGCCGCCCGGCGACGAACCGCTGGTCATGGTCGCGCCCTCCACCGCACACACCGGTATCGCGGGAATGGTCGACACCGTCCTGGAAGCCCTCGAAGGCTCCGGTGTCCGAGTCGCCGTCTCCACCCTCGACACCCCGCCCGCCGCCCTGCCCTCCTGGGCCACCGCCGGATTGGGCCGTCAGGACGAACTGCTGCGCCACGCCGCGGTCGTGATCGGTGGCGGCGGCCACGGCCTGCTCGCCAAATCCCTGCTCGCGGGCGTCCCCGTGGTCACCATCCCCGGCGGCGGCGACCAGTGGGAACTCGCGAATCGCGCGGTCCGCCAAGGCAGTTCGATCCTGGTGCGCCCCCTCACCCCCGAGGCCGTCCGGGACGCGGTCAAACAAATCCTCGACGACCCGGCCTACACCGCGGCGGCCCAATCCGCCGCGTCCGCAGCGGCGGTCGTCTCGGACCCGGTCCAGATCTGCCACGACATCCGCGACGCCGCCCACCCATAGACCCCGCTCCCTCCCGCAGACGTCCGCTCGCGCACACGGACCTCCAGCTTCCGCGCGCAGACCTCCGCTCGCGCTATTCGTCTCGATGGCCCTGGCCCTGGCCGTGGCCGTGGCCCTGGGCGCGGTGCCCGATCTGGCTCATGGTCGATGCGGCCAGGGCTTTCTTGATGTCGTCCTCGGCGTAACCGATGATCGCGCCGTAGAGCAGCGTGATCGCACCGATCGCCACGGCCGCGGCCAGCGCACGCGGACCTCCGCTCGTGCACGCGGACCTCCGCCCACCCACGCGGGCGGCGAACTCGAGGCCGCCACCCCGCAGGCGCACGACGCCAAACCCGCCAGACGCTAGCCCAACACACCGGCAACACCCGGCAGCCACGTCATCCCGGCATGTTTTCGGCCGGGATCCACACCACCGGGGCTCCAGCGGATTCAGCCCGGACCGCGCGGTCACACTCGGACGGGAGTGTGCGCGCAGAGCGCAGGGGTGCGCGCCGGGTGGGGGCCGTGGCGTAGGCTCGCGGCCGTGCGATTGACGGAGTTCCAGGAGCTGTTGCATACCGAATTCGGTACCGCGCGTGGTGATGCCCTGCTCACCGATCATGTGCTGCCGCGGATCGGGACGACGGGTGCCCAGGCCATCGACGCGGGGATCGATCCGCGCGATGTGTGGCGGGCGCTGTGCTCGGAGTTCGACGTTCCGCGTACCCGGTGGTGAGCGGTTCTCGCGGGTGACGGACTACTCGTCCGGGTGCGTCTTCTTGGCGTAGTGCCGGGTCGCCTTGGCGCGATTGCCGCAGGTCGCCATCGAATGCCAGCGGCGGGCGCCGTTCTTCGAGGTGTCGTGGAACCAGAGCACGCAGTTGGGGTGCGCGCACTGTTTGATCCGATCGGGCGTCGCGGTCAGTAGATCCAGCAGATTGTCGGCCGCCAGCCAGGCGGGGAGCCATTCGGCCTGCCGGACATCGGGTTCGGCGACCGGCCCGTCGGGGGTGAGGGTGCGGCGGATGCGCCCGTGTTCGAGCACCCCGTTCAACTCGTCGGCGGATTCACCGCGGACCGTGCGCAGAATCGCCTCGCGAGCGATGACGACGGCGTGCAGCATGGTTTCGCTCGCCTCGCCGGTGAGAGTGTTCTCGGCCAGCCACTGCCGCAATCCGGTGATGTCCGTCAGGAGATCCCGTGGTCCCTGCGCGTCGATCCAGCGGGTGTTGAGCAGGTCCAGCGCGAGTGGTTCACCGAGGTGGGGGCGTGGAACGGACACGCCTGAGGGTAACTGCCCAGGGTCGGTCATTGCCGGAACACCTCCTCCCTAACCGGTGTTAACCATTATGGGGGTTGACAGCAGGATTGCCGTAGCCCTAGTTTCTAACTAGTCAAACCATCAAAGCTAGTTATATCTTCCGGAGGGTTCGCCAGTGACCGCACCCGCGCTCGCCACCGGCCATATCGGCCTCAATGTCACCGACCTCGGCCGCTCGGTCGACTTCTGTCGCCGCGCACTCGGCTTCGAGCAGCTCGGCGTCGGCGGTGAGGGCGATCACCGCTTCGACTTCCTCGGGGCCGACGGCAAGCTACAGGTGACGCCGTGGCAGCGGCGCGACGGTGAGTTCTCGGCGAAAACGCCCGGCCTGCAACACCTTTCCTGTCAGGTCGATACCATCGACCAGGTCCGCGAGGTGGAGTCGGTATGAAGGAACTCCGCGTGGTGTTCGCGCACGACGGCGTGGTGGCGCACGGTGAGGGCGCACCATGACCATCGCCTATCACCCCGGTGAACTGGCCGCGCAGCATCGGCTCGGTCAGGCCGAATCACCGAGGTGATGCACATCTCCGGCACGATCCCGCTGCGCTGGAGCGCCCCCGAACTCTCACCCGTCAACCCCTGAAAGGCTCTCTCCATGCGACCCCCACTGCCTCCCTTCGACCTGGAATCGGCCAAGCTGAAGGTCCGCGCCGCCGAAAACGCCTGGAACACCCGCGATCCCGAGAAGGTCGCACAGGCGTACACCGAGGATTCCCGCTGGCGCAATCGCGACGAATTCATGACCGGCCGCACCGAAATCGTGGACTTCCTGAAGCGCAAATGGTCCACCGAGAACGGCTACGCCCTGCGCAAACAACTCTGGAGCTTTCACGACAACCACATCGCGGTCCGCTTCCAATACGAATGGCATGACGAATCCGGTCAATGGTGGCGCAGCTACGGCAACGAACTCTGGGAATTCACCCCCGAGGGCCTGATGTCCCGCCGCGAAGCCAGCATCAACGACACCCCCATCCAGCAATCCGACCGCCGCATCTTCGGCCCCCGCACCCCCGAAGACGCCAACTGGGACCTGCCCCTCGAATAAGCCGCGGACACCTGAACCTCGATTCGCCACAGCCCTCCCGACACGAGCAGAAGCCCCCGAGCCTGGTAGCCAACCTCCAGCGCCACGATGCCGCGGCCGGGCGCGCATTCGTGAACCTGGTCTTCGCGGCCATCACACCGCGAGTGTGGGCCCCGGTGACTGGGCACATCTGAAAGAGGTCTGATCACCGCGGCCGATTTCCCGGCCGCATCGAAAGCCCCTGTCCCGCTCGGCCATCGCGGCGGGCAGTGCCGCGATGGCCAGTGGGGCGGGTGAGCGCCGAAGCGGAATTGCCTCGGCCTCACCAATACTCGGCGATCTCCCGCCCGCGCGGCAGCCTGCCCGCACCACTCATCACGGTAGTGCCAGCACCACCTGCCCCAACCACACCACCTCGATCCGCACGCGAGGCGAAGAGCAATGGCGTGGTCAGGACAGTGGCGGAGCATCCATTGCTCAGACCCGGGCGTGTCAGCTCAATCGACCAGCGCGGGTTGCGCGGATATCGGCGTGACTTGTGCCCGCGCCCGGTGGAACAGGGCGAAGGACAGCGCGCCGAAGGCCACGCCGACGACGCATGCGACCGTGAAGGCGGTGTCGAGCCCATCCGCGAAGTGCGCCAGCGGGAGTGGATGCCCTTCGCCCGCTGTGCCGCGAAAGACGGTGCCCAGCACCGCGACTCCCAGTGCCAAGCCCAGTTGGCGGGCGGTATTCACCGCACCGGCGGCCGTGCCTCCCTGGTGGGGTGGCACCGCGGCCATGGCAGTCGACACCAGGGCGGGAGCATTCACGCCCACGCCCGCCCCGATCACCACCAGGCCGGGCATCAAAGCGGTCCAGGAGGATCCGGTGTCGACGAGGGTCAGCAGGCCCGCGCCGACCCCGATGATCACCAGGCCGAAGCCGATCGTCCACGCGGGCGAGGCATCATGCAGGAAGCGGCCCGTCGCACCGGCGACCAGGAAGGCCGCGCCCGCCATCGGCAGCATAGCCAGGCCGGTGCGGAGCGGACTCATATGGAGCGCCTGCTGCAACCACAGCGAGATGAGTGGTGAGGCGGCGAAGGCGGCGAAGGTTTGGCCGGATGCACCGAGGAGCGTGCCCGCGAAGGTGCGATTGCGCAGCAGCGGAAGCGGGAACATGGGTGCGGCACTGCGATTTTCGGCGATCGCGAACAGTGCGGCGGCGACAGCGCCGATCACCATGGCGACCACGGCTGCGGCATCGGTCCAGCCGTGTTCACCGCCTCGGATGATGCCGAATGTCACGCCGGTCGCCGCCACGGTGAAGGTAGCCATACCCGGCAGATCCGCCCGGTGACCCGAATGTCGTTGTGAGGCGGGGAAAGCCACCGCCGACAGCGCGATGGTCACCGCGGCGACCGGCAGGTTGACGAAGAATATCCACCGCCAGGACAGCAGATCGGTCAGTACGCCGCCCAGCACCACGCCGAGCGCGGCGGCCGCACCGCTCACCGCGCCCCACGCGCCGAACGCGATACCACGATCGCGGCCGGTATAGGTGGCGTGCAGCAGCGACAACGTGGTCGCGAACATGGCCGCGCCGCCGATGCCCTGCAGAACTCGCGCGAACACGAGAACGCCGGTGTCTCCGGCCATTCCGCAGATCAGCGAGGAGATCGCGAAGACGATCAGACCGGTCAGGTAGACGGGCTTCGCACCGAGTCGGTCGGCGAGCGAGCCGACTACCAGCAATAGCGCGGCCAGTGCCAAGGCGTAGCCGTCGACGATCCATTGCAGGCCCGACAGACCCGAATCGAGATCAGCGGCGATAGCCGGCAGCGCGACATTGACGATGGTGACGTCTATGAGGAGCATCAGCGTGCCCAGGCACGCGGCGAACAGGGGGAGCCATTTCCGCACGGGGAGACCTCCGAGAAGAGTGAACGATTTCGACGTTCAGCGTGCGACCTGCGTCGCTTTCTGCACACTCGCAGCGAGGTTTCCGTTAGATTCCACCTATGGGTATCGAATTTCCTGGAGAATCCTCCATTCTCGATGACCTCGACAGGCGAATCGTGCACGGGCTCGTCGTGGATGCCCGCATCCCCTTCGCGAAACTCGCTGCCATTCTTGATGTTTCGGAGCAGACCGTGGCGCGGCGCTATCGTGCGATGCGGCAGCGCGGTGTACTGCACATCTCCGGGCAGATCAATGTCGTCCCGCTCGGGCACGCGCGGTGGATTCTGCGTATTCGCTCCACTCCCAGCGGCGCGTTCCGCCTCGCGGAGGCGCTCGCGCGACTGCCCGAACTCAGTTGGGTCTCACTGCTCTCGTCCGGTTCGGAGGTGATGTGCGTGAGCCGTGCGCGCACCGCGGAGCGGCGAGATGCCTTGCTGCTCAAACTGATTCCGAGCACCCCGCAGGTGACCGAACTGATAGCGCACGAGGTCATGCATCATTTCCCGCTGGACGAGGACTGGCCGCGCTACAGCCGAATGCTCACCGCCGAACAGTTGCGCGCGCTCGGCCCCGGCCGCCCGGTGAAGGACACGGCGGTCCAGGACGCGCCCGTCGCGCTGACGCCCGAGGATGAGCTCATGCTGTCCATCCTGGCGCGGGACGGTCGCGCGCCCTACGCGCAACTCGCGACGGCTACGGGCTGGAGTGCGCCGCGAGTGGCGCGCCGCATGGCCGAACTGCTCGAATCCGGGGTGTTGTACTTCGATCTGGATTTCGCGCTCGAACACATGGGAGTCACTGTGCGCGCGGCGATTTGGCTGCGCGTGCGGCCCGCCGATCTCGCGGCGGTGGGTGCGGCGCTGGCCACCTGTCCGGAGGTCACCTACGTCGCGGCCACCACCGGGCCGACCAGCATGACGGCCGCGCTGGTCTGTCGCGACACCGCGCACCTGTATCGCTTCGTCACCGAGCGGCTGGGTGCGCTGGACGGAATCACCGATGTGGAGGTGACGTCCGCGCTGCGGCTGTTCAAACAGGCGCAGGTGCTGATGGATGGCGGGCGGATCACACTGGTCCGCTGACCTGTATTACGGTCGCGGGTCGGTTCGCGGTCCGGAAAATTTCTGTCCCGCGTGTCGGCGGGTGTGGTGTTTGCCTCGAACATCTGTTCGTTTAAGCTCGGCCTCGGAACTTGTCGGTGGCTCCCTCTAACGTGAGCGCCAACCACAGCACGAGACAACCCGTCGAAAAGGGGAACCAGAGGATGGCACCACAGCCTTTTGACCGCGACAAGGCGCTCGAACTGGCGTTGGCCCAGATCGAGAAGGGCTTCGGCAAGGGCGCGGTCATGCGCCTCGGCGAGGAGGTGCGCCAGCCCATTTCGGTGATTCCGACGGGTTCCATCGCACTGGACGTCGCCCTCGGCATCGGCGGTCTGCCGCGTGGCCGCGTCGTCGAGATCTACGGTCCGGAATCGTCCGGTAAGACCACCGTCGCCCTGCACGCGGTCGCCAATGCCCAGGCCCTCGGCGGCGTCGCCGCCTTCATCGACGCCGAGCACGCGCTCGATCCGGAATATGCCCGCAAGCTGGGTGTCGACACCGACGCACTGCTGGTCTCGCAGCCCGACACCGGTGAGCAGGCCCTGGAAATCGCCGATATGCTGGTGCGCTCCGGCGCCATCGACATCATCGTCATCGACTCCGTCGCCGCCCTGGTGCCGCGCGCGGAAATCGAAGGCGAAATGGGTGACAGCCACGTCGGCCTGCAGGCCCGCCTGATGAGCCAGGCGCTGCGCAAGATGACGGGCGCGCTGAACAACTCGGGCACCACCGCCATCTTCATCAACCAGCTGCGCGAGAAGATCGGCGTCATGTTCGGCTCGCCCGAGACCACCACAGGTGGTAAGGCGCTGAAGTTCTACGCCTCGGTCCGACTGGATGTGCGCCGTATCGAAACGCTGAAGGACGGCACCGACGCGGTCGGTAACCGCACCCGTGTGAAGGTCGTCAAGAACAAGGTCAGCCCGCCGTTCAAGCAGGCCGAGTTCGACATTCTCTACGGTGTCGGCATCTCCAAGGAGGGCTCGATCATCGATATGGGTGTCGAGCACGGCTTCATCCGCAAGTCCGGCTCCTGGTACACCTACGAGGGCGATCAACTCGGCCAGGGCAAGGAGAACGCCCGTAAGTTCCTGCTCGAGAACACCGATGTGCGGGACGAGATCGAGAAGAAGATCAAGGAGAAGCTCGGCATCGGTGCGGATGTCACCGCCGCCGACGCCGAGGCTCCCGCCGACTTCTGATCCGGATGACCGACAGGTCCGACCCCGACCCCGAGCCCCGGCCCACCCGGCCGGGGCCCGAGGACTCCCGCCTCGACGCGGTGGAGCGCCTCCGCCGCCAACTCGACGCCCTCGAATCCCGCAGCAGACGTTCCGCTTCCAAGCGCGGCGGCTCGCGAGGCGGTTCGGGTAGATCGGGATCCCAAGGCGGCGTATGGGATTCCCCGAGCTCGTGGGACGACTCCGGCTCCAAGGCGGCCCCGACCCGCTGGACCAATTCGGGCGCGGACTCCGACTCCACCACATGGTTGGAGTCGAGCACGGATTCCCCCTCCCGCTGGGCCGAATCCGCGACGGATTCCGATGCCCAGCTCTGGGTGGAACGCCGCCAACCTGGTGTCACCCGCCCCCGCCGGAGCGAGCAGCCCGGGCCGGCGACGGACGACGACGATCAATCCACCGAGGGACCTGAGCCGCGCCGTCGCACGGCAGCTTCGAAGAGGTCGGCACCCTCTGCGGATTCCGCTGATCCCGGGCAAGCGGACTTGGACAGCCACTATCGCGACCCCGCCTCCCACTCCGATTCTCGGCGCGACAGGGCCACTGTCCCCGCCGATTTCGACAATCGGGATGGCAAGACCGCTGCCGCAGGTGATGACGAATCGGCTGATGTCCGGCGGCCGCCCACCCGCCGCGCCGATCCTCGACATGACAGGACTGCTGCCTCCGCCGATGTCGATCATCGCGGTGGCAGGACAGCTGCCGCTGATGACGATTCGGGCGGTGGACGTCGTGCCCGCCGCTCCGATCCCTGGGGCGAGAGGGCGACCGCCGACAATGGCGAACCGGGGGAGAGGCGACGGGGCCGCCGGTCTCGGCGGCGGGGCGAGGAAGGGGCTGCGGCGAACGGTGCGGGTGAAGGGGATTCCCGCGAGTCCGGTGGTGCCCGGGGTGGGCGACGTAGTCGGCGCTACGGATATGGTCCGGTCGAACCGCTGCCCGGCGGTGGTAAAGATGCCCAGGCCAAGGAAATCTGCCTGCGCCTGCTCACCGACCGCGATCGCAGCCGCGCCGAACTCGCGGATCGTTTGGCCGCCAAAGGATACAGCACCGAGGTGGCGGATCGAGTCCTGAACCGCCTCACCGAGGTCGGTCTCATCAATGACGCCGCCTTCGCTCAGCAGTGGGTTTACTCCCGCCATACATACTCCGGCAAGGGCAAGAAGGTGCTGGCCGAGGAGCTCCGCCGCAAAGGCATCTCCCAGCAGCACGCCGACGAGGCCCTGGCCGCCCTCACACCCGAGGCCGAGTCCTCTCGCGCCGAAGAGCTGGTCCGCCAGACACTCGGCTCGCTGCCGCCAACCATGGACCGCGACAAGGCAACCCGCCGCCTGGTGTCTCTGCTCGCCCGCAAAGGCTATGACCCCGGCACCGCGTTCGGGGTGGTGGCGACCGCCTTGAAGTCGGTCGATCTCCCGGACCCGCCGCGACATCGCCCGCCCGAGCGCGGGACCTCCGCCGACGACGTAGTCGACAACGGTCGCAATGCCGCAGGCTCCGGTTCCCCGCATTTCGATCCCACCGCGGGCGAATCGAATTCCGCCGCAGCCGAGTTCACCGAGCCCGACGTGGACGCCGCGAGGGAACTCGTCCGTCGTAAGCTCCGCACCTTCCCCTCGACCCTGGACCGCCAGAAGGCGATCATCCGGTTGGTGGGCATGCTCGCCAGGCGCGGGTACAACTCGTCAACCGCCTTCGCGATCGTCTCGCCCGAGGTGGATGCCGGTGGTTTCACCGCCGCGGCCAAGCCTGCGCCGCGCTTCTCCGGCTCCGCTGCTGCCGGGCCATCGGGAGAGTCGCTCGACGAGTCCGAGGAAGCTGAGTCCGATCCGGCCGCTGAGCTGGTTCGTCGCAAGCTTCGAAGCTTTCCTTCGAATCTGGATCGGCAGAAGGTGATTACTCGGTTGGTGGGGATGCTTGCTCGTCGGGGGTACAACCAGTCGGATGCGTATTCGATCGTTAAAGCTGAGATTGCCGCTGCTGAGTTTGATCGGTAGTGGTGGGTTTGGTCCCGGGGCAGTCCCATCGAGGAGTATCTCGATGCGGTGTGGGTGCGACTGCTGGCCGAATTCCCCTCCCCGATGGGAGCGTTCACCAGCGCGGCCGAATTCCTGCGCGGAATCGCGGCGGCACACATCGAATCTGCTCGGTTCCTACGGGTTTGGGAGTCGAACGCGGGACGGGCCGCCGATCGGCATCTCGCGGAGCTGGTGATCGACACGGTGTATCACCGGGGTTCAGACGCCGCGACGACCGCGTGGCTGCGGTGTGAACCGGTGCGGGAACGCCTTTTCCGGGCATTCGAGCGCGATCATGCCATGGATTGGGGCGACGAATTCGCGCAGGCATTCGACCTCGCCGCGACGGTTTGAATGCGCTGCGCCGCTGTGTCAGTGCGGAATTCGGCCGTGGTGACGGGGGCCGCGACGGGGGCGGCGGGTGTCGGCGCGCGGAGCCGGGCGGGGAGTTGCCAGGCGGGGAGATGAGGTTCGGGAGCCTGCCGGGGCTGGAGCCGGCTGGCTGCGGCGGGCGCGGGCCTCTGCGAGCATGACCGCGCCGACGGCGGCGACCAAGGCTGTACAGAGGGCGGCCAAGGGGGTGGCGCAGGCGAGCAAGAGCAGGCCCAGGCGGAATTGTCTTCGGGCGCTGTCCGCTTCGGTCATGTAGGCCAGTATGCGAGTTCGGGCGGTCTGCTGTCCGAGGCTCGGCGGACATTGGCCTGAAGTAGGAATTCGATGGCCCGCCGGAACAATGCGGAGGCGGCCCGAGACCGGGGAGTTCGGCGATCCTCGAGGCAAGGATCGCGGGAACGGGCGCGATATGCGCTGAGAATGCCCTCGTTCCGGACGCCGTTCGGCCCGGGCCAGCAACTCACCCGGGCCGAACGAGAGAATCAGGGGCGGTTGCCGGTGAGATCCATCCCGGGCGCCGCGTTGAGGGCGTTGGCGGGAAGGGCTGCGCGGGAACCGCGTTTGCGGGTGCGGAGCCAGCGTTCGAGGCGGGTGGCGACCACGCTCAGGGTGTAGTTGAGGGTGATCATGATGGCCGCGATCACCAGCAGTGCGGGGATGGTGTTCTGTTCGGCCGCGCCGAGCTGTTTACCGGCGCGCACCACCTCCACGTAGGTGATCTGGTAGCCGAGGGCTGAATCCTTCAGTGCCACAACCATTTGCGAGACCAGGGCGGGCAGCATGGCGGTGATCGCCTGCGGCAGCAGCACGATGCGCATGACCTGGTTCTTGCGCAGGCCCAGCGCGACCGCCGCCTCGGATTGCCCGCGCGGCAGCGAGCGAATACCCGAGCGCACGATCTCGGCGATGACCGAGCCGTTGTAGATGGTCAGCGCGATCACCACGGCGGCCAGCGCCAGCTGATCCGAGGGGAACACATTGTTCTGCGAGAACACCGCGAACAGGAAGATCATCAGGATCAGCACCGGAATGGCGCGCGCGATCTCCACGACCGTCCCGGCGAAGATCCGCACACTGCGATGATCGGACATTCGCAGAATGCCGAACACCATGCCGATGATCAGGGCGAAGACAATCGACAGCACCGCCGCCTCGATGGTCCCGCGCAGACCCGGCAGCAGATAGGTGGACCAGATGTCCCCTTCCAGGAACGGCTTCCACTTCGCGGCCTCGAACTGCCCCTTATCGCTGAGCGCGCGGTAGATGAACCACAGCACCGCCGCCGCGACGACGACGACCACGCCCGAGTAGATCCGATACCGCAGCCGCGCGCGGGGCCCCGGAGCGTCGTACAGAACCGATGCCGAGCTCATCGCGCAACCTCATATCGTTTGGCCAGCCAGCCGAAGAGCAGGCCGGTGGGCAGGGTCAGCAGCACGAAGCCGAGCGCGAAGATCGCGCCGATGGCCAGTGGCATGGCCTCGTTCTCGTTCATGGTGTCCATCAGCAGCGCGGCTTCCCCGACACCGATCACCGAGGCGACGGTGGAGTTCTTGGTCAGCGCGATGAACACACTGCCGAGCGGGCCGATGGTGGCGCGAAAAGCCTGCGGCAGCACCACGAGTCGCAGATTCTGCATAAAGGTCAGCCCGAGCGAGCGGCCCGCCTCGGACTGCCCCAGCGGCACCGTATTGATGCCCGAGCGCAGTGATTCGCAGACGAAAGCCGCCGTGTAGACACCCAATCCGAGTACCGCGTAGCGAAAGTTGTTCTCCGCGATGTCATTCGTGCCCGCGGCGGCGAGTTTGACGCCGAGGGTCGAGTACAACCCGATCGAGCAGAAGATGACGATCAGCGTGAGTGGGGTATTGCGGAAGATATTGACGTACGCCGTGCCGAGCCACCGCGCGACCGGTACCGGTGCGACCCGCATTCCGGCCACGATCGTGCCCAGAACCAGCGCCAGCACCGCCGAGTACAGCGTCAGTTTGATGGTCACCCAGAACGAGTCCAGCAGCTGGGTGTGGTAGTCCGAGATCAAGTTGAACACGGCGCGCGCGTCCCTCCGTTCACAGTACTTCTCAGCGAAATACAAAGCGTGCCGGGCGGATTCACCGCCCGGCACGTCGGCTCAACTCAGTACCGGTCCACCTGCGGCGGCGCGGGCGCCTCGAAACCGGTTCCGGCGAAGTTCTTTTCGAGCGCCGCCTTCCAGGAGCCGTCCGCGATCATGGCCTCGATGGCGTCATTGATCTTGTTGCGGATCTCGGTGTCGCCCTTCTTGACGCCGATGCCGTACTTCTCGGTGGTGAACGGCTTGCCGACCACCTTCAGCGCGCCCGGCGACTGCGCCGCGTAACCGCGCAGAATGATGTCATCGGTGGTCAGCGCGTCCACGGAACCGGACTTGAGCGCCTCGACGCACAGCGAGTACGTGTCGTACTCCTGCAGTTGCACATCCTTGGCGTACTTGTCCTTGATGTTCTGCGCCGGGGTCGAACCCTTCACCGAGCACAGCTTCTTATTGCCGTTGAGCGATTCCACACCGGTGATATCGGTATTGTCCGAACGCACCAGCAGCGACTGCCCGGTGAGGTAGTACGGGCCCGCGAAATCGATCTTCTCCTTGCGCTTATCGGTGATCGAGTAGGTCGCGGCGATGAAATCGACCTGCCCGTTCTGGATGAGCGTTTCGCGCTGCGCCGACGGCGCTTCCTTGAAGGTGATGTTCTCCGGCTTCACGCCCAGCTTCGTGCCGATGTACTTGGCCACATCCACATCGAAACCGCTGAACGAGCCGTCCTTGTTGTGCAGGCCCAGACCCGGCTGGTCGTACTTGATGCCGACGGTGAGCTTGCCGCTGGCCGCATTGTCACCGGCCGACTTGTCGCTGCCCCCACCGCATCCGGTGGCGACGACGGCCAGGGCGAGTGCCCCGGCCGCGACCTGGAGAACTTTGTTGAAACGCATCGGGAGTCCTTCTCGTGTAGGGAAATCAGGCTCTGTAGCGAATGGATCAGTGGCTCAGGATCTTGCCCAGGAAATCCTTGGCGCGATCGGATTTGGGTGCGGTGAAGAAGGCGTCCGGGTCGGTGTCCTCGACGATCTGCCCATCGGCCATGAACAGCACGCGATTGCCCGCGCGGCGCGCGAAGCCCATCTCGTGCGTGACCACGACCATCGTCATACCGTCCTTGGCCAGCTGCACCATCACCTCGAGCACCTCGGAGACCATCTCCGGGTCGAGTGCGGAGGTGGGCTCGTCGAAGAGCATCACCTTCGGATTCATAGCCAGCGCGCGGGCGATCGCCACCCGCTGCTGCTGCCCACCGGACAACTGCGCCGGATACTTGTCCGCCTGATCGGCGATACCGACTCGTTCGAGCAATTCCATGGCGTGCGCCCGCGCCCGCGTCTTGTCGGTGCCGCGCACCTTCACCGGCGCGAGCATGACGTTCTCGACAATCGTCTTGTGCGCGAACAGATTGAAGGACTGGAACACCATCCCCACATCGGCGCGCAGTTTGGCCAGGGCCTTGCCCTCATCGGGCAGGTTCACCCCGTCGATGGCGATTTCCCCGGAGTCGATGGTCTCCAGCCGATTGATGGTGCGGCACAGGGTCGACTTGCCGGAGCCGGATGGTCCCACCACGATCACGACCTGCCCGGTGGGCACTTCGAGATTGATGTCACGCAGCACGTGCAGCGAGCCGAAGTGCTTGTCCACACTCCGCATCGAGATCATCGGCGCGGACTTGCTGATGGATACAGGCGCGTCGGTCATGACCTGTGACCTTAGAGGGACTGTGCCCGAAATGCTCGTCTTTGGTCCCAGCACCGGTACTGTGCCTCCACTCGACATGCTCCTGTAACCCGGGATTGACGCCGCAGTGATCGCGGAGACGCAGGTCACCGCGACGGGACGGGGTTTATGGGCCCGAGAGCCCAGCCATTACCCTGATTGGGTGAATTCGTTGGGGCAGATTTCAGCACGTGGCGCGGTAGCCGAGCAAGATGTGCGCACCTATGAGGTGCGCACCTACGGCTGCCAGATGAATGTGCACGACTCCGAACGACTTTCGGGCCTGCTCGAAGACGCCGGTTATGTGAAGGCCGGCACCGGTGACACCGCCGACCTGGTCGTCTTCAATACCTGCGCGGTGCGCGAGAACGCCGACAACAAGCTGTACGGCACGCTCAGCCACCTCGCGCCCATCAAGGCCGAGCGGCCCGGGATGCAGATCGCCGTGGGCGGCTGCCTGGCGCAGAAGGACCGCGACACCGTGGTCAAGAAGGCGCCGTACGTGGATGTGGTGTTCGGCACCCACAACATCGGAGCGCTGCCGGTGCTGCTGGAGCGGGCCCGCCACAATGCCGAAGCCCAGGTCGAGATCATCGAATCGCTGGAGGCGTTCCCGTCCACGCTGCCCGCCAAGCGCGAATCCGCGTACGCCGGATGGGTGTCGATCTCGGTGGGCTGCAACAACACCTGCACGTTCTGCATTGTGCCGTCGCTGCGCGGTAAAGAGGTCGATCGGCGGCCCGGTGATGTGCTCGCCGAGGTGCAGGCGCTGGTCGACCAGGGCGTCATGGAGGTGACGCTGCTCGGGCAGAACGTCAACGCGTACGGCGTCTCCTTCGCCGATCCCTCCGAGGAGCGCGATCGCGGAGCCTTCGCGAAGCTGCTGCGCGCCTGCGGTGCCATCGAGGGCCTGGAGCGCGTGCGCTTCACCTCCCCGCATCCCGCGGAGTTCACCGATGACGTCATCGTGGCCATGGCCGAGACGCCGAACGTCTGCCCGCAGCTGCATATGCCGCTGCAATCGGGTTCGGATCGCGTGCTCAAGGCCATGAAGCGGTCGTACCGGAGCACCAAGTTTCTCGGCATCATCGAGAAGGTGCGCGCGGCCATGCCGCACGCGGCCATCACCACCGACATCATCGTCGGCTTCCCGGGGGAGACCGAAGAGGATTTCCAGGCCACCCTGGATGTGGTCCGGCAGGCGCGCTTCACCAGTGCCTTCACCTTCCAGTACTCCATCCGCCCCGGCACGCCCGCCGCGGAGATGCCCGATCAGCTGCCCAAGGAAGTGGTGCAGGAGCGCTATATGCGCCTCATCGCGCTCCAGGAGCAGGTCTCGCTCGAGGCCAATCAGGAACTCATCGGCACCACCGTCGAACTCCTGGTCGCCGAGGGCGCGGGCAAGAAGAACGCCGCCACCGCCCGCATGAGCGGCCGCGCCCGGGACGGCCGCCTGGTGCACTTCCGCCCGCCCGCCGATCTCCCGCCCGGCTCCGAGATCCGCCCCGGGGACATTGTCACCGTCGCGGTCACCGAAGCGGCTCCGCACCACCTCATCGCCGACGCGCCCATCCAATCCCACCGCCGCACCCGCGCGGGCGATGCCCACGAACGCGGCATCACCCCCAAGACCGCGCCCATCGGCGTCGGCCTCGGCCTGCCGAGCATCGGCAAACCCCTCGTCGTCGAGACCGCCGCCGCGGGCTGCGGCACCGAATGCAGCGCGTGACGGCGCATCGGCCCGTCGGTGCTCGGCCGTGCACGACCCCGCTTTCCGTGATGCGTGAGCACAGTCCAGGCGGCATTCGGATGGGTCACTTGCGGCGCGCGACGGCCGCTCCACCCGTCGGTGCTCGGCCGCGCCCGACCCCGGTTTCCGCGGCGCGAGCACAATCCATACTGTCGGATGGGTCGCTGCGCGGGGCGGCGGCGGAGCGCGTTTCCTGCCGTGAGCGGGTCCGGCACGGCTCTGATCCGACACCGCGTAGTAGTCGGAAATCGGGGCGGTGCATGATGGGGCGACACCACTCCCGCATGACTCAGGATCACCACAAATGACCGAGCAGCAGCCGACCGGCCCCGACGATGCCCGCGATCCCCGCGACCCTGTTCCAGATCCCGCAGCGACGGGCGGCGGGTCCGAGGGTGCTGAGCGGGCGGATTCGGGCCACGAGACGCGCGGCACGCCGGTGGACGGCGAGACCGTCGCGGGTGGGCAGGGCGGCGCGGAGTCCGCGCCGGGCGGGGCGGCCCCACGATCAAGTTCGGTGCGCGGTGGTGTGCCGGAGGCGCATCCGGAAGATCCGGCCGCACAATCAGATTCGGCGCGTGCTGGCGTGCCCGAGGCGAATGAGGAGAAGATGAAGTCGGCCGAGGACAGTCAGGACTTCGAGCAGTTCCGGGCCGATCTGGAGGCCGTCGAGCGCAAGATCGCGGGTGAGATCGATCCGGGTGTGCGCGCCCTGGTGGTCGCCGGTGCGGTCTTCGCGCTGCTGTTCTCGCTGGTGCTGCCGCATGCGGGCAAGGCGCGCGGATTCGATGTGATCCTGTACGACGCTGCCGCGCGGACCGAGCACATCGGACTGCCCTCGCGGGTGTTCGAATGGTTCGTGGTGGTCTTCGGCATCGGCTTCTCACTGCTCGCGCTGACCACCCGGCGCTGGGTGCTGGCCTGGATCGCGGTCGCCGGATCGGCCGTCGGCAGCGTGTTCGGCGTCTTCTCGATCTGGCATCGCAACACCCCCGGCCTGGGCAATTACCATGGCGCGGGCCCGGGTATCGGCCTGATCCTGTCCACCATCGCGATCATGGTGCTGACCTTCCACTGGATCCGCGTGGTCTGGAGCCGCACCTCGGTGCACCTGGCCGCCGAGGAGCAGCGTCGCATCGCCGCCGCCGAGGCCGAGGAACGCGACCATCGCCGCCTGTTCGGCGACAAGTAACCCGCTACCGACAGAGCCCGGCCGCAATTCCATTGCGGCCGGGCTCTTCTCGTCGGTCCAGACCCGCACGCGATCGGGGCGGTAGGCCAGTCCGGCGAACATGGCCGCTATGCCGGCGATCGTCATGAAGAGCCAGCCCGCGCGGTATTCGCCCAGGGTGTGATGCGTGCCCGCGCCGAGGATGGCGGTCAGGACGGCCACGCCGAGGGCCGAGCTCGTCTGCCTCGCCATCATGAGAGTGCCTGAGCCCAGCGAGGTTTGGTCGGCGGGCAGCAGTGCGGCCGATCCGAACAGTGGCGGCTGCAACAACGCCGTACTGGCACCGGCCAGGATGCCGCCGGGCAGGATGATCACCACGTAGGAGTCGGTGAATCCACTGGCCAGCATCCACCACGCGCAGCCGACCGCCAGACAGGCCCCGCCCAGCGCGGCCGAAGTGCGGGCACCGAATCGGGCGACGAACCGGCCCGAGAACGGTGACATGAGAAGGCAACTGATCGGCAGCGGTGCGACTCCGAGGCTGGCGGCCAGTACCGAGTAGTGCAGGCGTTCGGTGAGGAACAGCGTGATCTCCAGGATCATGGCCGCGAAAGCCAGGTAGTAGCAGAACACTCCGAGCGTCGCGGTGCGGAACAGCTTGTGCCGCAGCACCACCGGGCTCACCACCGGATCCGGGTGATGCCCGATATGCCAGCCGAACCACACCGCGAGCGCCAGGGAAACCGCCAGCATGCCGAGCGTCGCCGGTCCCGTATAACCCCATTCCGCGGCCTGGACGAAGACGGTGGTGAAGCCTGCCGTCGCACCCAGAATCAACAGTGCGCCAAGGGGATCCAGCCGCCGCCGCACACCCGGAGCGATATCCGGCAGCACCCGGAGACCCAGTGCGAACGCCGCGACCGTGAACGGCACATTCAGAAAGAAGATCCACCGCCACCCGGCCTGCAACAGCAATCCGCCCAGCACCGGCCCACTGGCCGCGCCCGCCGCCGCGATCGCCGTCCAGATGCCCATGACGGTCGCGTGCTCCCGCCGTGGAAAGCTCGGCAGCACCAGCCCGAGCCCGGTCGGCACCAGCAGCGCCGCCGCCACCGCCTGCGCGATGCGGGCGATGACCAAGACCGTCAGATTCGGCGCGGCCCCGCAGGCGATCGACGCCAGCCCGAAAAGCGCTATGCCGATGAGGAAGCCGCGCTTGCGCCCGGTGTCGTCGGCCAGCCGCCCCGCTGGCACCAGCAGCGCCGCCATGACGATCGTGTACGCGTTCAACGTCCAGGACACCGCGCTCGTGGAACTGTCGAACGACTCCCGCAGCGTCGGAAAGGCGACCGTGACCGCGAAGAGATCGAGTATGGCCAGATACTGGGCGACCCCGGCAATCGCCAGCACCCGCCATCGCCGCCCGTCCGGTGCGGCCTCGAGCCGCTGACCTGCTTCGTTTTCCGTCGTCATAGTCATGAGTTCGACTATCTGACGTAGACATTCACCTAACCAGTGGCAGAAATGCCATGATGCGCTAGATTTCTGACAAGACCGGGGTTAGCGTGAAAATATGGAGCCGTACCACCCCGCAGCATCCGAGCGCCGCGACACCGCCGCACCGCTCGAAACGCCCACCTCGGCCGGGACCATCGCGGTCGCGGTGGCTCCGGGTATGCCGATCTTCGAGGTCGCGATTCCATACCAGGTGTTCTACGAGCCTCCGCTGGGTGTCGACCCGGATACCTGGTATCGCTTCCAGCTCTGCGGTCCCCGCGGTGCCGATACGGCCGAACTGCGAGATCCCTTCGTGGCCTTGACCGCTCACGACTACGACGATCTGATCCGGGCTGATACGGTGATCGTCCCGTCCACCCCGAGCGTGCACCGAGCCCCGCCCGCCGACCTGGTGGCCGCGGTCCGCGCCGCCTACGAGGCCGGTGCCCGCATTGCCTCGCTGTGCACCGGCGCGTTCGTGCTCGCCGAGGCGGGCCTGCTGGACGGCCGCCGCATGACCACGCACTGGCGGCATATCACCGCGATGCGAGAACGCTTCCCGCACTTGGAAATCGACCCCACCGTCCTGTACATCGACGACGGCCGCATCCTCACCAGCGCGGGCACCATGGCCGGAATGGACCTGTGCATCCACCTGATTCGCAAGGATCTGGGCGCCGGCGCGGCGAATGCCGCCGCCCGCTATCTGGTCGTCCCCCCGCACCGAGCGGGCGGCCAAGCCCAATACCTGGAATCCCCCGTCCCCACCTACCCCGCCGACTCCGGTCTGTCCGCCACCCTGCAGTGGGCCATCCACCGCCTGGACCAACCACTCACCGTCGCCGACCTGGCCCGGCACGCCAACACCAGTGAACGCACCCTGGCCCGCCGCTTCCACGCCGAACTCGGCGGCACCCCGCTGCAATGGCTCCTCACCCAACGCGTCATCCGCGCCCGAGAACTCTTGGAAGCCACCGACTTACCGGTCGACATGGTGGCCGACCGCTGCGGCCTCGGCACCGCCGCCAACCTCCGCACCCACTTCGGCCGCGAAGTGGGTCTGTCCCCGAGCGAATACCGCCGCTCCCACCGCAGCACCCGTCACGAGGTGATCACCCACTGACAACCGGACTATCGCTACAGGCCGCAGCGCTCTTCGACGCCGATCATAAGAGCCTGCGGCCGAAGGCAATTACCCGCGCTACCCGGCGGGGCGGAACCGACGGGCATCGTGTGTATCGGGGGCGCGCCGTATCGAGGGGAGCGTGGCTCCGCCGAAGCCGTTGTGCGCCTACGCTAGTCCGCTGCCGAGAATGTATTCGCCGAGCAGGTCGTACCGTTCGGGATCTATCCCGTCATCCAGGGGCACCGCGACAGCGACCGTGCCTTCCTCCTCGCCGACGAACAGCGCCGGATCATTGCAGTCGGCGAAACCGATGGCGTCGACCCCCGCGAACGCCGCGCCCCCGCACCAACCATGGTCCGCGACAACGAGATCCGGCATTCCCTCACCCGCCTTCTCCAGCGCCGCCAGCACCAGCCGAATCGGCCGATCCGAATGCGTGTGCACCGCCCCGCCCGCATCCCCGAGCGTCGCCACCCCGAGCGAGAAGCCGACCTCGAGCTGCTGCCAGCCGCGCCGCGTATACCCGTCATACCCCGAGCCCGCTCCCGCCTCGAGCCCGGTCCCACCGGCTTCGACCAGCGCCGCCGCCAACCGCTGATAAAGCCGAGCCAGCGTCCGAGGATGCCCGGTGGCGAACAACACCCGCTGCTTCTCCCGCAACGCCTTGTCGAACCGCGCCGCGTACCGATCCAGCGCCGCCACCGTCAATTCCGGATCAATGGTGTCCGCCCCGTACCGAAAACTCGCGCGCGGATCCACCCCCACCTTCCGCGCCATCAGCGCCAGAATCGCGTCCTGATCCCACTCCCGCCCCGGATTCAACCCGAACATATAGTCCGGATCCCGATAGGCCAACCGCTGATAATGATCCAAATTGTTCTCGCGCGGCGTAGCCACCTGCCCCGCCATCCCCGTCGCGATCAAATGCGCGACAACCTGCTCCCGCGTAGGTCCCATACCCCACACTAACCACGCCCCACCCCGTACCCCTTGCCCCCCAGCGCAATCCACCCGCCCCAACGCGCACGCCAGCCTCAGCCACCCCGGCCCTAACGCCAGCGTCAGCCACCCCGCCCTAACGCCCGCGTCAGCCTCAGCCACCCCGGCCCCAACGCGCACCCAGCGTCAGCCGCAGCGCCCCAACGACGCGTCAGCTTCAGCCGCAGCGCCGCAGTGACCGCACCCGAGTGCGCGTGTCCAGCACCCACATTCGACCGTTAGCACCCGGCGCGTAACCCTCCACCCTACCGACCGGCAGGGCGCTCCGATGTGCATGCACTCACGCAGGGGGTCACTCGACGTTTACCAGCGCCATTACATGCACGCCCCCGGAACTGGACGTATCGGGCGGCCCTGGCGATGGGATTGGTTGCGTTGGCGCGGCTGAGTCCGACGAACGGGTACTCCAGGGCTGAACAGTCGATCACCAGGAATCGATGGCGGGTATTCGGCTGAATCCGCGCCACAGGCTCCTGGTGATCGCACGACCAGATGAGGGTTTGTCTTGCTTCTTCTCGTCCTGGCGTCTTTTTGTCTTTGTCTCTACCGACTGTCAGCGCTGACTGACAGCACCCTCGGCGGCTTCGGCCCACTCACGCCACTGCTTGGCCTGCTCCAACGCCTTCTCCGCATCCCGCGTCTTCCCCGCGGCCTGTGCCTTGGCGGCCTGTTCCTCGAACTGGGCAACCCGCTCCCGGAACTGCGCGGCCCGGGCCATCGCCTCGGGATCGCTGCGCCGCCACTGCGCGTCCACCGCATCGCGCACCCGCTTCTCGACCGCCCGCAGGCGAGCCTCCAAATCGTGGATGCGCTCGCGCGGGACCTTGCCGATGGCGTCCCACTTCTCCTGCAGATCCCGTAGTGCCGCGCGGGCCGCGTCGAGATTCGTTTCGGGATTGAGGCTTTCGTAATGCAGCAGCAGTTCTTCCTTGGCGGTCGCGTTCTGCTCGAACTCCGCATCGCGTTCGGAGGCCGCGGAGTTGCGGGCCGCGAAGAACACGTCCTGGGCGGATTTGAAACGCTTCCACAGCTGTTCGTCGGCCTCACGGGGTGCGCGCCCGGCCGCTTTCCATTCGGTGAGCAGGTCGCGGAAGACCGCGGCGGTTCCCGCCCAATCGGTGGATCCGGCCAGTTCCTCGGCGCGCACGCAGAGTTCTTCCTTGCGGGTCTTGGCCGATGCCCGTTCGCGATCCAGTTCGGCGAAGTGCGCACCGCGGCGGCGGTTGAACGCCTCGCGCGCCTTGGAGAAGCGACGCCACAGCGCATCGTCGACCTTGCGGTCCACGCCGCGAATCGTCTTCCACTCGTCCAGGATTTCGCGCAGTCGGTCGCCCGCGACCTTCCACTGGGTCGAATCGGCGGCGATCTGCTCGGCCTCGGCGGCCAAGGCTTCTTTGCGCTCGGTTTGCTCGTGCCGGGAGCGTTCCTTCTCCTCCTTGGCGTGCGCGGCCGCCTCGTCGGAGTGTTCGATAATGGCCCGCAGGCGCTGGGCAAGCCCGTCGATATCGCCGATGACCGCGGCTTCGGGCAATGTTTCGGCAAGCGCGGTGGCGGCGGTTTTGGTCTTGCGGGCGTCGGTGCCGGCGGCGAGGCGGGCTTCGAGCAGGGCCACCTCGGTGGCCAGATCGTCGAAGCGGCGGCCGAAGTGGGCCAGGCCCTCGGCGGCGTCCCCGGCCTGCCAGGAGCCGATGACGCGTTCGCCATCTGTGGTCTTGACCCAGGCGGTGCCGTCCTCGTCGACTCGTCCCCACTGGCTGGGATCGCTCACACTCGGCACCACGACGGGATGCGGGTGCGGGGTCGCCGGGCCGGGAGAGGGCTTGACGGCATGTGGCTTGGGGGCTTCCGGTTTACGCGGTGCGGGTCCCGGGCGGGGACCGGCGGCGGTGGCCGGAGACGGACGCTGGGCGGCGCCGGGCTGAGGCGTCGAGGTCGGTTCCGACTGGGTCGCCTTCTCGTTTCCGCTGTTGTCGCTCATTGCTCCTCGTCCCTGCCGCGCGTCACGGCTGCCTGGTTACGCCCTAGCTCATCGGTCTAGCTGCTCCCATTCAACCAGGCTGGGATGCGAAATGCTGTCTTTGAGGCCACCTCGGCGGCGCGGCGACCCAGGTGGGGTGGGGCTGGTGAGGCGCGGTAGCGCTACGGTTGTCGGCGTGTTCTGTGTTGCGTCGCTGGTTCCCTCATCGCCCGCCCTGGTACCCGAGCTGGGGGGCGCGGCCGGAGCGGCGGCGGACAGCCCGGTGACGGTATTGCGCGGCGCGGTATTGAAGGCCGTCGGCGAGCTGGCGGGGCAGGCCAAGCGGTGGATTGTGGTCGGCGCGGCGGAGTCGGAGGGCGTCTTCGACGCGGAGTCGGACGGCGTCTTCGACGCGGAGACGGCGGGCACATTCCGGGGATACGGCGTCGATGTGCGGATCGGTTTGTCCGAGATCGCGAATCTGGAGAATCCGGATCCCACGCTGCCGTTGCCGGTATTGATCGGTGGCTGGCTGCGCGAGCAGGTCGCGCCGGACGCGGTGGCGGCAGCGCGTTTGGTGGCCGCGGGCACACCCGCGAAGGAGTGCCTGGAGTACGGCGCGCGGTTGCGCGCCGAACTGGATTCAGCGACCGACCGGTATGGCGTCCTGGTCGTCGGCGACGGCGCGGCAACCCTGTCGCTCGAGGCCCCGCGCTACCTCGATCCGCGCGCGGAGGCGGCACAGGCGGAGATCGACCTCGCCCTGTCCACGGGCGACCGGGCCGCACTCGCCAAACTCGACCAGCAACTCTGCGACGAACTCGATATCGCCGGACGCCCCGCCTTCCAGGTCCTGGCCGGACTCTTCACCGCCGATCACGCCAGCCCCGCGGTCGAAACCCTCTATGCCGCAGCACCGTTCGGTGTGGGCTACCACGCCAGCGTCTGGCATCCGGGCGGCGACGCATGATCACCCCGATCGCTGTCGTCGGCCCCACCGCCACCGGAAAATCCGATCTGGCCCTGGATCTGGCCGAACGACTACACGGCGAGATCGTGAATATCGATGCCATGCAGCTCTACCGCGGTATGGATGTCGGCACCGCCAAACTCACCCACGATCAGCGCCGCGGCATCCCGCACCACCAGCTGGACGTTCTCGACGTCACCGAAACCGCCACCGTCGCCTCCTATCAAACCGCCGCCCGCGCCGATGTCGAGGCGATCATGGCGCGCGGTCACACCCCGGTCATCGTCGGCGGCTCCATGATGTATGTCCAAGCACTGCTTGATGATTGGGACTTCCCGGCCACCGACCCGCAGATCCGCGCCAAATGGGAAACCCTCCTGGAAGAGCGCGGCGTCGTCATCGTGCACGAGGCATTGAAGGCCGCCGATCCGGTCGCCGCCGCCACCATCCTGCCCACCGACGGCCGCCGCATGGTCCGAGCTCTCGAGGTGGTCGAGCTGACCGGTAAACCCTTCGCCGCCTCCGCCCCGCAGATCGGTGAACCTCGCTGGGGCACAACCATTATCGGCGTCGATCGGGAGACCGCCGCCCTGGACGGCCGCATCGAACTCCGCACCGCGAAAATGTTCGAAACCGGACTTGTCGACGAGGTGCGCACCCTGATCGACCAGGGGCTGCGTGCAGGCCAAACCGCCCGCCGCGCAATCGGATACGCCCAGGTCCTGGACTACCTCGACGGCGAATGCGACCTGGCCGAAGCCCAGGAGCGCACCTTCATCGGCACCCGCCGCTACGTCCGCCGACAGCGCTCCTGGTTCCGCCGCGATCAGCGCGTGCACTGGGTCGACGGCGCCGATCCGCACCTCACCGAAACCGCCCTGACCCTCGTCGAACCCTGACCGGCACTGCGGCACGGTCGCCTTCACCCCGAGCGCTTCCCGCCGCCCGGCGCGACCCACTCGAGTGGCGACGCGCTACGGCGAAGTGGCTTCCCGTCGTCTGGCGCGACCGACTCGAGTGGCGACGCGCCACGGCGAAGTCCGGTGTGGCGGGCATCCGCGCTACGTTGCTCGGGTGACGCGTCGGGCGAATACTCGCAATGCATCGGTACAGGAGTGGCAGGCATATCTGAACAATCGCGCCAGACGTCTTCGCGACAACAGATTTCTGGTGCACGGTATGCGACCCATTGCCCGCGCGCTCGAATGTCATTGGCCGCTGGAGACTCTCGTGTACCGGCTGGGCGCACCGGAGCCGACGGAGTGGGCGCGAGAGGTGCTCGAGACCAGCGGGGTGCCGAGCGTGGGGCTGGTGCCCGAGGTGATGGCCGAGCTGGCCGAACCGTCCGAGCCGGTGCCGGAGTTGGTGGCGGTGGCCATATCGCGCCGCATCGAACTCGACGATTTCGCACCGGGCACGCCAGCACAGCCGCCCACCGTCGTGGTCGTCGACCGCCCCGGCGCGCCCGCGCGACTGGGCGCGTTGATCCGCTCCGCGGCGGCCTTCGGCGCGAGCGGGGTCATCGTGACCGGCTCGGGCGCGGATCATTACGACCCGCAGAGCGTGCGCGCCTCCGACGGCGCGCTCTTCGCGGTCCCCGTGCTGCGCGCCTCGGGTCCGGCGCAGTTGACCGCGTTCCGGGACCGGCAGCGGGCGCGCGGGATCGGCACCCGTATCGTCGGCGGTGACGATCACGGCGGGATCGCCCTCGACGAATTCGAGTTCGGCGACGCCACCGTGCTGGTCCTAGGTGATGACAGTGAATCGCTCGCCCCGGCCTGGCAGCAGGTCTGTGACGAGCTGGTCTGCGTTCCGACCGACGGTTCCCTCGGGTCCCCGTCGGCCGCGGCGGTGGTCCTGTACGAAATTTCCCGGCAGCGCCGGGCGTTGCGCTGACAACTCGGGTGTTGGGTGAGGACGAATGGTGAACGAGAACGCGGCTGATATCGACTTCAGCAAGGGCCACGGCACGCAGAACGATTTCGTCGTGCTGCCGGATCCCGATGCCTGGCTGGAGCTGACCGAATCGCGGCTGGCGGCGCTGTGCGATCGGCAGCGCGGTATCGGCGCGGACGGTGTGCTGCGGGTGGCGCGCGCGGGTGCGCTCATCGAAAACGGAACTCTCCCAGCGCTTCCCGAAGGCGTCAGCCTCGAAGACTGGTTCATGGACTACCGCAATGCCGATGGCTCGATCGCCGAGATGTGCGGCAACGGCGTGCGCGTCTTCGCGCACTACCTGGTCGCCACCGGCCTGGAATCGGCCGATGAGTTCGTGGTCGGCAGCCGCGCCGGGGCGCGCCCGGTGCTCGTGCACCACGCCGATCCGGTGCACGGTGAGGTCACCGTGGCCATGGGCAAGGTCCGCACGCTCGGTGAGTCCAACGCCACTCTCGACGGTCGCGAATTCACCGGTCTGGGCATCGACGTGGGCAATCCGCACCTGGCCTGCGTGGTTCCCGGCCTCACCCACGAGGAGCTCGCGGCCCTCGATCTCACCCACGCCCCTTCCTTCGACCACACCGTCTTCCCGAACGGCGTGAATGTCGAAATCCTCACCGCCCTCGGTGTCGCCTCCGACGGCAATCGCGGCGTGGACATGCGCGTCTATGAACGGGGCGTAGGCGAAACCCGTTCCTGCGGAACGGGAACCGTGGCCGCCGCCGCGGCAGCCCTGTCCGCCGACGGCTTCGATCTGGCCGCCGACACCGGCCACATCCAGGTCCACATTCCGGGCGGCACCGTCACCGTCGGCATCGACCACGGCGCGGCCACTCTCCGAGGACCGTCGGTTCTGGTTGCCACGGGCAAGATCGCCGCCAAGTGGTGGCAGGACGCGTAAGGCGATCGGGAGCCAGGGTCCCGGAAACCCCGCCTTCGCCCGCGGCGGAATCGCCGCGAAATAACCGAATGCGCTGTTCGGTTGGTCCATGGGACTATGGAGGCGTATGAGTAAACAAGAGACGTACGAGTTCACTCCCGCTGAGGAGAACACCGACGACGCCGCGACCGGCTGGTCCGCGTCGCCCACGGTCGGTGAATTGCAGCTCGATGAACGTGCCGCCCTGCGCCGCACCGCCGGCCTGTCCACCGAGCTCGAGGATGTCACCGAGGTCGAGTACCGGCAGCTGCGCCTGGAGCGCGTGGTGCTGGTCGGCGTCTGGACCGAGGGCACGACCGAGCAGGTCGAGGCGCGCATGGCCGAGCTGGCCGCGCTCGCGGAGACCGCCGGTTCGCAGGTGCTGGACACGCTGATCCAGCGCCGCGACAAACCGGACAAGGCCACCTACATCGGCTCCGGCAAGACCGAAGAGCTGCGCGCCATGGTCCTCGAGACCGGCGCCGATACGGTCATTCTCGACGGTGAATTGAGTCCCGCGCAGCTGACCGCGCTGGAGAAGATCGTCAAGGTGAAGGTCATCGACCGCACCGCGCTGATTCTCGATATCTTCGCCCAGCACGCCACGTCCCGGGAGGGCAAGGCACAGGTCGCGCTCGCGCAGATGCAGTACATGATGCCGCGATTGCGCGGTTGGGGTGAATCCATGTCCCGGCAGGCCGGTGGTCGTGCGGGCGCCAATGGCGGTGTGGGTACCCGCGGTCCCGGTGAGACCAAGATCGAGACCGATCGTCAGCGCATTCGCGAGCGCATGGCCAAACTGCGCCGTGAGATCCGCGAGATGAAGACCGCCCGCGATACCAAGCGGCACCGTCGCGTCTCCAGCGGTATCCCGCAGGTGGCGATCGTCGGCTACACCAACGCGGGCAAATCGAGCCTGATGAACGCGCTCACCGGCGCGGGCATCCTGGTGCAGGACGCGCTCTTCGCCACCCTGGACCCGACCACCCGCAAGGCCGCGCTCGCGGACGGCCGCGAGGTCGTCTTCACCGACACCGTCGGTTTCGTGCGTCACCTGCCGACCCAGCTGGTCGAGGCGTTCCGCTCCACCTTGGAAGAGGTGACCGGCGCGGATCTGCTGCTGCATGTGGTGGACGGTTCGGACCCCTTCCCGGATCAGCAGATCAAGGCGGTCCGCGAGGTCGTCACCGACGTGCTGCGTGAAACCAAGACCCCCGCACCGCCGGAGTTGTTGGTAGTCAACAAGATCGACGCCCTGGACCCGATGGAGCTGACCCAGCTGCGCGGCTGGCTCCCCGAGGCGGTCTTCGTCTCCGCGGCCACCGGTCAGGGCCTGGACGTGCTGCGCGAACGCCTGGACAAGGTCCTGGGCGGCCTGGTGGAGGTCAGCGTCCTGCTGCCCTACACCCGAGGCGATTTGATGGCCCGCATCCACGCGGACGGTCGCATCCTCACCACTGAGCACGAGGCCGACGGCACCCTGGTCCGCGCCAAGGTCCCCGCCGCACTGGCGGGCCTGCTCAGCGAATACGCCCACGCGGGCGTGGACGTGAACGCGGACGTCGAACCGGCCGCCATCGATTGATCCGTAGCGCCCCGGACCGCCGCAGTGGTCCGGGGCGCTATGGCCTCGCCACCGCGGCCGAGTGTCGTGGCTCTCGTCCGCTCCGGGGTGATTCCGTCCCTTACAGGGTATTTCGTTAGCATGCCGTTATCGGAAATCTCTGCAGGGAGGGATGTCTTGTCTCGAAATGACGATCAATTGACCGAGACTCGGGGGCTCACCGACGGTGCGCCATTGCACGTCGAGTTGACCGATATGGATCGCCGGGCCATCGAACTACTGGTCGCGCCCTCGCGCGCCTGGTTCAGCCCGCGGTTCTACGGTCTGGAGAATTTCCCGCTGGACGGCCCGGTGCTGCTGGTGGGAAATCACACGCTGGCGGGCGGCACGGACGCCCCGCTGCTGGCGGCGGAGATTCTGGCCAAACATGACCGGCTGGTGCGGGGCCTGGCCGAGAATGTGCTCATCGATGTGCCGGTACTGCGAGATGCCTTGCAGCGCTTGGGAATCGTGCGCGGCAATCGGCACAACTGCACCACGTTGCTGGAGCAGGGCGAGGCGGTCGCGGTGTTCCCGGGCGGCGGTCGCGAGGCCATGCGCGGTAAGGGGCAGAAGTACCAATTGCTGTGGGAGGGCCGAACGGGCTTCGCGCGCATGGCGATTGCCACCGGCGCGCCGATCGTGCCGATCGCCATGGTGGGCGGCGATGACATCTACGACATCATCTTCGACGGCGATCATCCGGTGATGAGCCCGCTGCGCAAGGTCGTCACCGGTCTGGGTCTGCGCGCGAATCTGACCCCGCCGCTGATTCGCGGTCTCGGCCCGACCCTGGTCCCCAAGCCCGAGCGCTTCTACTTCTCGATGGGCACCCCGATCGACACCACCCCCTGGAGCGAGGCCACCGACACCGAGGCCGCCGCGCGTGAATTGCAGTCGGTGACCCGTAAGGCCCTGGAAGAGGAGCTGGCCTTCCTGCTCGCCGAGCGTGACCGCGACCGCGGTCGCAGCCTGCTGGGCCGCACCCTCTCCGGCCTCGGTCTCTGACCGCTAGGTTTACCGGGGTTCAGCTGCTCCGATCCGGACTGCCAAAGGAGACAGTCGCAGTTCGGACCTCTTTTTCCGGGTTCGAAGTTAACCCTGATTCGACTTTCGAGTACCGTATGGGCAGAGGCGATGTGCCGATGTGGTCACTCAGGAGGTTGGCGTGGAACGCACTATTTTCGAACCTGAACACGATCTGTTCCGGGAGTCGTTCCGAAAGTTTCTCGATCAGCATGTAGCCGCGCACCACGAGCAGTGGGAGCAGGACGGCATCGTCGATCGCGCGGTCTGGCTCGAGGCGGGCAAGCAGGGCTTCCTGGGAATGGCCGTGCCGGAGGAGTTCGGCGGCGGTGGCGTGAAGGACTTCCGCTACAACGCCGTGGTCACCGAAGAGGTCACCTACGGCCAGTATTCGGGCCTGGGTTTCGGCCTGCACAATGATGTGATCGCCCCCTACCTGCTGGAACTGGCGAACGATGAGCAGAAGCAGCGCTGGCTGCCGGGTTTCTGTTCCGGCGAGATCATCACCGCCATCGCCATGACCGAACCCGGCACCGGTTCGGATCTGCAGGGCATCAAGACCCGCGCGGTCAAGGACGGCGACGACTGGATTCTCAACGGCTCCAAGACGTTCATCACCAATGGCATCAATGCCGATATCGTCATCGTGGTCGCGCAGACCGATCCGGAGAAGGGCGCGATGGGTTTCTCGCTCCTGGTGGTCGAGCGCGGTATGCCCGGTTTCGAACGCGGCCGCAATCTCGACAAGATCGGTTTGAAGGCGCAGGACACCGCCGAGCTGTCCTTCCAGGATGTGCGCGTTCCCGGTAAGAATCTGCTGGGTAGCGAGGGGCAGGGCTTCATCCATCTGATGCAGAACCTGCCGCAGGAGCGCCTGTCCATCGCCGTCATGGCCGCCGCCGCCATGGAGGGCTCGCTGAAGAACACCATCCAGTACGTGCGCGACCGCAAGGCTTTCGGCAAACCGATTGGCGCACAGCAGAATACGCGCTTCGTCCTGGCCGAGCTGGCCACCAAGACCACCGCCGTGCGGGTGTTCGTGGACCGCTGCATCGAACTGCTGAACGCCGAGAAGCTCACCGCCGAGGAGGCCGCCATGGCCAAGTACTGGAGCACCGAGGAACAGCTCGACCTCATCACCAAATGCCTACAGCTGCACGGCGGCTACGGTTATATGCGCGAGTACCCGATCGCCAAGGCGTACATGGACGCTCGCGTGCAGACCATCTACGGCGGCACCACCGAGATTATGAAGGAGATCATCGGCCGGTCTCTGAAACTGGCCTGATCCCAGCCCATTTCGCCGTCCCGCCGGTGCCTGCTCGGCACCGGCCGGTCGGTAGGGTGACCGCATGGCATCTACCATGGGATCGATCACCCGCCGCGTGAACGGCGCGGTCGTCGCGCTGACCGAAGCACCCGTCGTCGGCGCGCTGATGCGGCGCGGGTTCGTGGTGGTCACCTATGTCGGCCGGCGATCGGGCAAGACCTTCAGCACGCCGGTGTTCTACACCCGATCCGGGGACATGATCACCATCGGTGTGGCCATGCCGGACAGCAAGAAATGGTGGCGGAATTTCCTGGGCGAGGGCGGCCCGATCTCGCTGCACCTCCATGGCGTCGACCGGCGCGGACATGCCATCGCGTGGCGGGATGCGAAGGGGCGGGTGAGCGTACGGGTCCGGCTGGATCGGACGGCCTGATACCGCGGGACCCCTGATATTCGGGTGCTGCCCGGGCTGATTCGCCGAACTACAGTGCAGGGGAGCGGGTGGAAAGCGCACCCGTAGTTCGGTGGGGAGGCCGTAATGTCCGATGGAGCACGGGTTTTCGGTGGGTGGCTGGTGCTGCCGGTGGTGGTGGGCCTGTACTGGCTGTTCTGGGCGGTGGCCGCGCCGGGCTTCGGACGGCAGAACGGGTTGCGCGCCTGGTGGTTCAATGTGTTCGCGCACGGGTCGGGCCTGTGGTGGCTGATCGGATACGCGGCGGCGGGAGTCATCGCGTACGGCCTGTACGCGTACAGCCACGCCGCGACCGTGATCGGATCGCTGGGACTGGTGGTGGCAATTGTCGGGGCGGGCTATTTCCTGATCGGCCTGGACAAGAACGCGGGCCGTTTCTACTCCGGGGCGTCCATCTTCTACGTCCACGATGTGAACCAACTGCCCGGATCGGTGCATCTGCTCGGCGATGGCGGACACAAGGATTCGGACGGCTGCGCGATTCTGGGCCGCCACGATGTGCGCGGCTGCATCCAGCAGGGTGATTTGTCGACCGCGGGCTGGGAACCGCGGACCGGATCGCTCGACGGCGCGCGGATCGCCCTGGCCCGCGCGACCGGTGATGTGCAGGCGGTGAGTCTGCGCACCGAGACCATCACCTATCTCAATGGCAAGGACGGCGCGTGGAGCGGTGTCCTGGACGGCAGCGGTATCAATGTCCCGCTGGGCGGTGTCGCGCAATGGTCGGGTCAGGGCAATGCCACCGAATGCAACTTCACCGGCGATTACGCCATCGACAAGGCGTTCGGTGGGGCGCGCAGGAACAGCCTGAACAATCTGCTGCGTGAGAAGTACCCGCTCATCGGCTATGAGATGAGCGATGTCTGGGGCTACTGCGACGGCAGGGAGCCGATCGTCGTCATTCCGGTGACCATGCCCGTGCCGTGGACGCACCGCACGGTGACCGCCCCCGCGGGGGTGATCGTGGTGCGCGGCGACCACGGGCATATCGCACTCGACTATCGGCGGGACGTGCCGGCCGGTTCGCTGCCCGGCCCGGTCTATCCGAAATCCCTGACGGCACAACAGCGGACCGAGACCAAGTGGGCGGCGGGCCGAGAGAATATGAACCGCAACCACTTCGGCTTCGATCCCGCGAACTCCGGCGCGCAGAGCGGCAATGTCTCGGAATACCTGCTGCGCGACAAGACGACCGGCCGGCTCCAGTGGGTCACCCCGATGACCTTGCGCGGCAGTACTTCCCAGCTCTTCGTGGCCTACTCGGTCACGCCCGCCGACGAGGTGCACCGCGGCAACCTCAACACCCAGTCGGTGTACGTGCTGGACGACAGCGATCCGCGCCGCATCAATATCGACAATCTCGATGCCGATGCTCGCTCCTGGCTGGCCACCAATGCCGGAACGGTCATGTCCAACGGCGGCAAACTGGTCGAATTCACCCCGATCGACGGCGACACCTGGCGCGGGTTCGTGGAGTTCAACGGCCGGGTCGTCTATCGCATGGATATCAGCGCCAGTCATAAGATCCCCGTTCAGCTGGTGAAACTCGATGATTCGGGAGTCGCGACCGCCGAGACGCCGAATCAGCCCGCCACACCCAATGCCGACTGCGCCAAGGATCTGAGCGCCCTCACCCCGGCCCAATTGGCCCGGTGCGCAAAGGTTTTCGTGGACGAACTGGCCACCCGCCAGTCCCAGCCGCACTGATCGGATCCGGCGGGACGCGCCCGGCGGACCGGGGCCTGACGCCGGGGCCGCCGGGTGGGCTGTCAGCATGGATCCATGGTGACTACTCGGATTCGTCAGCGTTCCGCATGCACCGCCCTCGCGCTCACCGCCCTCGGTGCGGCGCTGCTGGCCACCGCTCCGGCCGCTCTGGCGGCCACTGTCATCGAGGTGCCCAGCGCCTCGTCGACCGCGGTGGCCGTGGACTACTCCTGTGATCCCGATGCCGGTGTGACGGCCATCCAGGTGCTGGTCGGTGACCCGAATGCCGACCACCCCTCGGCCCAGGGCACGCCGGTCACGCCGACCTGTGACGGCGGTCGGCACCGGGCCTCGATCGCTCTGAGCGCCGCGGTCGGCGGTGGGCCGCTGTCCTCGGGCCAGACCGTGCAGGTGCGCGCCGGGCTGCTGGATGAGAATCAGATGGTGATCAAGGGTACGGCCAGGGTCCTCGCACTGGAGTGAGCGATTCCCCCCGTCATCCCGGCATGTCCTCGGGCGGGATCCACACGCTGCAATGGATTCAGCCAGGTAGTTGGCTGTCAATGTGTGTCGACGTGTGCCGACGCCGTCGCAGGTAAGAGACCGTATGGTCTCGTTTCGGTTGCACTCGACTTCAGCTATCCAATAGCGAACTAGCATCGCTGATGGGTCGGGGTCGACCGCTGGAGGCAGTGATGCTCTCACGTCGCGACAACATTCGATATGCCCTGGTGAGGGGTTTTGTGCTCGCAGGTTTGGGCGCGGGGCTCGCGCTCAATCCCTTGACCGCGCCGCTCGCGAACGCGGACGCCGATTACGGCGGAGGATGCGCCCTGTTCAATGGCGATCGTGCGGCAACCATCGACTCGCTGCGCTTCAGATGTTCGCCCGCGCAGCAGGACGATATCTTCCGCGATGCCGATCAGGGTGCGGTGCCGATGGGCGTGAAGAACGGCTGGGTGGTCCGGCCCATCGATATGCAGTCCTGGGCCCCGCTGATCTGGATCGGCAAAACCTTCTACACCGGGCCGAACGGCGGCTATCTGGAGAACCGCATCACCGGCGCGGGCATCGAGGGGTGGCGTGCCGATGTGTACAGCGCGCCGGCCATCCTCGACGGCCGCCCCACCTGGGCGCTCAATTACGCGCCCTCGCCGACCCCGCAGGTCTACGACGAGATCCGCGAGATCACTCCGGGCGTCTGGTTCGGCTACTCCTGGTGGCGCGAGGGCGGCGGTCAGGCCGCACTCCTGACCTTCGTTCTCACCTGAGCGTCACGGGTGTGCGGCGGCGATGCGCGGCATGACCGCGACCGTGCCCGGGCAGGGTGCGGGGCACTCGGCGGCGGCCAGCGCGGTATGCGGACTGCGGTGGCGCAGTGATCCGAGCATCGCGATGATCTGCAGCGCAATGAGAATGGCCCCGTAGCCGTAGGTGGTGGTCGCCAATCCCAGACTGCTCTGGCAGAGTCCGGCGATGACGGTCGGCACGCTCAGCGCCAGATAGCAGACCACGTAGATGGCGGTCACCACCTCGGCGCGACTCTGCGCCGGTGACAATCCGGTCAGCATGCGCAGCGCACCCGAAAACGAAGGGCCGAAACCGATTCCGGCGATCACACTGGCGGTGAAGAAGATCGCCGCGGAGTGCGTGGCTACGCCCAGCATGGCCACCGAGACCCCGATCACGAGGAGCACCGGACCGCGACCCAGCGCCTGATCGATGGTCCAATCGCGCGCGAGCAGCGCGGTGACGGCCGAGGCGCCTTGCAGCGCAACCACTACCAGTCCGCCCGCGAGCGGACTGCTCAGGTGGAACTGCACCCGCATGAGCGCACTGCCGAGTGAGAGATAGAGCCCGCCCAGCGCCCAGGTGGCGATGATGGACGGCGCCATGGTCAGGAACGCGGCCCGAACCTGCGGTGGGACGGCGAATTTCGGCACCAGTGACGCCAGGGCGTGACCGTCTGGGGTGACCGTCTCCGGAATCAGCAGCACGCCGAGGGCGATCACCGCGAACGCCGCGACCAGCAGCCAGTACACCAGTGTGGTGGGCGCGGGCGCGTAGGCCATCAGCAGGCCCGAGCAGATCGCGCCCAGCGCCAGGCCGCCGCCCGCGGCCACATTGGTCATCAGCGCGCCCAGTCGGGACTCGGCGGGTTGCAGGTCGATGAGCGTGGCACTGATCGCGCCGGTCGCCAGCCCGGTGGCAATGCCCTGCACCGCCCGGGCGGCGAAAAGCCAAGTCACCGACTGCGCTTCGGCGAAGCACAGCGTCCCGGCCAGCTCCAGCAGGACCGCGGCCAGCAGCACCGGCCGCCGCCCGATATGGTCCGACAGCGATCCGGCGAACAGCAGGGTCACCAGCAGTGCGAGGGTGTTGACCGCGTACACGCCCGTGGACACCAGCGGCGAGAAATGCCACATCTGCTGGTACACCGGATACATGGGCGAGGGTGCGGCGGAGGCGAACAGCAGCAGGGCCAGGGCCGTGGACAGCAACCAGAATGCCGAGGATCGCGAGATGCGGTAGGGCGCCGCGTTGTTCGCGGCGCGGGTGCGTTGGGGAAGATCCCGCATCGGCTCAGGCTCCCGGCTCTGCGGCGGTGGACGAACGCGCCGCCGAGGCGTTCGGGTGCGCGGACCCGGCGGCGCGCGTGTATCGGAGGCTCACCGCTCCAGCGTGGAAGCCGTGGTGCGGGCGATCAATACGCAAATCCGATGTAATCCGTTAGTGGCGCTTATCAGTGCGGTATCCGGTGAGCGACCGCACTTGCGCGTGGGTGATTCGGTGGTGTGCGGCCAGTAGGCGGGGCACCACCAGGTAGACCGCGCTGGGCACGACGACCGCGGTCAGGACCAGGGCTCGCAGCACGGGCGGCCAGGTTGCGCTGAAGGGGGCCATCACCGTCATGCCCAGGGCGACCATCGGGAAGATGGCGAGCCAGGTGATCACGGCGCGGACATGCACCGAAGGGGCTGCGACGGGGGTTGCGCTGACAGTCATTTCAGACTCCGTTCAAAACTCCAACCGTTTGGTTGCAGATGTGAGTAGAGCACTTTCTGTGCGCATTTGCAACCGTTTGGTTGGAATTTTGTTTCGGGCTCGAGTATGACCGCCGGACTGCTCGCCCCGGTCCCGCGCGCCTGGCTGCGCCGAATCCCCTGGTGCGCTTGGCATTGACCGAGACGGCCAGCGCCGACGAATTGGCGGCCTGGTCGATTCCGGCACGCTAGATCTGGCCATCGGCCCCCGGCCCACCCGTTGGACCGGCAGCACGGAGGTGATCGGCGTCGAGGAGATCATCGCGGTCCTGCCGCCCGACCATTCCCCGGCCGATCGCCCCCACGCGACCCTCGGGCACCTGCGCGATCAACCACTCATCCATTGCCACCCGACAATGGCCTGGCGGGCTGGCCGCCCGCCAGGCGTTCACCGTGGCCATGCGCACCCGCCAGGCCGCCACCGCCGCCCAACTGGCCGCCGCCGGTATCGGCCTAGGG
>NZ_BDAW01000052.1 GCF_001625085.1 Nocardia acidivorans NBRC 108247
CGGAGCGGGCTGCTCGTTGGCGGGGGCCAGTGCGGCCGGAGCGGCGGCGGCGAGGGTCTGCTTCAGGGCAACCGGGTGCACATCGCCGGAGGCGGTCCCGGCGGCGGTGATAATGGAGCCGAAGACTCCGAGAGCAAGGGCGGCGGTACCGGCCGTACGGGCGGCGGCAACCACCTTGCTACGTCTAGCAGGGTCACGCAGAGCAGTCATGGCATTCGTGGGCATGGCGAATTTGGATTCCTGTTCGGTTTCTGGGCTCGCAGGCCTGGAAGAAGGCAGCGCTCATCCAGGTGGGCGTCTCTCGACGGGCACCGTGCGCTGGGGGCTGTTTCGCGTTGCTGTTGTGAGACCCATTGCGGGCCAGGGAAACTCGACGCTCTAGGAGATTTGTGAAGTACGCTCCGGCCGCTTCGGGCCGCGGTGCCTCATCGCACCGCTGTCGTCTTCACGTTCCGTACGCGCATCGACATCTCCTTGCGTCAACCAGACTTGTGGTCTGTTTCCAACAAGGTCACAGCTTGATTGCGCTTAGTTAACACAGCCTGAACCAAAGTTGAACAGAAAGTAAATCGGCTAGCTCGGAAACCCGAGGACCTGCATTAATACAAGCACTGACCTGGTAATTCAATTCAAACTTGCAAGTGCTTTAGATCACAGAAGAATTTAGCCGTTGTTCCGCGAAATACCCGGATTGCGTGATTTCTCGGCGTTTCGCGACGCTAAAGGCAACGATTCGGCAATCACTGTGATCACACCGTGATCGGCACAGTGAACCGCCGCAGCCCCCACATTAACATTGGCAACATCAGCATCATCAGTAACAGGCGGATGGTTTGCACACCGGTGATGAGCGGCAGATTCGCATTCATTTTGTCCGCGGTGGCCAGTACCGCGTTGATTCCGCCCGGTGTGGTCGCCAGATACAGATCCGACCTCTTCAGATCGACGAAATACCCCAAACCCAGCGCCAATGCGGCCACCAGCCCGCTGAGGGCCACGACGGCCACCGACATGGCGGGGATCATTCGGATCATCTCGCGCACCACCCGCCGGGTGAAGCGGCCCCCGACATCGAATCCGATCAGCACGAACAGCAGATCCTTGAACACATGCGTGGGCGCGTAACCGTGACTGACGCCCGCGGCGGTGAGCAGTGCGGTGAGCAGCATCGGGCCCAGCAGTGCGGCATTGGGCAATCCGATCCGGCGACCGCCCCAGATTCCCATGACGCACAACATAATTGCCGTCGAGATTCCGGCGACCTGATCGCCGCGGCCGACGATCATCCAGTACGGCAGGTCGGGATCGGTCACCGAACCTCCGAGAGCCGCTGTGCTGTAAGCGATTCCCTCTTCGTCGTCCAGTATCGCAGCGATCGCGGGCGCACTCAGGGCAACCAGCGCGACGCGCAGATACTGCATGAACGCGACCCGGCGCGGATCGGCGTCGAGCTCATCGGCGGCGGCGACCACGGCCGCCGAACCACCGGCCAGCATCCCCAGCGCGGAGGTCGGGATATCCACCTTCGTGACACGCGAGAAGACCAGCGCCACAACGATGCTCAGGACGAGGGTGGCCACGGTGACCGCCGCCACGGGCAGCAGGTCCCAGCCGATCGAGGTGAGCAGCGAGACCTGTAGATAGCTGCCCATCACCACGCCGAGCATGCCCTGCACGGCCAGATTAACCTGCGGCGGAAGAGATTTCGGCAACCGCCCGATCAGGGCCAGACCCGCGCCCACCACGATGGCGAGCATCATCTGCGGCGCCGGGAATCCGGCTCGATCCAGCACCGCCGCACCGCCGAGCACCGCGCCCGCCAGTGCGACCCAGGTGAGCGTCTGCCGCCAATTCATACGAGCCGATCCTGCCCGGCGGCGATGAACGGACAGTAACGCACCAGTTACCCCAACTGACGCCTCCCTGTGACCTCCGATGCAATCACCAGGGGCCGGGCCACAAATCACATACGAGTAATTCGCATGTACCCGTCATCCCGGCGCATTTTTGGCCGGGATCCACACAGTCAGCAAGTGTATTGCGGGTGTGGATCCCGGCCAAAAGCATGCCGGGATGACGGGGGTGGTTAGGACAGCACGCCTTCGCTGAGGAAGCCCAGCAGATCGTGGCGGGTGATGACACCGACCGGCTTGCCATCGTCGACGACCATCAGCGCATCGGTGTGCTCGAGCAGTTTGGTGGCGGCCGAGACCGGCTCACCGGAGCCGATCAACGGGAAGGCCGGGCTCATATGCTGCGCCACCGAATCGGTCAGCTTGGCACGCCCCTCGAACACATCAGAGAGCAGATCGCGCTCGGTGACGCTGCCCGCGACCTCGCCCGCCATGATCGGCGGCTCGGCCCCGACGACCGGCATTTGCGAGACGCCGTATTCGCGCAGGATCTCGATGGCATCGCGCACCGTCTCCTGCGGATGGGTGTGCACCAGATCCGGCAGCTCACCGGACTTGCCGCGCAACACATCCCCGACGTGCACCTCGGCGGTGGAACCGTCCAGACGCGAGCGCAGGAAGCCGTAGGAGCTCATCCACTGGTCGTTGAAGATCTTGGACAGGTAGCCGCGGCCACCGTCCGGCAGCAGCACGACCACCACGGCGTTCGGATCGCGCTCGGCGACCTTGAGCGCGGCGACCATGGCCATACCGCAGGAACCGCCGACGAGCAGGCCCTCCTCGCGGGCCAGGCGACGGGTCATCTCGAAGGAGTCGGCATCGGAGACCGCGATGATCTCGTCCGGGACGCTCGGGTCGTAGGCGCTGGGCCAGAAGTCCTCACCCACACCCTCGACCAGGTACGGGCGACCGGTGCCGCCGGAGTACACCGAGCCTTCCGGATCCGCGCCGATGACCTTGACCTTGCCGCCGGAGACTTCTTTCAGGTAGCGGCCGGTGCCGGTGATGGTGCCGCCGGTGCCGACGCCCGCCACGAAGTGCGTGACCTTACCGTCGGTATCACGCCAGATCTCCGGGCCGGTGGTCTCGTAATGCGATTCCGGGCCACCGGGATTGGCGTACTGATTCGGCTTCCACGCGCCGTCGATCTCGCGGACCAGGCGATCGGAGACGTTGTAGTAGCTGTCCGGATCCTCCGGCGCGACCGCGGTCGGGCAGACCACGACCTCGGCGCCGTAGGCGCGCAGCACATTGCGCTTGTCTTCGGACACCTTGTCCGGGCAGACGAAGACGCACTTGTAGCCGCGCTGCTGGGCGACCAGGGCCAGACCGACACCGGTATTGCCGGAGGTCGGTTCGACGATGGTGCCGCCGGGCCCGAGCAGCCCCGCCTTCTCGGCGGCGTCGATCATCTTGACGGCGATGCGGTCCTTGGAGCTGCCACCGGGGTTCAGGTACTCCACCTTCGCCGCGACCAGTCCGGAGTTCGGGCCCACCACGGAGTTCAGCCGAACCAGGGGGGTGTTTCCGATCAGATCGACGACGGAGTCAGCAATGCGCATAGCCCTTATCGTTGCAGAAAGGAGACAGCGGCTTACGCGCACGTCGGCGATCTCACGGTTACGGGAAATTACCATCGCCCCATGAGGACGCCGACCTGTGCGCGCGCTGCCCTGCTACTCGGTTGCCTGACCGGTGCGACCATGATCGTTTCCACCGCCCCGGCGCAGGCTCGAACCGTCGAATTTCCCCAGGTGCCCACCATGTTCCGCGATGGACTCTGCGGCGGCACGGTCCGGGTCTGGGCCGATACCGATCCGCTGTGGGCGGGGCGCGCCATCATCAATGTGCGGGCCACCCCGATCGTCGGCTACGGCCCCGGCGAGTACAGCTTCGCCCCGCTCTGCGAGAACGTGACCACCGTCGCCTGGCGCAATACGAACACCGGCGCGGCGGGCGAATACCGGGTGACCGTGGTGGCCGGCATCTACGGCAGCATCCAGTACGCCCAGTACCTGGACACCGGCCCCGGTCACATCGTGGTGACCTCCTCCACCGATATGGCCAGCATCCCCCAGCGCGGTGAATTCGATGTCCCCGCTTGACCGGTGAGGGATATTTCACCGTTCAGTGATTGGGATACCGGCATACCGGATGTTTGATGCAGGACACACCCGTCGTACATTCGAGAAGGTTCACCCCCGCACTTGAAGGAGTCCCTCCATGGCTGAGGCCGTAATCGTTTCGTACGCCCGCTCGCCCATCGGCCGCGCAGGCAAGGGTTCGCTCGTGGGCATGCGTCCGGACGACCTCGCCGCTCAGATGGTGCAGGCCGCCCTGGACAAGGTGCCCGGCCTGGCCGTGAGCGATGTCGAAGACCTCATCCTGGGCTGCGGTCAGCCCGCCGGTGAGGCCGGTTTCAATATGGCCCGCGCGGTCGCGGTGCAGCTGGGCTACGACTACCTGCCCGGTGTCACCCTCAACCGCTACTGCTCCTCCTCGCTGCAAACCACCCGGATGGCCTTCCACGCCATCAAGGCGGGCGAGGGCGATGTCTTCATTTCCGCAGGCGTCGAGACTGTTTCGCGTTTCCCGAAGGGCACCGCCGACGGCTGGCCGGACACCCACAACCTGACCTTCGCCGAGGCCGAGGCCCGCACCAAGGCCACCGCCGAGTCGAACGCCACCTGGACCGACCCGCGCGAGAACGATCTGCTCCCGGACGTCTACATCGCCATGGGCCAGACCGCCGAGAATGTCGCCACCTTCACCGGCATCTCGCGTGAGGACCAGGACCACTGGGCGGTGCGTTCGCAGAATCGCGCCGAAGAGGCCATCAAGTCCGGGTTCTTCGAGCGGGAGATCACCCCGGTGACCCTGCCCGACGGCACCATCGTCACCACCGACGACGGCCCGCGCGCCGGCACCACCTACGAGAAGATCTCCTCGCTCAAGCCTGTCTTCCGTGCCGACGGCACCGTCACCGCCGGTAACGCCTGCCCGCTGAACGACGGCGCCGCCGCGCTGGTCGTCATGAGCGACACCAAGGCCAAGGCGCTGGGCCTGACCCCGCTGGCCCGCATCGTGTCCACCGGCGTCTCGGGCCTGTCCCCCGAGATCATGGGCCTGGGTCCGATCGAGGCCGTGCGCAAGGCGCTGAACAACGCCAACATGACCATCGGTGATCTCGACCTGTACGAGATCAACGAAGCCTTCGCGGTGCAGGTGCTGGGCTCGGCCCGGGAGCTGGGCATGGACCACGACAAGCTGAACATCTCCGGTGGCGCCATCGCGCTGGGCCACCCGTTCGGTATGACCGGCGCCCGCATCACCGCGACGCTGATCAACAACCTGCAGACCCAGGACAAGCAGTTCGGCCTGGAGACCATGTGCGTCGGCGGCGGCCAGGGCATGGCCATGATCATCGAGCGCCTCAGCTGAGCTGAACACCCGCCTCTCCGCAACGTCGGCGCACGGCTGAGAGCCGTCCCAGGTCGCGGACGCGTGGTGCGGTCAGGTGGGGGACCCATTTCGGAAGTACCCCGACCCTCACCAAATCAGTTGACCGGTCCCCCGCCTCTGGTGGGGGGCCGGTCCTCGTTATTACCTGATAGGTAATCGACTTCGGTACTGCCGGGCGGAAAACTCGAGGGCGACACGCGGTATCGAATGAGGAGTTCACAATGCCCGGTTACGCCATCGCCCAGCTGTACGACGTCGAGGTGAACGGCGACATCGTGGAGTATCTCGAACGCATCGATGCGACATTCACGCCGTTCGGGGGGAAGTTCCTCGTGCATGGCGGGAATCAGCGAGTGCTCGAGGGACCGTCCAACGCGGTGGCGATCGTGCTGGAATTCCCTGACTACCAGGCGGTTCAGGATTGGTACGCCTCGGCGGCATACCAGGCGATTCTGCCGTTGCGCACCGGAAACTCTTCCAGCATCGCGATTCTCGCGCAGGACTGCGGAAAGGACCATGTCGCCACCGATGTGCTCCAAGGCTGAACAGCCGGACGACAAGGGCGGGTACCGGAAACCGGTACCCGCCCTTGTTGTTTCGAGCGCTAGTTATTGCTGTTGAAGTACGACAGCAGGCGCAGGATCTCGATGTACAGCCAGACCAGGGTCACGGTCAGGCCGAATGCCACGCCCCAGGCGGCCTTTTCGGGCGCACCGGCGCGGATCATCTGATCGGCGGCGTCGAAGTCCAGCAGGAAGCTGAAGGCCGCGATGCCGATGCAGACCAGGCTGAAGACGATGGCGAGGGTGCCGCCGTCGCGCAGGCCGAAACCGCCGGGGGTGAAGAAGCCCGCGATCAGGTTGCCCAGCATCAGGACCAGTACGCCGATCATGGCGCCGACCATCATGCGGGTGAAGCGCGGGGTGACCCGGATGGCGCCGGTCTTGTAGACGACGAGCATGCCGAAGAAGACGCCGAAGGTGCCGAGCACCGCCTGCGCGATCAGCCCGGAACCGCCCGCACCACCGAAACTGATGTTGCTGAACACGAACGACAGCGCGCCCAGGAACAGGCCCTCGAACGCGGCGTAGGTGAGCACCAGCGCCGGATTGTTCTGCTTACGACCGAAGGTGATCACCATGGCCAGCACGAAACCGATGAGCGCGCCGCCGCCGGCGAGCGGTCCGGCCAGCGCGTGATTGCTCGCGGTGAGCGCGTACGAGACGATCGCCGCGACGGTGACCACGGCGAGCGTGATACCGGTCTTGGTGACCACATCGTCGATGGTCATGGGGCGGGTGGTCGGGATCGCGGGCTGCTGCTGGTACCCACCGGCGGGCGGGTACATCGGCGGCTGCGAACCGTACTGGGCCTGACCGTATTGCGGGGGCTGCTGACCGTACTGAGGGGTATTCGGTCCGGCTCCAGTGGGGGCCGAGCCGAAGCCGGCGTAGCCGCCGTTCTGCTGCGGCGACAGATTCCGGAAGACCGGGTTGGAAGTGGTGCGCAAGGCGCTTCCCTTTCTGGAGTCGCGGCCCACGAATGTCGTGGCCTCGTTCTACCTGTCCAACGGGAGGTGGCGTCGGCAAGTTCCCGAACCGCCATGGATCGGACGTACTGGACTTTACCCGAGCTTTACCGTTTATGCCGACTGGTCGGACGGTTGTTCACGCGATATCAGCCCAGTCGGCCCATCACGCGATCGGCGATCAACTCCAGGTGATCCAGATCGCCCAGATCCAGGATCTGCAGGTAGACCCGGCTGGTTCCGGCGATCTCGGCATAGCTGCCGATCTTGTCGACAACCTCCTCCGGACTACCGGCCAGGCCATTGGCCTTCAACTCCTCGACCTCACGACCGATGGCGGCGGCCCGACGAGCCACCTCCGCATCGGACGCGCCGACACAGGCGACGAGCGCGTTGGAGAAGGTGATCTCCTGCGGATCGCGGCCCGCCTCCTTGGCCGCGCGCCGCACCCGCTCGAACTGCTCCGCGCAGGTCTGCGCGGACTGGAACGGCACGTTGAACTCATCGGCGTACTTGGCGGCGATCCGCGGCGTGCGCTTGGCGCCCATACCGCCGATGACGACCGGAATCTTGGTCTGCGCCGGTTTCGGCAGCGCGGGAGAGTCTTTCAGCGTGTAGTGCTCACCGTCGAAGCAGAAGGTCTCTCCCTTCGGGGTGCCCCACAGACCGGTGATGATCGCCAGTTGCTCCTCGTAGCGCGGGAACTTGTCGGCGGGGAACGGGATGCCGTACGCGGTGTGCTCGGACTCGTACCAGCCCGCGCCCAAACCGAATTCGACGCGACCGCCGGACATGGCGTCGACCTGTGCGACCTGGATGGCCAGGACGCCGGGCAGGCGGAAGGTGGCGGCGGTGACCAGGGTGCCCAGCCGAATGCGTTTGGTCTCCCGGGCCAGACCGGCCAGGGTGATCCAGGCGTCGGTCGGTCCGGGCAGGCCGTCGGCATCGCCCATGGCGAGGTAGTGATCGGAGCGGAAGAAGGCGTCGTAGCCCAGGTCCTCGGTGGCCTTGGCCACGGTCAACAGGGTGTCGTAGCTCGCGCCCTGCTGCGGTTCGGTGAAGATACGAAGATCAATTCGGCCCATACCGCCATTGTGCTCAGCTGTGCAGACCGCGCACCGAACGGGTGACGGTGAACTTGCGATTGCGGCCGATCACCTCGGTCTTTCCGACCAGGCGTTCCATCACCCCGCGATAGTTCAGGTGGGTGTTGTAGACCGTCCAGAGCTCACCACCGGGGCGCAGTACCCGACCGGCCTCGGAGAACATCTTGATGGCCGAACCGGTGTGCACGGCCGCGCCCACGTGGAAGGGCGGATTGCAGACGACCAGATCGGCGCTGTTGTCGGGGGCCGCGGACATGGCATCGTCGCGCAGCACCGTGATGCGGTCGCCGACCTGGTTGGCGGCGGCGGTCGCGCGGGTGGAGGCCACCGCGGCGGCGGATTGATCGGTGGCGGTGACGCGCAGGCCGGGCCGCGCCGTGGCCAGGGCGACCGCGAGAATGCCGGTGCCGCAACCGAGATCGATGGCGTCGCGGGCGTCGGGCTTCATCCGCTTGAGGTAGTCGAGCAGGAAGCGGGTGCCGATATCCAGGCGTGAACCGGAGAAGGCGGCGCCGTGCGCGACCACCTCGAGGCCCTGTTCGCCGAGTTGATTGCGCAGCGGGAACCGCTGTGCGCCAACGGGTTTCGGATCGGTGGCCAGGAGTACGCGGGATTTCTGACGGCCCCGACTGGCCTGTACCGAACCGAAGGATTCGGCGAGCACCTCGTTCATGGCGGGGGTCAGGTATTTGTCCCGGCCGCCCGCGTAGACCCGGACCTCGGGTGCGGCGTAGCGGGCGATGGCGTCGGCGGTCTCGGCGATACCCGAGAGCGCGCGCGGCAGCCGCCACAGCACCACGCGGACCTCGGCGAGCAGCCGCTCACCGAGTTCGTACGCGGTGTAGCGATCGGCGAGACCGACCTGGCGGGCATTGTTGGCCAGCGCCAGCTCACCGGTGAGCAGATCCTGATGCACCCGCAGACCGCGCAGCTCATGCGCGGCGGCCACGCCGAGGGTGAGCGCGCCGTAGCCGTCGTCGATCACCGCCACCCGATCATCCCCTGCGGCGGCGAGGGATTCGGCCGCCTCGTCGAGCAGCAGCCGATCCGCCGCATCGACCGCGTAGAGGTTCACCGCCTCCACATCCGGATACCGCCGCAATCGGCTCAGCACGTCCTCGACCTCAACCACACCTATAGTGTGCTGGATCATTGCCGAACCGTCGCATCGGGCCGGGTTTCCCGCCGAGGATGCGGTAGCCCGGGCATTGCGAACAGCTGTCAACGGGGGTTGCGCGTGGCCGGTGAGCAGCCACTGCGGTCAGTTCTTGGGCATCATGGCGGCCGCCGCGATCATCACCACCGCCATTGCCGCCACGCCGAGGAACACCAGATGGATGGCGGGTGAGAGGTCTTGCGGGGCCGGATGATCGGTACGGCCGACGCGTGAGTTCACCAGTGCGCCGAAGACCGCCACCCCGAGGGCGCTGCCCAGGGAACGGGCGAACATATTGGTGGAGGTGACCACCCCGCGCTCGGACCATTCGGCACTGGACTGCGCGGCGATCAGGGTCGGGCTGGCCACCAGGCCCATCCCCGCGCCGACCACGAAACAGCCCAGTGCCACCTGTAGCAGGGTCGAATCCTCGTTCACCAGGAGCAGGGTGGCCGCGCCGACGGCGGCGAGCACACTGCCGATGACCGAGGTGGCGCGAAAACCTATGCGCAGGTACACCTTTCCGGCTTGGGAGGCCGAGAGCGGCCAGCCCAGGGTGAGCGCGCCGACGGTGAGACCGGCGATCAGCGCGCCGGTGCCGAGCACGCCCTGGGCGAAGGTGGGCACATAGGAGGTGAGTCCGAGCAGGACCGCGCCGACCAGCAACGAGACCAGGCTGCTGGCCACCAGAATGCGGCGGGTGAATACCCACAGCGGCAGAATCGGATTCTCGGCCCCGCGCTCCACCAGGCCGAACAGGATGAGCACCGCGATGCCGCCCGCGAACAGACCGATACTCACCGGGGAGGTCCAGGCCCAGGCCTGGCCGCCCTCGATCAGCGCCAGAATGAGGCCGCCCGCACCGAGGGTGAGCAGCAGCGCGCCCGGATAGTCGATCCGATGCCGCTGCCGCGGTGCGCTTTCGGTGAACTGCCGCAGGATCATCCAAGCGGCCACGGCCGAGAGCGGCAGGTTGACCAGGAAAATCCAGCGCCAGCTGACGTATTCGGAGAACACCCCGCCCAGCAAGGGACCAAGCACCGAGGAGGCCGCCCAGACGCTGGCCAGGTACGCCTGCACCTTGGCGCGCTCCTGCACGGTGTAGATATCGCCCGCGATGGTGATGGCCATCGGCCCCACCGCGCCCGCGCCGATGCCCTGCACGGCGCGGAAGATGATCAGCCCGAGCATGCTGGTGGCGAGCCCGCACAGCAGCGAGCCGAGCGCGAACACCGCGATTCCGAAGAGCATCACCGGCTTTCGGCCCACCATATCGGCGAGTTTGCCGTAGATCGGCACGGTCACCGCCTGCGCCAGCAGGTAGATGCTGAACAGCCAGGGGAACTGGGAGAAGCCGCCCAGCTGATCGGTGATGGTCAATACCGCTGTGGCGATGACGGTCGAATCCAGCGCCACCAGCGAGGTCGCCAGCATGATGGCCGCCAGTACCGGACCTCGTTCCGATCGCAGTCCAATGCCCGAGGCCGATTCGGTGGCCGTCACCGGCAACCCCTTTCGTTAGCTCAACTCAACAGTTGAGTCGAACACGGAAATCCCCCGGCTATTCCGGAGCCGAGGAATGCGGCTGCGGGCGCGCGAAATCCGGGGACGCGAGCCGCCTCTGCGGTGGCGGCTCGCGACCGGCGCGGGATCAGAGTGATCCCGCGAGTTCTCGGAGGACGGGCAGGCTGACCGAGCCCGAGCCCAGCACCACATCGTGAAAGTTCTTGATGTCGAAGGCTATTCCCAGTCGTTCCTGGGCGGCGGCGCGCTGGCGGCGAATCTCCAGTTGACCGACCTTGTAGGCGACGGCCTGGCCGGGCATGGCGATATAGCGGTCCACCTCGGTGCGGATCTCCTCCACGCCCACCGGCGCATTGGCGACCATGAAGTCGATGGCCTGCTGCCTGGTCCAGCCCTTGGCGTGCAGGCCGGTATCGACTACCAGGCGGCAGGAGCGCCAGGAGTCGGCGGCGAGCATGCCGATGCGGGTGAGATCGTCCGGGTACAAACCCATTTCGTCGGCCAGGCGTTCGGTATAGAGCGCCCAGCCCTCGACGAACGCGGTGTTGGAGAAGGACATGCGCTGGAAGCGCGGGAGATGATCCAACTCATTGGCAATGGTCAGCTGGAGATGGTGACCGGGAATCGCCTCGTGATAGGCGACCGAGGCTGTCTCATATCTGTTGCGGCCCTTGGGATCATGCTGATTGACGTAGTACGCACCGGGGCGGGAGCCATCCGCGGCGGGCGGGAAATAATAGGCTGCGGGCGCATCGGCCGCGAGGAACTCCGGGACCGGCAGGATGTCGCAGGACTGCACCGGCAAACGACCGAACCACTCGCCCATGGCCCGCTGCGCGGCGGCCAGGCAGGCGCGCGCATCGACCATGATCTCCTCGCCGTCGCCGTAGCGCAGCGCGGAGTCCTCACGCAGGCGGGCGAAGATCTCGCTCTGATCGGTCAGGCCGAACAGCCGCTCGCCGATCTCGGCGTATTCGGCTCGCAGCCCCGCCAATTCGTCCAGGCCGAGCTGGTGGATCTCGTCCGCACCCAGGTCCGGCAGCGTGGTGTGGTGGCGCAGTAGCCGCCCGTAGATGTCCACGCCGTCGTCGCCGAGCCAGCACAGCCCGGGCTGCTCATCCGGGCGGGCCACGGGCAGCAGTTCCTCGGCCAGGACCATGCGGTACGCCGCGAAGGCGGGACGAATGACCTCGCACACCACCTCGGCCAACTCCGCGCGCCAAGCCTTTTCACCGTCCCAGTTCTCCGGACCGGGGAATATCGCGAAGGGATCGGTGGCGATATCGGAGGCCAGATAGCCGTCGAGCTGATTGAGCGAACGTTCGATGGTGATGCGCGCGGGCGTGCGCCCGGCGGCCAGCCCGGCGCGGAACCGCCGCACCGCCTGGTCCATGAGCGCACCGAACTGCCGATAGCGCCGCACCAGCGCGAGCGCGTTCTCCGGCTCGGGTGCGTTGAGCTGCGGGGCCATGGTGAGCATGCCCGCGTGCACACCGGTCATCTGATCGGAGGCCAGCTCCACCGGACGCCATTCCAGATATGCGGCGGCGGAGACCAATTCGGTGCGCAGCAGGCTCCGGGTAATGCGGTCCTCGGCACTCAGCCGTTCGGGATCGAGGGCGTCGACCTGGGTGATCAATGCCCGCCAAACGCCCAGCAATCGCTGCTCGGCCGCCTCCGACAGATCCTCGATCTTGTCATCGAATCGCCTGTCCCCCAACAGGGTTGCCTCACTGGGCGCCGACTCCAGCATGGTGTCCCAATAGCGATCGGCAAGAGCGATGAGTTCCTCGTGCGCATCCATGAACCCATCATGCCCCCGCCCCCGTCCCGCCGAAATGCTCCGGCCGTCTTCGCACCCCTGCGACTTCCGGCCACCCGTTCAGCGGCGCGGCGGCACCGGAATTCGCATGAGATCCTCGGCCGCCACGATCTCCCCGTCGAACTCCTTGCGCGCCTCGGCCAGATGGTCGTCGAGTGAGCGGTAGCGCTGGGAGAAGTGGGTGAGCACCAGTGTTCGCGCCTGCGCGCGGGCCGCGATCTCGCCCGCCTGTCCGGCGGTGAGATGTCCGAATTCGGTGGCCAGGTGGGTATCGGCATCGACAAATGTGGCCTCGATGACCAGCATGTCCACCCCCGCCGCCAGCTCGTGCACGCCATCGCACATCCGGGTATCCATGATGAACGCGAAACTCTGGCCGCGACGCAATTCGCTGACCTCATCGAGATGGACGGTGCGACCGTCGAATTCCACCGCACCGTCGCGCTGCAATCGCCCGACCACCGGTCCCGAGAGTCCGAGTTCGCGCAACCGCTCCGGCACGATGCGCCGCCCGTCGGCTTCGGTGAGCCGATATCCGAACGCCTCGACCGGATGGGACAACCGCGCCGTGCGCAGCGTGAAAGGCGCTCCCGGCGCGTCCAGTTCGCCGTCCGCGCCGATCGGATGCGGTCGCAGTTCACCGGTTTGGTGATAGGCGGTGGAAGTGCACAGCCGCTGGAAATACTGTTCCCCCGAGGCCGGGTAATACACGTCCACCGGATGCGGCACCTTGTCCAGACTGATGCGCTGCACCACCCCCGCGAGTCCGAGGCTGTGGTCACCGTGGAAATGCGTGATTCCGATACGGGTGAGATCGGTGGCCGACACCCCGGCGTAGATCATCTGCCGCTGCGTGCCCTCCCCCGGATCGAACAGCAGTCCCTCGCCATCCCAGCGCAGCAGATACCCATTGTGGTTGCGCTGTTTGGTCGGTACTTGACTGGCTGTTCCCAAAATGACCAGTTCGCGCTGTGACACGGCGTCAGGCTACCGGGCGACCCGGCAATCCTCTTGGCAGTGCGATCCCCGGCGCGTTGGCGGTGCGATCCCGGGCGCGCCAGGATTCGATACCAGGCGGGGGTATCGAATCCGCCGAATGCGCGCGCACTAGAATGGCCCGGGTGGTGGAACAACAGGCCCTGCGAACCCGGTTGACCCGGGCATTCGGCCTGTTCACCCTGCTTGCCGGAGTCGCGATCATGCACGCGGTGGTCTTCGGCATGAGCGGCTCGGGCGAATCCGGCCATATGTCCGGCGGCACGCATACCACCGCTCGGCCCGATAGGTCGATGGCCGCGATGGCCGTCGATACGCTCGCGGCCACGGACCCGAACCACGCGCGAACCATGCCCGGTTGTGGCGGCGGCGATTGCGACGGCCATGCCGGAATGCACGGCTGCCTCTTCGTTTTGACCGAGCTACTGCTCGGATTGGGCCTGGCCCTGCTGGGTTGGTTCGGTCTGCGCCGCCGCGAGACCGCCGCGACGAAGGTGCGGCAATCGCGCGCGCACCGTGCCCGTCCACCACCGTGGACGGTGCTCTCCCTGGCCGAATTGGCGCTGCTGCGGATCTGATGGGCGCACCGCGACGCGTATTCCGTACGCGGGCGCGGGCTTTCGCTGCCCATTTCAGGTCATCCACAATTGCCAAGGAGCATAAGAATGTTCACCATCAGCCGGATCAAACTCGCCGTCATCACCGGTACCGCCGCCGTCGCATTGATCGCCGCGGGGTGTAGCAGCGATGATTCGTCCACCACCGGTTCTTCCATGCCGGGAATGGAGCACGGCACCTCGGCGCAGCCCGCCACCCGCACCGATTTCAATGCCGCCGACATCACCTTCCTGCAGATGATGTATCCGCATCACGCGCAGGCCGTGGAAATGGCGAAGTTGGTGCCGTCGCGTTCGCAGAATCCGCAATTGCGCACGCTCGCACAGAATGTGGAGCAGGCGCAGACACCGGAGATGCGACAGATCACCTCGCTGCTACAGGCTTTCGGCAAGGATGCGCCCGGTGCCACCATGGGCCATGAGGGCATGGCGGGCATGATGTCCGCCGATCAGATGTCGGCCCTGGCGAAGCTGTCCGGCCCGGAATTCGACCGGCAGTGGATGCGGATGATGATCGAGCATCACAGGGGCGCGATCGATATGGCGAATACCGAATTGTCCGGCGGTGCCAATGCCGATGCCAAGGCCATGGCACAGGCCATCGTGACCGGTCAGCAGGCCGAGATCACCGAGATGAACACCATGCTCGGCCAGAGCTAGCCCCGCACGAGGCGACGGGTGCACCGTATTCCGGTGCACCCGTCGGGTATTCGCGGCGCTGCCGATTCAGCTGCCGATGACCGTATTCATAATCGTGCCGGCGCTGGTGGCGGTCGCGCCGCCGATCATGGCTCCCGCCACCATCTTCGGCGATTCGAGCCCGCCGCCGCTCCACTTCTCCCAGGCGAAGCGACCGCCGCCGTAGGTGATGGCGGTGACGCCCGAGAGCATGGTGAACCAGGTGAAGTAGCGAACCAGTTTCATCAGCTTGTCCGCCACCGGCGGTGTCTCCGGTGTCGGATTGCCGATCTGCGCGACCACGGTCGTGTAGGTCTCGTGCACTGTGGCGAGGAGCATGCTCACGATCGGTTCCTCTCGAATGCTGAGGTGGTGCTGACAGGGCGGACCTTGTGGCGCAACTCTCACTAATGAGAGCAATTACACCTCATCCCGCCAGGTCGAGCCGTGACGACACACCACCCGCGGCGAATTCGAGCGATCGTTCAGTTATCGCTGAGCATTGGCCTTCCCGAGCAGGGAGTGCCTGCGCCCGTAGGCGAAGTAGACGATGAAGCCCAGTGCCATCCAGATGACGAATCGCAGCCAGGTCTCCACCGACAGGTTGAACATGAGCCAGGCGCAGGCGATCACGGACAGGATCGGCACGAACGGCACCAGCGGGACGCGGAAGCCGCGCGGCAGGTCCGGGCGGGTGCGGCGCAGGATGACCACACCGATGGAGACCAGCACGAACGCGAAGAGCGTGCCGATATTGACCATCTCCTCCAGGGTGCCGAAGTCCACGAATCCGGCCAGCACGGCGCAGATGAAGCCGACGATCATGGTGATGCGCACCGGTGTGCCCTTGGGTCCGGTCTTGGCCAGCTTGCGCGGCATGAGCCCATCGCGGGACATGGCGAACAGCACCCGGGTCTGGCCCAGGAACAGCACCATGACCACCGTCGTCAGACCGGCCAGCGCGCCGATGGAGATGATGTTCTTGGCCCAGGTCACGCCATGGATGGCGAAAGCGGTCGCGAGGGTGGCGTCATCGCCCCGCAGATCCTTGTAGGAGACCATGCCGGTGAGCACCAGCGACACCGCGACGTAGAGCACGGTCACGATGGCCAGCGAGCCGAGGATGCCGCGCGGCACATTGCGCTGCGGATCCTTGGTCTCCTCGGCGGCGGTGGCGACCACGTCGAAGCCGATGAAGGCGAAGAAGACGATGCTGGCCGCGGCGAGTAGGCCGTACCAGCCGAAGCTGCTGTGGCCGCCGCCGGTGACGAGCTGGAATAGCGTCTGATGCAGTGTGCCGGTGCTGTCGCCGCTGTTGGGGACGGACTCCGGAATGAACGGCTTCAGATTGCTGGCCTTGAAGTAGGTCGCGCCGACCACGACCACCAGGGCGATGACGGCGAGTTTGATGGCCACCGCGACGGCCGAGACCCGCGAGGACAGTTTGGTGCCCAGCGCCAGCAGCACCGCCAGAATGGCGATGAGAAGTACTGCGCCCCAATCGAATTTGACCGAGCCGAAGTGCCAGATGGGCTGGCGTCCGCCCATGACCACACCGAGGTACTGCGACCAGCCCTTGGCCACCACCGAGGTGCCGAGGGCGAACTCCAGAATGAGGTCCCAGCCGATGATCCAGGCGATGAGTTCGCCGAAGGTGGCGTAGGAGAAGGTGTACGCGCTACCGGCCACCGGCAGGGTGGAGGCGAATTCGGCGTAGCAGAGCGCGGCGAGTCCGCAGGCCACGGCGGCGAAGACGAAGGCCAGCGATACCGCGGGTCCGGCGAGGTTGCCCGCGGTGCGCGCGGTGAGGGTGAAGATACCCGCGCCGACCACCACGGCTACGCCGAAGATGGTCAGATCCCACGAGGTGAGGTCTTTGCGGAGTTTCGCATCCGGTTCGTCGGTGTCGCGGATGGACTGTTCGACGGACTTGGTGCGGAACAACCCGCTGTCGCGGCGGGACAGCTTCCCGACCGGGCTCGGCTGGGGGTCCGATATCGCCACTGTGTCTCCTATGTCTGGCTTCTCGGCAACAATGCAGTTGGCGCTGGACGAGTTATGCCCGGCACCAGGTTCTTTCGCCTTCGCATGCGACCGGCAGACAGAAACCCTGGTCCTGCCCCGGTCGGTGCTCTCGATCTCGGGGCGAGATCTGAGTTGTCGGCGTCACACCGAACCGTATCACCCACTGGTACGAACCAGTTCAGCAACTGGACGGACAACATTCGCCCGATTGCAGTGCGAATGACCTCTCGCCCGGAACCGGCCGGTCCCGTTAGGGTTTGGTATGGAGTACGGGGTTGCCCCGACCGGGGGTGATCGGACGGCCCTCGACCGTGTGCTCGCCGCCGCCCGCGCGGTCCAGATTCGCGAGATGCGGGGTGATTCCCGGGCGCTGCTGGTGGAGCGCGATCCGGTTGCCGTACAGGCGCTGCGCGAGGCGCTGCGGGTCACCGAAGAGCCCGGTTCGTCCTGTATGTGCTTCGGCGATGTATCCCTGGTGTTCCTGGACATCTCCGGGCGCGAACTCGCGGGCGTGACCCTGCACCACGGCCACTCGGTGCGCTGGGACGATGCCGCGCGCCGGGGCGGCTGGCGGGACGACGCCGTGCTGGTGGACAGCGCGCTCTCGCTGGAGTGGCTGGCGGTGCGGGGCATCACCTGGCCGCTGCGCGAATTCCGCGAATCGCAGCGCCGGGCCGAGGCCGCCCTGCGAGCCCGCCGCCGCTGGATCGCCGATATTCCGGAGCCGATCGCTCGCTTCACCGCCATGTTCCTGGAGACCACCGATCGCGGAGTCCCCCTGCTCGAACCCGAGTTGGCCGAGGTCCGGGACCGCTTGCTCTCGGCGTACCCGGACCCGGTCGATCGAATCGCGCGATTACTCGCCTGGTACGGCTCGGGCACCGGGAGCTCCCGCGGATACCCGACGCACGAGGCGGTGCCGGCGCAATTCCTGGATCAGGAACAGCCGGTGGATTTCGCCCGCGCGGTGACGACGGGCGATGCCCCCGCACTGCGCGGGGCGGTGCGGTATCTGGTGAGCTGGCCGGGGCGGCAACGACTCACACCGCTGCTGACGCATCTGTCGCCCGGTGCGCAGCGCAGGATGCTGGAGCACGCGCCGACCGCCGAAAGTCGCGCATGGCTGGAGCGCCGCCTCACCGGACTGCGTTGAACGAGCCGGACACCTCCGGGCGACTAGGGAACCAGGACCGCGCGCCCCTGGATCAGGCCATTGTCCAAGCGTTGCAGTGCTTCCGGCCCGTCGGTGAGATCGAAGCGTTCGATCTCGATGCGCAGTTTGCCCGCCTGGGCCAGGCCGACGCAGTCGTAGAGGTCGGATCTGGTGCCGCCCAGGGACTTTCGCACCGTCGCGCCCCAGGGCAGGCCCGGACCGCCCGCCGGACCGGAATTGATGTCGGGCGGGGTGCCGCCGCCGATGCCGATCATGCGGTACGCGCCATTGGGTGCGACGCTCTCGACCGAGATCTTGGCGGTGGCGTCGACGCCGACGAAATCGAAGACGGCCTCGGCGCCGCGGCCACCGGTGAGCTCCAGAATCTGCTCCGAGGTGTCGTCACCGGCGATGATGCCCAGGTCCGCACCGCATTTGGCGGCGAGGTCGAGTTTGTCCTGGGTGACGTCCACGGCGATGACGCGCACGCCGGTAATGGCCTGCAGGATCTGTACCGCCACGTGGCCGAGCCCGCCGATGCCGATGGCGACCGCGGTTCCGCCGGGGCGCAACACATCTCGCGCACCGCGAATGGAGTGGTACGCGGTGAGCGCGGCATCGGCGATCGGCGCGGCCTGCAGGAAATCCAGATCGCCGATGGGCACGAAGGCGGTGGCCGGGATGCGCACGTACTCGGCCATACCGCCCTGCAGGGTGAGGCCGGGGGTGGGCGGCATGGCGACGCGTCCGGCCGCGATGCAGACGTTCTCATTGCCGCTGACGCATTCGCGGCAGGCGCCGCAGGTCCAGAAGAGGTAGACCACACCGCGTTCGCCGACCTCACGACCGTTCACCTGGGGGCCGATGGCCTCGATGGTGCCCGCGATCTCGTGGCCGAGGGTCAGCGGATCCTCGCGCAGTTGGTAAGGGAAGTTCACCAGGGTCAGATCCGAGTGGCAGACACCCGCCGCGCCGACCCGCAGCAGCAGGTCATTGGGTCCGATATCGGGTACCGGGATGTCGTTGACCGCGACTTTTTCGGGGCCGGTCCACTGGAGTGCTCGCATACTTCATCCTTGGTTCGAGCGTGTGATCTGGGGCACACGGTAACATTCACTTTACAACCCGTCTATCCAATGACGGAATGTCTACCGACTTTCCCGAAAACCCCACCTCGGGTCCCGTCCCGAACCTAAGCTGCCGTCACATGAACGAACCGCGTATCGCCGTCGTGGGTGCCGGAATCTCCGGTATCTGCATGGGCGTGGCACTGCAGCGAGCCGGATTTCGGAACTTCACCCTCTTCGAGAAGGCCCTCGACTACGGCGGTACGTGGCGCGACAACACCTATCCGGGACTCACCTGCGATGTGCCCTCGCGGTACTACCAATTCACCTTCGCCATGAATCCCGAATGGTCCCAACTGTATTCGGCCGGACCGGAGATCAAGGAGTATCTGGTGGGGGTGGCACACGAGTACGGGCTGCCCGCGCGCACGAAGTTCGGCGTGGAGGTGACCGGCGCGAAGTTCGAGGACAGCGCTTGGCGGGTCACCACCTCGGACGGCGGGGCGCGGCGCTTCGACTTCGTCTTGTGCGCAACGGGATTCCTGCATCACCCGAAGCGGCCCGATATCGCGGGACTCGGCGATTTCGGCGGCATCCTCATGCATTCCGCGCGCTGGGATCACACTGTCGAACTGGCCGGGAAACGGGTCGGAGTGATCGGCACCGGGTCCACCGGAACGCAACTCGTCAGCGAGCTGGCCGGGAAGGTCCCGAAAGTCGTTATGTTCCAGCGGACTCCGCAGTGGATTCTGCCGACGATCAACAAGCGGTATCGCGCGGTAACCAAGAAGGTGTATCGGCGCCTGCCCGTACTCGGTTCCGCCGCTTACCATCTCAATCGCGGATTCTTCGCGGCCTTCTCGCAGGGGCTGGTGCATCAGGGCCGGATGCGCTCGTTCATCCAATGGGTGGTGGCGCGCAATCTCCGGTCGGTCGAGGATCCCGAACTGCGGCGCAAGCTCACCCCGGACTATCAGGCCATGTGCAAGCGACTGGTGGTGTCGGACCGTTTCTACGCCATGGTGCAGCGGCCCGATGTGGAGCTGGTGACCAGCGGCATCGACCATGTGCGCGATTCCGGGGTGGTGACCGCCGACGGTGCGCTGCACGAGCTCGACATCCTGGTGCTGGCAACGGGATTCGACTCGCACGCGTATATGCGGCCGATGGCGATCACCGGGACCGGCGGCCGTACCCTGGACCAGGCGTGGGCCGACGGGCCGCGCGCCTACGAGGGTGTCATGATGCCCGACTTCCCGAATCTGTTCATGCTGGTCGGACCGCACAGTCCCTTCGCCAACCATCCGCTGACCGCGGTCGCCGAGGCACAGTCCGCACGCATCGTCGCATGGTTGCGGCGCTGGCGCGCAGGGGAATTCGAGACGGTCGCCCCGACGCACGCCGCCACCGACCGGTACAACGCCATGATGCGGGCGGCCGCGCCCGGTACGGTGTGGACCACCGGCTGCCGAAGCTGGTACCTGGGTAAGGACGGTATGCCGGAGCTGTGGCCGTGGAGTCCGGGACGGTACGAGAAGCGTATCCGCCGCCGACCCGATCCGATCGACTACCGGTTGAATCGTCACGCCACCAGCGAGAAGTGAACGCGCCATGCTGATTTCGCTCACCCGGTTGATGTCCCGCGCCGTCGGCGCCTGGTGGTTCGGGGCCGCGCCCGACTGGGTGGAGGTGCGCCGCCGGGCGACGCTGAGCACTACCTCGTCCCGTGCACCGCGCCAGGTGCGGGTGACCCACGACAGCCTCGCCGGACTCCCGGTCGAAATCCTCACTCCCCCGGGCGCTCCCGCCGATGCGGCGGTGCTCTACCTGCACGGCGGCGGATTCGTCATGGGCAGTCCGACGATGATGCGGCCGGTGACCGGACCGCTCGCGCTGGATATGAACACCACCGTCTTCGCCCTGGACTATCGACTCGCCCCGGAGCATCCGCATCCCGCGCCGATCGAGGATGCCGAGGCCGCCTACCGCGCCCTGCTGGATCGCGGTATTCCGGCCGAACGCATTGCGGTGGCCGGTGATTCGGCCGGTGGCGGCCTCACCCTGGAACTCGGGATGCGCATTCGCGACAGCGGCCTGCCAGCGCCCGCGGTGCTGGGCATGATCTGCCCGCTGATCGATTTCTCACCGGACTCCGCGGCTTTCCACAGCGGCCCCACCCGTGAACCGCTGCTCACCCCCGAGGTCATCGCGAAGTGTCTGGACGGCTATCTGCCCGGCGTCCCGCCCCGGGAGCGCCGCGCCCTCTCACCGCTGTATCGGGACATCACCGGCCTGCCGCCGATGGTGCTGCACTCGGCCACCGATGACCCGCTGTCCGGAGACGGCCGCCGACTCGCCGACAAGGCTGCGAAAGCCGGTGTGCCACTGCGGCATCGCGAATACCGCAAACTGTGGCACGTTTTCCACGCCATGCCCATGAAGGCCGGTCGCGAGGCGGTCGCCGATCTGGCCGCCCTGCTCGCCGAGGGCATTTACGGCCACCGCACCGGATACCGCGCCACCCATTGATGGGAACGAACCCGACTTCGCCGGAGCCCGCACCGCGTTCGCCCCTCCGATCGTGAAGGGCGGCCTGAGCGCTATCGGCGGTCAGTCGGGCCGAACCGCGACCGGTTTGCGCGGCAACCTCATTGGGCCGGGCCGATTCAGCTTTGACCCAGCTCGGCGTGCGCGTCGAGTTCGAGGGTGACGAAGGCGCCGATCATGGCACGCCAGACCGCCTCCGCCACAGCGGGTTCCAGTCCGGAGGTCAGGGCGCGTCCCCGCGCCAGCGCGACGACCTGCTCGACCCGGTCCGGCGCGCGCACGGCCTGCTCGTCCCTCTTGAATCCGGCAGCGGCGCGCACCAGCTGCTGCCGCTCGGCGAGCAGTCGGATCAGCTGTCCGTCGAGGGCATCGATACGAGCGCGGACCTCGGCGAGTGATTCTGGAGCGGACACGGTCGACAACCCTACCGGGGTCGTTCAGGCGAAGGCGCGGCTGATGATCGGTGCGACGAATTCGTCGAGCATGGAGCGCTCCTCGGCATCATCGCGGCCGGGCGCCGACAGCAGTGACACGATGATCCGGGTCAGCCAGCGGGCGAGCCGGCTGCGCTCCGGATCGGTGAGATCGGTGGGCGTGAACAGTCCTGCCGCAATGGATTCGATGACCTCGGAGTCCTGACTGATCCGCCCGGCCGCGCCCGCCTCACCGGGCCGGAACCAGGCGATGAGCAGCGGTTCGGCGCGGACCTCGTGCACGGCCGCGAGCATGGCGGCCACAATCCGCTCACCCGGATCGGCGATCTCGCGCACCTGATGCACGACATGCGCCGCGATACGCCGGGTTTCGCGGTGGACGAAGGCCAGCCGCACCGCCTGCCGATTCTCGAAGTACCGGTACAGCGTGGCCCGCGAGCAGCCCGCCGCTTTGGCGATATCGCCCATGCCGACCGCGGTCACCCCGTGCTCGGCGAACAAGGCGGCCGCGGCATCGAGGATGCGCTCGGCGGCAAGGTCGGCCCGATCATCGGACAACCAGTCCCGGCTCATATGTCTCCCTCCGCCCGTGACGCATCCGCCCGACCCTACCGGCGCGCCCGAATCCGCCGCACGAGCGCGCGGCGATCATCAGCCGACCGCCTGGAAGGGAACGCTCACGGGCCAGCGCACATAGTTGCCGTTGGACCAGGTGACATTGTCGAGGTCGACGGTGAAGTCGGGGCAGCGGGTCAGCAACTCCTCCAGCGCCACCCGGGCCTGCATGCGTGCGGCGGCCGCGCCGAGGCAGTGGTGGTGGCCGTGACTGAAGGTCATGATGCGCTTGGGATTGCGCCGGACATCGAGTTCGCCCGCGGTGGGCCCGAATTCGCGTTCATCGCGATTGGCGGAGCCGTAGAGCAGCAGTACCTTGCGCCCGGCGGGGATGAGGGTGTCGTGCAGCTCCACATCGCGGGTGGTGGCGCGGGCCAACCCCTGGACGGGTGAGGTCATTCGCAGGAATTCCTCCACCGCCTCGGTAATGAGCTCCGGCCGTTCGGCCAGCAGTCGCCGCTGCTCCGGATACTGGTGCAGCAGTTGCACCGCACCGCCGAGATTGCCCGTGGTGGTGTCGTTTCCGCCGGTGATCATGGTGAAGGCGAAGCCGAGAATGGCCAGGATGCCCTCATCGTCACCGTCCTCGCCGAGTCCGGAGGCGAGCAGGTGCGAGATGGTGTCGTCGCCGGGTGCGGCGCGGCGGCGGGCGATGAGTTCGGCGAAGTAGCCGACCATTTCGCCCAGGGCCGAAGGCAATTCACCGCCCGCGGCGATCTTCGCGCCGTCCACCGCGCCGCCGACGATGGCGTGCGTCCATTCGTCGAAGCGGTCGCGATCGGCTTCGGGCACACCGAGATAGTGCGCGACCACCATGGTCGGCAACGGCTTGAAGAGTTCGGCGACGATATCGCCGGATCCGGCCGCGCGCAGTCGTTCCAGGCGCTCCACCACGAAGGCCCGCACCGCCGGTTCGACCGAATTCACTTGGCGCGGAGTGAATCCGCCCGCGACGCGACGGCGGAAGTCGGTGTGTTCGGGCGGGTCCATGAAGACGAAGGGGCGAATCGGAATGCCCGCGGCCTCGAGGCTCATATAGTCCACGGTCAGCCCGGACGCGGAGGAGTAGGTCTCCGGATCGCGGGCGGCGGCGTACACGTCCTCGTGCCGGGACAGTACGTAGAAGTCGTCCGAGGCGCGGTCGGCGGGGACGACCCGGTGCACGGGATCGCTATCGCGCAGGGCCGCGTAGGTGACCCAGGGGTCGCGCCAGCTCTCCCCCGACATCAGCTCGAATCGGACTTCCTGAGACGCCATTGAACTCATGAATCGACGGTAAGACAAATGATCAGAATTGTCTAGAACGCGTTTCAGATTCCATCCGCCGCACTGCTGGCGCGCACCAGTACGAAGGTGAGCTGGGTATTCCCGATCCGCAGGCGGACGCCGTCGGCGAGGATCGCGCTGTCCACCACGCGCACGCCGTCGACGAAGACGCCATTGGACGAATGCAGATCCTTGAGCACATAGGCCATGCCGTTGTCGACGATGAGCGCGTGATGGCGGCTCATCCGCCCGTCCGCCAGCGCGATGTCATTGTCCGATAGTCGGCCGATGCGGGTGACGGTGCCCGAGACCGGGTACACGGTGCCCTCCTGATCGCGCAGCATCGCCCGCGGCTCATGCCAACTGCGGTCGACGATGGTGGTGGCGCGGGTGGCCGAGGCCGCCGCGACCACTCCGACGGTCAGCGCGTCCTGGCGCAGGATGCGCGCCTCCAGATCGCGAATCCGCGGTCCCGGATCGATACCGAGTTCCTCGGCGAGGGTGCCGCGCAATCGCCGGGCGGCGTCGAGCGCGTCGGATTGCCGTCCGGTCAGGTAGAGCGCGGTGATCAGCTGTTCCCAGAGCGAGTCGCGCAGCGGATGATCGCGCACCAGCAGTGCGAGCTCGGCCGTCGCGGATTCGGCGCGGCCCTGGGCGATCTCGGCCTCGGCGCGGGCCTCGATCACGCCGAGCCGTTCATCGTCGAGGGCCACGGCGTAGGCGTCGGCGAATCCGAGTCCGCGCAGATCGGACAGAACCGGGCCGCGCCATTGGGCGAGCGCCTCGGACAGCGCCGCGGTCGCGGCGGCGAAGCGACCCGCGGCCAGGGCGCGCAGGCCGACTTCTCGGCGAGTGCGGAAGCGGAACACATCGCAGGCGGCGTCATCGACCACGATCCGGTAGCCGGTGCCCATGTGCTGGAGCATGGTGCGCGCGTCGATTCCGCCGTCGCGCAGCGGTTTTCGCAGGTTGGAGACGATGGCGTGCAGGCTGACCCGGACATCGGGCGGCGCGTTCTCCTCCCAGACCGCATCGGCCAGCGCGTCCACCGATACCGGCCGGTTCACATTGATCGCGAGATAGGCCAGCACCGCACGCTGTTTCGGGCCGCCGAGCTGTTGCGGAACACCGTCGATGGTGAGCTGCACCGGGCCCAGCAGCCCCAGCTGTGCGCACACCTCGGCCATCGCCGGACTCCTCACGACCGCGCCCCGCCGTTTTCGACCGCAACTCTAAACTTTTTCGCGGTGCCGGGGGCGACTGTTCAGCCGCCGAGGTGATAGACCTCCATATTGCCGAGCGAGGGACGAATGTCCACGCGCCGGTTACCAGGCTCATTGTGAAAAGCGTTGCGCGGATGGCGCTTCCATCGCGCCGCCGCCACAGCTGGGTGGCGGAGATACCGATGAGCGCCGCGATCGGCGGGACCAGCATGACCGAGCAGTAGGAGTGGAAGGACCGGCTCATATCGCTGCGCAGACGATCAGCCAGCCGCCCATCAGCACGCCCGCGTCCACCAGCGAACGTTGTACCCACGCTTCAGCTCGCCTGGGAGTTCGCCGCGAACGCGCTGCGCCCCCATCGCAGTGGTGCGACGGGGGCGCGGGCAGGGTCCGGCGGAGTGGTCAGCGGGTGGTGGCGAGGGTGAACGGCGCGGTGCGGACGGTATCGCCGTGCTTGAAATCCAGGAAGAGCCGGTAGGTGCCGGGACCCGGGACGGCGGTGTGGAAGGTGATGTCCGGGCCGGGGGCGGTGACGCCGTCGCCGGGCTCGCCATTGGGGTGCACGTGCACGTAGGCCAGATCACCCGCGCGCAGGATCACCAGGTGACCGAAGGCGGCGAGGTACGGCTGGAGATCGGTGACCGGGTCGCCGTCCTTGCGCACGGTGAGGGTGAGCAGGCGGCCTTCGCCGGGGACCAGATCGCCGTCGAGGGTGATCTGGTAGCCGTCGACCTCGGCGGTGCGCGCGGCTTCCGGGGTGGGCCGCGGCGCGTACTCGCCCGCGACGGCGAAGTCGGCCCCGAGGGTGATGGTCTTGCCCAGCGCGGTCGGCGCGATATCGGTGAAGGCCCGATATGCCCCCGCCGCAGGCAGATTCAGGCGTACGGCCCAGGTACCGTCTGCCGCCAGCTCGGGGTGCACATGCCAGAACCCGGTCAGCTCCCGCTGCACCACGATCAGGTGCAGGTCGCGGTCGTGCAGCGGCGTGTACTCGGTCACCGGCTCGCCCTCGGGTCCGAGAATCCGGAACCGGAACTCGAATTCGCCTGCGGTCAGGATGGTTTCGGCCAGCTCGAGGGTGTAGCCGTCCTGGCTGATCTGCAATCCGCCCGGCAGTCCGCCGCCGTGCCCGGCGTGCGCGTCATGCCCGGCGTGGGCACCGTGGCCCGCGTGGGCACCGTGGCCCGCGTGCGCATCCTGGGTCGCGGCCGCGTCATGAGCAGCGTGATCGGCATGGGCCGCGTGGGCGGCGTGATCGCCGTGCGCGCCGTGCTCGGCATGCTCCGGCTGCGCGTGGTGTCCGGCGTGGGGGTCGTGTGCCGCGTGGGCGGTGTGATCTGCTGTATGCGCGTGGGTGGTCATTTTCTCGGCCCCTCTCAACCGTTTTCGATCTTCCGTACGGATGAGAGTTAATACCCCTAGGGGGTATGCAGGCAAGGGTTACGAGAGTGAGGTGGATCACTCCCGATCCGCGGGCACCCACTTGACCTGAACATTGGTTGAGGTATCAGGATATCGATCATGAGTACCGCAGCCACGACCGCACCGGTCATCGAGGACGCCAGCGTCGATCACACCGCGGATATAGCCGCCATCACCCGGGTGATCGCGAACGCGCAGCAGGCGTTCAATACCAACGATCCGAACCTGATGGCCGCCGATTTCGCCGCGAACGCCAGCGCGGGCAATGCGGTCGGCATGGTGCTGCGCGGCGCGGAGGCGGTACGCGCGGCCTCCGAGGCCGGGCTCGCCGGATTCCTGAAGGATCAGTTCGTCCGCTACGACATCACCGACATCACCTTCCCACGCCCCGATATGGCGTTGGTGCACAAGGTGGCTCGCGAAACCACGGCCACCGGCGAACTGCTGGACCAGGACCCGGCCATGGTCGCGCTGTACGTCCTGCTGAAGGAGAACGGCCGCTGGTGGACGATCGCCCGGCACAACACCCCGATCCCTCGCGCCTCCTGACGGCGCGAGTCGCACCCCGCCGAGTTCGTACACCCACTCCTCGGCGGGGTGCGCTGTGCGTTCAGTCCCGGGGTATGCGCCGGGCGGTGCCGCGATGCGGTGGAACGGTGGTGGGGTCTTCCGGCCAGGCGTGTTTGGGGTAGCGGCCGCGGAGTTCGGCGCGGACCTGGGGCCAGCCGGTGCGCCAGAAGGAGGCCAGGTCGGCGGTGACGGCGATGGGGCGCTGTGCGGGCGAGAGCAGGTGCAGCAGAAGGGATGTGTGCCCGTCGGCCAGGCGCGGGAGGTCGGCCCAGCCGAAGATCTCCTGGACCTTCACCGCCAGTACGGGAACATCGCCGGAGTAGTCGATGCGCACGCGGCTGCCGGAGGGGACCTCCAGGCGTTCGGGGGCGAGTTCGTCCAAGCGAGCGGCTTCGGGCCAGGGCAGTAGGCGGCGCAGGGCTTGACCGGCATCGACGCGTTCGAGGTCGGCGCGGCGGTTGGCGGTGGCGAGTTCCGGGCCGAGCCAACTGTCCGGATCCTCCAGTAGCGCTTCATCATTCACGGCGGGCCAGGGTGCGCCGAGGGTGCGGTGCAGGAAGGCCAGGCGCCGGCGCAGTGCGACCGCGTCGGCATTCCAGCGCAGCAGGCCGGGTCCGACCGCGGCCAGGCCGCGGCGTAGCGCCCGCTCCACCAGTGACCGGTCCGGATTGCGTAAAGGCTTCTCCGACAGCAGGATCGCGCCCAGTCGCCGCACCCGCCGGGCCACCACGTCGCCGTCGATCCAGTCGACCTCGTCGGCGGTCACCACCAGATCCGGGGCGGCCTGGCGGGCGAGGTCCTCATCGGCGATGGCGGCCAGGCGAATTCGCCCCTCGGAGCGACCCGGATCCCGCGATGCCCCGGCCACCGCGAGCCACTCCGCCTCCCCCACACCGGAACCCGGCGGCAGGGATACGGCGGTGCCACCGGCCATCAGATAGCTCGACGATCCCGGCCCGCGCTGTCGCGCCAATCGCTCGGGATAGGCCAGTGCGGCAACAAGAGCCAAGTCACCTGAGGCCCGGGGCATGGATACGCCCGCGCGCGGCGGGGATCCGGCGGTCGCCGCGCCGCGATCTCCCCCGCCCGTTCTCGATTCGCGGGTCGACCCGGCTTCGGCGCTCTCGACCAGGCGGGTCAGGCGATCGACCTCGCGTTTCCAGCGCTGAGGTGGATCGGCGCGCAGGGTGCGGATACCGGAGACCAGGTTCACCGTGGCGATGACGGTGTCGTCGTCGAGCAGCGCCACCACCTCGGCGGCGGATCGGGCTCCGACCGCTGCCGCACCGTCGAGCAGCGCACGGGCGAGGCGGGGGTGCAGGCCGAGGGCTGCCATGCGGCGGCCACGGTCGGTGACGGTGCCGTCGGCTTCCTCGGCTCCCAAGGCGCGCAATACCTCTCGCCCCGCGGCGAGAGCTCCCGGGGGCGGGGGATCCCACCAGCCGAGCCCCTGACCGTCGGCGGTCCCCCAGCAGGACAGTTCCAGCGCGAGACGGGTGAGATCGGCGGTGCGGATCTCCGGCTCCGGATAGGCGGGCAGCGTCGCGTGCTCGTACTCGGGCCAGCAGCGCCAGGCCCAACCGGGCGCCTCACGCCCGGCGCGGCCCGCGCGCTGCTCGGCGACAGCGGCCGAAACACGTACTGTCGCAAGCCCGGAGAGCCCCCGCCGATGATCGACGCGGGGTACTCGGGCCAACCCGGAATCCACGACCGCACGCACACCCGGCACCGTGAGGCTGGATTCCGCTACGGCGGTGGACAATACGACCCGCCGCCGTGCCCCCTGGCGCAGCGCCGCATCCTGCGCCGCACCGGACAGCCTGCCGTGCAACGGCATAACGTCGACCTCGGCCAGCCCGGAGAGCTGCGCCGCCACCCGGCGTATCTCGGCCGCACCCGGCAGAAAAACCAGCACATCCCCCTCGGACCCGGCCAGCGCCGACCGCGTCACCCGAGCGACGTGCGCCTCCACCCGCTCCTTGGGCAGCGCCGAAACATACTCCATCTCAACGGGATACGCCCGCCCATGCACCTCCAATACGGGCGCGCGACTCGCGGCTCCGATCAACTCCCGTGCCGCGCTTGCGCCACGACGCGACTCGGGTGCCGAAACAGCATCACCAACCGACTCGGATGTCGGGCGCGCGCGACCCGCCGATTCGGATTCCGGTCCCGCGCCACCCAGGAGTGCGGCCAGCCGATCGGCCGCGACGGTGGCGGAGGTGGCCAGGACTCGCAAGTCTGGGCGGAGCCCGGCGCGCGCGTCCAGGAGCAGGGCCAGCAGCAGGTCGGCATCCAGGTGCCGCTCATGGCATTCATCGAGCACCACCACATCGACCCCGGCCAGTTCCGGATCATTCTGTAGGCGGCGCACCAATAGTCCGGAGGTGACGACCTCCACGCGAGTACCCGCCCCCACCTTCCGATCCCCGCGCACCGAATACCCGACGGTCGCTCCGACCGACTCCCCGAGCAGCGCCGCCATCCGCCCCGCCGCCGCGCGCGCCGCCAGCCTTCGCGGTTCGGCGACCACCACCCGACCACTCACCCCGGCGGCCAGCGCCAAGGGAACGAGCGTCGTCTTACCGGTCCCGGGCGGGGCGACCAACACCGCGGTCCCCCGCGCGGCAAGGGTCTCCACGACCTCATCCAGCACGGCCCGCACGGGCAGATCAGGCAGTTCAGGCAGTTTCATTGCCGACCAGTCTGCCTGCCCCACCCTCCCGTCCGACCACCTACCTCAGCTCGCCTGGGCTGCGGCTGACCCCAGCCGTGTAGGTCAGGACCGCGAGAGCCGATCTCAGCTCGGCCGTACTCGTACCGGGGCGGCCGGCTCAGCTCGGCCACCCGACTCGAACCTACGGCCGACTCGCCGCTCGCAGACCCAGCTCGGTGGGCGGCCCGGAACGTCCGGCGATCAGAAGAGTTGTTGCCGGTCTGCGGCGATGAAGAAGCCGTGGCCGCCGGAGTCGCAGCGGACTCCGGCTTGGGTGGAGGTGCAGGCGACGCCGCGGACGATGAGGGTTTGGCCGTATTCGAGGACCTTGCCGCCGCCCTTGTTGTTCCCGGGGGTGACCGGGCCCAGCGGCGAACCGACGAATACGCCCTGGTTGAGGCAGAGGAACTCGGCTTTCGAGCCGGTGATATCGGCCGCTACGGCACGGTTGGCACGGGTGCCGCAGTCGGGGAGTTCGGCGGGCACCACCGAGACGTGTTCGAGTTGGCAGCCGGTGCCGAAGGTGCCCTCATTGACGAAGCCGCACATGATGTTTCCGGTGGGCGACTGGAAGTAGTACTTATCGCCCTGTTGGAAGTCGCGCGCGTCCACATTCGCGGCATCGCGGCCGGGGTTCGTGGTGGCCGGGGCGGCGACGGTGCTCGGCGAGCCGGGCCCGTTGCCGCCGCCCGGCGCCGGATCACCGTCCGCCGGGGCGGTCGCCGGTGCGCTCGCGCCGGGTGATCCCCCGGTGACGACGGAGCCGTCACCGCATCCGGCGATCCCGCCGATCGCCGCGACGGCCGCGAACGCCACAACCCATGCCTTCATGTGTTTCTCCCGATTCGAATTCACCCCGAGCCATCAAGAGAATCGAGCGGGAGCGCAGAGACGTTAACCGTGCGCACGATCTCCGAGGTCACCAGGCGAAGATACCGGGCACCGTCTCGTGCAACGGTGCGGCTCCATCGATGTTTCGCGGTGTCAGACTGAATATTTCGATATCCCGCCAGGGATGCGCCCAGCGCAGCGAATCCATCTGGAAGACGATCTCCTCACCGCATTCGGGTTCGCGAACGATCACGGTGTCGTCGTAGTACGCGTGCGTGGGCATCGCGGTCTCCCACATCCGGTCGAAATGCGGATTGGCTTGGCAGGCTTGGCGAATCGCGGCGATCTCGGCTTCGGGGACGATCCCCAGCGAGTTCTCCTTCAGAATGTAGATCAGCCGGTGCACGATGGACTCCCAGTTGACCAGCACCTCACGCGCCCGCGGGTCGGTCATCATCTGCACGATCACATTGAGCGGCCGGTCGGGGGTGGCCAATGCCGGATCGAGCCATGGAAACATCTCCACCGCACGATGATTCGCCCCGAGCACGTAATACTCCGGAACCCGGTGCAGGAACGCCGGTCCCGGCAGGTGATTCATCAGATTGAGTTCGGCGGCGGTCACCGTCTCCAGCTGTCCGGCCGCGACGGTGAGGTCCTCCCCCATCACCATGGACCACACCTTGCGCCGCTTGTAGCGCGGCAATTCCAGTGCGGTACACCAGGATCGGATGGCCGCGACGGTGGGCACCCGCTGCCCGTTCTCATACTTCTCGAAACCCGAACTGGACATGAACAGCAGTGCCGCGACCTGCGCCTGCGTCAGTCCGAGTTCGAGCCGCTGGCGCTGCATATAGCTGCCCAGCATCTTGTGTTCGCTGCCGTGGTTCTCGGCCGGAACGGCGCGCATGGTGCTCCCTGCTCTTCGATCCAAGTTCGTTCAAATGCTCTGGCGCGCACTGATACACGCGTCGGCGTCGAGGTCGGCGGCCAATTGCATGACCAGGTCGGCGGTGGCCGCCAGGCGCAGGGCATCGACGTCGGGGGTGGGTACCCGCAGCGCTTCGCGGACCGCCGAGCGGATGAGCAGGGCGGCCTCGACCAGGGTGTCGGCATGGGTGGCCAGGCGCAGCCGGGAGATCTCGCGGGAGCCTTCGACGGTATTGTGCCGGCGCGGAACGACTCGCACGATGCGCTCGGCCAGCGTCTCGGCGCGAATGAGCAGATCGGTGAGATCGCCCCAGACCCGCCGCCGCCGTTCGGGCGCGGTCGGCTCGGCCGGGCAGATCTGATCGGATTCGCGCACGATCCGCCGGGCCAGCGCCAGGAAGTCCTCTATCTCGCGCATGCGCTCGGTGCCCGGCAACTCATCGGCCAGGGTCGGGTCCATCTCCCAGACGCCGCTCACGGTGCGACTGTGCCGCAGCAGCCCGCCGAGCAGGTCGATCACCCGAAAGAGTTCTCCCGCAACGGGTCCCACTGTAAGCCGGATCGCCATGCGCCGCTCGACGGCGATACACAACGCCGCACAGTCCCGCTGTGTGCCGGATGCGCCCGCCGTCATGGGCGAAAGCGTGGCAGACCGGGATTCACGGTGACCAAAGGCTGGCACCGCCACAAGCGCGATACCCCTTAAGTGCGCGCCAAGTGGACCCGCACTGAATCACCGGCCGATTCGATTGTGCGGCACTCCGGGCCGCCGCACACCGGCGCGCACCCACCCAGCCTGGGTGAGTGTGCGCGTGACCAGGGTCACCGTGAAATCTCAGCGTCTGGAAAGCCGCTGGTGAGCCTGTGAATCAGCGCACGCATAACCGAACCGGCGGCCGAAAACCAGAGGATTTGTGTCGGTGCCGACCGGAATACTGACGCCCGACCGATGAGTTGAGCGTCTCGTTCCCGTCTGTTCTCGTGTGGCGCCGGGAAGCGGGAGTCGAAGACTCAGCGTCGGGCCACCCATCGTTCACGCTCACATCCCCGGAGGTACCCGATGCACGCCGATATATCCGCACCCGCGGGAGCGCAGGCTTCCACGGGAGGGCGGACACCGACGGTCATCCGGCTGCTGGTGCTCGCGACCTTCGTGGTGATTCTGAACGAAACCATCATGATCAACGCCATTCCGCGCCTGATGACGGACCTGAAGGTCGGTGAGCGCTCGGCACAGTGGGTCTCCACCGCTTTCATGCTCACCATGGCCGCGGTCATTCCGGCCACCGGCTGGTTCCTGCAGCGGGTCACCACCCGCCGCGCCTACGCCATCGCGATGGGCGTCTTCCTCTTCGGCACAGCGCTGTCGTCGGTCGCGCCGACCTTCGCGGTTCTGCTGGTGGGCCGGGTCATTCAGGCCGGCGGCACCGCGATCATGATGCCGCTGCTGATGACCACCCTCATGACGGTGGTGCCGGAGCAGGATCGCGGTCGCGTGATGGGCAATGTGACGCTGGCGATCTCGGTCGCGCCCGCCATGGGTCCGGTCATCTCCGGTCTGGTGCTGCAGATCGCGTCCTGGCGCTGGCTGTTCCTGCTGGTGCTGCCGATCGCGGGTGTGGTCACCTGGCTGGGTCTGCGCCGACTGGAGAACATCGGTGAACCGCAGGCCGGCGCCATCGACGTGTCCAGTATGGCCTTCGCCGCGCTCGGCTTCGGCAGTCTGGTGTACGGCTTGAGCAAATTCGGCAATGGCAATGTGGCGGCCCCGGCGCTGATCATCGCCGCCGGTGTGGCGCTGATCGCGATCTTCGCCTGGCGGCAGATTCGCCTGCAGCGCACCGGAACCCCGCTGCTGGATCTGCGCATCCTGCTGGCCCCGACCTACTCCAAGTCGCTGGTTCTCATGGCGGTCGCCTTCCTGGCCATGATGGGCTCGATGATCCTGCTGCCGCTGTACCTGCAGAACCTGCGCGGGCTGAGCCCGCTGCAGACCGGTCTGCTGGTCATGCCCGGCGGCCTGGCCATGGGACTGCTCGGCCCCACCGTCGGCAAGATCTTCGACCGCTTCGGCGGACGCGTGCTGGTCATTCCGGCCTCGGTCGGAATCACCGCGGCCCTGGCCGGTTTCACCCAGATCTCGCTGACCATGCCGTACTGGCAGCTGCTGGGTCTGCACATCCTGCTGATGGCCTCGCTGGCCGCGGCGTTCACCCCGGTCTTCACCCTCGGCCTGGGCGCGCTCCCCATGCACCTCTACTCGCATGGCAGCTCGATGCTCGGCACCCTGCAGCAGGTGGCCGCGGCCTTCGGCACCGCCCTGGTCGTGACGGTCATGTCCTCGCGCGCCACCTCCCTGCTGGACTCGGGCACCCCGGCGCTGGACGCCCACCTGGGCGGTATGCGCCTGGCCTTCGCGGTCTCCGCGGCCCTGTCCCTCCTGGTCATCGTGATGGCGGTGCTGCTGCCCAATCGCGCCCCGGCCATGGAGCACGCGGTCTCGATGGACGAACTCGAAGACGCCACACCACAATTGGTCAAGGATTGAGTTTCCGGTAATACCCGTATGACAGTGCGGGCGCATCCGAAAGGGTGCGCCCGCACTGTCCTATGTACAGCCCGGTCCGGATCAGGCGCTGCCGTCGGCGGCGAGGGTCAGCGTTCGGATGCGCTGATAGTGGCACCGGGCGCGGTCGAATTCGGCGGCGAGGGCGGGTAGGCGGCCGGGGTCGTGGTCCAGGAGGGCGGCGGCCCGCTCGACGATCGGAGCGGCTATGGGGTTGCGGGACACCGCTGTTCGCGCCGAGGTGACGAAGCCGCGGGCATCGGGATGACCCGCCAGGACGGCGGCTTCGGCGCGCAGCGCGACATACCAGTGCCGCCAGATCCAGATATCGCGATCGTCCAGCGCATCCGGTTCGGCGGCCAATTCGGCCAGCGCCTCATCGGTGTGCCCGCGGTCCAGCAGCACCAGGGCGGCGCACACGGCGCGGTACGCGGCGTGCTGATCGGCCGCGCCACCGAGTGCTTCGGCGATGGCCAGCCATTCAGCCCGCACGGCGTCATCACCGCGCAGACCGTGGGCCAGCGCGACGGCGAGGGCGGCCGGTACGAGACCGGGGGCGTGCGGACGGCCGGAGACTTCCCAGGCATCGAGGAATCGTCCACTGCCGATGAGCACGTCATCGAGGTTGCCCGCCAGGGCATCCGCGATCAGGAGCGCGGAGGTGGCGACATCGCCGCGCTCGGCCAGCAGCGGCAGGTCGCGCAATTGTTCGGCCCAGCGCCGGGCACCCCGGAGATCGCCTACCCCGATACCGATCTCGGCCGCCTCGGACAGGGCGTTGAGGTGTTCGAGCGCGCTGGCGGGTGTGTGCGGCATGGCGGCCAGCAGGGCGACTCGCCGCAGGGTGGTCTCGGCGGTGGCGAAGATATCCCCGGCCCAGGTTTGCGCGGCGGCGAGGGCGTCCAGGGCCGCGCTGCGCGCGAGCGGATCACCGGTGCGATCGGCCAGCTCCACCGCATGCAGTGCACGCGAGATAGCTACGGAAGCAGCGGTTTTCGACTCGGGATCGGTGTCGGAGAGCACTCCGCATTCGGCGAGGGCCACCGCGGCCGACGCGGCCGGATCCGCACCGGCGAGGGTGCGCGCCCGCGACAGCAACGCCGCGGCCGCACCCGTCGCGACCGGCTGCGCGAAGGTCTCGGACATGCGATACGCGGTAATCGCCGCGGTGGCCAGATCCTGTGCCGCCGACGCGGAATCACCGGCGCCGAGGGCGATTTCGGCCGCCGACCGATACAGGCGGTACATGTCCTGACCGCGCATCCGGCATCCGGCCACCTCGGCGGCGCGCCGCAGGCTCGCGCCCGCCGCGACCGGGTCATCGGTCAGCGCCGCCGCCTGTTCGTAGCGGAGCTGGGATTCGCCGATGAGATTTCGGGCGAATGCCAACCGCGCCAACGAGATCGCCAGTGCGTGCGCGTCGGCCCGCCGTTCGGGCAGCGCGGCTGCCCACCCCAGCGCCGCGCGCATATCGTCGCCGACGGCGTCGAACGCGGACTGCCGGTCGCGGGTCATCGGCGCGGAATCGGCGAGCAGCTCACCGGCGGTCGCCGCACACCAATTCAGATGGCGCGCAAGGACTTCGTCGAGTTCGCCCGCGGCGGCGAGTTCTTCCCGCTCGTATTGGCGGATGGTCTCCAGCGCCCGGTATCGAGTGCCGCGCGCGGACGGCACCATGGTCAGCAGGCTTTGTTCGGTGAGCCGGGCCAGTCCATCGGCGACCGCCATGGGATCCCATTCCGCCGATCCCGCCACCGCCGTGGCGTCGGCGGCGGTGAAGGGCGCGACGAACACCGAGATCCGCCGCAGCACCCGGCGGTCCTCATCGGTCAGCAGCGCCTGGCTCCAATCCAGCATGGCGCGCACGGACCGGTGCCGTTCGTCGGCCCGGCGGCCGCCGACCAGCAGCCGCAGGGGATCCGCGAGGCTCGCACCGAGTCCGTCGAGGCCGAGAGCGGGCAGTCGGGCCGCCGCGAGTTCGATGGCCAGCGCCAGACCGTCGAGCCGGCCGCAGATCTCCCGCACCCGGCCCAGCTGTTCGGTGTCCACCGGCCAGCCCAGCGCCGCGGCCCGATCCAGGAACAATGCCACGGCGTCGTCCGCGTCATCGCCGAGTGGCAGCGGCGGCACCGTGAAGACCTGTTCGAACGGCACCATGAGTCGTGCGCGGCTGGTGGCCAGCACCGTGGTATTCGGACAATTCGCAAGCAGGTGTTCGAGGAACGGCGCCACTCCGTCGCGCAGATGCTCGCAATTGTCGAGCACCAGCAACACTCGGCGCTCACCCAGCGCGGCCGAGACCGATTCGTCGAGGCTGCGCCCCTGCTGCTCACCGAGGCGCAGCGCCCGCGCCACCGCGGCCCCCGTCATGGCCGGATCGGTCACCGGCACCAGGTCCACAAACCATGCGCCGCCGGTGAATTCGGTGGCGAGATCCGCCGCGACGGCCAGGGCCAGTCGCGTCTTGCCGACACCGCCGGGCCCCAGCGCGGTCACCTGTCGATGCGCCCGTACGGCCGCGCGCAGGGCGGTGCGTTCCTGGGCGCGCCCGACGAACGAGGTCAGCGGTGCGGGCAGTACCGCGGCCGCCGCGCCGCCGTCCTCGACGCGCTCGAAATCGGCGGCTCGTTCGGCCAGCGCCCGCCGATCCGGCACGCCGACCTTGCGCAGCAGCGAGGACACGTGGGTCTCCACCGTGCGCACCGAGATGAACAGCTGCGCGGCGATCGCGGCATTGGTGCGGTATTGCCCCACCAGGGCGAGCACTTCCGCCTCACGATCGGAGATCCCGGCGGCAGGCTTCGACTTCGACACGCCCACATTCTCACGCACGAGCATTTCGCTTGCGTGCGAACGCCGTCGCGCCCTTTTCTCCGTGGCGCGTTCCGTGGTCACCACGGATGTCGCGCCGTCGCGCCGGAAATACCGTATTACCCGTATCGACCAGCGCGAACGCACATCTCAGGAGCAGCCATGACCGCCATCGCAGCCAAGGGCATCAAGACCGTGCTGCACCCCGTCTCCGATCTGGCCAAGGCGACGGCGGTGTACTCGGCCCTGCTCGGCATGTCACCGCAGATCGACGGCACCTACTACGTCGGTTTCGACCTCGACGGCCATCACATCGGCCTGGTTCCCGACGGCGGCCCGCAGGCCATCACCACCCCGGTCATCTACTGGGAGGTGTCCGATATCGAGGCCACACTGGCCGAACTGCTCGCCGCCGGCGCCACGGTGAAACAGGCCCTGCGCGATGTCGGACAGGGCCGCCGGGTCGCAGAGGTCCTCGACCCCGACGGCAATACCCTCGGTCTACTTCAGGATCGCTGAATCCCCGGCCCCGGGTCGGCGACGGTCACAGTCGACTCCGCACGGCCCACAGATCGCCGAACACCGGTTGAAAGAGGGTGCCGCGCAAGTACTCCGCGCCCGAGGAGCCGCCGGTTCCCGGTTTGTCGCCGATGGTGCGGCGCACCATCATCACATGCCGGTACCGCCATTCCTGCAGTCCCTCATCGAGATCGACCAATCGCTCGGCGACCTGTGCCGGGCCACCGTCATCGGTGTACACGCTCAGCAGTATCCGGTGCAGCGACGGCGACGATGCGGCGGCGCTGCGCACGTCCCGGTCGAGCTGTTCGGCGGGGATCGGATATCCCCGCTCGGCCAGATAGCGCAGGAACGAGTCGTACAGCGAGGGTCGCGACATCGCGGCCAGAATCCGCTCCCGAGCCGGGCTGCCGTCGGGATAGTGCGCGAACGCTCCCTCGTCCCGCCGACCGAGCACCGCCTCCAACTCGCGGAACTGCGCGGACTGGAAGCCGCTCGATGCCGCCAGACGCGCCCGGAAACTCGTGAACTGACGCGGAGTCATGGTCTCCAGCACATCGATCTGCGCGACAATCACTTTGAGGATCTGTAATACCCGCCGCAACGTATGCAGGGCATGCGCGGTATTCCCGGCGGCCAATTGCCTTTGCAATTGCGCGAATTCGTGCAGCAACTGCTTGAACCACAGCTCGTACACCTGATGGATGACGATGAACAGCATCTCGTCGTGCTCATCCGAGCGCGGATGCTGCGCGCCGAGTACCTCGTCGAGCGCCAGATACGACCCGTAGGTCTGATCGGCTGATTGTTTATCAACACTATTGCGAGACTGGGCAACCATCCTTCCCATTGTGGCGGCGAAGGGCACGCCCCGGGCTAGTGCGCGGCCAGATGGTCTTCGATCAGTGTGACGGCTTCGCCGGTGCCGTCTCCGCGCCGACATGGGCGGCCAGGCGATTGCCGCGCGGTCCGAAGGCGCGCACGCCCATCGAGGCGGGCGGGTGGGTGGCGGTGGCGCACATGGGCTGGACCGCAGTCCGATGGCGGGGATGCCCTTGGCCTCGGCGAGTGGGAGGCCCGCGCCTCGGTCAGTTGGGCCAGCAGTAGGGCGTCGGCGGGTTCGTCGCGCAGTGCGTCGATCATGCCCGTTGCGGTGCCGCGCACCCCGGCGGGCGAGGCGAAAGCCCATGCGGCCTTACGCTTGTCGACGTGCGGGTCGGCCCTCTCGATAAGCCATGAGATCGGAGATCATCGGCGAATACCTTTCGTAGGTGGGGGCTTTCGTGGGCTTCAGCCGACGGCCGGGGTGGCTGGCACGCCGATAAATGGACCGGGCTGGTGCTGGCCACCCTCACCCGTGGACCGCGCCGGTACGGGGAGATCGCCGGGATTCCGGGTACCCCAGTCACAACCTCTCGGCCGCAACCAATGCGCGGATACCCCGCCCGCACCCGTAGCAACGGCAGTGCCACCTCTGCCCGCGGCACCCTCTCGGGCTACTCCATTCGGCAGCGCGGTGTGCGCGGCACCGTGAATGGGTACCAGTCGGGATACATTTGCTCGTTCCGTATTCCTCTGCGAAAGGGTCAACACCATGTCGATTGCCGCTGACAAGGTTGTCTCCATCGAGTACACCTTGACCGACGACGACGGTGACGTGCTCGACACCTCCGTCGGCGATGAGCCGCTGATCTACCTGCACGGGGCGGAGAACATCGTGCCCGGTCTGGAGCAGGCCCTGGACGGTAAGGGCACCGGCGACGAGCTCGATGTCGTGGTCGAACCGAACGACGGTTACGGCGAATACCTGGCCGAGCTGGTCAGCACCGTGCCGCGGGATATGTTCGAGGGCGTGGACGAGCTGGAGCCCGGTATGGAATTCCACGCCGAGGCGCCGGACGGCGATTCGCAGATCGTGACCGTGCGCGCGGTGGACGGCGAGGATGTCACCATCGACGCCAACCATCCGCTGGCGGGTCAGCGCCTGCACTTCAAGGTCAAGGTCGTGGACATCCGCGATGCCACCGAGGAGGAGTTGCAGCACGGCCATCCGCACGGCGACGACGATCACGAGCACTGATGCCCCCTGCCTCCGCGCGGGAACAGCGCTCCGGCAGGCCGGAGCTCAGCTGCGAGCGGGGGCGGGCGGCGGTGTCGCCAAGCCGTCGCCCAGGGCCCGAATGGCCAGATCCAGGTAGACGGTGAGATCACTGTCCGCGCTGACGACCCGGTGGTCGAAGGCGGCGCGGCAGACCGCGAGGGTGGCCCGGCCGATGGCCAGGGGGTAGAGGCCGTCCGCCTCCACGAGCGGTACGTCGTCCGGTACTTCGACGAATTCCCTGCGCAGCCGGGCTATTTCGCTGTCGGACTGATGCCAGAGCACGACGGCTTCGGAGTCGAAGTAGCGGAAGAAGGTGCGACGGCTGACGCCCGCCTCGGCGGCGAGCTGTTCCACCGGGGTCTCTTCGAAGCCCTGGTCGGTGAACATGCGATCAGCCCGGGCTCCACCGATACCCCGATCCTCGCCGAGAGCGCTCGCCTGTACGACCAGTCCGGTCCCGATGCCTCCGCCGCACAGCAACCCCTCGGCCGGTTACCGGACCCCGCCGAGATCGCCGCCGCGCCGGCCTTCCTGGCTTCCCCCGCCGCAGGTGGCATCACCGGTGCGGTCATTCCCGTGGACGGCGGGCCGGCGCTGTGAATACTGACGCTGTGAATATCGGACTGCCGCAGGGATTCAGCATCGAGTTCGACCCCGAGACCGTGTGGGTCGACGACGGAACGTTGCGAGGCGGTTCGCCCGCCCGGGTGCTGCGGTTGTCGGCGAAGGGCCGCGCGGCCCTGGCGGAATTGCGCACCGGACCGGTGCGGTCCCCCGCCGGGGCGGCATTGGCCAGACGACTGACCGATGGCGGCCTGGCGCATCCGCGACCACCCGAGCCGGCCGGCGACCTCTCGGTCACCGTGGTCATCCCGGTGAAGGATCGTGCGGAAGAACTGCGGCAGTGTCTGGCCGCGCTCGGCGACGCCCATCCGATCGTCGTGGTGGACGACGGCTCCGAGGATCCAGAAGCCCTGCTGGACACGGCCAAAGCCCACTCCGCGGAGCTGGTGCGGCGGCAGACCCGCGGCGGACCCGCCGCCGCGCGCAACACCGGTCTGGCCGCGGTCGACACCGAACTGGTCGCCTTCATCGACAGCGATTGCGTTCCGACCCCGGAGTGGATCGAGGCGCTCGCCCCGCATTTCGCCGATCCGCTGGTGGCGGCCGTCGCACCGCGCATCGTCAGCCTGGAGGCCACCACCGCCGCCGGACGCTACGGCGAGGTCGCCGGAAGTCTGGACATGGGCACGGCGCAGGGCCGGGTGACGCCGGGCACGCGCATCTCCTACGTGCCCGGCGCCGCGCTCATCGTGCGCCGAAATGCCCTGCGGGACATCGGCCTTTTCGATGAGCGACTGCGCTACGGCGAGGATGCCGACCTGATCTGGCGACTACACGAGGCAGGTCTGCGCATCCGCTACGAACCCGCCGTGCGGGTGTACCACCGCGAACCCGAGCGCTGGATCGCCCTGTTGGCCAGGCGATTCCACTACGGCGCCGCGGCCGCCCCGCTGGCGCGACGGCATCCGACCGCGGTGCCGCCCCTGGTCGTGCATCCGTGGCACGCGGCCACCGTTCTCGCCGCGCTCACCGGGCGCGTCGCGCCGACCGGACTGGCCTTCGGCGCCTCGGTGCTGGCGACGCGCAGAACCCTGCGCCGCATCGATCTGCCCGCCGAGGAAGCACCCCGCACCGCGGTGATCGGCCTGCGCCAGACCTGGCTCGGGCTGGGGCGCTTCATGATTCAGTTCACCGGCCCGGGCCTGGCGGTCCTGCTCGCCGCGCGCGACGCCAAGCCCGCGCGGCGCCGACTCCGGCGCGCGGCCGCCGCTTCGCTACTGCTGGGCACGCCGGTGACCGCCTACCTGACCACCCGCCCCAGGCTGGACCCGATTCGATTCGCCCTCGGCCAGCTCGCCGATCACACCGCGTACGGCGCGGGCGTCTGGGCGGGTTGCCTGCGGCATCGCACGCTGGTGCCGATCACCCCAACCCTCGTCCGGCCGCCGCGCCGAATCGGCGGGGCCGCCACCTCTTCGGCCGCCGAGCGGCCGACATCGGAAGGACTCCCCTGATGGGCAACCCTTTCGGCCATCGCCGACGAGGCGGCGAGTGTGGATGTCTATCAGCGCACGCCCGGCTGGATCCTGCCCAAACCCGATGCGAAGCTCTCCGCGTGAGCGCAACGAGTCCTCGCGCTGCCCGATCACCGATCCGTTCCGAAAGACTCGCTCCTACCGCCCGTTCGCCGACGGCTACGTCCGACCGAGGCGCATATGGATTGGTTTCGCGACAACTACCTCTCGGATCCGGCCCAGGCCGCCGACCCGCGGGTCTCCCCGCTGCCGGCCGCCGACCTCGCGGGCGTGCCGCCGGGCTGTATCGCGGTATCGGGCTTCGATCCGCTGCGGGACGAGGGTGAGGCGTACGCCGATCGCCTACGGGCGGCCGGTGTTCCGGTCGCGCCGCGCCGCCATCCGATCTGATTCACGGCATCATCTACGGCACCGCCTTCGGCGATACCGGCCGCTCGGTACTCCGGGAGGCCATCGGCGCACTGCGCTTCGCGCTGGCGCAGCGGGCCGCCATTAGAACGTGTTCTATATTCGAGGGACAGTTCCGGCGATCCCTCGGGAGTTCACGACATGTACCAGTGGTCCGACGAAGACCTGATGTTCCGCGATGCCGTGCGCGGCTTCATCGAGAAGGAGCTGAAGCCCCACGTCGACCAGCTGGAGAGTGGCGCGCTGCCGCCGTTCGACATCATCCGCAAGATGTACGCGACCTTCGGGCTCGACGAGATGGCGAAGGAGGGTCTGGACAAGGCCCTCGCGCGCGAGGAGGCCGGGACCACCGGTAAGCCCGGCGGCGGATTCAGCGGATCCGGCAGCATGGGCGTCATCCTCAACAGCGAACTCGCCGGGGTGAGCCTGGGACTGGTGGCCTCCATGGGCGTCAGCCTCGGACTCACCGTCGGCACCATTCGCAGCCGCGGCACCCTCGCGCAGAAGAAGCGCTGGCTGCCCGAACTGGTCACCATGGAGAAGGTCGGTGCGTGGGCGATCACCGAACCCGATTCGGGCTCGGACGCTTTCGGCGGGATGAAGTCGTATGTGCGACGCGACGGCGCGGACTACATCCTGAACGGGCGCAAGACCTTCATCACCAACGGCCCGTACGCCGATGTCACCGTGGTCTACGCCAAACTGGACGAGGAGGACGGCCTCGACCGCCGCGACCGCAAGGTGCTCACCTTCGTGCTGGACAAGGGCATGCCCGGCTTCGTGCAGAGCCCCGCGTTCAAGAAGATGGGGATGAACTCCTCCCCCACCGGCGAGCTGTTCTTCGACAATGTCCGCATCACCCCCGACCGGCTGCTCGGCGAGACCGAGAATCCGGCCAAGGGCGATGGAAAGGACAGTGCCAAGGAGTCTTTCGCCGCCGAGCGCATCGGCATCGCCTCGCTGGCGCTGGGAATCATCAACGAATGTCACCGGCTCTGTGTGGATTACGCCAAATCACGCAAGCTTTGGGGTAAGGAGATCGCGCAGTTCCAGCTCATCCAGCTCAAACTGGCCGAGATGGAGATCGCGCGAATCAATGTGCAGAACATGGTTTTCAATGCCATCGAGCGCACCGCCGCCGGGCAGAAGGTATCGCTGGCCGAGGCGTCGGCCATGAAGCTGTACTCCTCCCGCGCCGCCACCGAGGTCGCCATGGAGGCGGTCCAATTGTTCGGCGGCAACGGCTATATGGCCGAGTACAAGGTGGAACAGCTTGCCCGCGATGCCAAGTCGCTGATGATCTACGCGGGCAGCAATGAAATCCAGGTCACCCATATCGCCAAGGGCCTGCTCAGCCGGTAACGACGGACCGCCGCCGGCTCACCGGTTCGCCCCGGCCTCCGCATCGCGGACCGGGACCAGACGGTAGGTGAGCCAGGGGCTGTGCGGCAGGTGGGGTTTGTCGATTTTGATGCGGAGACTTCGGATTTCGCCGGTGCCGGGGGCCGCGACGCGGATGACGGGGTTCAGTGCCTCGTGCACCGGCGGGTCGGTGAGGTAGAAGCGTTCGAAGTCCGGGTGCACGCGGCAGCGGGCGATGATCTCCTCGATCGTGGTGTCGGACAGAGCCATCGGGCCCATCATGCGCAGGCCGTAGGTGAATCCGTGCGCCAGCCGGGCCCAATCCACCAGTACTTCCCGCGCGGACGGCTCGGTGAACAGGTACGTGAAGAGATTCGGCCGGGCGGCGGATTCCGGGAACGCCGCGAGCCAGGCGCTGTTGAATCCGACTATGTCGCCCTCGGGCAGCATGAGGTACGCCGCCGGATAGGGCAGGTACTCCAGATCGGCCAGGGCGTCGGCATCGGGTGCGGTCGCGGTGCGGCCCAGAATGCGATCCAGGGCGCCCGGAAAGAGCGCGGCGATGATCCGCTCCCGATAGAGGTACGGAATCCCCAGCGCGTCGAAGAGCGCACCCGTGAATTCCAGGCTCGGCACCAGCGTCCCCGCCTCGACCTTCTCGATCGCCGACTTCGACCATCCGGTCGTGCTGGCCAACTGCGCCTGCGTCACGCCGAGTGCGTCGCGACGCGAACGCACGAATACGGCCAGTTGCCCTTTGGACATGCACCTCAACCTTGCTTTGTCATACGAGTCACAGCGGAAAAGCCCTGGTGTCGCACCCCTGGTGCGACTCGGGCGCATTGACTTTCCCACAGCCCGCCAAGAGGCTTGACCGGGTCCTGGAACCTGCGCGCCCGGCTGCCCTCCGGTGCATGTCAGGTGGCTGGTGCGTTGGCGGGGAACGCACCAGCCGCCAGCCTTCTGCGCTACGGCATGGGCGCGGTGCCGAACGGCCGCCCCGCCATGGGTTCCGGCGTGCCGATCACCGCCGCTCCCGGGAAATCGTCGACAGCGCGGATACGACCGAACGGGCGACCGCGACTTGACCCGCCGGGGTCAGATGTACGCCATCCGATTCGAAGAGGCGATGGCCGGGGCGGGGGCGGGTGACCGTGAGCGTATCGATCACCGGCTCCGAGCGATCCCGCAGGAGTTGTGCTGTTTCCTCGGCATCCTTTGCGCGCCAGCCGATCCCGACTCGTTGAAAGGGCTCGAAGGTAGCGGTCAGCGCCTCGTCCATATCGGTCGGGGTGAGCCAGATCCAGCGCGCACCGCTGCGCCGGACGCCCTCGTCGTGCAGCAGGCCCAGATTGCGGCCGGTCTCCTCGGCGCTGACGATGCGCGGACCGTCCGCGCCCAGGCGCTGGGCGTCATTCGCGCCGAGTTGGCAGAGCACCCAGTCGGGACGCTGAAAGCTCAGTGCGGCAATGCTTTTCAATGCCTGGGTGGTGGTGGATCCGGAGACGGCCAGGTTGGTGAGGGTGATCGCGTCTCCCGGCCTGCGCAATTCGAGCAGGTAGCGCAGGATCTCGAACCAGGACAGGCGGTCCGCGGTACTGCTCTCCCCGAGCGCCAGGACCCGCGCTCCGGGCGCGAACGGGAGTCGATCGACCTGGCTCGCGACCTCGGGCTCGGTCAGCAGATCCGCCGCGGCGGCACGCGCCTCGATCGCGAAATCCGCGCACAGCGACAGGTATTCGTCGACCCGCAGACCGAATAGCGCGGCGATTGCGGCGTCCTCGAGACCTCGCAGATAGGGCAGCGACAGTTCGGGTCGCTGGAATCGGACCAGCTTGGCGGTCAATTCGGCGGTCATGAGCATTCTCCTGAATTACTGACGGGCGAGCAGAAAGCCGACGGTGATCAGCCACGCCATCCCGGTGAAGCGGGCGATGGGCAGCAGGAACGCGGCCGCGGTGAAGGTGAGTGCCGCGGTGCTGCACAGCGCGATCAAGGCGATCACCAGTCCCACCGTGAAAAGCCATGGCGCGAGCCGTCGTCGCGACTGCGCGCCGAGCGCGATACCCGCGATGAGCAGACCCGTCGACACCACATTGGCGGGACCGCCGACCAGGAAGGCGAGGGTGTGCACGGCGCGAACCAGGGCGGCATCGGCGGTGACCGCGGGCAGAGTGAGCACCCAGCTGACCGCGCCGGAGCAGAACAGGAAGGCGGCGGCGAGGGTGCCGCCGATCGCGGCGAGGTTGGGTGCGAATCCCTCGGCGGTGCGGCGCAGCCGAGCCGTGATCGCCGCCGTGTAGAGGGTCAGTGGAATGGCGCTGGCGAATTGCAGCACCGCGCCGGTGCGCACGGCGGCCGGGTGGTCGCGGAAGTAGTCCAGTGCCGTGCCCGCATCGCCGAAGGGCGAGGGGAATGGGCTGCCACCGGCGCGAATGGTGCTGATCACGAGTCCGGCGACGAATACTCCGGTGAAGGCCGCGGCGAGGATGCCGGGCGGTGGTTCGGCGGCGGTCATGGGGCGGTCGATGCGGGATGCGGCGGGAATGGCCATGGCAGTCCGTTCTCAGATATGAATCGTTCTCTCATGTGAACGATTATCTGATCTGTACGATAACGCCGTGTCCGAATCGGAGCAAGAGGATCTGAAAACGGCGCAGCCGGTCCGCCCGATGCGCGCGGTGGCCTTCCAGCTCGCCCAGCTGGGCGCGCACGCCACCCAGCGCTTCTCCGAGCGCATTGCCGAAATCGGGCTCACCCCACCGGAAGTCGGCATTCTGCGGATGATCGCCGCCGAGCCCGGCCGCAGTCAGCGCGCCCTCGCGGCCGAATTGGGCGTGGTGCCCAGCCGCGTGGTGGCCTTGATCGATCCGCTCGACGCCAAGGGCCTCATCGAACGCCGGCGCAGCGCCACCGACCGGCGCAACCATGAACTACACCTGACCTCCGCGGCCGGAGAACTCCTGGCCCGCATTGCCGCGGTCGCCCTGGCGCATGAACAGGAGATAACCGCGGCACTTTCCGAGGACGAATACACCCGGCTGGCCGACCTGCTCGCCCGCCTGGTGCACGCCCGCGACCTGACCCCGGGCGTGCACCCCGGCTTCCGCGCCACCCCGGCGGCCGGTGATCCGGCCTGATCGGTACCGCGCACACCGTTCCGGTGAGTGGGATTACGGCACAAAGACTTCGGTCGAGGCCGGGACATTCGGCCGGTCGGTCCGCACGGTGAGCTGAACCCGCCCCGAACCGGTCTCGGCGAGCACGATCGCCGGGGTCGAACGCTGCCCGGCCGGAATGAATCGGGTCACGCTCCCGGTCTGCCCGCTATCGAGATTGTGCCAATCCACGACCGCGTTCACATCGCAGGCCAGCAATTGCGGCCCCCACTCCCCCACCGGCGAAAACCCCTGCGTAATACGCAGAACCACCGCGTGCGACGCGCCGGGAGCCTCCGAATACCCATACAGCGGACCATCGAAAGCGGTCCCGCCCGCCGACAACATCCCCGCGCAAATCCCATTCCCCAGCGAGAAGACCGGACTCATAGTGAAATCGGTCTTGGCGCAGGTCCGCGGCCCAACATTCGACCAGCCGAGCTGACACTCGTCACCATCGGCCGCCGCGGGTCCGGCCACCGCCACACCCGAACCGATCAACACGGCAGCGGCCACACCAAGGAATAAGCGATTCACAGTCGTACCCCTCATCTCGGATCTACGAAAACAAACAGCAACTCCACCGATAATAATGAGGCCCCCACACTCATTCGCCCATTGCCACGCCGACCCTATTCGGCAACGCTGTCGAAAGCCCCGGTAGGCCAGGGCTTTCGACAGCACGAGGTTCCTTTTGAGCCGAGAGGCCGCTCAGGCACCGACTTCACTCACCATGCATAAATACCACCGGAACATCCGCTTCGGGCAGAGCAGCCGAAATCGCAGTGTCACAATCGAATCCGGGCCGCCGGACCATGACTGGATCGGCGGCTCCTGCGCGACCGGAGCAATGTGAAGCGAGATCCGGTGGATTCGGCTCAAGCGTGCGGCGGGAACTGGCCCTTGGCGGTGACGGTGGTGCCGTTGAGGGTGAAGGTGACGGTGCTCGGGCCGCCCTGGGGACAGCACATCGGGTCGTTGCCGACGGTCCAGTGGTAGGTGAGGGAGATGCTGGTGCGGGTGTGGGCGGTCAGCATGGTGAACATGTACGGGTCGGCGGTGGCGGTGCCGAGGTAGGTGCCGCCGGTGAAGAGCAGGACCTGGGTGTAGGGGTGATTGGTCTTGGTATCGGCCATCATCCAGGAGAGCAGGCCGTCGCAACCGCCGCTGATCGGATCATTGCTGGTCTCCCCGACCGACCAGGTGCCGACGGGGGCGGCGGGGAGTCTGGCGAGGGCGGCCTGTGCGAGAGCGGAATTCGGGTCGAAACAGCGGCCGTTGGCGCTGCCGTTCGGGGCGTCGCGCTGCTCGGCGACGGGGACCGGGGCGCTGGTGGCGGCCGGGGTCGACGTGGTTGCCGTACAACCCGTCGCGATCACGGCCAGGGCCGCCAACAGGACGCCGGCCATCGACCGGACCGGACTGAAGGTGCTTCGAATTCGCGCCACATGGTAGAGATCGCGGACGGCTTCGAATGTGTTATCGCAGGTAGCCGGGGTGCCGAGGGTCGCGGATCGGAGGTGCGGTGTCGTTGAATCGGGTGCGCGGACGGCGGTGTCGTGCGGTCCGGTGAATGAATGGAGACGGGTATGACAGGCGCGGATGCCGGGCGGTTCGGGGGCCGGGTCGCGGTGGTGACGGGAGCGTCATCGGGGCTGGGGCAGGCCGTGGCGCGATTGCCCCCGACTACACCCTCATCATGAAGACCGCCGCCGCCCGCGGGCTGATGGATCCCGTACAGGTCGCGAACGTCATCACCTTCCTGTGCTCCCCCGAAGCGTCCGCCGTGCACGGCGCGGTCTACACCGTCGACAATGGCAAAATGGCCCTCTGAACCTAGACCCTCGGCGGGTCCCGGCGCACCCGAATTTGTCGGTGGGTGGCCGTAATGTTCAGCTCATGAGCTTTCCGATGTACCGGCGGGCGGGTCCGGATGAAATCAGTTGCGCGGCTGGCGGTTCGGATTGCACTGTGTTGGTCGTCAGTAATGCAGGAGAAGGGTCATGGGGAGTGACCCTCCGGGGGAAGGGATGTATGTCATGAACCGCAATATGATTCGCGGCGAGCGCGGTCCGAGGTTCGCCAAGAGCAGTTTCAGTTACGGCGGCGGCGATTGCGTCGAGGTCGCGTACCACGAGGGACGGATCGCCGTGCGCGACTCCAAGGACCGGCACAGCCCGACACTGTGGTTCACCAAATCCGAATGGCGCGCGTTCATGTCGGGGGCGCGCGCCGGTGAATTCGATTTCGGCGACTGACGTGCAGGTGGTGTCGCAGCGAATTTCGCTGCGACACCACCACCCCACGTGCGGCCGACCCCTCGACGGCCGCTGGAATCAGGTCAATTGATTGCGATACGGTGGATTTCATCCCGTAGGTCGGCGATGAATACCCGGGCATCGTTGTCGGACAAGGCCATTCGACTCAAAGCCAGCCAGCGGCGGCGATGAGCTTCGACAAGTTCGGGGCCGCGCGTGACCATACTTCCCGGAATGGGTTCCGCGGAGGCGAGCGCGTGGTCCTCGTTCTCGTAGATGACGAAACCGTGCGGGATCGTGGTGCTCGCCTCGATCTCCTGCGGAATCACCCCGATGGTGACCGTATCGAGGGTCTCGATCGAGACGATCCGGTCCAGTTGGGCGAGCAGCATCCGATGCGGTCCGGGCCGAAAGCGCAGGGCCGCTTCGGTAATCAGGAATTCGAAGCGTTTGGCGGGGTCGTACAGCACCCGCTGGCGATCCAGGCGCGCGGCGAGCGCGGCGGCCAGGGCGTCGGGCGTATACGGCGGATCGAAGGTGGCGAATACCCGCCGGGCGTAGTCGGCGGTCTGCAGCAGACCGGGCACCAGCGTGGGCTGAAAGTTTCGCACCAGGTGCGCATCCTCTTCGAATGCCCGCACATCGTCCTGCAGATGCGGCCGGTCCGCGAGCGAGGTCGCCCAGTCCCGCACCTCGGGCGAATGCGCCGCCTCGGTCAGCGCCCGTAATGAATCCGGCTCCACCCCAACGGCTTTGGCCCAATCCAGCACCTGCGGCAGCGGCGGCACCACGCGCCCCGCCTCGATCCGCGACAGCGTCGACTGACTGATTCCGACCCGCTTGGCCAGTTCCCGCCCCGAGATTCCGGCGATGTCCCGCAACCGGCGCAGCTCCGCCGCCAACTGCTGGCGCGGATGCCCTTGGCACGCAACCGAATTCGCGGCGATCTCCGCCGCATCAGTCGCGCCCTCTGCGGGTCGATTCACTGGAAACATGATGATTCAGATCGAATCACCTTGATTCACCCGAGTCAAGCCCAGGCGGGTCGAACCGTGAATCATGACCTGAATCACATATCCGGCAGCACCGTGGATTTCGGGCGAACAGGCCCCGTGACGCCGAGCCTCCCCGCGGTCGTGCATTCAGCCGTGACCGGCTGGTCCCGGTCGATCACGAAGCGGTGGACCGGACCGAACGCGCTGGGCCCCTTCGGCTTTCGCCGGATAGGGCCTGCAGCGGGCGAGGCCGGTACCGATATCAGGAACCGCTGGCCGCCGGAGCCGGGCGGCGTCGGCTGCTGTTGTCGTAGGAGAGGTCGTCGAAGTCGCCCGCCCTGGCTCCCCGGAGCCAGGCTGCGAACTCCTCACGGGTGAACTCACCGCGGAGTCAGGGGAGGTGGAGTTGCGGATAAGCACGCCTTCCGGCGCGGCTGCGATCTCCACACAGTTGCCACTACCGCACGCGCGAGCACGCCGCCAGTGCGGATCAGCCATCGGTCTATTCCTGTCTGTGTGACTCGCCGGATACGGCAAGTGCCTTGTGAATGAGCGCGCGGGCCTGGTCTCCGTAGGCTGCTCGGTTTGCCAGCGCCGTAAATGCTCGTTCGTACAAGACCAGCTCGCGAGGTTGCCGGATGGACAGCTCGGCGCTGATCGTCTCTACCTGCACGAGCTTCGTGTCGTAGAACAGGAAGTTCGTTGTCTCATAGAAGAACTCGGCGGTGTTGGGAACGACGCCGACGATGAGCCGAGCGAGGCGCATCGAGTCAAGGAGATGGTGCAGTTGCCCGCGCCTGATCTGGTCGTCACCGACTGATGTGTACAGCGCGGACTCGCCGATGAGGAAGTGGAATCGATGCAAACCTTCCCTAAGTACGCGCTGGCGTTCCATGCGCGCTTCCAGGGCTTCGCTTAAGTCGTCTGGGCCACCGAGGAATCGAATGCACCGAGTGAGTACCGCTTCGGCGTAGTCGCGGGTTTGCAGTAGGCCCGGCAGGAGCAGGCAGTCGTACCCACGGACAAGACTGGACGCGCCCTCGGTCTGAATGCTCTGCCGCTGCCTTCGCGCGTGACCGGTCCCTGCGATCCGACGCCATTCCATGTAGGCGGCGTTCACGTTCCGAAGGGTGGCCGCCAAATCCGGTAGGGCCAGGTTGTTGTCCGTGATACGGCACCAGACGGTGAGGTCGTCTTCGGACGGCAGCTGTTTGCCGTGCTCGATTTTCGAGACCTTCGATGGCTCCCACCCTGCCTCTTTCGCCATTGCCCGACCGGTGATGCGGGCCGACACCCGAAGCTCGCGAAGACGACCTCCGAGCGCCAGGCGCGCGTCATCAACCTTGGCCACGGAGATATGTCTCGAACTCGATACCCAAGGGCCACAACTGGTCTCGGACCTCTACGCAGCGTCCCACCAGTACCGGGTCCTCTGTGATCGCACCGCCCGCCCACTCGCCGTCAGGCGTGAAGATCGAGAAGGCCAGCACGGCATCATCGAACAGCCACCAGTCATCGACCGTGTAGGCGTCGCTACTGACGTTCTGGCGTGGCAGGTAGCGCACGTATTCTCCGGCCGCGACATTGCGGTCGGTGTGGTGCAGCAGGAATCGCGTGTAATCACTATGCGGTTCGGTCACGACCCGAAGGCGCTGGATGCTGGCACCCGCGTCGGTCACTTCCTTCACGAACGCGTCCCATTGCTGCCAGTCCTCGGGATAGGTCGTCGGTTCGCCCCCAAGGAAGCGTTGTAGCTGCTCGTTCTCGGACGCTACGCCGTAGGAGTCCTGGACCTCGAGATGAAAGGCGCGCGTGTAGGTGCGGTACAGGTCATCGAACTTGGGCCGATAGAGCATACGGGTAGCTCGCTTTCACAACTTCGACTTCGATCGCTGTTTCGTGTGGAGGAATTGCCATGGTGGCCAGCGCATCCGGATCGGTGACTGGTCGGCCTACGAGAGTGAAAGTACCCCTGCCAGAGTCGCGGAGGTCCGCGTCCAGGAAGGTACCCAGCTCGAGATAGCCGAGTAGCTGGTGCGGGATCTCTATCCGGCCAGGTTCATTGGTCGGCCATCCCTGAATGAGGTCAGTGCCGTGGTCGGTCACCCAGACGCGGGGTGAGCCGTTGCCCCCTGTAGGTCCGCCAAGCAGTGACCGTCACCGTGTCCGCGCATCTGCTGTTCAAGATCCCGCCTGAACAGACCTATGCGGCGTTCCGGGGGCTTGTCCGGAAACGCTGAGACCACTCCGATGTTCGGGGTCACGAAAGGGGGTGGTTGATTGGCGGAGTGATTCAGGACAACTCGATGGCGTTGCTCCCACATGCAACACACTTCGCGCAAACCCTCGGCAACCGCAACCGCGCCGAGGGTTCTCGCGTGATCAACACCGGTTAATCGTGTTTATCGTCGAGGATTGAGAAGCGTTGCGAGAGCGCGGATCACGGCAGGTCGGTTGTCAGGCGGCACACCCTCGATGGCGTACAGAGAGATGGCGATCTTGGCGGCGGCAGTCGAAACCGCGACGGGCGCTGCAACAACGGCCGCGAGAACGGCAGGGTTCATCGGTTCACTGGTTCCTGTTCCGAGAATCCTTCCTGGGCACCAGCCTCAATCACCTCCCTACTGAGCACTTCGCCTTCCGGCCCACCGTTTTCGGTGATGTAGCGCAGGAGGAATCGCTTTCGGTGATGTAGCGCAGGAGGAATCGCTGAGCCGTATTGCCTCCGCCTGGATTGTCACGCGACTGGGCGCACACGGAGTCGCTGCGGATATCGGCGACCGTCCGATCAGTCTCTCCGGTGAACACAAGCCGCCCGGTCGTGGCCGCACCGCCGGCGGGTGGCGATTTCGGCACTCAATGCGATATGCCAGGGAGAGCAGTCCGTCTCGGCCGAGGCTGTTCTTCACCTGAGTCATCACACGTCGGTCTGCGTCGCTGGAATCGTCACGGGACGTTCGACTACACGATGCCAGGCACTCATGCGCGACGCTGATGCACATGAAGGGAGTCCCGATCGCCGGCATCGCTGCGTGGCTTGGACACGCATCCTCAGCGTTCGCGTGGGCGACCTACACCCATAGTCGTGACGAGACACCGAAGGCGGCTGGAGCGAGTTTCGGTCGAGATGTGACAAAGCGGGACAAAGCTGTTGGTGGTGACACCGCGTAAAAGCCTGTGACCTGGCCCGGAAGGTGCCCCCGGGGCGGCACGTACAGCATCTACAACAAATCGTCCCCGCGGTGAGCTGCGGATTTCTGCGGATTTCGCCGTAGCCCGGCGTATTCACCGCAGGTCCGATGGGAGCATCACCAGCGGATAAGGCGTCAGTGTGCATGTGCATCGCCGCGCCGTGGTGAACGTTGATGATCACGGCGTAGACGTGCCCGAAGATGGTCGGGGTCGTCGCGTGGGGAGCCCGGCACCTCTCGTGTACTGCACGCCAACCCCCGGTTTACGACACATGGGCCGAAAATTTCGGCTGTCGCGCGTAGTGCGCTCGAGGCTGGCGTCATCGCGAAGGCTGCCCTCTCGGACCGGAGGGCCCTTCATTTGTCACTCCCAGCCGCTCGCCACCCTTCGGAACATCGCTGGTGTGCCGGAAGCAGTGCCGCTGCCGGTCGTCTGCGGCGGAGCCGCTAGTCGGAATCGAGACGATCAGTGTCCTCCGGCAAACGGCGACGTGACCAATCTTGACACCGAACCCCGGTGTGGCTGTCAATGATGTGTACGGCGGTCGGCGCGGATGTGTTTTCCGGGCGGACCAGATTCTGTGACCTTCACCAAGCTGTTCAGCGGTACCGATGAGTGGAAATCGGTTCGGTATCAATCGAATGCACAGCCGGATAGTTGGGAACGCACATGAACAACGACAACTCGTGTCCGAATTGCGGGCAAATCGATTGGGTGCAGACCATGCCCGCGATCGCCGCGACCGGCATGTCGACTGTGCAGGGGTCGAGCACCTATGCGGGCGTCGGGATCGGCTTTTCGGGCACCGTGGTTCCCGTCATCGGGTCAGGGAGTTCCACGAGTGCCCAGACCACCGCGCTGGCGGCGGCGACCAGGCCCGCGCCACCCCCCAGTTCCGTGAACGGTCCGGCAACGTGCGGGGTACTGCTGCTGTTCGCGACGGTGGTGATGTTTGCGATTGCTGGAGCTGCCGTCTCCTTGTCCACCCCGACCGAACAGTCCGCGTCACCCATCGGTGCGTGGCTCGCGCTCGGTGGCCTCATGGCGCTGCCCTTCGCGTTGCCGGCGCTGGCGGCTTTCCTGGTGCTGACGCGTCGATTCCGCGACAACGCGCGTATCGCTCGGGGGTTGCCCGTCGCGTCGGCGTTGTGGGAAGCGGCGTTCTACTGTCATCGGTGCGGGGTGTGCTATTGGCCGCGCTCGCAGGAAGGCGGTATTGCTGCCCGGCACCCGGTTTCGCCGTTTCAGTTCCAGCAGATCGTCTGGAATGCCGGTGGTTACGGCTTCGGCGGACAGGCGGTGACGTGAGGCGATCTCCCGAGATCCGGGGACTCGGCTGGTTTCGGCAAAGCGGACGTCGCCGCCACGCAGGGCGACAGGATGGCCGAGTGCTTGTGCGACATGGGTTCCCGACACTGGTCATTATTGACGGTTTGATCTGAATTGCGCCTGTTCCTGTTGTTATCGACGTTCTTGCGATCGACGGACGTGCCTCCGGCCGGTGATTCTCACCGCGCCAGCGATCGACCCTTCCACAGGTGTAGGTGGGCGGGATCATCGACACCGCGCTGCGGCAGCAGGGTACCGGTCAGCCAATCTTCGGGAAGCCAGAGCTGGTCAGGGCTTTCGAACTCAGCAGCCTCGGTGAGCGCCCGAATCGATTGGTCTGCAAGCTGAAGGAACAGGGTGAAGGCAGAGCGGGCGAGCGTCGCGTTGATGGTTTTGCCGTCCTCAGCGTCGGACTGCTCCGTCCATTTGAGCAATTGGGGGAATGCGCGGTGAGCGACCTTGTGCCGGACCAGGATCCACCAATCGACCAGTTCTGTCATCTGTGGGTCGAGGCCTTCTGCCGTATAACCGAATTTCAGGAACACGCCCGGAGAGACAGTGGTCACGAGGATTCTCCACCTGTCGGGCAGTATGCCTCCGGATGCAGCCTTGAGGGTGCTGACCGCTTTCGAGTGCCCGCCCTCCTCGTTGTCGCTGATCACGTTGAAGCCGTTGCTCTTGACTTCACCAGGACGGACCGAGGCCGGATCGGCCGATCGTGCCAATGCGCCGACATCGGCGACGAATCGCTCCCAGGCTGCGACGCTGAGCATAGCGATTAGCGGATTCAGCGTTGTCCGTGGCTGAGGACCTGAGACCGTGCGTTCGTTGTGGATCAGGATCAGGTCGATTACCTCGGCGAATCCTTGACGAGTATCGTCAACGATCCGGGCGAATGCTTCTCTGTGCTCGCCGGTCAGCTGGCGCGCGTTCCCCATCGGTCCCCGTTTCGTCAGCACCCATCGGTCGAGTGCATCTGCGACGAGACCGTAGCAAATCGATGTGCCTGTTGCAGAACACTTTTGGAGCTGCCGCAGTGTTCCAGCATGGGTGCTATGGACCTCATCGCGTTGCGGGGTGGCTTCGTTCGCGGTCTGCGACGGCAGTTGTCACAGCCACCTCCTTGTACGGCGCGGCTCCCTGCCCGGCGTAGCACAATCACGGTCGCCTGGACAGGTGCCGACGGTGCGCGCGAGCCCAGCGCACCGATCGCTTGGGTGAGGTCCCTCAACGGCGGTCGTGTCGGACTATCGAAAGCGACTGTTGCCCAGCGGTATTCATCTCGAGCCACTCGGTGATTCATCTCGAGCCACTCGGTGCGGTGACGGTGCGAGCAGCCGGTCACAACCTCGGAAGCGATGTGACCCAACGGCTCTCAGGCTGTGGGAAGATTCGCGACACCTCGGTAAAGACCGACAAGCTCGCGCAGTTGTGGGTGCATAGCAGAAATCTGACTAACTCTCTCCTTGGGCTGGCTAAACTGCTCGACAAGGCTGCACATCGCGGTCAAGAGCCCATTTGTAGCGCACTCGACGTGAGCGCGTTCCGATCGATCTCCCCAGGCATCGAGAAGCTCTTTCGATTCCATGTTGCGATATCTAACGATGTGATGTGAACGTGGCAATATAAATGGCGAACTGAAGATATCGCGACTGCTAGGCGACAGTACGGGGAACTCCTCCTCCACCGAGTGACGTGTTATATTCCGATAACGAGGGGCAAGGGCCGGAACCGTCGGATCAATAAAAATATTGGGCGAGTCTACACGCAACCCATAGGTCTTCGAAGCAAAAACAGGTACTCGACCAATGGCATTTGAATTCCAGTATGGCTCAGAATTTTCGGATATTCCAAAGTCTCCGCTGGCGAGGAATACATCGAGCTTTGCCTCGACCAGGCTGGCCTTGATACCCGAGGCCAAAAAAGCATACATCAACTCAGTAGCAATCTCGATAGGTTCCCGAGCTGGCCGACCTCCAGCTAGCCTCCACTGAGTGGTCAACACTGCTGTCGACGGCCGGGACTCTGCGACTGCCCAATGATGGATCCGGGGAGGAATATTAGAAATCTGGTGGCCATTGGCAGTGCTCTGAACTGGCTCGGATTCAGTATAAGTGGCCAGCTTGGCAGGCACGGCCCCTACCACCCTGGTGAGTAACTGGTACGTCAATCCAAGCAGTGATGTTCCACCGAATTTTGGAAGATTCTCGAACTGAACGTCCGCCAAACGCAAAGCGGCCGTCTGGAAATCGTGAATAATACACGCACGAAGCGCGCTCAATACGGATCCGGTCGAGCGAGCGACCAGGTCCATCTTTCCGCTGTCCGCGAGGGTCTCATCAAAGAAGTCCACAACTGCATCGAACACTTTGATTGCGTCAATGTTTCGACCATATACGACCTCAGCGAAACAGCCTATACCCACATTCCTGCAAAAGATTCCAGCTTCTTCTTGATATGTCTTTATCTTTCGGGCACGTTCTGCGAACGTGTTGACCTTGGTTCTCGCGGACTCCCATTCTCCAAGTCCAACCAGGCATTCCGTCAGCAGTCTCATCAGCGAGACAGCTTCTGGATCTCGAACATCACGTTCGCCGAGCATGGGTTCGATCAGAGATCGAGCCTCCTCGTATTCACTCGACTGGACCATCCTCCCGATTTCCATGATAGCTTCGAATGTATCGGGTCCTTCAGAAAGCGGTGTTGCGTCCACGAGCCTCGCGAACTCATCGCGGATAGCGCAGATCCTTTGATGTTCCGCAGCCTCCGGAAACAGGGAAAGTGTTGCTGCCATAGCGGTCCGCACCGTATTGGCAGTGACGTTGTAGTCGATGGTGAGAGCTTTGGGAACTTGACCTAGGCATTCCTCAAGGACGGTTGACGCTTCGTCCAAGATTGCTCTCCGATCCTCAGCGGACTGTATTAGAACGTCCGCTAAGGTTGCAGCAGTTTGCATGTGATAAATCGGCACTGGGGTCGGTTCATTATGGAACAAATCGAGTTCATGCCTGAGGTACGGCACGGCCAACTCTGCATATCCAAGTGTGCGCAAAACTGTTGCTGCGTTTCCCCACAAAAAGGCGATCGCAATATTTGCGACATCATATTGGATCGCGTAGTCACTAGCTGCAATGGCATGACCTACGAGGGCCTGTAGGAGGTCGAAATTTCTCCTTTCATGCGCTGCCGAAAGCCAATGCTGCGCTACGAGTGCAATCGCGTTGATGGAGTTCTCGGTCAGTTGCCTAGACAGGAATCGTTCACGAATAATAGATTGAACGATCTCGTTTACTTGCACGGAGAATCCGAAGCTTGACGGATTTATGTCCTCATTCGTATCCGATGCCGTGAAAGGGATATCGCTATATGTAAGCGAATAGCTCCTCATTGCTCTGAATATTTCACCGGCCGGCGGTTCCGAAAGCCCGTATCCAATGAAGCCGTCCGAGGGGTTGTGTTCGAGTACTGCATCAAAATTTACGATGCTTGTAGTCAGAAGAATCTGCAACGGAATCTGACGAGAACCAGTAAAACCGGAGCATTGCAAGGCGAAAACTGCATGTTTGTACGCGGCATCTTCCCTGTTGATCATCTGGTGCCAGGAGAGGTCTATTGCACGGACTAGGGTGTTGGGGTAGCCGTGGGGGACAGAGTCCTCGTCATCAAGCGACCTCATAACGAGGCGCTCAAACTCATCAATACCCGACATTCCTCCAAGGCAGTTCAGAAGATATGCCGAAGCGATCTCCAGGGCCAATGGCCATCGGTATAGCTTGCCAGCCAAGGAGGTGAGCTTCGCGGCCTGCTCACCCGCGACCGGTGAATTTCCCGCCAATCTAAGCGATAGCAGCTGTACAGATTCCGAAATAGACATCTGCGGAATTTCTATTTCGGAAATCCGAGGACCTGTCAACGAGCGAGGCCGTACGGTTGTTATGATGACATGTCCTAGCCCGCGAGGAGGTATCCATTCCGCTGCCGCACGCGGGTCACCGACATTATCGAAGACCATGAGCCATGGCTTCGCACAGGCGGCCAAGCCTGAAAATACCTTGCCGAGTACGTCTGCGCCAAGTATCCGGACTCCACGACTTGCAAGCCACTCGGCTACAAGCCCGAACGAAGTCGCTATGCTTCCTGTGTTGGAAGCATCGATCCAGTAGATCTCAGAGTAGGCGTCGGCACGATCGTCCGCCCAGGCCGTTGCAATGCTGCTTTTACCGATGCCAGAAAGTCCCGATAGGACACAGATCGGTACTCCCTGACTATTCACTGGCGTCGACAAGCTTGAGGCCACATCCGCCAAAACAGATCTGCGTGCCACATCGGTACTGCGCGGCGCTGGGAGTACATGGATCGCCCAATCCTTACTTTGCAGCAGGGCTCGAGCGACGCCGGGGTCCACACGCAGGTGAGCGGTCAAGTCATCACACGACAGGCGATTGAACCGTCACGGGTTGGGGGCCGCTTCTTCCTAGTGGAAGATGGTTCTCATCATGACGAAGCGTTATCCGTCCGAGGTTCGTGAGAAGGCCGTTCGTCTGGTCCTCGAGCGCCTCGATGAGTTCGAATCCCCGTATGCCGCCGCTCGCGCGATCGGCCCGCTGGTGGATGTGCATTACGAGACATTGCGAGTGTGGGTGAAGAAGGCGCTCGCCCAAGGCGCGCCGACAGTCGGCAAGGCCGGTGCGGGGTTGTCGGCGGCCGAGCGTGAGGAGCTGGCGCGACTGCGTAAAGAAGTCCGAGATCTCAAGCAGGCCAACGAGATCCTGAAAGCGGCCTCGGCTTTTTTCGCGCGGGAACTCGACCCGCGACACCGCTGATCGTCGGGTTCATCGACCAATACCGCCAGGTCTTCGGCGTCGAGTCGATCTGCCGTGCGCTGACCGCGCAGGGAATCCAGATCGCGCCCAGGACCTATCGCAAGGCGCGACGTCGACCACCGTCGGCGCGTGATATCGCAGATGCTCACGTGGAGAACGCATTACGTGATCTTGCCGGTCAGCCGGAGCAGATGTATGGCCGCCGGAAAATGACCCGCTTGCTGCGCCGCCGCGGCCATGATGTCGCGTTCTGCACCGTGGACCGGATTATGCGCGAGCTCGGCATGAACGGGATCGTGCGTGGCCGCAAGCTGCGCACCACGATCCGGGCCAAGGACGGGATCCGTGCCGGTGACAAGCTCAACCGCGACTTCACCGCCGCCGCACCGAATCTGGTGTGGGTCGCCGATTTCACCTACGTGTCGACCTGGACCGGATGGGCGTATGTGGCGTTCGTGTTCGACGCCTACTCCCGCGCGATCGTGGGCTGGACCACGGCTGCCACGAAAACGACCGCGCTGGTGTCCAAGGCGCTCAACATGGCCGTGTGGCGGCGTGATCATTACGGGCACCCGATCGAGCCCGGACTGATTCACCACAGCGACGCCGGGTCACTGGCCGTATTCAAGCGGTCGTCGCAACACCGGATTGCTGGAGCGATCGTAGCTGTTCGGTGAAGGCTTCAGCGGGCGTCTTCCAGCCGAGTATTTTCCGGGGCCGGGTGTTGAGGGTGTGCGCGACGGCTGCGATGTCACCCGCCGACCATCGAGACAGATCGGTGCCCTTCGGGAAGTATTGCCGTAGAAGACCATTCGTGTTCTCGTTGGTGCCGCGCTGCCATGGGCTCTTCGGGTCGGCGAAGTAGACGTTCATGCCCGTGCGGGCGGTGAACCGGGCGTGGTCGGACAGTTCCTTGCCCCGATCCCAGGTCAGCGACCGGCGCAGCTGCGGCGGCAGCGAGGACAACGTCCTGGTGAGCGCATTGGTCATCGTGACAGCGCCGTAGCCGGCCAGGGCGGGTCCGTTCTTGATGCGTGCGATGGTGCCGTATCCGGCCTCACGGGGCAGATGGATCAACATCGTGAACCGTGTCGTCCGCTCGACCAGGGTTCCGATCGCCGAACGCTGTAGTCCGATCACCAGATCGCCTTCCCAATGCCCGGCCACCGCCCGCTCGTCGACCTCCTCAGGACGGTTGGCGATCAACGTCTCGGTGGTGACATGCGCCCACGCTTTCTGCCTTGCGCGTGCCCGCGGAACCCGCAGCGCCCGCCCCCGGCGCAGGCATCCGACGAACGAACGTTCAAGTCCGCCACGGGATTCGACATAGAGTGCCTGGTATATCGCCTCGTGGCTCAGCCGCATCGAATCGTCTTCGGGGAACTCGTGTTTCAGCCGGTTGGCGATCTGCTCGGGACTCCATGCGCTCACCCACGCCCGATCGCCGCGATGTGGCTTGTTCCGGCCCTTCCACTCCGGTCCCGTCGGTCCGGCCGCGACGCGACCGTCGGCGCCGCGGACGACCCCGGCGAGCCGGTCCTGGACGTATTGGCGCAGCTGGTCGTTGACAACCAATTTCGCGGTCTTGGGCCGCCTGGCCCGGCGTTCGGCATGCCACTGCGCGGTCGACGCCTTGTAGTCCAGCCGGTAGGTGCGAGTGGAGGCGTTGCGGCGGAGCTCCCGCGAAATCGTCGATGGTGACCGCCCGAGCCGACGCGCGATCTCACGCACGCCTGCGTTCTGCGCACGCCACAGCGCGATATCCTCACGCTCTGCCGACGATAGATACCGACCCGAAACCGTCGGAGCCAAACCAGGATTCACGCCGCCAGCATGCCGGAACCACCGGAATCCGACCGGCGAGGACACCCCCGCCTCGGCCGCGGCGTCCTCGGTCATCGCCCCGCGAGCAATCGCCGCCCAGAACCGGACACGATCCTCCCGCCACGCCACCGTCGGACGCCCCGGCGAAGCCATCTGACCCCGATACTCGCGAACCTTCTTCTGCCGCGGACCAATACCCACGCCAACACCTCCAAGATCAAGGTGTTGCGACGATCAGTTGAATACGGCCAGTACACGTCGGTGAAATTCACGGAATCCCTTTCCCTGCAAGGACTCTCAGCGTCTATCGGATCGGTTGGCGATGCCTACGACAACGCTCTGGCCGAATCGATCATCGGGTTGTTCGAGCAAGGCCACGTAGTTAAGCGGTGAGGCCGCCCGTCGGGTCGTTGTCCGGTAGGGCTGGCTCGGGTGCGAGCCATTGGTGGTTCAATCGGTAGCGTCCGCGACCGATCCGGTCGAGGAGTCCCTGGTCGGTCCAATGGCAGATCTGGCCGCAGAGGCTGCGGTATCGAGCAACGTTCAGCTCCTGGGCGATTTCGCTGGGGGGTCCATGCCCGGTCGGGGTCGGCCCGCAGCAGCCGCAGCACTTGATTGCGGCGGTCCGGACCGGCGCCCGGCTGTTCCGCTGCTGGCGGGTGAGGTTCGCCGGCCAGCAGGCTGATCTTTAACCGCGTGACGGTTTGGCTGCTGGTGGGACGGGTGTCGGTGGGTGGATTTCCGTAACGGGACATGGGGCACTTGACCTTCCGCACGCTGAGGCGCAAACGGCGTGCCGGAAGTAGGTTGCTCAGCACTGCTGTCGCAATACTGTTGCCGGGCACAATGTTTGAGATGACGTTGGCTGCGGTGACGATCTGGTCGATGGCTGCGGTCAGCGCTGCGGTGAAGCTTGCCCGATCGGGATCGGTTCCTCGAACGGTCTCCACGGCGTCACACATCGCGCGACGCAGCCTCTGATAGACCGTCAGCATCGCCCAGACCTCCTGTTCGAGGCCGACGGGGTCGGCTGAACGCAAGACGCGCCCATGGAACATGGTGTGGCGCAACGCGAAATACGCTGACTCGACCTCCCAGCGTTCGTGATAGAGACCGATGATCCCGATCGCGGGATCGGTGCGGTGATCGAGCAGCGTGGTGATGATCCGATACCGATCGCTCACGGTGGATCCGTCGGCGCAGGTGGCAGTCACCTAGCCGTCGATGATGCGGAAGCGGCGCCCGTTGATCCTGGTCAGAATGGAGCCGTCGGGCAGGGTTGCCCAGACCGCCGGGCGGCGACGGGAGGAGAGCCTGACCACCAGTTGAGCGCCGGTGGCGGCGGTGCGGGTGAGGAATTCGTCGCCACCGAAATTGCGGTCGGCCAGCACCAGCATCGACTCGTCGAGCAAGTGCATCAGCGTTGCGGCGTAGTCGGTTTCACTGCGGCGGACCGAGCCGAAGATCGCACCGAGGAGACCCCGGGTGCCGGTCTCACACAAGGTCAACACCCGCAGATGCGGATAGCCCTCTGCGCCGCCCCGATGTCGCGTGAGCTTGCCCAGCCGCAGCCGGATCCGCGGCTGGTCGGCGGCCTGGAGTGAACTGCAACTGTCGAAGGCCACAGTGCGCCAGCGTCGATAGCACACACCTGGAGTACTTGGTTGTGCGATCGGGCCTGCCACGATTTCGAACAGTGCTTTCAGTGGTGCTGCACCCAGCCGTCGGCGCAGATCTCGCAGCGCCTTCTCTGATGGCCGACGCAACGGCAGCGACCCGAGCCCGGCGACCAGCTTGTCCCATACGCGTTCGTAGCCCAGTGCCGGGAAAACAGCAAGCGCCAGAACGAAATACACGCCCACGCGCGAGGGTAGTAGACGGGTTCGGCGCTGCACCGTCCGGGTCTGGGCGAGTACGTCGTCGATCAATTCGAATGGCAAGTACTGCGTCAGCTCGCCAAGATGTCCGGGCGCGAAGATTCCTCTGGCCACGGTGATGGTGCGGGTGAGTGTTGTAGTGACAGACTGGGATAGCAACGGGACCTCTCGGATGCAGGAAGACCTTGGTCGGCTTCACTGCCATACCAGAGGTCCCGTTGCCACGCTCACCACCAATCACGTTCCGCAGCAAACGAGTTGACCGGTACCGCCGCGACTTAACTACGTGGCCTTGGTTGTTCAAGACCGAGGTCGTCAACCGACACGGCCCGTTCAAGACCCTCACCGAGGTCGAATTCGCGCTCATGGAATGGGCCGACTGGTACAACAACGCCCGTCTGCACTCCCGGCTGGACTACCTGACCCCGGCCGAATACGAAGCCGCGTACTACTCTCAACAATCGCCACGCCGACCGGCGCTGGTCTGAAACCGAAGCCGGTCCCTTACTCGTGACGGTTCAGTTCTGATAAGTCCTGTGTTTGGAGCCGGGTAGGCTGCGTTCGGTCGGGTGCAGTCATCGTTTGGGTCAAAGCCTCTACTCGCATGGTGCGCAATGGCTTTCGTGTCTGATCTCTCGGGTTGTAGCATGTCTTCTCATAGGTGCGATGGGGTATGGAGTCGGACAGCGAGGAGCGGCAACGTGGGGGTGGACCCGCAGGTCCAGAAACTGGCTGAAGGCACTGCGCGCTTCGGCTACCTGCTGAAATGTAAGCCAGTAGCGCGAAGGTCTGGCCGTCTCCGAACGACGACTGGTCGTCACGCCTCGGGCGATCGGTGCGTCCGAAGCCTTGTCAAGGTCCGGTGACGGCGAGGACACCGATCGAGAAGGATTCCCTGAGCAGGTCGCTGCTGCCGACCACGTGGCGTGCAGGGTGTCGCGATGCGCGATGATGCTCGTGTGACGCACTGGCTGCTGCAGACAGTGCGCCGCCTGTTCGGACAGCGCACACGGGCTAGCGGTAGGCGTCCAGCATTCATCGTCGAGTGAGACTCGTAAGGAGCCTTGTGAGCAACCTCGGTAGTTTCATCTGGTCGATCGCTGACCAACTTCGGGGTCCCTACCGCCCCAATCAGTACGGCAACGTGATCCTCCCGCTAACGATCCTGCGCCGTCTCGACTGCATCCTTGAGCCCGACCTGGAGACGGTACGCGCGCTGGCAGCAGAGTACGACAACCCCAATAAGCTCAAGGTCAAGGTCGAGCAGGCTACAGGACGGCCGTTCTACAACACCTCGAATTACTCGTTCGCGAACCTTCTTAAAGACGCCGACGGCTTGGCGGACAATCTGGCCGACTACATTGACCGGTTCTCACCAGATGTTGACGTGTTCGAGTACTTCGACTTCAAGAAGGAAATCCTCGCCTTGGAGAAGGCGGGGCTTCTGCGCGAGGTCATCACGGCCTTCAAGGCCGTCGACCTGCATCCGAACGTCGTCTCCAACGCCGATATGGGCGACGCGTTCGAGTACATCATTCGCAAGTTCAACGAGGCCGCGAACGAGACCTCCGGTGACCACTACACCCCGCGGGATGCGATTCGGCTGTTGGTCGACCTGCTGTTCGCCGAGAAGAACGCCGATTTGACCGAGGCTGGCATCATCCGCACGCTGTACGATCCCACCGCGGGTACCGGCGGCATGCTCGCGCTAGCCGAGGAGCACCTGCTTGCGCAGAACCCCGACGCGAAGCTGACCCTTTACGGCCAGGAGTACAACCCGCAGTCTTACGCGATCTGTAAGTCCGACCTGCTAGCCAAGGGCCACGACGCGTCCAAGATTGCCTTTGGCAATACCCTGACCGATGACGCGTTCAGGGGCCGCCAGTTCGACTACTGCATGTCCAACCCGCCGTACGGCGTCGACTGGAAGCAGTACGCCAAGACGATCACAAAGGAGCGCGACGAAGCGGGCCCCTACGGCCGATTCGCCCCTGGCCTCCCGGCGACTTCGGATGGGCAGATGCTCTTCCTGCTCCATCTGGTTCACAAGATGAGGGCGCCGGAGGACGGTGGCGGCCGGACCGGGATCGTGATGAACGGCTCGCCGCTTTTCAACGGTGCCGCCGAGTCCGGCCCCTCCAACATCCGCAAGTGGCTGCTGGAGAACGACCTGGTCGACGCCATCATTGCGCTGCCGACGAACATGTTCTTCAACACCGGCATAGCTACCTATATCTGGATCCTCGATAATGCCAAGCACACAGACCGCAAAGGCCTGGTCCAGCTGATCGACGGCAGCTCGTTCTGGACGAAGATGCGCAAGAGCCTCGGCTCTAAGAACCGTGAGCTGAGCGAGGATGACCGCGCCAAGGTGGTGCGTCTGTACGCCGACTTCACCGACGCCGACCCCGACTACTCCAGGGTGCTGCGCAACGACGAGTTCGGCTACTGGACAATCACTGTCGAGCGCCCCCTCCTCGACGAGTCCGGCCAGCCGGTGGTGGACCGCAAGGGGAAGCCTAAGCCGGACCCGAAGAAGCGCGACACCGAGAACGTGCCGTTCACCTACGGTGGCTCGACCGCTGGCGCAGCTGGCAAGGCTGAGGTCATCGATAAGTACTTTGACGCCGAGGTCAAGCCGCACGTTCCTGATGCCTGGATCGACTGGGACAGGCTCAGGATCGGCTACGAGATCCCCTTCACCCGGCACTTCTACAAGTACGTTCCACCACGGCCACTCGCCGAGATCGACGCCGAACTGGAGAAACAGGTCACCAAGATCCTTGATCTCTTGCGGGAGGTCGAGGACTGATGAAGTTCTACGCCGAGATGAAGCCAACCGACTCCCCATGGCTGGGCGAGGTGCCAGCGCATTGGGAGCTCAGCCGTTTCCGTTATGAGGCAACGATCAACGGCGGACAGGTAGATCCTCGCGAGGAACCCTGGAGCGGGATGACGCTGATCGCTCCCAACCACATCGAGAGCAACACGGGACGAATCATCAGCGTCGAAACGGCTGAAGAGCAAGGCGCCGACAGTGGCAAGTACCTCGTTGAGCAGGGCCAACTTGTGTATTCAAAAATTCGGCCGGCGCTCAACAAGGTTGCGATCGCTGAGACTGCTGCGCTCTGCAGCGCGGACATGTACGCGATGTCATTCGCCGCCCGGATCGAGCCGCGGTTCGCGCTCTACTACTTCCTGGCGCGGCCGTTCCACACGTTTGCGACGATCATCTCAACGCGCGTCAAGATGCCGAAGGTTAACCGCGAAGAATTGGCCGATGCGCCGTGGTTGGTTCCTCCGCTGGACGAGCAGCGGGCCATTGTCAGCTACCTCGACTGCGAGACCGCCCGCATCGACACGCTTATCGAGGAGCAGCAGCGCCTGATCGAGATGCTCCGCGAGCGGCGGCGCGCTCTCCGGGTGCACGTTGCACTGCACGGCACTGCGTCAACCGACGAAGTCGAGAGCCCCTTACCATGGGCAAACCAAGTCCCATCGAGTTGGCGTGTTGTCCCTCTGACCTCGGTTGCTCAACTTGAAAGCGGGCACACGCCAAGCCGTTCCAGAGCCGACTGGTGGACGGACTGTTATGTCCCATGGGTGAGTCTCCACGACGTCGGCAGGATGCGTGGAATCAAGTACCTTCAAGACACAGTACAGCGCATCAGTGATGCCGGAATCGCAAACAGTTCGGCCCGACTGCTCCCTGCGCACACCGTCGTTCTGTCCCGAGACGCGACTGTTGGACGTACGGCCATCATGGGCGTTCCGATGGCGACGTCTCAGCACTTCGCAGCATGGATATGTGGGCCCCTTCTTGACCCTGAATACCTGTGGGTTTTGTTCGGGGATGCGATGCAGCCATTCTTTGACTCATTCCAGAATGGGTCGACGATTCGCACCATCGGTATGGGGGATCTTAAGGCGTTTCGCATCCCGCTCCCGCCTGTCGACGAGCAGCGGCGAATCGTCGAGTACCTGGACAGGAAGACCGCTGAGATCGACGAGCTCATTGTCGAGACGGAGAACTTCATTGGGCTTGCCCGTGAGCGGCGGGGGGCGTTGATCACTGCAGCGGTGACTGGGCAGATCGATGTACGGGAGATGGTCTGATGGCCGACCACCACGAGGTCGTCTTCGAAACCGAGATTTGTGAGTATATGGCCGACCACGGGTGGCTGTACTCCGAGGATGACACTGGTTACGACCGAGAGCGGGCGCTATTCCCCGAGGACCTTTTCGCTTGGCTGAAGCAGACCCAGCAGACAGCGTACGAGAAGGCTTTGAAGGCCGCCGGGTCGGAGTCGAAGTTCCTTGACGTGCTGACCACGGCGCTCGACAAGCCTCTCGAGCATGGTGGCGGGACGTTGAATATCCTGCGCAACGGGGTGCAGTACATCGGCGGTGGCCGGTTGAAGATGGCGCAGTTCCGTCCCGAGACCAGTCTGAACGCAACCACCAACGAGCAGTACGCGGCGATGCGGGTTCGGGTGATGCGGCAGGTGCATTTCTCCACTGCTGACCAGCGCAGCATCGACCTGGTCTTCTTCATTAACGGGCTACCGGTCGCCACAGCCGAGTTGAAGACCGACTTCAACCAGTCTCTCGATGATGCGATCAACCAGTACCGCAAGCGCCGGAATCCAATGACCAACGGGCGGCTGGAGCCGCTGCTGTCGTTCGGGCACCGAGCCCTGGTCCACTTCGCGGTGGCCAACGAACTGGCGGCCATGACGACCCGGCTCGAAGGTGAAAAGACACACTTCCTGCCGTTCAACACGGGCTACGACCAAGGCGCGGGGAATCCACCGGCAGAGGACGGGCGGTCGGCCACCGCATATCTGTGGGAGCGGGTCTGGGAGAAACACGCCTGGCTCAACATCATCGGTCGGCTGATGATCGTGGAGACCAAGGAAGAGTGGGATGTCGCGACTGGAACGTCGGTGCGGCGTACAAGCATGCTCTTTCCTCGGTTCCACCAATGGGAGGCCGTGACAAACATCGTGGCCGCAGTGAGCGAGGAGGGTGTCGGGCATCGGTACCTGATCGAGCACTCGGCAGGGTCGGGTAAGACGAACACGATCGCCTGGACTGCACACCGACTAGCGCGGTTGCACGTGAACGACGAGAAGGTCTTCGACTCGGTGATCGTCGTCGTGGACCGCAATGTGCTCGATGGGCAGCTGCAAGAGGCGATCCGGCAGATCGACGGGGCAGGGAAGATCGTTGCCACGATCAGCCCAGAAGATGTCCGCAAGGCGGGAGCGAAATCGAAATCCGGACTGCTGGCAACCGCTTTGAAGAACGGCGAGCTGATCATCGCGGTGACAGTGCAGACGTTCCCGTTCGCCCTCGACGAGATCCGCGCTGACTCGTCGCTGAAGGGCCGGCGGTTCGCGGTGATCGCGGACGAGGCGCACTCCTCGCAGTCCGGTCAGATGTCCTCCAAGCTCAAGGCTGTACTGACCGCCGAAGAAGTCAAGGAGATCGAGGACGGCGGTCAGGTCGACGTCCAGGCGATCCTGGCCTCGGAGATGACCGAGCGAGCCGAATCGCAGAACATCTCGTACTTCGCATTCACCGCAACGCCGAAGAACAAGACTCTGGAACTCTTCGGCCGTAAAGGTCCTGATGGGAAGCCGACCGAATTCCACCTCTACTCGATGCGCCAGGCGATCGAAGAGGGCTACATCCTCGATGTACTCAGGGGCTACCAGACCTACGACACCGCGCTGAAGATCGCAGCCAAGGCCAAGAGCGGCGACGGTGACGAGGTGGATGAGGCTGCAGCACGCAGAGGGGTGATGCGGTGGGTGACACTGCACCCGACCAACATCAGCCCGAAGGTTCAGATCATCGTTGAGCACTTCCACGCCAACGTCGCCCACCTGCTGGAGGGCAAGGCGAAGGCGATGGTGGTGACCGACTCGCGCAAAGCCGCGGTGAAGTACAAGAAGGCGATCGACGCCTACATCGCCAAGCGGGCCGCCCTGGACGCCTCGTACAACTACCGCACCCTGGTCGCCTTCTCCGGCTCGGTGACGATGGACGAGGACGAGGAGTGGGTTTCGGACTGGGGGCCGCAGCCGAGCAAGGACGACGAGTTCACCGAAACCAACCTGAACCCCGGTGCCAGCTCGGACCTGGCCGCGGCGTTCAAGGGGGCGACATACAAGATCATGCTGGTCGCCAACAAGTTCCAGACAGGATTCGACCAACCGTTGCTCTCGGCGATGTACGTCGATAAGAAGCTGTCCGGGGTCACTGCTGTACAGACGCTGTCTCGGCTCAACCGCACTCATCGCACTGCGGGTGGGGAGCAGAAGCGCAAGACGTTCGTAATTGACTTCGTGAACAAGCCTGAGGACATCCGGGCTGCGTTCGAGCCGTACTTCACTAATGCCACCTTGGAGAACGAGACCGACCCGTACGTTGTTGTTCACCTCGCTACCAAGCTCGACCAGGCCGGGATCTACACGCCGGATCAGGTACGTGAGGTCGCCGAATCGTGGGTCACCCGGAAAGGCAACAACGCACTCTCGGCCGCGATCAGTCCGGCCAAGAACGCGTTCGCCCGCCGGTACGCGGCTGCAATCGAAGCCGACGACAAAGTCACTCTCAACACCCTCGACCTGTTCCGCAAGGACGTCTCCACCTACGTCCGGCTCTATGACTTCATGAGCCAGATCGTCGACTACGGCGACCCGTACATGGAGATGCTATCGATCTTCCTGCGGCTCCTGGAGAAGGTCATCGCAGATTCCTCTTGGTCCGCGGAGGTCGACCTCTCCGACGTGGTCCTGGTCGGGGTTAAGCACACCAAGGGGACCGCGGTCGACATCTCGTTGACCGGCGACGGTGAGCTCAAGGGCATCAGCGCCGCCGGCGCCGGCACCCGCAAGGAGCCCAAGTACGTTGCGCTGCAGGTTGTTATCGACAAGATGAACGACCTCTTCGGCGCCGAGTTGTTCACCGTATCACAGGTCCGTGAGTTCGTGCAGGGACTGGTGCAGCAGCTGCTCTCCTACCCGGACCTGATCAACCAGGCCAAGGTGAACACGAAGAAGCAGTTCATGGAATCGCCGGACTTCCAGTCGGCGGTCACGGAAGCGGTTGTCGACAATCAAGCGGCCCACAACACGATGGCCGATTACTTCTTCAGCGACGGCCCAGGCATCAACGCCGTCATCATGGCACTCGCGGATGCCTTCTACGAGGCAGCGATCGACAGCGAAACCACAGATCAGAGCGCTTCACCGGACGAGGCCGAGCAAGCCCTCGCCCGTGCAATTTCCGCCGGAGTTCTCGATCCGGCGGTACTCCAGGACCTACCGACAGCGGCAGAAGCTGCAAACATGCCGCTAGAGCCTCCGTCTCCTGACGGACCAAGCGGGAGCGAGGCAGTGTTGTCTCTGCGCGACGAGGAGACATGGTGAACTTCCTGTACATGGACACCTGCGCGGCCATCAAGCTTTTCAAGCAGGAAGAAGATTCCGAAGCACTCCAGAACTGGCTCGCCGACCAGGCGTCTTCCCGCCAGATCACCGCTCACCTGACTCGGACCGAGCTGCGCCGTGGTCTTCATGCGGCTGGTGCCAGTCAAGAGACGCACGCGCGCGCCACCGCTTGGTTGGACCGCTGTGCGCAAATTGTGCTGACGGCTGAAGTCCTCGATAAGGCGGGCAAGCTCGCACCCAATACCAGCCTGCGCAGCTTGGATGCGCTCCACGTGGTTGCGGCTCTTGAATTAGGGAGCGCGCTAACGTATTTCGTCACCTACGACAAGCGACTCGCCGCCGTAGCGGAAGCACAAGGTTTGACAGTGATCGCGCCGACGGAGCTGGTTGCGTAAGGAGGCA
>NZ_BDAW01000053.1 GCF_001625085.1 Nocardia acidivorans NBRC 108247
CGCGGTGACCCTGCGCCGCCGCGAGGACGAGGCCACCCGCGCCGCCGAGCACCTCGCCGCCCGGCTGCTCGAACCCGCCTCCGTCGAACTCGACGGAACCACTTGGGCGGCAACCGATCTCGCCACGACCGAGCTCTTGAACAGTGAATACGCGGGCGAACTAGAAGCGCTCGAGCCGCCGGAGCCGCTCGAGCGGGAGGCACCGTGGCCCGGTATGCCGGAAGACGCCGACCCGGCCACCGCGATCGGCGGCGCGGACGGTGATCACGGCTCGATGGAACCGGCGGTCGGACACTCCGAAACCGCCGGTGTGGCCCAGTCGCGCCCGGATGGATTCTCGCCGGATGCGCGCCGGTCCTCCGATGCGCTCGGTCGGCGAGGGCGTGGTTTGGAGGCTGCCGCGCAGCGGTGGAGTGCGCGGATGGGTGCGCTCGAGGAGGTGCGGGCCGACGCGGATTCGGCCAAACGGCTCATGGGGGAGTTGAAGCGGCTGCGCGGGGAGCAACAGGAGCTCTCGGGAGCGTTGACGACATTGACCGAGCGGCGCGGAAAGTTGCCGGAATCCATTGCGGGGGTGGAGATTCGGCTGCGCGAGGCGACCGATGCCGCGGCCGGACTGCCGGTGCTGGAGGCTGAGCGGGAACGGTTGAAGTCCGCCGCCAAGGCGGCGCTGGAGCTGGAGCTGCGACGAGGCGAGTTGGTCCGCGCGACAACGGCTTTCGAGTCGGCCCGGGTGAAGCATCTGGACGCGCGGGAGCATACCCTGGCGCTGCGGGAGCAGCGGCTGGCGGGGATGGCCGCGGAATTGGCCGGGGCCCTGGTGGATTCGGAGCCCTGTGCGGTCTGCGGATCGGCCGAACATCCCGCGCCCGCGCGGCGCACCACGCAGGCCGTATCGAAGCAGGCCGAGGAGACCGCGCTCGCCGCGGAACGGGCCGCCGAGGCCGCCCGCGATCGCGCCGGGCAACAGGTCACGGAGCTGGAGCGCACCATCGAAGTCCTGGTCGAGCGGGGCGGCGACGCCGATAAGGCCGAACTCGCGACCGAATTGGCCGAGGCCGAAACGCGCTGGGCCGCGGCGCGCGACCGGGCCAAGCAGGCCGACGGCCTGACCGCCGAATTGGAGCGGCTGCGCGCCGAGGACGCGCGGCTGCAAGACGAACTCCGCGACTGTGAAAGCCGTTCCAGCGCAACGCTGGAACGCGTCGTCGCCACCGACCGCAGGCTCGCCGAACTCACCGAGCGACTTACCACCGCCGCCGGTGCGGATGGCACGGTGGAGCGCCGCCGGGCTCGCCTCGACGCGCTCGTGTCGGGAGCAACGGCCGTTCGTGAGGCCCGCACCGAGGCAGCGCTGGCTCGCGAACAGGTCGCCTCGCTCGCCGTGCGCGTCGAAAAGCTCTCGTACGACGCCGGTTTGGTCGAGATGGCACCGCCGGTCATGGGCGAGACCGGACCCGACTACACCGTTCTGTCCGAGTACGCCCGCGCGGTCGACACCGCCTCCCGGACCGCTCAGCGCCAGGCCGATATCGAAGCCGAACTGATCGCCGCGGACCGTGCCCGCGCACACGCCGAGGCCGTGCTGGCCGAGCCGGAGATCCAGGCCGTGGCGGCGGTCGCCCCCGGCGATCTGGAAGCACTGGAAACCGCCGTCGCACAAGCACAATCGGATCTCGAGCGGGCCGTCTCCGCGCATACGGTGGCGATCCGGCGCGTGGAGCAACTGGAAGAGCTCTGCTCCCAGCTCTGGGCGGCGGTCGACCGCCTGGCCCCGATTCAGCGCGCCCACGACGAACTCGCCCGCCTCGCGGAGGTGGTCGCCGGTCGCGGCGAGAACAACCGCCGCATGTCGCTGCGCTCCTACGTCCTCGCGGCCCGACTCGAGGAGGTGGCCGTGGCCGGTTCGGTGCGCCTGCGCCGAATGTCCGGTGGCCGTTACGAATTCGTGCACACCGACGCGGCGGGTCCGCGCGGCCGCCGCGGTGGTCTCGGCCTCGACATCCGGGACGATTACACCGGGGCCATCCGCCCCGCGAAAACCCTCTCCGGCGGCGAAACCTTCATGGCCTCACTGGCTCTCGCGCTCGGCTTGGCCGATGTGGTGGCGGCGGAATCCGGTGGCCTGGTGCTGGACACCCTCTTCATCGACGAGGGCTTCGGCAGCCTCGACGCCGACACCCTCGACGCCGTCATGGGCGTCCTGGACGAACTCCGCTCGGGTGGCCGGGTAGTGGGCGTAGTCAGCCACGTAGACGAAATGCGCCAGCGCATCCCCAGCCGCCTACACGTCATCCGCACCCCCACCGGCTCCCACCTGGAAACCTCCCTCAGCGCCTGATCGGTGACGTGCATGTACTGACGCAGGGAAACATCGAGTGGACCCTGCGCCAGTACATGCACTTCGGTTGTCAGGCTTCGTGGTTCAGGAGCCAGCGCTTGACGTCCAGGCCCCAGCGGAAGCCGCCGAGGCTGCCGTCGGTGCGGATGACCCGGTGGCAGGGCACGAACAGGGCCGCGGCATTGCGGGCGCAGGCGTTCGCGGCGGCGCGGGTGGCCGCGGGGCGGCCGGAGGCCGAGGCGAAATCGGTGTAGGTGACCGGATCGCCCGCCGGAATCTTGCGCAGCACCTCCCAGGCGTGGACCAGGAAGGGACCCGAAATCTGGCGCACCGTAATCGAATCGATGATGGTCAGATCACCCGCGTGGTACGCCTCGACGGCCTTGGTGACTTGGCCCAACTCGGCGCGTTCGCGCAGTGCGGCCGGGCGCAGGGTCTGATGGATGAGGCCGCGCAGGTTCTGGGCATCGGCCGTCCAGCCCGCGGCCAGTACCGCCCCATCGGGGTCGACCAGCGCGGTGAACGGTCCCGCCGGGGTGCTGGCCGTGGCGAAATCGGCGGTGGCGGTGGTGTTTTGGGTATTCACGGTGCTGTTCTCACTTTCCGGGCGACAGATGCGCCATCGGGGGTGGCTGCGGGTGCGGCGAGCGCGTGCTTCCACATGTGCATGGTCAGATAGGAGCGCCAGGGGGCGAAGCGGGTGGTCTCGGCCAGGTCGATATCGAGCAGGGCCGCACCCCGGCGGACGATCAGATCGGAGGGCAGCAGAACATCCGGATCCGCGAGTAGTCGCATGGTGACGTAATCGGCGGTCCACGGCCCCACCCCGTCCAGGGCGAGCAGGTCACGGCGCAATTCGGAGGCGGTGCGCCCGGCGTGCAGCGCCAGCTCACCGTCCGCGATCGCCCGGGCCGCGGCCACGATGGCCTCGACTCGGCGCGCCGGTCCGGTCAGCACCTCCGCGCCGTGTTCGGCAATGGCGGCGGGGGTCGGGAACAGGTGCGAGATCGGTCCGGGAATGGATTCCCCGAGCGTCTGCACCAGCCGCGCGGTATGCGTATTCGCCGCCGCCACCGAGATCTGCTGACCGATCATGGTGCGCAGCAACAGTTCCGGTCCGTCGAGGCAGCCCGGAACCCGAATGCCCGGTGACAGCAGGGTGGATCGATCGACCGGTCTGTGACCGTTCGACAACGCTGTCGCCGAAGACGATGGCGTACCGGTCATTCCCGCCGCCAATGCCTCGTCGATGCCGATGGGATCGGCGTCCAGGTCGAGGAAGTGGCGCAGGCGGGCGACGGTAGGCGCCAGGTCGCGCATATCGTGCAGGGCCAGGGAGGCGCGCACGTGTCCGGGTTGGATGGACATGCGAATCGTGGTGTGGCCGTGCGGAGTTCGCAGGCTGCGGCTGTAGTGGCCGTCCTCCCAGAGTTCCAGTCCGGGCACGGCGTGCGAGGACAGGAACCACTCCAGCCAGGGCTTGTCCAGCGGTTCCCGATACGGAAGTCGCAGTGTCAGTTGGCCGTTCGTGGCGGGCAGGGTGTCGCCGTTGCGGCGTCGCGATTCATCCCGCAGGGTGGTCGGACTGACCGCGAACACCTCGCGCACGGTGTCGTTGAACTGCCGGATGCTCGCGAAGCCCGCCGCGAACGCGATATCCGACATGGACAGGTGCGTGGTCTGGATGAGCAGCCGGGCGGTGTGCGCCCGATGCGCCCGTGCCAGGGCCAGCGGTCCGGCCCCCAGTTCTGAGGTGAGCACCCGGGTCAGTTGGCGCTGGGAATAGCCGAGCGTATCGGCCAGGGCGGGCACCCCACCCCGTTCGATGACGCCGTCGGCGATCAATCGCATGGCCCTGGAGGCCAGGTCGGCGCGGGTATTCCACAGCGGTGAGCCGGGGGCCGCGTCGGGTAGGCAGCGTCGGCAGGCCCGGAAGCCGGACTGCTGTGCCGCCGCCGCGGTGGGCAGGAAGGTGACGTTGGCGGGTTTCGGTGTGATAGCCGGACAGGAAGGGCGGCAATAGATTCCGGTGGTGCGCACCGCGGTCACGAATTGCCCGTCGAAGCGGGCATCCCGGGTAGTCACGGCGCGGTAGCACCGCTCGAAGTCCAACTCTTTCGCACTCACAAGATCCACCATCGCAGCCCGGAGGAGCGTGCGCTAGCGGAAATCAGACGCTGGGGTCGGCGGGAAAAGGACATGCGGCGGCGAGCTGACTGCGCCGGGGTGCGGATCTCGGCCAAAAACATGCCGGGATGACGAAGGGGCCCTGCGCCGGGATGGCGAAGGGCGTTGCGCCGGGATGGCGAAGGGCCTTGCGCCGGGATGGCGAAGGGCCTTGCGCCGGGATGGTGAAGGGGCGTTGTGCCGGGATGGCGAAGGGGCGTCTCAGCAGCAGCGGTTGGCCGGGTTGCGGGCGGCTGCGTCGTGGCGGTCGCGCCAGTAGTCGCGTTCGCTGGGGACGGGGGCGTCCGGGTGTTGGAGGCGGAGGTGTTCGACGTAGCGCTGGTAGTCGTTACCGCCGAGGACGGCGTTGAACCACCAGATGACGGCGCGCACGGCGCGGACAACCGCGCGCCCCGCCGTCCGCAGCAGGTCTGCGGGCGACGGGGCGGTGGATTCGTTCATCGGAGTCACGTATGACTCAGTGCGCGTGCGCGGTGGCCGCGCCGGTGGGTTTGATCTTGCCTGCGGCGGCGAGCGCGTCCCACTCCTGCTGGACTTGCTTCTCCGCCTTGGTGGCGAGGAAGGAACTCGGCCCGAAGATCTTGGACGGTTCCTCCGGCGCTTCGGTGGTCTCCACCACGCCCTTGCGAATGGCGCGCAGGCACACCCACACGCCCACCGCGGCGACGATCAGCACCAGCACCGCGAACACGATCGAGAGCGTGCCCTGGATGAAGGTATTGCGAATCGTCTTGTCCAGGTTGTCGATCTGCGTCTGCAACGCCGCCGGATCCGCCACGCCCTTGGGCAGCTGCCCGGAGCTCTGGGCGGCCAGATACGCGTCCCGCTTCACGATGGTGTTGTGGTGCAGCGTCCAGTAGCCGATCTTCGGATCACCCGAGAAGATCTTCTGGAACGAGGCCGTCATGGTGACGACCAGATCCCAGACCAGCGGCAGCGCCGGAATCCAGGCCCATTTGACCAGGCCCTTCTTCACCACGATGGCCAGCACCACGGTCAGCGCGACCGCGGCCAGCAACTGGTTGGAGATACCGAACAGCGGGTACAGCGTATTGATGCCGCCCAGCGGATCGGTGACGCCCATGAGCAGTACCGAACCCCAGGCCGCGACCACGAGCGCCGAGCAGATCCAGGCGCCGGGCTGCCAGGAGGTCTCCTTGAACCGGCGGAACGGGCCACCCAGATTGCCGAGTGAATCCGAGAGCATGAACCGCGCCACCCGGGTGCCGGCGTCGATGGTGGTGAGGATGAACAGCGCCTCGAACATGATCGCGAAGTGGTACCAGAACGCCTTCAGTCCGGAGCCGCCGAACAGTTTGTGCAGCACCTCGGACATGCCGATGGCCAGTGTGGGCGCACCACCGGTACGCGAGACGATATTGCTCTCACCGATATCGGAGGCGGTCTGCTTCAGATCCGCCGCCGTGGTCGGATCACCGTGCAGGCCAAGGCTGTTCACGTAGGCGGCGGCCTTGTCCGCGCTGCCGCCGGTCACCGCCGGGCTGGCATTGATGGCGAAGTACAGGTGCTGATCGATGATGCTGGCGGTGATGATCGCCATGACCGCGACGAACGACTCCATCAGCATGCCGCCGTAGCCGATCATGCGCGCCTGCGACTGCTTGGCCAGCAGCTTGGGCGTGGTTCCGGAGGAGACCAGCGAGTGGAATCCCGACAGCGCACCGCAGGCGATGGTGATGAACAGGAACGGGAACAGATTGCCCGCGAAGGACGGGCCGTTGCTGTTGCCCGCGAACTGCGAGATGGCCGGGGCCTGCAACACCGGCATGGTGATCAGCACGCCGATGGCCAGCAGGCCGATGGTGCCGATCTTCATGAAGGTGGACAGGTAATCGCGCGGGGCGAGCAGCAGCCAGACCGGCAGCACCGAGGCGATGAAGCCGTAGATGATCAGCATCCAGGCGATGCTGGTCCCGGACAGCGTGAAAGCGTCACGGCCCCAAGAGGATCCGGCGACCCAGTTACCGGAGATGATGGCCAGCAACAGCAGCAGGAAACCCACCAGGGAGATCTCGCCGACCTTGCCCGGTCGCACGAAGCGCAGGTAGATGCCCATGAACAGGGCGATCGGAATGGTCATGGCGATGGAGAACACGCCCCACGGGCTGCCGCCCTCGAGTACGCCGGTCTTCGCATTCGGTGTTGCCGCAAGGGCATTCACCACCACGATGCCGAGCACGGCGAGCAGGATCATCATGATCACCAGTACGGCCACGATGGCGGCGACGCCGCCGACCACGCCGAGTTCGTCCCGCGCCATCTGCCCGAGGCTGCGGCCGCGTCGCTTCACCGACGCCCACAGCACCAGATAGTCCTGCACCGCACCGGCGAAGACGACGCCGACAATGATCCAGATGGTGCCCGGCAGATAACCCATCTGCGCGGCCAGAACCGGTCCGACCAGCGGGCCCGCACCGGCGATGGCGGCGAAGTGATGCCCGAACAGCACGCGGCGGTCCATCGGCATGTAGTCGCGGCCGTTCTCCAGCTCCTCGGCCGGAGTGGCGACGTCATCGCGCGGCTTGGTGATCTTCCATTCGATCAGTCGCGAATAGAACTGGTACGCCAGCACATACGTGCAGAGTGCGGCGATCACGATCCAGACGGCATTGACGTCTTCGCCGCGCATGAACGCGAGGATGGCCCAGGCGATCGCGCCAACGACGGCGATGGCGAGGAAGATGCCCTTTTTGGCGGGCGTGAGGGGCGTCCGGTCCACGACACCGACCGGAGGCAGGTCGGGGTCCGTCCGGAGGTATTCGATGGTCGCCATGCGACAACTCTCCCGTGCGGTACAGCGGATCTAACTGATTTCGAGCCCAACGTAGCGGAATCGACACGCCTGAAATGCGGCTTTCGAGAGCCGTTCATCAAGTGCCGAACCGACGGGTATGGGTGACCCGGTGGACGCTGTGTGCCGGGAGACGAGGTGACGCAATCCGGCTCGGGCTCCCGCGAGTCCGCGTGTTCTCCGCGTGTCGCAGGTTGCTCTCCGTATGCTGCCATGCTGATCTGAGACCTGGGCCACAGGGTCCGTGACCGGAGGAGACCCTCGTGACCGGGAGGTCGTTTCATTCATGCCCGTACCTTCGGCGCTGGATCGGTGCCGACGACCGATATGCGGCGAACGGTGGATTCGCTGCGGCAAACGGTCGGAAATCCGCGACGAACGGTTGGCCGCGTGTCCGGTGACACAGCCCTGTCCCGCCGGACATTGCTCGCGGGTGCGGCGGCCGCCGCGCTGGCGGGGACGGTCGCCGGGTGCGGCGGGGGTGACGACGATGCGGTCACCTTCTTCTTTCAGGCGCGGCCGCAGGAGGCGCGCTCCCGGCTCCTGATCATCGACGAGTTCCGGAAGCGGCGGCCCGATATCAAGATTCGGACCATCATGTCCGGGCCGGATCCGCTACAGCAGATGCTCACCTACTGCGCGGGCGGGAAGTGCCCGGACGTGTTGATGTCGTGGGAGCTGCTGTACGCCGGATTGGCCGAGCGCGGGGTGCTGGTGGATCTGCGCGAATTCCTCGACCGTGATCCGCGGTACGCCGCCGAGTCGGCGGCGGACGGGTATGCGCCGCTGCGGGATACCTTCCGTTGGCGGGGCGGGCAGTACGCGCTGCCGGAGCAGTGGTCGGGGGTATTCCTCTACTACAACCGAAAACTGTTCGAACAGGCGGGAATTCGACCGCCGCGCCGGTGGGCCGATGCCTGGTCGTTCGCCGAATTCCTCAGCGCCGCACAGGCACTCACGCATCGCGATACCGACGGCCGCGCCAAGCAGTGGGGTTTCGTCGACGCCTGGGTGCCCTATTTCTCCGCCGCCCTGTTCGGGATGAACAATGGCGCGGAGTGGTTCACCCCGCCGGTACGGCCCGAGCGCACCAATATCGGTGATCCGCGCTTCGCCGAGGGTCTACAGTTCTATGCCGATCTGGCGGTGCGGCACCTGGTGGCCCCGAGTGTCGGTGACCGGCAATCGGTTTCGGCCCAGGACCTGTTCCGGAGCGGCCGTGCGGCCATGCTCATGGGCGGGCACTGGCTGTACTCGGAGTTCACCGGGCGCGATGATCTCGACTTCGATGTCACCGTGCTGCCGGTCGGGCCGCACGGGGGACCGGGGGCGATCACCGATGTCGGCAGCACCGGCCTGTCCATCGCCGCCGCCAGTCCGCGCCGTGAACAGGCGTGGGAGTTCGTGAAATTCGCGACCGGACCGGAGGGCCAGGCGCTCATCGCCGCCTCCGGCCTCTTCGTGCCGGTCCTCGGATCCGCCATGCGCACACCGGGATTCGCGGCCGCTCATCGCGGCATCCGCAATCTGGAGGTCTTCACCGACGGCCCGGCAAGCTCGCGCCGGATGGCCGTCACACCCCAATGGGGCAAGGTGGAATCGCTCCTCGAACGCGGCTGTAATCGGGTGCTGCGCGGCGCGGCCACCGCCGATTCGCTGGCCGGACAGACCGCCACCGATATCGACGCACTGCTGCGGGCGGCGATATGACCGGGATCGAAACCCGGACGCCGCCGCGGCACGAGGAGCGACCCGCGCAGTCCGAGAAGCGGCGCGGCGCACCGGGCAGGTCCGCGCTGGCGCGGCGGCGGGCGCGCGCCGGAATACGGTTCGTCGCACCCAATCTGGCCGCGGTGGCGGTGTTTCTACTTTTCCCGCTGGGGTTCTCGCTGTATCTGAGCTTCCACTCGTGGGATCTGTTCAGTCCACCCCTGTTCGTGGGTGTGGATAACTATCGCAGGCTGTTCTCCGAGGATCCGCTGTTCTTCATCGCACTGCGCAATACCGCGGTTTTCACGCTGTCGACCTTGGTGCCGACCGTGCTGGTGAGCCTGGCCGTGGCCGGGCTGCTGAATCGGAAGCTGCGGGGGATAGGCATCTTTCGCACGATCGCCTTCCTGCCGCTGGTGGCTTCCACGGTGGCCATGGCCGTCGTCTTCCGCTTCGTCTTCGCCAGCGATGACGGGCTGGCCAATCTGTTCCTCGGCTGGTTCGGCCTCTCCCCGGTGCCGTGGCTGACCGATCCGGATTGGGCGCTGGTCTCGCTCAGTCTGGTGACCGTGTGGAAGAGCGTGCCGTTCGCGACCGTCATCCTGTTGGCCGCCATGCAGGGCGTGCCCGAAAACCTGTATGAGGCGGCGGAAATCGACGGCGCTGGACCGTTCCGGCGCTTCTGCTCCATCACCGTGCCGCTGATTCGCGGGGCGCTGTCCTTCGTCTTCGTCATCACCATTATCAATTCGGTGCAGGCGTTCGATCAGGCTTATGCGCTCACCGGTGGAAATGGTGGGCCGGAGACCGGCACCTACGTCCTGGGAATCATGCTGTTCCAGAACGCATTCCGCTTCTACGAGGTCGGTTACGCCTCGGCGCTGGCCTGGGTGATATTCGCTATCCTGCTGGTGCTCACGGTGATTCAGCTGCGTCTGTCGCGGCGGGCCGAGGCGGAGCTGTGAATCACTCCGCGAAGCGGGTTCTCCGCGTGTTGCTCATCTATATCGCATTGATCGCCGTGGCCTGGTGCGCGCTGGCCCCGATGCTGTGGGCGGTCTCGGCCTCGCTGAAATCCGAGGGTGAGCTCGTCGACCCGTCGGCGCTGCCCACGCATCCCCAATGGTCCAACTACACAGACGTTTTCGACGTCATCCCGCTCGGCCGTATGCTGCTCAATACCGCCGTCTACGCCCTCTGCGTGACGGCCGGTCAGGTCTTCTTCTGCTCCCTCGCCGGATATACCTTCGCGCGCTTGCGTTTTCCCGGTCGCGAGGCGCTGTTCCTCGCCTATCTGGCGACTCTCATGGTCCCGCTCACCGTCACCGTCATTCCGCAATTCCTGCTCATGCGCGCCTTCGGCTGGATGGACACCCCCTGGTCCATGATCGTCCCCGGCCTCTTCGGCAGCGCCTTCGGCACCTACCTCATGCGCCAGTTCTTCGCCACGCTCCCCATGGAATTGGAGGAGGCCGCCACCCTCGACGGCTGCACCCCCTGGCAGATCTACTGGCGCGTCCTGCTCCCGCACGCCCGCCCCGCCGTCATGGTCCTGGCCGTGCTCACCTGGATCACCGTCTGGAACGACTTCCTGTGGCCCCTGATCATGATCCAGCGCAACGAATACGCCACGGCTACCCTCGGTCTCATCCGCCTGCAGGGTCAATACACCACCGACTGGCCCCTCCTGATGGCCGCCGCCACCCTCATCCTGCTCCCCCTACTCCTGATCTACGCCATTGCCCAGCGCGCCTTCATCCGCGGCATAGCCATGTCCGGCCTCGGCGGCCGCTGATATATCGGTCAGATCGCGCAGCCCTGAATCGTCCGGCCCAGCATCGAATGATCCTGGCCGGTGTGGCGCTCGGTCGGCGGGGTCAATGCTCCGGGGGAGTGGCGGCTGCGTAGCGGCGGGCCAGGGTGCGTAGGTGCGTCACCAACTCGGGGGGATCGTCGACGCGGAAATCCATCATGAGCATGCTCAGGTAGATGGCGATGGTCTCCAATCTGTCCGCGCCCGTGAGGAGTAGGCAGGAGTGGTCGTCGAGGGGCTCCACCACGCCGACCGTCGGGTTGACGCGGGCGATCACCGTGTCGGCGGATTCCAGTACCGTCACGCGGGCGTGCACTTTCCAACCGGCGGAGGCGATTTCGCGCAGTACGAAGGCCACCAGGTCCGCCTCGGGGAGCGCGCGGACGGCGAATACGCGGCTCGTCCGCTCCACCTGCGATAGGTCGGCGACGGGAAGCGCACGCCAGGAATGGGTTTGGAGGCTGTAGGCGACCAGGAACCAGCGGCGCTGCCAGCTGATCAGCCGGTACGGTTCGAATTCCCGCTCACCCTCGGGCGAGGTGCTGCGCAGCGTGGTGGTGCCGCGAATCGCGGTGGCGATGGTGGTCAGCGTCTCCGCCGGAACCGGTGCGTCCGGTTCCTGGGACCCGGTGACCGCCGGACCCACCTCGGTACTGCTGCGCAGCGCATTCACCTTGTGCTGCAATCGTTTCGGCATGATTCGCTGCAATTTGGCGAGCGCCCGGGTAATGGTCGCATCGATATCCGCGACCCCCGTGCTGCCGTTCTCGGTGAGCCCCATGGCGACCGCCACCGCCACCGCCTCCTCGTCATCGAGCAGTAGCGGCGGCATAGTCGCGCCTTGACCGAGTCGATAGCCCCCGATCGGACCGCGTTCGGCATGTACCGGATAGCCGAGTTCACGCAGTCGAGCGATGTCCTGGCGCAGCGTGCGATCGGTGACCGCGAGGCGTTCGGCCAGCTCGCGACCGGTATGCGTGCGATCTTGCAGCAGCGACAGCAACCGCAGCAGGCGGGTTGTGGTCGAGGTCACACCCACCTCCTCGGAATCGGCGCATTTATTAGGAAGAAAATTAGCCTAATCGCCTCATACCTTTATCTCAACGGAATGAAACAACCTGAGAGGCAAGAACAATGAGCGCCGATTCGCACACCACCGCCACCCCCGCCGTCCTGCTCGCCCCGGTCTGGCGCGATGTGCTGGCCACCTCCTACCGCGCCCTCACCGACGCCGTCGCCGGAGTCGCCGACGACCAATGGCAGCTCGCCACCCCCTGCTCGGACTGGACCGTCACCCAGGTCCTCCAGCACGCCGCCGGTGATCAGCTCGCCTACGCCAAATTCCTCGGCATCGGCGACGGCCCCACCTACGACCCCTTCTCCCCGTCCGGCACCCTCGAGGGCACCCCGGCGGCCTTGGTCGCCGCCGCGGTCGAGGAGACCGCCGCGGCCTGGGCCACCGTCGCCGACGATGCCGAGACCGTCCCCACCCCGCTGCCGCACGGTGAACTCCCCACCCCGGTCGCCGCCGTCATGTGCGCCCTCGACGCCGCCGTGCACGCCTGGGATATCGCCATCGCCACCGGACAGCCCTCCCCGCTCACCGAGGAGTTGGCCGGGCATCTGCTCACCGCCTCGCGCGGACTGGTGGAGCCGCTGCGGCAGTGGGGCGCGTTCGCCGCGGTCGTCGAATCCGATTCCGCGAGCGCCACTCCCGTCGCCGATGAGCTGCTCGGATACCTCGGTCGCGCGCCGCGCGCCTGAATCGCCACGAGAATTCGGCGACTCGGTGCAAAGGTGGTGCACATGCGTGGTGTCGATTTCGCCGATACGGTCCGAGGCCTATGAGGCGGAACGCCGTGCGTGTCATCGCCGCCCTGATCACCGGATTCCTCGTAGTCGCCGCCGCCGCTGCCGCCGCCCCGGTTCCCGCTCCGGGCTGGCGGCCGGTGTGGGTCAGCGCGATGCAGCGACCGGGCGACAGCTTCGCGCCCAACTGGTCCGGTGTCGGATTCGGGAATCAGACTGTGCGCCAGGTGATTCGGGTCAGCAGCGCGGGATCGCTGCTGCGGCTGCGGTTGTCGAACAGATTCGGTGCGCGGCCGCTGCGCGTGACGGGTGCGACCATCGCGCGCAGCGCGGGTGGTGCGGTGGTCCGGCCGGATAGCTTGCGGCCGTTGACGATCGAGGGCAAGACCGCGTTCCAGATCGAGGCGGGCTCGGACGCGGTCACCGATTCGATCATCATGCCGGTCGCGGCGCTGGAGAGGCTGGCGGTGACGCTGTACTTCGCCGACGCCACCGGTCCCGCGACGTTTCACGCTCAGGCGCAGAACACGTCGTATCTGGCGTGGGACGACCACCGAACCGACCCGATGGGCAATGCCTTCACCGTGAACTCCTCCTCCTGGTACTACCTGACCGCGGTGGAGATCGAGGATCCGCGCCCGAGCCGGGCGACGGTGGCGCTGTTCGGGGACTCCTTCACCGAGGGTGTCGGCTCCACCTACGACGCACACCACACCTATCCGGACGAGCTGACCGAAGGCTTTGTCGCGCAGGGTAAATCGCGTCCGGTGCTGAATCTCGGCATCGGCGGCAACTGCCTGACCGTGGATTCGCCATGGCTGGGGGACAGCGGGCTGACCCGTTTCGGCCGGGACGTGCTGGATCAGCGGGGAGTCGGCACGGTGGTGATTCTGGAGGGCATCAACGACATCTGGCTCAATGGCGCGACCATCGCCCTGGGCGCGCCGGTGCAGGGCGCCTCCGCCGAACAGTTGATCACCGGTTTCCGCACCCTCATCGCGCAGGCGCACGGCGCGGGTCTGCGGGTGGTCGGCGCGACCATTCTGCCCGCTGCCGGTTCCCTGTTCGTCGGTGGTGATCGGGCCCGCTATGCCGAACGTGAGCGGGTTCGCACGACGGTCAACGGCTGGATTCTCGGCTCGGGTGAGTACGACGCCGTGGTGGACTCCGCCGCGGCGCTGGCCGATCCCGCCGATCGTGACCGCCTCGCCCCCGCGTTCGACAGCGGGGATCATCTGCACCCCAACGATGCCGGATACGCCGCCCTGGCGGCGGCCGTGGCCGCCGTCCTGAACTGATCCGTCAGGCCCGCAGCCGGCTTCGATCCGTGGTCCGGCGCGGACCCGGCCCGGGGCGGACGCGGCCCGGGTCCGTTCGGTCGCAAGTGCGCAGGTAAACTCTCGTTCTCGTGAGTCTCACCCTTGGAATCGTCGGCCTGCCCAACGTCGGAAAGTCGACGCTCTTCAACGCGCTGACCCGCAATGACGTGCTGGCGGCGAACTACCCGTTCGCCACCATCGAGCCGAATACCGGCGTCGTTCCGCTGCCCGATCCGAGGTTGGCCAAGCTCGCCGAAATCTTCGGCTCCGAGCGCCAACTGCCCGCCGTGGTGACGTTCGTCGATATCGCGGGCATCGTCAAGGGCGCCTCCGAGGGCGAGGGCCTGGGCAATAAGTTCCTCGCCAATATCCGTGAGGCCGACGCCATCTGCCAGGTCGTGCGCGTCTTCGCCGACAGCGATGTGGTGCACGTGGACGGCAAGGTCGATCCCCTCGCCGATATCGAGGTCATCGAAACCGAGCTGATCCTCGCCGATATGCAGACCCTGGAGAAGGCGGTCGTCCGCCTCGAGAAGGAAGCCCGCATCAAGAAGGACCGCAAGCCGGTCGCCGATGCCGCCGTCCAGGCACAGGCCATCCTCAACAGCGGCCGCACCCTCTTCGCCGCCCAGAAGGAGCTCGATGTCGAACTCCTGAAGGAACTTTCGCTCCTGACCATCAAGCCGTTCCTCTACGTCTTCAACGCCGACGAGGCCGTCCTCACCGACGAGGCCAAGAAGGCTGAGCTGAAGGCCGCCGTCGCCCCCGCCGACGCCGTCTTCCTCGACGCCAAGATCGAATCCGAGCTCATCGAACTCGACGACGAATCGGCCCTCGAACTCCTGGAATCCATCGGCCAATCCGAGCCCGGCCTGCATGCCCTGGCCCGCGCCGGCTTCCACACCCTCGGCCTGCAGACCTACCTCACCGCAGGCCCCAAGGAATCCCGAGCCTGGACCATCCACCAGGGCGACACCGCCCCCAAAGCCGCCGGCGTAATCCACACCGACTTCGAACGCGGCTTCATCAAGGCCGAAATCGTCGCCTACAACGACCTCGTCGAAGCCGGTTCCATGGCCGCCGCCAAAGCCGCGGGCAAGGTCCGCATCGAAGGCAAGGACTACGTCATGGCCGACGGCGACGTCGTCGAATTCCGCTTCAACGTCTGATCCGCCGCGGACCAGCTCCGCGAAGATCCGAGCCCCGTCCGACTTCGGATGGGGCTCAGTCGTTTTCGTGGCCGACCGAATGAGTGGAGTGATGAAAGGGCTGGGTGCGCTCGAGAGTCAGGTGATGCTGTTCGAGAACGCTGGGGCGACCACACCTTCGACATCAACACCGACGGCACCGCCATCTACGCCGCCTGACGAGGCCCGTCCGAGTCCTGGGCGACCCCGAGATCATGACCGATGTCTTCCACGGCGCGGAGGAAAGTGCGGGGCGGGCAGTCATTTTCGACGGCCCGCCCCGCGGGCTCACACTCCGCCCGGACGCGGAATACCGCGGGCGAGTTCGGCGGCGCTCGCCAGATGCGAACCGGCACGGCGCATCTGGGCAGCGGCGGTGGTTCCGGCCGCCGCCGAGCTGCCGTAGGCCGCGCGGGTACCGGATGATCCGGTCGCCGAATTCCGGGCCGCACGCGTGCCCTTGGTGAGCATTGCCGCCAGACCGCCGGCTACGGCCGCGACGGCCAGGCCGATGGGCAATGCCCACCACTTGGTGGCCGAACTGGAATCGCTTGCCGCCACACCGGATTCGGGTGCCGGAGTGGCCACCACCGCACCGCCCGGGGCCGCGCCCGGCACGGAGACGTCCAGACCGCTCAATTGGCCGGCGATTTCCGGTGGCGCGGTGACGAATCCGTCCGCGGCACTCCAGCTGATATCCACGGGCGTGCCGTTCTGGCCCGCGAAGCGCTGGGTGTAGACACCGTTCGCGACCGTGGTGTCCGAGATGGGCGCACCCATCATGCCGTCGGTGGCGTGCAGATGCGACCAGGCGGTGCGGATCGGGCCGCGCACCAGCCAGGCCCCGTGCTGCGGACTCCACTCGATGGTCGCCCCGTCGGGTGCGGAGAACTCGCTGTAGCGCGCGGTGCCCGCGACCGGTGCATCGGATTCGTCATTGGTCGGATAGCCCAGACCGGCATCGGCCCCGCCCAGCGCCAGGTACTTGTCGAGGATGGCGCCGTACATCACCTTGGCCCCGGTCTCGGGGGAGTAGATCATCTTGCCGCCCTGGAAATCCTGTGCGGTGCCGTCCGATCCGAAGGCGTACACCTCGCCGACCTTCTGGCCCAGCGGCGTATTCGCGCCGCCCTTCTCGTTGTAGTGCGCGTCGATGGCGGCCCCCGCGCCGGCGGGTTGCGCCATCGCCACCGGGCTCACCAGCAGGCCCAGACCCGCGGCGGCGAACAGTCCGAATGCCGCACCGGCGGCGAAAACCGAGTTCTTCCAACGTGTCATGAGAGCTCCTTGTCAGAGTCGTCCACGATGGTGGGCGAGTCAGCGAATCTCGCCTGCCTTGGGCCGGGTCGCGAAGCCGGTGATCGCCGAGAGCACCGCGCCGACGATGCCGCCGCCGGCGACCTGCGCCAGAATCTGTCCGAAGTCCAATCCGCCGGACGTCGCGGCCTGGATGATGACGCCGGTGATACCGCCGCCCACCGCGCCGAGACCGCCGTTGACCACGGGGCCGAGCGGATTCTTCGACCCGCCGACGCCACCTCCGACCACGCCGCCGAGTAAACCGAGCAGCCATTCCATAGCAACTCCTCCTCGTAGTATCGGATCGAAGTTATGTCCGGTAGTCGTTTTCGTCACGCATACGGCGGGCTTCCGCGGTCCCGTAGGTCATGGGTTCCTCGGTACCCGTCTGAATCCGCTGGCGCCCAGCGGTATTCGTGGTGGTCATCCCGGCGCTGCGGCGCTGACCGCTGCTGTAGTAGGCCATCAGCTGCTGTTCGGACCGCGGGTCGATGCCCCCGTCCCGCTCGAGATGCGGCGCGGTGCGGATCTGCTCCTTGGCATAGGGCACCCGCAGACTCATATCGTCGGTGCCGTAACCGGCCCCTTCGAGCGGAATCAAGGTGGGTGCGCGGCCGCCCTCACCCGCCATCGCCACCCAGGTCGGGACCCCGGACTCATTGTCGAGGTAGAAATTCTCCACCCGCCCGATCGCCTCTCCGGCCCTGTCGTAGACGGTGGCGCCGATCAGTTGTTCCAGGCTGGGGTTCGTCATGTTCTCTCCTTACTGAATTCAGGAATGACTGACGGAAAACGCGATGCGATCAGCGGGTACCCGTGATCGACGCTAACAAACTGGCAGCAATCGACATTTTAGAATCAGTTGCACGTCGGCGCGTTGAAATCGTTATTTCTCTATTGCTGAACGTTAACTGAACGTTAGGAATGGGCGGTGCCCACCGGGGCTCCCTGTCGCCGTCCGGGAGTACTCGGCACGGGACTGAAAGCGTGGCCGTGACCGGGGGATCCGACCGGTTCGCCCGGCGCGGAAACACCTCCGGCGCGACACGCTCAGCGGCGGATTGAATTTGCGCGCAGCCTGCCTTGCTGTGCGGCCTTGTTCCGCTATCGTTCATCGCACTGTTCGATGCTGCTACTGGCGCGCCAAGGCTGATTCGTCGATTCCGGAGCACACGGCCGGTGCGGCACTGTCCGAAGCGGGCCCCGACCGTCTCCGAAAGATCGAGGGAACGTGCCTGTACCCCTTACTCTGACCGGCCGTCTGGTCCGGCTGGAACCCCTTGCGCCGCAGCATGCTTCGGGTATAGCGGAGGCAGCGGCGGGAAATCGTGACGAATACGCGTTCACCCCCGTCCCGCAAGGGGTGGACGAGTCGCTCGAGTATGTGGCGCAGGCGCTGGCCGGGCATGCCGCCGGGACATCGCTGGCATTCGCCATCATCGGGGTCGCCAGCGGGCGGGTGCTGGGGTCGACCCGGTTCACCAGATTCGACTATTGGCAGGGGCCGCTGGTGTGGCCCCTGGTGCACGGGCTCCCGCCGGGAGATCCCCTGATGGCGGTGCCCGATGCCGCCGAGATCGGGAACACCTGGCTGTCGCCGCAGGCGCGCGGGACCGGCATCAACCTGGAGTCCAAGATGCTGCTGTTGCAGCACGCCTTCGAGACCTGGCGGGTGCGTCGCATCAGCATGCGTGCCGATGTGCGAAACCACCGCTCCCGCTTGGCGATCGAGCGACTCGGCGCGACCAGCGACGGCGTGCGCCGGGCGCATTCGCGCGGACTCGACGGTGAGGTGCGCAGTACCGCCTTCTACTCGATTCTGGACGAGGAGTGGCCGATCGTCCGCGCCACCATCGAGGGTCAGTTCAGTGCGCGGCCGGTGCGCAACAGACTGATCGACGCCTAGATTCGCGACTATAATTCCGAATGTCGCATTGGTCGGCCGTCGAGGAGATCTCTCCGAGTCAGGTGACTCGACGGTCGGCGGCACTTCGGAGCGCAAGTCAGCAACCGGGCGCGGGGTCGCTCAGCGCGACCCCTCTTTCTCGAGGGAGAGGCGCATGCCCGACCCCATGGCCACCAAGGTCTATCTCGCCGACAGGGTATCGGGCTCTCCCGCGCTCACCCTGTTCCTGGTTCCCGATCCACGCGTCGCCGGCGGCAGCATGCTGCACCTGCTCGAACAAGCCCCGCTGACCGGCCGCATACCGCGCCCCAACGCCACCCTGGTGGACTGGCTGCAGGTGCACGGCTCACCGGCGGTCCGCACCCGATTCCTGGCCTTCGGCCCCGGCACCCGCGATCCCGTGCGGACGCGCACGGTGCTGCGCGATCACTTCATCGCCGATCCCGCCCCGATGGGTCTGGACCTCGACGATCCCGAGGAGATCACCCGGCTCTCGCTGCTACCCGAACATCAGCTCGGCGCGCGCCGAATCGACGACTTCCACGATGCGGCGGTCCGCACCGCCATGCTCGCGGTCTACCGGCATTTCGGCGTGGACCGCCGCATACCGCTCATGTATCACGGATTCGCCGAGCCCGAGGACGGCTGGTTCGAGGAGCCCGCGGCCGAGGCGTGAGCCCGCTCGGCCTCGGGTGAGGAGTCGAAGGGCACCACGGTGAGCAGCCACCAGGGCCGCCGTGGTGAGTGGAATTGGAAGGTCTGCACATACATCCGATGCTCGGCCCGAGTCTCCGGCGCGCGCATGAGCATGGTGCGCTCGGCCCGGTCGTCGGGTGCGGCGGTGTTCTGCCACAGCCGATCCCATTCGGGCGCGCGTCGGCACAGCGTGCGGATCTCCTCGCGCCGTTCCGGTGTCACCAGTTCCGGGGCGCAGTCCCGGAAGGCCGACACCATGATCTGGGCCTCGGACTCCCAGTTGCTGAGCCGATAGCGGGACATGGGCTCGAGCATGATGGCGGTCAGGAGGTTCGCGCCGGGACCGGTGCCCGGAAAGAGTTTGCTGAAGGCGCTGTTCGCGGCCACTACGTCGAAGGCGCCGTCGTGCAGGCACGCCGGATGCGTAAGGCTGTGCAGCACCGCGAGATCGGCGGGCGGAGGCCGGGAGGGGTCGAACACCCTAGGCAGTGTGCGGTACAACTCTTGCGATTTTCTTCGTATCGGGTTAAGCCGGATCACAAGACTGGGTGTTGTCGCAGAATTTCTGCCATATTGAAGGCCTTGTTCGGTTCGGCTCGTCAGTGGGTAATGGGGGTGGTTCCGCGCCATGGCGGTAACGCGGATCGGTGTGCTGGGACCGCTGCACATCAGTATCGACGGTCAACGAGTGCCTCCCGGGGCTCCGATGCAATGCGCCGTGCTGGGGCGGCTGGTGGTCGCGGGCGGGCGGGTGGTGCCCACCGATCGGCTCATCGACGATCTCTGGAGCGGTGATCCGCCCACCAAAGCCGTTGCCGCGCTCCAGGTCTATATCCACAATCTGCGCCGGATCTTCGAACCGGACCGGCCCCGCCGCGCCCAGTCCCGCATCATCGTCTCCGAATCACACGGGTACGCCCTCAATCTCGAACCCGAACAGGTCGACTCCTGGCATTTCGAACAGCTGCTGCACGGCCACGAATCGGCCATGCGCGATCCGGCGCAGCGCCCCGACCCGCTGGAACAGGTGCGGGTGCTCGATGCCGCGCTCGACTGCTGGCACGGCAACGCCTTCGAATCCTTCGCCGGAATGTCCTGGGCCACACAGGAAACCGCCCGGCTCGCGGCCCTGCGCCTGACCGCCGCCGAGTTGCGGGCGCAGGCCGCGCTGGAGGTGAACCGGCCCGCCGAGGTGGTGCTGGCGCTGCGGCCCATCTTCGCCGAACACCCCGGACGGGAGGAGTGCGCGCGCCTGCTCGCGCTGGCCCAGTACCGGCTCGGACAATCGCTGGACGCGCTCGCCACCGTGCGGCACAGCCGCGAATTCCTCACCCTGGAGTTCGGCGTCGATCCCGGACCCGGACTGCGGGATCTGGAGACGGCGATCCTCACGCACTCGGTGGATGCCGAACCGCCCGCCGCGCCGATCGTCATGCGCCGCGCCGATCCCGAACACGCGCCGGATGTCCTGCCGGACAGCGGTTACGGCGAACAGCGCACCGCCCTGCTGGCCGCCGCCGAGGCCGCGGCGGCCGGGCAGGTACGCCTGGTCTGGCTCGCCGGTGAGGCCGGTGCGGGCAAAACCACGCTCGCCGCCACCCTGGTCACCCAGCTGGCCGGGCGAGCCTGGACCACCGTCTTCGGCCGCTGCCCCGAGGTGGAGGGCGCACCGCCCGCCTGGGCCTGGGCCGAGGTGCTCACCGGACTCGATGCCGCCGATCCCGAAACCTATACCGTCTCCGACGCTTTCACGCTGGCCCGGCGCGTGGTGCGCTCCTGTCGCGAGCGCTCGGGCAACGGACCCGTGGCCATCGTGCTCGAGGATGTGCACGGTGCGGACGCCGCCACCCTGCAGGTACTGCGACAGGTGGTGAACTGGCTGCGCGATCGGCCCATCCTGATCATCGCCACGCTGCGCGGCACCGAGGCCGGACCCGGCGTCCGCGATACCGCCGCCGCGCTGGCGCTGTTCACCGCCGACCGCATCGAACTCGACGGCCTCGATCTGGCCGGTACCCGCCGCGCCGCGGCCGCCGCCGGACTCACCCTGCTCGACGATCGCACCGTGGAACTGCTGCGCCGCCGCACCGGCGGCAATCCGCTGTTCGTCCGCGAACTGGCCAAACTCGTTGCCGGACAGGGCAGTACCGACGCGCTGCCGGACAGTGTGCGCGATCTGCTCGGCCGCCGCATCGCTCAGCTGCCCGCCGAGGTGATCGAACTGCTGCGGCATATGTCGGTGTGGGGCGAGCACAGCGACGTCAATACCCTCGCCGCCTCGGCCACCCGCACCTGCGACACCGTCATCGATCTCATCGCCACGGCGGAGGCCGCGCGCCTGCTGCGCACCGAACGCAGCGGTCGCATCGCCTTCGATCACGCCCTGGTGCGGGAAACCGTCTACTTCGACATTCCGGTGCTGCGCCGGGCCCGAATGCACTGGGCCGCTTTCGAACTCCTCTGTGAGCGGCTACCGGGTCCGGCGCGCGCGCCGCGATCGGTCTCGGCCATCGACGCGCTCGCGCACTCGGCGGGGGTTTCGGTGGCCGATACCGCCGCGCCGGTCGGGGGAGCGGGAAGCGCACCCGCACAACCCGATTCACCGTCGCAGGTCACCGCCATGGACGCACTCGCGCATTCGGCCGGAATGCCCGTACCCGGTAGTCCGGCGGACGACATCGACGCACTGCACTGGACCGCCGTGCGCGCCAGCACGACGGCCGCCAAGGCGGGAGCGGCCGCGGAGCCCTCGGTCCTGCCCGGCGTCGATATCGACGCCCTGGCCCACCACGCCGCGCTCGGCGCGAATGCCGAAACCGCCGTGCGCGCACTCCAATTCGTTCGCGCCGCCGCGCGCCGCTGTGTACAGCGCGGGATGCGGGCCGATGCGGTACGGCGCTGGCGCTCGGTGCTCGCCCTGCACGAACTGGCCGGGCACATCGCCCCCAAGGCCGCGCGAGAGGATCGCATCGCGGTCCTGGAGGCGCGCTGTGAACTGGTCACCGCCCTGGCCTACGACGGTCAGCACATCGCGGCCCGCGCCGCCCGCGAACAAGCCATCGAACTCGCCGAATTCCTGGGCGGCTCAGCGTTTCTCGCCCGCGCGGCGACCTGCTGGCCGACCCCGCTGATCTGGTCGGTGCACGACTGGCACACCCCCGACCGGCGCATCCGGGAGCCGCTGCGCATTGCCCTGATGGACCCGAATCTCCCCGTCACCACCAGGATTCGGGTCCACGTGACCGCCGTCTTCGATCGGGCCCTGGAGGATCTCGAGGCCACCGATCGCGCCGCGCGCGCCGCGAGCGAACTGGCCGCCCCCATCGCCGATCCGGACCTGCTCTGTACCGTGCTGAACGCACAGGCCTTCGCCGCCTTCGCGCGCGGCGGCTTCCTGCGCGCCGACGACCTGAAACGCCATGCGGGACACATGCTCCGGATCGCCACCGATGCCGAACTCACCGAATTCCGCGCGCTCGCACACTATCTGCTGTTCCGCGCCGCCCTCGCCGACGCCGATCTGGTCGCCGCCGCCGACCACGCCCGCAGCGCGGGGGAATACGCCACCGACGGTCAGCTGCGTCATCTGCTCGATGCCATCGCACCCTTCGACATGGTGCTCGAGCTGCTGCGCGGCAATACCGACGGCGTGGAATTGATGCTCGCCATCGAACCCGCCGCGGCCGATCAGATCGTCGCGAATACCGAAGCGGGCGTACTCGAACCGGCCCGCGAACCCAATGCCCTGCATATCGGCATCGCCATCTCGCTGGCCTGGTTGCGCGAGGATATGTCCGGCTTCGTGGACGATCTGCGCGAACGCGCCGCCGTCAAACCCGAACTGTTCATCGATGGCTACGCGCTGGCCCTGCTGCATTCCGGACAGGAGGAGCTGGCCCGGCAGGTCCTGTTCGAAGCGGCTCCGCTGGCCCCGCAGTTCTGGTCCACCTTCAGTTCGGTGCGCACCCGGCTCGCCATCGCCCTGGGCGATCGACCGTGGGCGCGGGTGCTGTACGACCAACTGCTGCCGTACAGCGGGACCATCGCGGGCCTGGAGACCGGGGCGACCGTCCTGGGTCCGATGGATCACCGCCTCGCCGAACTCGCAGACTTCCTCGGCTACCCGGAAAGCGCGGCCGCACACCGTGCTTCGGCCGAACAGCTGCTGCGGCGGCTGGAGGGCGATCTGGCCTTGCTCGCCGAACGCGGCGGCCCCAACCAGGTGCCGCGCCGCACCCATCAGGTCCGCGAAGTCTCCCTGAGTCAGATCTGCGGTCCCGGCCGGACCGACTGACGCCGGTTGTGCGGATCCCGTGGAGATTCACCCACCCGGGAACCCGCGCGCCGTGCCGGGCGTCGAAACTGGTAGCGGTCGATCGTCGACCGGATACCGGGGAGGGATCAGATGACGGTGCTTTCGGAGCGTCCGACTCGACAACACCGCGGCCTGCGCCGCCTGGCGCTGGTGGCCGTACTGGCGGTGCTCGCCGTCGGCGGCGTCGTGGGAGTGCGCTGGTGGCAAGAGCATTCGAGCTATCCGGCGGTGGCGGGGGAGCGGCTGCGCAGTTTCCCGGCGGTCGACCGCACCGGCCTGGACGCCATCCAGTCGAGCATTCTCGATATCACCGCGCGCGAGTACGCCCGCCAGCCCGGCGGCACCGCCTACTCCGAGGGCGTCGAGGAACCGTGGTGCGCCGATTTCGTCAGCTGGGTGATGCGGGAATCCGGTCGCCCACTGGACAATCCGAATTCCGGCTCCTGGCGAATTCCTGGCGTCTCCACCCTGGAGGCCTACTACCGGCAGCAGAACCGATTCGAGGTGCCGGGTTATCGGCCGCACATCGGCGATGTGGTGATGTACGCCGGGGGCAGTGCATTCAGCCAGCACACCAATATCGTCATCGATACCGCCGCGGACTCCATCACCACCATCGGCGGCAATGAATTCGGCAGGATCAGCATCCATCGCATCGAGCCCGCGAAGGTGTCCGGCATAGTCGGCTACGGCCGATTGTGAACAGGCTGGTTCCACATTTTGGAAACGCTGCCCCCGGAGGGTGGGACAGAACGGGACTTCCGCCTACGATGGTCTTCGGCGGCGCCCGGCAGCGTCGCCGATTGATCCCTGTCCTGCTGCCCCCTCATCGGCAGGACAGGGGTCCCCGCCCGACGAAAGTAGCTGGATGACGCCGTCCGACGAACCCATCTGGATCGATTACGCCGAATTCGGCGAACGTTTCGTGGCGGCGGCGGTAACGGAATCCCGAATCGAAGCAGCGGTTTCCGGTATGGCCGGGCGCGGTATGTCCATCGGACCATTCGGTATCGGTCCCGCCGGACTCGCGCGATTCGTGGCCAAGGGCAGTGTCGGAAAACCCACCATCATTCGGCGCGGCCCGCAGGTGCACTTCGATGTGGCGCTGCCGGTGAAACTCCGGGTCGACGTCACCCTCGGCGGTCAGCGACTACGCCTCGAGGCGGTGGTCGACATCGATCTGCGACTACACGCCCGCACCGCGGATCCGCTGCTGATCGTCATCGATATTCCACCGGTCACCGGTCGCGATGTCAGTTTCGTCATGCGCGCGCAGGCCATCGGCGCGGCCTTCGATCTGCTGGTCGACCCCATTGCCAAATTGGTGCAGCGCGAGGTCGCCAATCGCATCAACGCCATTCTCGAGGATCCGGACGCACAGCGCGGTCGCACCTTCGATGTGGAGGCCATTCTCAATGGCAGCCGCTCGCCCTATCGCGGCCGGCCCGCCCACGAGTGGATCGACTACGGCGAATTCGGCCATCGCTTCTTCGAACGCATCGTCACCGTGGACCGGGTACGCGAGGTGGTGGAATCCATGGCGGGCAAGCCCATCGAGGTGGGCCCGATCCGCACCGGACCGGGTAATCGGGCGCAGGTCGCCGTGCACGGCACCGTGCGACTACCCCGGATCGTGGAGTCCACACACGATCCGGCGCCCGTCAAGCGCGAACCCGTGATCGCCGAATTGCCCACGTCCGCAGAGCAGAACCCGATTCCGGAGGCCGATACCGCCGACAAGGTGGATCTGGTGACCTTCGATCTGACCATTCCGGTGAGCCTGGACATCACCGTGGACGTACTGCAATCCAATCGCTACAGCGCCGAGTTGCAGGTGCCGGTCGCCCTGACCGCCCGAGCCGCCGAACCGCTGCTCATCGTCATCGACGCCGCCCCGCCCGCGCCCGAGGAGATCGAACTCGAGCTCAAGGCGCAGGGCCTGCGCGCGGCCGCCCTCGGCAAGCTCGCCGGGATTCGCCGTCAGGTGGCCGCACAGGTGGCCTCGGTGGTCCGCGCGGAGGTTGCCGATGCCTCGCGCCGCACCATCGATGTGGGCGCGCGCCTCGACGGCACCCGCGTCTGACCTCACGCTTTTCCGATCCGCCACGTGCAATGTGCCCGATTGCGCACGTATGTTACTAATGTTGCCAAAGTGCCGTGTGCGTCTGGCGATTCCAATGTGAATATGGTGAAATGAGGGCGCGTTCAGGGCTCCCGGCGCACGGATGATCTTCGGATCATCGGGGAAGGTGCGCCGGGCACGCCGCAAGAGGTTCTTCCGGTCACGGCAATCCCTTCGGTGCGCTCGCGACCGGCATGTTCGGTCAGCGAGTGTGCGAAGGAGTTCCGCGATGGTCCTTTCCCGTGTCAGCCGCCGAGCGTTCCTGGTCGGAGGCGCGACCGTAGTCGCCGGTATCTCCGCCGGTCTCACCCTGCCAGCCCCGAACGCGGCGGCGCGACAACAACTCGGCACTCTGCTGGATTACGCGGGCGGCGTGCCGACCGCCGAATCCATCAGCGCCGAAGGACATATGGGCGTGATCCGCTATGTCTCGGACCGCCGCCCCGGCGCGGAGTGGATGGCCGGAAAACCGCTGCTGGCAAGGGAAGTCGACCAGCTCCGGGCCGCCGGGCTCTCGGTGGTCTCCTGCTATCAGTTCGGCAAGGGTCCCACCGCGGACTGGCGTGGCGGCCTCGAAGCCGGGCTCAAGCACGCCGCACGGGGATTGGTGCTGCACAAGGCGGCGGGCGGCCCCGACAGCGCGCCCATCTACGCCTCCATCGACGACAATCCCGATGACGCCGATTTCGACACCATGATCGAGCCCTATCTACGAGGGTGGGAGACCGTCCTCGGCCACGATCGCGTCGGCGTCTACGCCAACTCGCCGACCATCGACTCGCTGCGTGACGCGGGCCTGGGTTCCTACTTCTGGCAACACAATTGGGGCACCCCGAAGGGGTACGTGCACCCCGATGCCACCCTGCACCAGTTCGAGATCGACAAGCGCTCACTGGACGGCATCGGAGTCGACGTCAACGCCGTACTCGCACCCCGGTACGGCCAATGGTGGTGAATGACCGCCGCTGAGGCACGGGAACTCGAAGAGCTAGGTCTGGCAGTGACCGGTCGGATCCTCCAGGAGATCCGACTCGTTCGGAACCACGCGCAGGGTGTGATGGTGATCGACGGTGTCGTCGCCGCCGCCCGAAAAGGCTTGGCGCTCACCCATCCACGAGAAAATCGACCAGCGGGACAGGCCCGAGAAGGCCGAGCCGATGCTGCCGAACGACGCGGAGGAGATGAGGGAGCCGAAGGATCCTGCGGAGCCGATGGACAGCACCGACCCGATACTTCCGATGGACAGAATCGAATAGGCCGAGCCGATCGACAGGATCGATCCCTCCGAGCGGATGGAGAGAATCGACCGGCGCGACTTCAGGCCCCGCAGGGCGGAGTTATCAACGGCCATGACTGTGGGTTTACCACAGTCATGGCCGGATTTCGCTCAGACCGTGAAGAATCCGACGGTCGGCAGGAACGAGCAGGTGATGGGCTGGGATTCGGCATCGGCCTGGGTGGTCAGCGAACCCGAGACCACGGCGACGACGCGGCCGGTGCCGGTGTCCACGATGGCCGAGAGCGTGGCCGGACCATCCGGATTGATCTTGGCCTCATCGGTCAGGTTGACCACGCCGCTCGCGCGGGTGTCCAGGTTCAGCCACTGCACCGTCATCGGCGGGGTCTGAATCTCGGTGGGCCGCTTGGTGCCCAGCGCGGTGAAGACGAAACCGGTCTGACCCGCAACGGGGCCGGGCGGGGGCAGCTGGGCCGGGCCGGGGACGGCGAGCGCGGTGCCCACCGAATCCGCACCGGAGCCGATGCAGCCCTTACCGATGGTCGGCCACAGGAACTGGGCGATGACCGGCCCGTCCTTGGGGATGTCCGGGCCACCACCGCCGCTGCCGTCCAGGAAGGTGATGATCTTGTTCAGCGTGTCCTTGACCGACTGCGGCAGGTTCAGCGTCGCCAGGATCTGCTTGGCCTGATCGAGAATGGCCGTGCCCGGGCCGGGGGCCGCGATATCCGCGGGACCGGCGGCGGCACCGATGATCGCCGGGATCAGCGACGCGAGAGCGTCGACCGGAACCCCTTCGGGGATCATCGGAATGGAGGCCGTGGTCTGCGCGGGCGCGGGCGCCGGCTTGGCGAACGCGGTGGTCGGTACGGCCACGGTGGCGCAGGCCGCCAGGGCGACTGCGGACATTGCGAACCGCGATCCTCGGGTGCGAAGCACTGGTGTAGCCGTCCTTACCTTCGGGTACATCTAGCGGCGATGGAGACATCGCTTCCGCGCCACTCTAGGGACCGGGCTGCCCGGTTGTACAGCCACGGAGTGATCTTGGCGTCCTGCATCAAGTAACGCTATCGAACCGCGGCGCGGAAGCGGTGTTACAGATGTGGTCAGTGATGCAAATGTTACAGCAGAGGGAACGTGCCGCACGGCACATCCGGCGGTACGACTACGCTTGTCGAGGCCCGCACGCCTGCCGGATTTCCGGTGAAGAGCCCGCCGGATGAATCCGGCGCAGCCCCTGTCGCCCGAGCTGAGAGTCCCGCCGTGAACCCACACTTCCGACCGGCAGCCGTGGCACTGGGTATTTCGGCGCTGATCCGCCTGGCCTGGGTGCTCTTCCTGCCGAACGGCATGAACTTCGTCGATCTGCACGTCTACGTGGATGGTTCGGCCGCGCTGGGTAGCGGCCACCTCTTCGATTACACCGACTCCAGCAAGACACCGGATTTTCCGCTGCCTTTCACCTATCCGCCGTTCGCGGCCTTGGTGTTCTACCCGCTGCACTTTCTGCCGTTCTCCTTCGTGGCCATCGCCTGGCTGCTGGCGACCATGGCCGCGCTGTTCGGCGTGGTATGGCTTTCTCTGGAGTTGATGCTCGGGAAAGACGCACTGCGCGAACAACATTGGCGCACCGTCGCGGTGGCGTGGACCGCCGTCGGACTGTGGCTCGAGCCGGTGCGCACCACCCTGGACTACGGCCAGGTCAATGTCTTCCTGGTGCTGATCGCCATGCTCGCGGTGCGCAGCACGCGCTGGTGGGTCTCGGGCACGCTGGTCGGCGTGGCCGCCGGGGTGAAACTGACGCCCGCGGTCACCGGCCTGTACTTCGCGGCGCGGCGGCGCTGGCTCGCGGCGGCGTGGTCGGCGGTGGTGTTCTTCGGCACCATCGGACTGACCTACCTGATCACCCCCGATGAGACGCATAAGTACTTCACCGAACTGCTCGGTGATGCGAGCCGGATCGGCCCGGTCGGTTCCTCGGTGAATCAATCGCTGCGCGGTGCGCTCAGCCGACTGCTCGGCCACGATGTGGTCTCCGGACCGGTGTGGATCGCGGCGGTGCTGGTGACCGCGGTGCTCGCGGTGCTGGCCTGGCGGGTCCTGGCGAACGATGACCGACTGGGCACGCTGATCATCGTGCAGCTGTTCGGTCTGATGGTGTCGCCGATTTCCTGGTCGCACCACTGGATCTGGTTGATCCCGGTCATGCTGTGGCTGCTGTACGGGCCCCTGCGCACGGCCGCGGGTGCGCGCGTCATGGCCGGGTACTGGCTGGTCACCACCGTGATCGGGGTGCCGTGGCTGCTCTCGCGCTTCCAGACGTCGATCTGGGTCATCTCGCGCCCGGGCATCCTGTCCTGGCTGGGCGCGGTGGATGTGATCGGCGTGCTGGCCTTCTACATCTGGGTGGCGTGGGCCGGGCGCGCTAACTCTGCGCGTCCAGCCGATCGATCTCGTGCGCAAGAGCCACATCCAGCGCGGTGAGGCCGTTCGCGTCATGGGTGGAGAGCGTGAAGGTCACCCGCCGCCAGCGGATATCGATATCGGGATGATGATTGGCGGCTTCGGCGGCGACCGCGACCCGGCGGACCAATTCGATTCCGGCCAGGAATGACGCGGCCTCGACGGTGCGGGAGATGCTGTGCCCGGTGCGGGTCCAGTCGGGGAGTTCGCTGAGCGCCTTGCTGATCTCGGCTTCGGAGAGCGGTGCGGGAGTCATGCCTCCGGTGTACTCCCGACGGAGCGCGGACGCGGGGATTTCGGTAGCGCGCCCGTGGAATTCACGCCGCGCGTGCGGCTTTGAGCCCCTTCTTGAGCTCCTTCTTACCGCAGCAGCCCGAGGCTTCGAGCTTCTTCATACGCATGATGACCACGGGGCATTTGAGGCACCGCGTCTTCTTACGGCAGCACTTCTTCTTCGGCTTCAGACCGGAGACGTCCTTCGCCTTGACCTTGCCCATGTTGGTTAGCTTAACCTAACTTGGATGCGTTAAACGTGTGAGTTATGTCGAACGGTAGTGTGTAGCTCGCCGCATGCCCGGTGGAATCAACTACTTCCCCATGCATGACCCGCCGGGTCGGGCCAACCCTTTGCACCAGGAGGAATCTAACGTGTCGTCTGTCGAGTTCCGTAACGTCGCCATCGTGGCGCACGTCGACCACGGCAAGACAACACTGGTCGACGCCATGTTGCGTCAGTCCGGGGCGTTTGCCGAGCGCGCCGAACTCGTCGACCGAGTGATGGACTCCGGAGACCTGGAGCGCGAGAAGGGCATCACCATTCTCGCGAAGAACACCGCGGTGCACCGGCACAATGCCGACGGCTCGCTGACGGTGATCAACGTGATCGACACCCCCGGCCACGCCGACTTCGGTGGTGAGGTCGAGCGCGGCCTGTCCATGGTCGACGGTGTCGTGCTGCTGGTGGACGCGTCCGAGGGTCCGCTGCCGCAGACCCGCTTCGTGCTGCGCAAGGCGCTCGCCGCCTCGCTGCCGGTCATCCTGGTGGTCAACAAGACCGACCGTCCGGACGCCCGCATCGAAGAGGTCGTCGAGGAGTCGCACGATCTGCTGCTGGACCTCGCCTCCGATCTGGACGACGAGGCATCCGAGGCCGCCGAGCTCGCACTGGATCTGCCGGTGCTGTACGCCTCCGGCCGTGAGGGCAAGGCCTCCACCGCCCGCCCCGAGAACGGCAGCGCGCCCGCCGCGGAGAACCTCGACGAGCTGTTCGAGGTCCTGATGAAGTACGTCCCCGCCCCCAAGGGCGATAAGGACGCGCCGCTGCAGGCGCACGTCACCAACCTCGACGCCTCCCCGTTCCTCGGCCGTATCGGCCTGGTCCGCATCCACAACGGCACCCTGCGCAAGGGGCAGAACGTGGCGTGGATGACCCCCGAGGGCAATAAGACCGTCAAGATCACCGAGCTGCTGCAGACCATCGGCGTCGAGCGCAAGCCCGGTGAAGAGGCCATCGCCGGCGACATCGTCGCCGTCGCCGGCATCCCGGAGATCATGATCGGCGACACCCTCGCCGATGTGGACAACCCGGTCGCGTTGCCGCGCATCACCGTTGACCAGCCCGCCATCTCGGTGACCATCGGCACCAACACCTCGCCGCTGGTGGGCCGCGTCTCCGGGCATAAGCTGACCGCCCGCATGGTGAAGGACCGCCTCGACAAGGAACTGATCGGCAATGTCTCGCTGAAGGTGCTCGACATCGGCCGTCCGGACGCCTGGGAGGTGCAGGGACGTGGTGAGCTCGCGCTGGCCATCCTGGTCGAGCAGATGCGCCGCGAAGGCTTCGAGCTGACCGTCGGCAAGCCGCAGGTGGTCACCCAGATGATCGACGGCAAGATGCACGAGCCCTACGAAGAGCTCACCGTGGACTGCCCGGACGAGTATCTCGGTGCGGTTACTCAGCTGCTGGCCGCCCGCAAGGGCAAGATGGTGCAGATGAGCAACCACTCCGCCGGGTGGGTGCGCATGGAGTTCATCGTCCCCTCTCGCGGTCTGATCGGTTTCCGCACCGACTTCCTCACCGAGACCCGCGGCACCGGTATCGCCAATGCCATCTTCGACGGTTACGCGCCGTGGGCCGGCGAGATCCGCGCCCGCCACACCGGTTCGCTGGTGTCGGACCGCGCCGGCACCGTCACCCCGTTCGCCATGATCCAGCTCGCCGACCGCGGCCAGTTCTTCGTGGAGCCGGGCGCGGACACCTACGAGGGCATGGTCGTGGGCATCAACCCGCGCGCCGAGGATCTCGACATCAACGTCACCCGTGAGAAGAAGCTGACCAATATGCGGTCCGCCACGGCCGACGTCTTCGAGACCCTGGCCAAGCCGCTGCACCTGGATCTGGAAGCCGCCATGGAGTTCTGCACCGACGACGAGTGCGTCGAGGTCACCCCCGAGGTCGTCCGCGTCCGCAAGCTCATCCTGGGCGCGACCGAGCGTGGCCGCGAACTCTCCCGCAAGAAGGCGCGCGACCGCGCAGCGCAGTAATATCTGCCTGCGCTTCGCTCCGGCGGGTCGCGGCCCTGGTGACCCCGGTTCTTCCCTCGCTCCGCTCCTGCGCTGCGCTCCCCCGCTCCACTCAGTCCAGAACCGGGGCGGGCCGCGCGGTAGTTTCTGCCTGCGCTTCGCTCCGGCGGGTCGCGGCGCTGGTGACCCCGGTTCTTCCCTCCCTCCGCTTCTGCGCTGCGCTCCCCCGCTCCACTCAGTCCAGAACCGGGGCGGGCCGCGCAGTAGTTTCTGCCTGCGCTTCGCTCCGGCGGGTCGCGGCCCTGGTGACCCCGGTTCTTCCC
>NZ_BDAW01000054.1 GCF_001625085.1 Nocardia acidivorans NBRC 108247
GCTGCGCTCCCCCGCTCCACTCAGTCCAGAACCGGGGCGGGCCGCGACCCGGGGCGGGGGGAGTTCGGCGTCTTGGAATCGCCTACGATCGCGGTGCACGATCCGGGTGCTATGACGGTCAGGGTTTGCGGTCCGGCTCGGCTCGGTTCTGGAGCGACTGAGCCGAGGAGTGAGAACCGAGCCGCAAAGGGCCGCGAACCCGCCCGGAGCGAAGCGGAGGGCAAATTGGGCACAGTGAGATTGGGGGCCGGTGTGCGCGCATCGTTGCGTGCGGTGCTGTTGATGGTGGCGACCCTGTTGACGGTCGCGACCGGGTGCACCGCCAATCCGCCGCCGCCCATCGAATCCACGGACAGTCCGAAGACGCAGCCCGCGAAACCGGGGAAGAATTCGATCGTCGTCGCGGTCGACGACATCGGGATCGGGTTCAATCCGCATCTGCGGTCGCAGCTTTCGCCCGCGGCGTCGGCGGTGTCCTCGATGGTGTTGCCGAGTCCGTTCCGGTCGGTGCCGAATCCGGTGGTTCCGGGGGGCGCGGATTGGGTGCTGGATCCGGCGCTCATGGTGTCGGCGGATGTGACCGCGCAGGAGCCGTTCACCATCACCTATCAGATCAAGAACGAGGCGTCCTGGTCCGATGGCGCTCCCATCGCGGCCGAGGACTTCAAATACCTGTGGCAGCAGATGATTACGCAGCCGGGGGTGGTGGATCCGGCCGGATATCGGCTCATCTCGGATGTGAGTTCGTCGGCGGGCGGTAAGACCGTCACCGTCATCCTGCGCGAGGAGTATCCGGCCTGGCGGCAGCTGTTCACCGATCTGCTGCCGCAGCATTTGGTGAAGGATTCCGGGTTCGAGCAGGGCCTGGTGGACACCATTCGGATCTCCGGCGGCCAGTTCCGCATCAAACAGGCCGATCGGGGTCGCGAGGAGATTCTGCTCGAACGCAATGACCGGTACTGGGGCAAGCCCGCGGTGCCGGATCAGATTCTGTTGCGGCGCGGGGGAACTCCCGCGCAGGTGGCCGAATCGCTGCGGGTCGGGGATGCGCAGATGGCACTGGTGCACGGCGGGGTGGCATTGCAGGCGCAGCTGGCTGCGATTCCGTCCGTCCGCACCGCGATTCAGGCGCAGTCCCGTGAGATGCAGCTCGTATTGAACGGCCGCACAGGCGATTTGGTGGATTCCCGGGTGCGCAGGGCCGTGCTCGGACTGCTGGATCCGGTGCTGCTGGCCACGGTCGGCGCGCAGACCGGCAGCTGGGTGGAGCCGGTGCGCGCCCAGGTGCTCGCGCCCTCGGATCCCGGCTATGTCGCCACCCAGCCGCCGCGCCTGAGCGCCGAAGCGGTGTACGGCCTGTTCAACGAGGCCGGATTCGGCCGGGGCCCCGAACCTTCGGTGACGCAATCGCCGACTTCGCCCGCACCGCAACCGCGTCCGATCGCCAGGAACGGCAAGACGCTGACCATTCGGATCGGCGCGGTCGAGAACGACTCCTCGACGCTGGCCGTGGCCAATACCGCCGCCGACCAATTGCGCAGTGCCGGAATCGATGTCATCGTGCGCAGCGTCGCCGCCGCGCAGCTGTACGGCAAGGACACCACCGATGCCGGGGTGGACGCCATCGTCGGCTGGGAGTACGCGGGCGCCGATCCGGCGACCGCCCTGGCCTCGCGCTACGGCTGCCCGCCGGTGCCGGTCCCGGACGCCTCCGGCACGACCACCGACAACACCGTCGCCGATGCCGCCAAGAAGGCCCCGTCCAATCTCTCGGGCGTCTGCGATCCGGTCCTGCAACCGGGTATCGACGCCGCGCTGCGCGGTATCGATGTCGGCAAGGTGATCGGCGATTCCGAACCCGCGCTCTGGAATCTGGCGACGGTACTGCCGATCGTGCAGGACACGCAGGTCGCGGCGGCGGGACCGCGGGTGGACGGCGTCTCGCTGAGCGGCGCGATCCAGACCGGCGTCTTCGCCGATGCCGCGAATTGGCGGCGGCTGCCATGACCGCGGCGGATCAGGCGGGGCGCGGCGGACTGCTGCTGGTGCACGCGCATCCGGACGACGAATCCATCACCACCGGGGGCACCATCGCGCACTATCGGCGGCGGGGCGTGCCGGTGACCGTGGTGACCTGCACCCTCGGCGAGGAGGGTGAGGTCATCGGCGACGAGTGGGCGCACCTGGTCGCCGATCGGGCCGATCAGCTGGGCGGCTACCGGATTCTCGAATTGACCAGGGCGCTGGGCGAATTGGCCGCCGGACCGCCGCGTTTCCTGGGCGGTGCGGGCCGCTGGCGGGATTCGGGCATGGCCGGGACGCCCGCGGCGCGGAATCCGCGCGCCTTCGTGAAATCCGGCCCGGAGGCGGTGGACGCGCTGGTCCAGATCATCCTGGAGCTGCGTCCCGCCGTGGTGGTCGGCTATGACCCGCGCGGCGGCTACGGCCATCCGGATCATATTCGCGCGCACGAAATCACCATGGCGGCAGTCGATTCCGCGACCGAATGGGGGTGGGAGGTGCCGAAGGCGTACTGGACCGTCACCGACAGCGCCACCCTCGCCATGCACACCGAGGCGCTCAAGCGCCGAACGGTGGATCAGCTGCCCGGTGCGCTGCCGCCGGGCTGGCGACTGCCGCATACCGGCGAATTGGCTTGTGTACCACACGAATCCGTCACTACCACGGTGGATATCGCCGATACCCTGGCCGCGAAGCGGGCCGCCCTGCGCGCACACGCCACCCAGGTGACGGTCGCCCCCTCCGGTCGCGAGTTCGCGCTGTCGAACAATATCGCCCAGCCGGTGCTGCCGGAGGAGCATTACATTCTGGTGCGCGGGCAGCGCGGTCCGGTCGGGGCGGACGGCCGGGAGCATGATCTGTTCGCCGGATTACCCGGCGCACCGGTTTCACAGTCGATCGAGATGAGACACTGAGACATGTACAACTGGGACTTGCAAAACGCGATCGCGGCGTTCGTCGAGAGCCAGCGCCCCAATTTCCAGGCGCAGCACGAGCTGTATCTGTCGGTGCTGTACGGATTCGTCGATATGCAGAGTCACCTACTGACCCTGCTCGGCTTCCCGCCGGTGCCGTGACGGCCGCCCTCGGAGCTCGCGCGGGTGACTCCCCGAGCGCGGCCGGTGTGCCCAAACCGCAGTGGATGGGTTTCGCCATCGCGCTCTTCCTGACGGTGGACGCCCTGATCACCCTGGTGCTCGAGGTGCTCTACCTGCCGATCTACGCCGGTCACGCGCATGTGCCGGCGAGTCAGCCGGTGCTGGCCGCGGCCGCGCCGCTGGCGTCGACCCCCACCACGGCGGGCGCGATCGCGCTGCCGATCACCGCACTGCTCGCGGGTGTGGTGAATGTGCTGCTGGTGATGGGCATGTCGGTGGTGAGCGAGCGCATTCCGGTCATGGTCATTCCGCTGACGGTGTGGACGCTTGGTTTCCTGGTGTGCGCCAGCGGCGGGCCCGGCGGAGACGCGCTGTTGATCAGCGATTGGCCGACCATGGCGCTGCTGCTGTGCGGATTGGTGCCGCCGGGGCTGTACCTGTACTGGCGCGCGACCTCCCGCTACGCCCATGAGATCAAAGCCGTGCGCTGACCTGCTTCGGGTCACATTTCGCCCGTCCGCTTCGTCTTGTTGACAACGACCAAGACCAACGGAAGCGAGCAGGGAAAATGGGTTTCGACAAGCTGCGCACACAGGTTCGCGGGCGGGTGCTGACACCCGGCGACGCGGATTTCGAGCAGGCGGCCAGGCCGTGGAATACCGCGGTGGCCCAGTATCCGGCGGCGGTGGTCGAGGCCGCCGCGATCGAGGACATCGAGGCCGTGGTGCGATTCGCCCGCTCCGCCGGACGATTCGTCGTCACCCAGCCGACCGGGCACGGTGCGACCGGGGATATCGCCGAGGCGATCCTGCTGCGCACGGGTGCGCTGAATTCGGTATCGGTCGATCCGGCGGCCCGGATGGCGCGGGTCGGCGCGGGAGCCGACTGGGGTCGGGTGCAGGCCGCGGCCGCCGAGTACGGCCTGACCGGACTGGCTGGCAGCAATCCGGTGGTCGGGGTGACCGGATACACCCTGGGCGGTGGGCTGGGCTGGTTTGCCCGCAAGCACGGCTGGGCTTCGAATGCGGTGCGCGCCTTGGAGATTGTCGACGCCCAAGGTGATCGGGTGCGGGTCGCCGCGGACGGCGATCCGGAGTTGCTGTGGGCATTGTGCGGTGGCGGTGGGGATTTCGGCGTGGTGACCGCGTTGGAGTTCGATCTCTTCCCCGCGCCGGGGTTGTACGGCGGCCGGGTGATCTGGCCGGGCGCGCGCACCCGCGAGGTGTGGGAGTTGTTCCGGCGGTTGACCTCTCAGGCCCCCCCGATGAGCTGTCGGTGTGGTTCCACCGGTTCCAATTCCCGCAGGCCCCGGAGATGGTGGCGCTGGACGTCGCCTATCTCGGTGATCCGGAGCGGGGACGGGCGCTGGTCGCCGCCGTCGACGGACTCGGCGGTGTGGTCTCCGATACCCGCGCGGTCATGTCGGTGGCCGATCTGGGCGATATCACCGCGGAGCCGACCGCGCCGAGCCCCTCGGTGTCCCGGGCCGAACTGCTCACCGACCTCGAGGATGAGACGGTGGCGGTGCTGCTCGGCGATACCGTCGCCCCGCTGGTGAATATCCAGGTCCGGCACCTGGGCGGCGCGCTGGCCCTGCCCGGCGCGGGTGCGCGCGGGGCGCTGGCCGAGCCGTACGCGCTCTATCTGCTCGGCCTCGGACTGCCACAGCTGCGCGACGCGGTGACCGCCGAGCAGCGGGCGCTGGTCGAGGCGCTCGGCGCGCATGTCAGCGGGTCCAAGCCGTACACCTTCCTGGCGCCCGGCGAGTCCGCGGCGGCGGCGTTCGCGCCCGAGACGCTCGAGCGGTTGCGGATGCTGAAGCGAAAGGTCGACGCGGACAATGTGATTCGCGCGAACTTCGGGGTGCTGTCGTGAAGCCGGCCGAGATCCACGGCACCGTCGAACCCGGCTTCGAGGAGGTCGCGGTGGAGTACGCCGCGGTGGTCGCGGCCGAACAGGGTGAGGCCGGATCGCAGCTCGCGGTCGTGCGGCACGGTCGCCGGGTGGTGGACCTGTGGTCGGGTGCGGGGGTCACCGGTGACACGCTCACCGGGATCTACTCCTCCAGTAAGGGCGTATCGAGTCTGGTGGTGGCGCTGCTGGTGCAGGAGGGGCTGTTGCGGCTGGATCGTCCGGTCGCCGCCGATTGGCCCGAATTCGCCGCCGCCGGAAAGGAATCGGTGACGCTGCGGGATCTGCTCACCCATCGCAGCGGCATTGTCGGCATCGATGCCGGAACGAGTGTGGCCGAACTCGCCGATGATCGGGTGGTGGCGGCGCTGGTGGCGGGGCAGCGCCCGCACTGGCGGCTCGGAAGCGCTTACGGCTATGCGGGTTTCGTGGCCTTCGCCATGGTCAACGAGGTGGTGCGGCGGGTGACCGGGCACAGCCTTCAGGAGCATTTCCGGGAGCGGGTGCGCGAATCTCGTGCGCTGGACGTGTATCTCGGCCTGCCCGCCGAGCAGGAGCATCGGTATCTGCCGATCCGGCCATGGCTGGCAACGCCGGAACAGGAGCGGCGGTTCTGGTCCGATACCCCGGGTGCGCGGAGCTTGCTCGGCATCGCGTTCGCGCTGAATTCCACGCCGCCGGTGGATCAGGTCGAACTGGCCAATGATCCCGGGGTGCGGGCGCTCGGCCCGGCGTCGGTGGGCGGGGTGGGCAGCGCGCGCGGGCTGGCGGCGCTGTACGCGGCCGCGATTTCCGAAACGGATTCCGGCCCGGCGCTTTTGCACGCGGATACGCTCGGCGAGTTCACCATGGCGCATTCGGTCGGCGGCGATCTGGTGAGCGGTCCCTCCGCGCATTTCGCGCTGGGCTTCCAGGCCATGGGGCTGCGCATGCCGGTGCTGGGCGCGCGGGCGTTCGGGCATGACGGCTCGGCGGGCTCGCTGGCGTACGCGGATCCGGATTCGGGTATCGCCCTGGGCTATACGCGTCGGCGCTTCGCGTTCGCATGGAATTTCCCGGAGCATGCGCGGTTGGCCGCGGTGGTCGCCCGTTGCGCTACAGCGAATCACCCGCTATCTAGTTAGCATTCGAAATGAGTTGAAGCCGTAGTCGATTCGGGATCTTTCCGTTACTCTCTCGATCGAGGAAGCGTGACGAACAGCTCATTTCGGGTGGTTCGGCATGATACGGGGCGCGGCAGCGTTCGGGAGCGGGAAGATTTTCGGTGGGCAGCTGGCAGAACCTGCGCAAATCGGTTGGCAGGCAGACCAATTCGGTGGGGCGCGGTGTCCGTGGATGGGTGAGCGTCCGGGTCCGACTGCTCTCCATCGTGCTCATCTCCAGTGTCACCCTGCTGGCCATCGGCGGTGGCGCGGCGATCTACCTGGTCAAATCCGCCCAGGAGGCCAAGCAGTGGGCCGAACTGGCAAGCAGCACCACAACTCCCGCGATTCTCATGGTCTCGGCCTTCGAGGAGGAGCGGCGGCTGTCGGTGCTGCGCCTGGCCGGTGACACCGACGCCGTGGCGGCGCTGGTCCCCGCGCGCAAACACTCCGATGAGGCGCTGGCCGTGGTCATCTCCAAGGGCGATGCGGCGCGCGAATTGAATCCGGATGGTTCGGCGAGCGATATCGAGGCGTACAACAAACTCTTCGAGATGGTACCCACACTGCGTAACGGGGTGGATGCCATGCAGGCCCGGCCCGAGCAGATCTTCGGCTTCTTCACCCAGGTGATCGGGACCATCATCTCCGCGTCCATGCTCGCGGCCCGGGTCGCGCCGAACGCCAAGATCGGCATCGAACTGGGTTATGCCGTGGAGCAATTGCGCGCGGCGGAGGCGCTCTCCCAAGCCGACACCATGGGTGCGGTGGCCCTGACCACCGGGGTGTTCTCCGATGCCCAAATACTCGAATTCGGCCGCCGCGTCGGTGAATTCCGTTCCGAGGTGGCGTATTCGGCGACGGTGCTCAAGGGTGCACGGCTCAATCAGCTCGAGGCGATCACCGCGAGCGCCGACTGGCAGCAGGTCACCGCCATGCAGGACGCGCTGGTGCTGCGCGGTCCGGTCGGCGAGAGCGTCGACGCCGCGGAGGGCACCGCCAAGACCCGCGAGACCAAGACCTCGGCCAAGCCCGCCCCGCTGCCGGTGGGCCTGGTGGAGTGGCAGCGCGCCTCCGGCCAGGTCAACGCGGCACTGCAGAAGTTGTGGGAGGACCAGAGCCGCGACGCCCATGTGACGGCGCGCCATCAGGGTGACGAGGCCACCCGCGACTCCCTGCTGGGCGGTGCGGTCGTACTCCTCATCGCCACACTGGCTTTCGTCGCGGCACTGGTGCTGGCCAATCGCTTCATCGGCCGGATGCGCCGATTGCGCCGTGACACACTGGAATTGGCAGATGAGCGGATGCCCGGCATGATCGCCGCACTCGGCGCGGGCAAGGAGATCGACGCCGCGGCCGAGGTATCGCGGCTGGACTTCGGCACCGATGAGCTGGGCCAGGTCGCCGAGGCATTCAACCGCGCGCACCTGGTGGCGGTGTCGGCGGCGGTCGGGGAGGCGCGCACCCGCGCGGGCATCAATGCGGTCTTCCTGAATATCGCGCATCGCAGCCAGGTGGTGGTGCACCGGCAGCTCGGCCTGCTCGATCGCGCCGAGCGCGAGGAGAAGAACAGCGATCAGCTCGAATTGCTGTTCCAACTCGATCATCTCGCGACCCGCGCCCGCCGCAATGCCGAGAACCTGATCATTCTGGGCGGAGAACAGCCGGGGCGGCGCTGGCGTAATCCGGTGGCGCTCATCGATCTGGTGCGCGGTGCGGTCGCGGAGAGCCTGGACTACACCAGGATTCAGACCGGGCGGCTGCCCGAGGTGTGGGTGGCCAAGCACGCGGTGGCCGATGTGATCCACCTGCTGGCCGAGCTCATGGACAATGCCACGGCCTGTTCGCCGCCGGAGTCGCAGGTCACGGTGTCGGCGGTGGTGGTGGGCCGGGGTGTCGCGGTCGAGATCATCGATCAGGGCCTGGGCATGTCCGAGACCGAGTTCACCGAACGCAACGCACTGCTGGCGAATCCGCCGGACTTCAGTGTGGCCACACTCTCCGGCAATACCCGACTCGGGCTCTTCGTGGTCGCGAAACTCGCCGGGCGGCACGGTATCTCGGTGCGACTGGCCGAATCCGAGTACGGCGGCGTGTGCGCGGTGGTGCTGATCCCCTCGGCGGTGCTGGAGACGACCGGACCGCCGCGTCATGAGATGCCCGCCGCACCGCACGGCGCCCCCGAATCGCGTGACGGTCTGCGTCACGAATGGTCGAATGCCGTTCGCTCCGAACAGCTTCCGGCGCTGCCGATCCCGCGACCGAGCCTGCGCGCCCGGGAGCCGGGTCCGAACGCGCTCTCCGCCGCGTACACCGGTGACCCGGACTCGAACCGGCATCGCCCCGGCGGCTACACCGATCTCGCGGAATCCCGGCAGGTGCGCCCGGATCTGCCGCGCCGCAGCCGAACCGCCGAAGCCGAGGCCCAGGCCGCCGAACCGGTGGTCCCGGCGCCGCCGCGTCAGCGCACAGCCGATGAGGCCCGAAATCTCATGAGCGCCATTGCCAAGGGCACCCGCCAGGGCCGCGCGGTGCGCCCGGAATCCGAGAGAGGACCACAATGACCACCTTCCAGCGAATCGATCTGGGCTGGCTGCTCGACGAACTGGTCAATGGGCTGACCGATGCGCGCGAAGCGGTGCTGCTGTCCACCGACGGTCTGCTGCTCGGCTTCTCCTCGGGCCAACAGCGCTCGGACGCCGAGCGTTTCGGCGCGATGGCCTCGGCGCTGCACAGTCTGGCGCGTTCGGCCGGACATCACTTCCGGGCGGGCGGGGTCTGCCAGACCGTGATCGAGCTGGACCAGGCGGTGCTGTTCATCACCGCCGCGGGGGAGAACGCCTGCCTGGCGCTGCTGGCCTCCGAGCACGCGGATATGGGTCTGGTGGCCTTCGAGATGAATCAGACCGTGCAGCGCGTCGGCACTCACCTCTCGGTCGAGCCGATTCGGCGCCCGGGGGCGCAGAGCAGTCACGCGGGCGGCTCGCAACGGCCATGAGCGAGCCGCGCGAACACTGGTACGAGGAGGATTCCGGCCCGCTGGTCCGCCTCTTCGCGGTGACCCGCGGCCGCGGCGGTGCGCGGCGCCCGGAGCTGAGTATGACCACGCAGCTGGTCGACGCGCAGCGCGGCACCTCGATGTGGCGGACCGAACCCGAGTACGCCGATATCGTGCGCATGTGCCGGAACCCGATCTCGGTGGCGGAGGTGTCGGCGCATCTGCGGCTGCCGCTCGCTGTCACCAAGGTGCTCGTCGGGGATCTGATCGACGACGGCCGACTGGTCTTCCGGATGCCCCCGCCCCCGACGGGCAGCACCTCCGATATGGGGTTGCTGACCGCGGTGCTGGAGGGCATCCGGTCCCTCTGAGTCGATCCGGTCGCGTGCCTAACTCAGCTGTGCGGCAAGTCGTTTGGCGGTCATATAGGCGATGGCCTCGATGGACACCATCGGGTTGACGCCCGGCGCGGTCGGGAAGCTGGAACCGTCGGCCACCACGATATTGGCCACCTCCCAGGTGGCGCCGTCCGGATTGGTCGCCGAGAGCTCGGCGGAACCGCCCATGCGCGCCGAACCCATGATGTGCAGTGCGCCCATGGAGCATTGTCCGGGTCCGTAACCCGCTGCCTTGCAGGCGGATTCGAATTCGGCGTGCGAGCCGCGCACCCCGGGTTCGTAGGAGACCCCGGCCTGATGTCCGGAGAAGATGCGTCGCGCGCCCGCGGACTCCAGAATCTGTGCGGCACCGGCGATTCCGGTGTGCAGATGGTTCGCGTCATAGTCCGAGAGCTGGTACTTCACGATCGGCTCACCGGTCTTGTCGATCTCCACCGTGCCGGAGTCGCGGTCGCGGGTGATGATGCCGATGGCATTGGAGCGGGCGAAATCCAGCATGGTGGCGCGATGATCCGCCGCGCCCCGCCAGTTCATGAAACCGGTGGCCAGGCCGGGATGAATCGGACCGGTCTCGTAGATGACGCCGTAGCCGTTGCCATCCAAATCGGCGTGGTGGCGGCTGATTCGGGTCTGCAGCCCGCCCTCCCAGGGGCGGATCTCCTGTTCGAAGACGCCGAAGACCGCCGCCGCCGGATGCAGCCGCAGGTGGCGGCCGATGTTCTTGTTCTTCAGGCCGGAGCGTTGCAACAGCGCGGGGGTCTGAATCGCACCGGCGGCCACGACGACCGCGCGGGCCGCCACCGTGATCTCGGCACCGGTGGAGGTGAGGGCCGAAACCGCCTCGGCGCGACCGTTCTTCACCTCGATGCGGCGCACATTCGCATCGACGACCAGCCGCGCACCGTGACCGGCCGCATCGCCGAGCCAGGTCTTGGCGACCGACTGCTTGGCGCCCAGGCGGCAGCCGTAACCGCAACGCCCGCACTCAATTCCGGCGTCACAGGCATCGGACACATTGCGCGGCAGAATATCCACATCCCAGCCGAGCGCCAGTGCGCCGCGCTCCAGGACCCCGTCGCGCGGGGACAGCGGCGACTTCGCGTCGGTGACCCCGAGCCGCTTGGACACCACATCGAGGGCGTCACCGTATTCGGCCTCGGCGAACTGGGAGGCGCCCAGCTCGGCCCATTCCTGCCGCACGGCATCGGGTGTCGGCAGTGAGGTGCTCCAGTTGACGACGGTGCCGCCGCCGAGGCACGTGCCCGCGACCAGGGTGATCTGCCCCTCGGCCGATCCGGCCGGGCCGGGCGCGTACAGGCTGGTGAGCGCGCTCAGCTCACCGCCACCGAAATCCCGGTCGTCGTAATAGTTTCCGCGTTCCAGGACCACCACGTCGAGCCCGGCCTCGGCGAGTACCGCCGCCGCCGTACCGCCGCCCGCACCCGATCCGACGATGACGACATCGCAGGTGAGGGTGGTGGATTCGGTGAACCGCAGCGGTTTCAGCGCCGGTTGCGGAGCGCTCGGCAGCGGGCCGGTCGGCGCGGGATACCCGATCTCCTTCCACAGCGGATTGGTTCCGGTCGGTCCCGGCGTGACGTTGTAGGCCAGCAGCGCAGCCTGTTTGAGCGCCTGGAAGACGGCTCGCACCGGGGCCAGGCGGGAGTCGCCGAGGGTGAGCAGCGCCCGCTCGCGCTGCTGCTGCGACAGGGTGGAGAACTTGCGCGGCCCATTACCGGTGAGCAGTCCGGTGATTCGTGAATCCCACAGCCCCAGCAGGGTGGCCAGCTGCTTGCGCTCCGCCTCGCGCGGGTTGCGGCCCAGAATCTGGAAGATCGTGTCGACCGCCCCGAGTTCCGTGGCCGCGGGCAGGGTGAGCCCGTCCCCGGGAAGGAACGTATCGCAGATCATGCTGAGCGCTGCCCGCTGTCGGACCGTTGGTTCCATGCCGAATCCCCTTCGTAAACCTCGAAGATTTCTACCACGGTGGGGAAATCCCTGCTTACTTTTCCGGGCGGCGAGCTGCTGAAAGCTTCTGAATCGGACGTGAATGGAAAATTACATCTGACGGTGATGTCACACCTGGGCGGGCTGCGTCGTCCTTCCTGTGTCGTCCTTCCTGTGTAGTCAACAAGAACCCAGTGGAAAGTACAGAACAATGACCCGCTTCGCCCTGTACCAGAATGAAGTCGCCGCCAAGTTCACCAAGCGCCTGGTGACCGCGGCCCGCGTCGTCGACGAGTCCGCCCTGCCCAAGGCCACCCAGGAACTGGTCAAGATCCGCGCCTCGCAGATCAACAGCTGCGGTATGTGCCTGGATATGCACACCAAGGATGCCGCGCTCGCCGGTGAGACACCGGTGCGCCTGGCCATGGTCGCCGCCTGGCGGGAATCCTCGGTCTTCACCGACGCCGAGCGCGCCGCCCTCGCCCTGACCGAGGAGGGCACCCGTCTGGCCGACGCCAATCCCGGTATCTCCGAAGACACTTGGGCGCAGGTGCGCAAGAACTATGACGATGATCAGATCGGTGCGCTGATCTCCCTCATCGCCACGATCAATGCCTGGAACCGGCTGAATGTGATCGCCGGAATGACCGGCGGCGAGTACCAGCCCGGCCAGTGGTGACCATCGAGTGCGCACCCGCGGCGGTCGAATCGTTCGATCTCACCGCCGGGGCGCGCACTCGCCCGGTCACTCCGGCCGCGGCTCAACGGCTTCCGAGTTGACCGGGGGTGACGGCCTCGATGAGGGGCCAGACCTGGTCGAGCGGGATGTCGTATACGTGGTACCGCTTCTTGCCGGCCGCGGTGGCGGCGGTGATGGTGGCCAGGCCGACCCGGCGCTGGAACCAGGATTGGCGGACCGTCCAGCCGATGACGCCCGGTCCCTCCAGGCAATCGCGGTCGCGGTCCAGCGAGCCGCTGCGGGTGATCAGCCAGGCCGGGTTGTCCCCGGTGGCGGGAATGACGGTGTGGCCCAGCCCGCGCGCGCGATCCCATGCCAGTGCCGCGGCCGTGGCGGTAGCGATCACGATCAGCACCCAGACCCACACCGGAATCGACAGGCCCGCAAGGGATGACGCGATGAGGACGGCCGCCGCGATCAGCGGCGGCGATAACGCTCGGGTGTACCGCCGCCGCGTGGCGGCCGGGCCGTGGGTGCGCAGGGCGGCCGTGACAATCGGCGGGGTCGTGAGCTGGGCTTCGCTCGACGCGCTCCCGGAATCTATTGCGGCGGTGGAGTCCAGCAGATGCGCCAGGGTGTGATCCACCGCCGCGCGCGGGGCCTGGGGAACGATCTTCCGGCGGGATTTGGTGCCCGTCATAATGGTTTCGAGTTCGGCTGCGCCCGCCATGCGCAGCAGCAGGGGTTCGTTCACCGTCGCACCCCGCAGCCGGGCCAGGTCCAGGGTGATCTGACGGGTGGTGAACAGGCCGTGCCGGATATGCAGGGTCGCGCCGTCGTCGATCACCCGCAGGCCGTAGTAGGTCATCAGGTAGCGGGCGCACGCGGCCAGGCTGACGAAGGCCACCAGGAAGAAGATGAGCAGCAGCACCGCCAGCGCGATGGCTTGCGCGCCACCGTCTTCCACGCCCTGTACGGCGCTGGAGTCGAAGATGACGCGGGCGAAACCGTATTGGAACAGCAGGCCGACGAAGGGCGCGATGATCGCGAATCCGGTCAGCGACAGCGGGGCGTAGCGCACCCATGTCGGCTGCCAGTGCGTGATCTCCACCGGCGGGTGGGTGGGTGCGGAGGCCGCGTCGGTCACCGGCTCTGTGAGCACGACGCCGTCCGGCGGCGCTGTATCCGACGGGGGCGCAGCCGCTTCCGTACCGGCCGGGGCTTGTTCGCGGGTGTGCTCGAGCAGGGTGGTGCGCAGTGCGGGCACCAGACTCGCGTCGAGTGAATCGAGTTTGAACCGATCGCCGCGTTCGGCCTGCTGACCGGTGCCGATGGACAGCACCGCCAGTCCGAGCGCCCGGTGCAGCAGATCGGCTTCGACGTCCACCGAGCGAACCCGGTTGCGCGGCACCGAGAGTCGCTTGCGCTGAATCAGCCCGGTGCGCAGCTCCACATTGTCCGGCGTGATCCGATACGTGGTGGTGAACCAGCGCGTGAGGGCCAGCACGACGATGATGCCCACCACGCCCAGGCTCCACGTCGGGCTGTCGCTGCGCGCGCCCGCGATGAGGGTGGCCAGCAGCACCGGAATGAAGCGGATCAGCTCGGTGATGGGGTGTATCAGCAGCATTCGCCGGTCCAGGCGCTGCCAGGCCGGGGCCGCGGTGCCGGACGGGTTCGGATCCGGTTGCGGTCCAGGGGTATTCGGGTAGGACGAATCGAGCTGCCGCACTTCGGAATCGGGGGAGGACGGGTCGGTCACGTGGCGTCTCCCCGATGCCGGGCGGTGATCTCGGTCAGCCGGGTCACCGTCCGCCGGGCGTCGTCCAGGGCCAGCGCGCTGATGTGCACGGCCCCGGCCGAGGACGCGGTGGTGACCGTGACGGTGGCCAATCCCAGCAGCCGCTCCAGCGGTCCGCGGTAGGTGTCCACCGTCTGGATGCGGGTGATCGGCGCGACCCGGCTCTCCTGGGTGAACCACCCGGTGCGGGTGTACACCGCCTCGGCGGTGATCTCCCACCGGTGCACCGCGTATCGCCACAGCGGTACCACCACAATGCTGAATACCGCTGCCAGCAGGGCGATTACGAGAATCCACAGCTGCCAGGACCGCCGGTGCGGATCCACGATCATCCAGATGATCAGCGCGAGGAACGGGAACACCCACGACAGCGCGGCCCCGATCGCCCACAGCAGTTTGGCGCGCGGGCTGGGATGCCAGGCGGGGTCCGCCATGATGCCGCCGGGGGCGGTGCGGAGTTCGCCGGAGGCGGGACGCTCGGACATGCCTGCCAGCTTTGCACGATTCGGCTCCCGAGCGCGGGAGATACCAAACCGGCCACCTGCCGATCAACCCCCTCGTCATCCCGGGGTGCTCCCAAACCTCGTCATCCGGCATGCTTCTGGCCGGGATCCACTGGCGGCGTGGATCCCGGCAAAAGCGCGCCGGGATGGCGGGAGGGCCCGCTGGGTGACGGCGGTTGCGCGAGGTGACGTCGGGTTACCCGGGGGTGATGCGGAACAGTCCGCTCAGGGTGCCCTGATACTGCACGCGCCCCGGGGCGATGGTGCCGACCATCTGGAGGCTGTCGTGGATGGTCGTCGCGCCGATCTGCTGTTCGGTGTCGACCTTGCCGGTCGCGGCGTCGATGACCGTGTACTTATAGGTGTCGGTGACCCCGCCGCTGCCGGTGGGCAGGCCCGCGCTGCCCGAGCCGCCGCTGCCGGAGCCGAGCGGGGAGTGGCGGCCGATGGTGTAGATCTTGCCGTCGGCCACCGAGAGCCGGGGAACCGCCGCCGAGGGAACGGTATTGGTCCACACCACGGTGCACCCGGAGCCGGTGACATCGATGCGGGTCATACCGCCGGTGAAACCGGCGCTCGCGGGCTGGCTGGGTCCGGCGTTGGCGGGCAGCTGGGGGTACGGGTAGCCGTAGGTGCCGGCCACGAAGAGGCTGTTGCCCGCGCCGATGGGGGAGTTCTCGGTGCCGTCCACGGCGGGGACCGAGCAGACCGTATTGCCGGTGGCGGTATCGAAGACCAGCAGGTTCTCCTTGTTCGCGGCATTGTCGGTGATGGCCACGTATTCGGTGCCGCCGCCGGGTCCGAAGAAGGTCGGGGTCGCGCCGGTGCCCCAGCTCAATTGGCCGGGTTTGCGCGCCGGTCCGCGATCGTAGGCTCGCCGCCACACCACGTACGGGTTGCCGCCGGAGTCGGCGCGCAACAGGTACAGCGCGTGATCGGTGGCCACCGAAACACCCTGTGGCGCACTGGAAATGCTATTGGCCACGGATTCGCCCGGCGCCAGTTCCACCGCCCGCGCCGCACCCGTGGCCGGATCGGCGAATCCGGCCGCGCCATTGTCGGTGGCGAACCAGACGCGCCCGTCGAAGTCCGGCATGACCGAGGCGACGTGATCGCAGTCCCCGCCGCCGCAGTGCGCCGTGACCGCCTGTGCGATGGGCGTTCTCGACGCGATGGACAGCTTCCAGCCGGTACCGCTGCGCTGATGGTCGATATGCAGCAGATCGCCGCTGCCGTCCACGGTGACCATGCGGTTCCGCTCGTCCAGATAGGCGTATACGCCCCCGAGCAGACTGCCCTTGGTCAGATCCAGCGACGCCAGGGTGTTGCCGCTGTTCGGATCGAGCAGCAGCACCTCGGGCGCGCGATCGGTGATCTTGGTGCACAGCGCCTGCGGGAACCCGTCGGCCCCCTGCAGGATGGTCGGGCAGGCGGCGGCCTCCTCGTGGAAGTCCGCGCGCACGCTCCCGACGCCGGGGCCGGGCAGGGGAGTGGCGTCGGAGGATTCGGCGTCGCCGTGCATGGTCGCGGTGCCGACCGGCCCGAGATACGGATTGGCCGGTGGCAGGTCGTATGCCGCCGAGGCGGGACTGGTCGCGATGGTCAGCATGAGCGTTGCGCCCGCCGCGGCCGTCATGGTGACGCGGCCGAATCTCTCGAACACGGGTTCCCCGTTTCGTCGTGTGCTGCACAGGAGGGTGAATGCGAATATTCGAATCAAGCGATACGAGTAATCGTGGCGGATCACCCTAGACACGCCCACGGGCCCCCGCAAGGGTTTGGCCCATCAGGCGCATCACGGCGTGCGCCACCCCTATCGTGCGTGAGAATATCCGCGAGCCATCGGTGGAATAGCCTGCCCTGGCGCCTGGTTGCCGGTTCTTATGGCACCCGAGTCGGATCAGTCGGATGGATGGCGCATGATCGAGGACGTGACGGATCTACCGAACCCGAGTCTCCCCCCGGCTCCGCCCAGTCCGTCGGGTATGCGCCGGGCCTTGCGGCGCGCCCGGGACGGCGCGACGCTCAACCTCGACGAGGCGGTGGTGCTGCTCCAGGCGCGGGGCGGTGACCTGGAGGATCTGACCACATCGGCGGCGCGCGTGCGCGATGCGGGCCTGCGTGAGACCGGCTACGCGGGCGACACGCTGCCGATCACCTACTCGCGCAAGGTCTTCATTCCGCTCACCCATCTGTGCCGGGACAAGTGTCACTACTGCACCTTCGTCACCGTGCCGGGCAAACTACGCGCCGAGGGCCGGGGTATGTACCTCGAACCCGACGAGGTGCTGGAGATCGCCCGCAAGGGGGCTGAACTAGGTTGTAAGGAAGCACTTTTCACCCTCGGTGACCGCCCGGAGGAGCGCTGGCCCGAGGCCCGGCAGTGGCTGGACGAGCGCGGCTACGACTCCACCCTCGATTACGTGCGCGCCATGTCGATTCGCGTGCTCGAGGAGACCGGCCTGCTGCCGCATCTGAATCCGGGCGTGATGAGCTGGGCCGAACTGTCCCGGCTCAAGCCGGTCGCCCCCTCCATGGGCATGATGCTCGAGACCACCTCCACCCGCCTGTTCACCGAACCGGGTCAGGCGCACTACGGCAGCCCGGACAAGGATCCGGCGGTGCGGCTGCGCGCGCTCACCGACGCGGGCCGCCTCTCGGTCCCGTTCACCACCGGCATTCTGGTCGGCATCGGCGAGAACCTCACCGAGCGGGCCGAGTCGATCATGGCGATTCGCAAGTCGCACAAGGCTTTCGGGCATGTACAGGAGGTGATCGTGCAGAACTTCCTGGCCAAGCACGACACCGCCATGCGCAATACCCCCGATGCCGATCTGGAGGAGTTCCGCGCGACCATCGCGGTGGCGCGCCTGCTGCTCGGGCCGAAGATGCGCATCCAGGCCCCGCCGAATCTGGTCTCCCTGGACGAATGCCGCGCGCTCATCGACGCGGGCATCGACGACTGGGGTGGCGTCTCCCCGCTCACCCCCGATCATGTGAATCCCGAACGGCCCTGGCCAAATCTGGAGACCCTGGCCCAGGTCACCGCCGACGCCGGCTACGTGCTCACCGAGCGGCTCACCGCGCATCCGAAATACGTGCTGGCGGGCCATCCGTGGATCGATCCGCGCGTCTCGCGGCATGTGGCGGCGCTCGCCGATCCGCTCACCGGTCTGGCCCGCACGGTGAATCCCACCGGTCTGCCCTGGCAGGAGCCCGACCACGATTGGGAATCGGTCGGCCGCATCGACCTCCATACCGCCATCGACACGCAGGGCCGCAATACCGAATCCCGCAGCGATTCCGCGCTCGCCAGTGACGGGCTGGGCGCGTTCGGCGACTGGGAGACCATTCGCGAACAGGTGAGGGAACTCGCGGTAGCCGCGCCCGAGCGCTTCGACTCCGATGTGCTGGCCGCGCTGCACGCCGCCGAGCGCGATCCCGCCGGGCTCACCGATGATCAGTATCTGGCCCTGGCGACAGCGGACGGTCCTGCGCTGGAAGCGATTACGGCGCTGGCCGATCAACTGCGCCGCGATGCCGTCGGCGATGACGTCACCTATATCGTCAACCGGAATATCAACTTCACCAATATCTGCTACACCGGCTGCCGCTTCTGCGCGTTCGCCCAGCGCAAGGGTGACGCCGATGCCTTCACCCTGAGCGCCTCGGAGGTCGCCGACCGCGCCTGGGAGGCGCATGTGGAGGGCGCGACCGAGATCTGCATGCAGGGCGGCATCGATCCCGAGCTGCCCGTCACCGGCTACGCCGATCTGGTGCGCGCCATCAAACAGCGCGTCCCCGGCATGCACGTACACGCCTTCAGCCCCATGGAGGTCGTCAATGGGGCTTCGCGCGGCGGGCAGTCCATTCACGACTGGCTCTCGGCACTGAAAGAGGCTGGGCTGGACACCATTCCGGGCACCGCCGCGGAGATCCTGGACGATGAGGTGCGCTGGGTGCTCACCAAGGGCAAGCTGCCCACCTCGGCCTGGGTCGAGGTCATCACCACCGCGCACAAGCTCGGCATCCGCTCCAGCTCGACCATGATGTACGGCCACGTGGACAATCCCAAGCACTGGGTGGGTCACCTGCGGGTGCTGCGCGGAATCCAGGACGAGACCGGCGGTTTCACCGAATTCGTCCTGCTCCCGTTCGTCCATCAGAGCGCGCCGTTGTACCTGGCGGGAGCCTCGCGTCCGGGGCCGACCGTGCGCGACAACCGGGCCGCGCACGCACTCTCGCGCATCATGCTGCACGGCCGCATCGAGAATATTCAGACCAGCTGGGTCAAGCTCGGCATCAAGGGCACCCGGTTGATGCTGAACGGTGGTGCCAACGATCTCGGCGGAACCTTGATGGAGGAGACCATCTCCCGGATGGCCGGCTCCGAACATGGTTCGGCGAAGACGGTCGAGGAGATCACCGAAATCGCGACCGGCATCGGGCGGCCGGTCCGGCAGCGCACTACCACCTATGGTGTGCCGCCGCATCGCCCACCGGTTTCCCTGGTGGTCGGATAGCGAAAAACTGTCACCGAGTTAGGTCAGCCTGACCAGGAGTATTGTGAACGCGCCGGGATACTGTTTCGCGGGGCGGACTATCCCGCATGTGAGGACAGACTAGGAGAGCGGCAGTGCCGTACATCATCGCTGAACCGTGCGTTGACGTGAAGGACAAGGCGTGCATCGAGGAATGCCCCGTGGATTGCATCTACGAGGGTGGCCGCATGCTGTACATCCAACCGGACGAGTGCGTGGACTGTGGTGCATGTGAACCGGTGTGTCCGGTCGAGGCCATCTTCTACGAGGACGACACCCCGGACCAGTGGAGCGGTTACGTGAACGCGAACGTCGAGTTCTTCGACGATCTCGGTTCGCCCGGCGGCGCCACCAAGGTCGGCAAGGTCGATTACGACCCGCCGTTCATCGCCGCGCTACCGCCGATGGCCGCGGAGTAGGCATTGACCGCGCGTGGCCGGGTGAGTGCACTACTACCCGATTTTCCTTGGGACACCATCGCTTCGGTGAAAGCGAAAGCCGCTTCGCATCCGGGCGGGCTCGTGGATCTTTCCGTGGGCACCCCGGTCGATCCGGTGGATCCGTTGATCCAGCGGGCGCTCGCGGCGGTGGCGGCGGTGCCCGGCTACCCGACCACGCACGGTACGCCCGAATTGCGGGAAAGCGTTGTGGCAGCGCTGAAACGGCGATTCGGGATCACCGGTATCGAGCCGGACGCGGTACTGCCGGTGATCGGCACCAAGGAGTTGATCGCAGGACTCCCGCGCACGCTCGGACTGGGCGTGGACGATCTCGTGGTGATTCCCGAGGTGGCGTATCCGACCTATGAGGTCGGCGGGTTGCTGGCGGGTACCCGAATCCTGCGCGCGGACGGGATAACTCGGCTCGGACCGGAGAAGCCCGCGCTGATCTTCCTGAATTCGCCGTCGAATCCGACCGGCAAGGTGCTCGGCGTCGAGCATCTGCGCAAGGTGGTCGAATTCGCCCGCGAACGCGGCGCGATCATCGCCTCGGACGAGTGCTACCTGGGCCTGCCCTGGGAGGGCCGGGCCATTTCGGTGCTCGATCCCCAGGTGTGCGATGGCGATCACACCGGATTGCTGGCCATCCATTCCCTTTCCAAGACTTCGAATCTCGCGAGTTACCGCGCGGGCTTCGTCACCGGTGATCCGGCCCTGGTCGCGGAGTTGCTGGAGGTGCGCAAGCACGCGGGCATGATGCTGCCGTTCCCGATCCAGGCCGCCATGACCGCCGCCCTCGGCGATGACACCCATGAGGCCGAACAGCGTGAGCGCTACCGGGCCCGCCGCGAGGTGCTGCGAAAGGCCTTGGCGGCGGCGGGGTTCCGCATCGATGACTCACAGGCCGGTCTGTACCTCTGGGCAACCCGTGGCGAGCCGTGCCGCACCACCCTGGACTGGTTGGCCGAGCGCGGCATTCTGGCGGCGCCGGGCGAGTTCTACGGCCCCCGCGGCGCGGAGCATGTGCGGATCGCGCTGACCGCCACCGATGAGCGTATCGCGACCGCCGCTGAACGTCTGACCAGCTGATTTAACCTCCGGACCCGGGCCGTGATAACGTCTACCGCGTTGCCGGGCCCGGTGGTCCGGTGGCGAGTAAGGCCCTGTGGCGCAGTTGGTTAGCGCGCCGCCCTGTCACGGCGGAGGTCGCGGGTTCGAGTCCCGTCAGGGTCGCAGTATCGAGGAAGGGCGCGAGCATTGCTCGCGCCCTTCCTTTTTCGTTTCATCCGGCTCGCTGTGCAAGCTTCGGGTTGCTGTACTTTTTCCGATTTTCCCGAAAAGTGACACACGGTCTCTTCACACTCTCTATAACAAGTTCTCATCTGAGTCTCGATGAGGAGCCCGGTTCATGCGCGGTTTTGTGTACGAAAACACTGGTAATAGCGAGTTCGGCAGCGGTCTCAGCCGCCGCGGATTCCTAGCTGCAACAGGTGTCATTTTGGGGGCAGCGGTGCTATCCAGGAAGGTCCCGGCACAGGCGCTACCAACCAAGCAGCTAGCGGACGGCGACAAGGTGCCGGTGCTGGTCATCGGCTCCGGATACGGCGGCGCGGTCGCCGCCCTGCGACTGGCGCAGGCCGGAATCGATGTGGCCGTAGTCGAAATGGGCATGTCGTGGTCACAGCCCGGCTCGGACGGCAAGATCTTCTGCAATATGCTCAAGCCCGACGGCCGCTCCTTCTGGTTGCGGACCGAGACCGATCAACCGGTCAATCACTTCATGGGCGCGCCCTACAACAAGTCCATCTCCAAGTACACCGGTGTACTGGATTCGGAGCAGTTCAGCGGGATTCGCGTCTATCAGGGCCGCGGCGTCGGCGGCGGCTCGCTCGTCAACGGCGGTATGGCGGTCACGCCCAAGCAGGAGAACTTCGCCGGTATTCTGCCGTCGGTGGACGCGGGCGAGATGTACAGCACCTACTACCCGCGCGCCAATACCGCTCTGGGCGTGAACAATATCGACCAGGGCTGGTTCGACAGCGCGGACTGCTACCAGTTCGCCCGCGTCGGCCGGAAACAGGCTGAGCGATCCGGGTTTTCGTGGACCTTCGTGCCGAATGTCTACGACTTCAACTACATGAAACAGGAGCAGGCCAAGACCGCCACCCGCTCCGCCCTGGACGCCGAGGTCATCTACGGCAACAACTACGGCAAGAAGTCCCTCGACAAGACCTATCTGGCCGCGGCGGTCGGCACCGGCAAGGTCGGCATCACCCCGCTGCACGTGGTCACCGCGGTCTCGCCCACCGACGGCGGGTACAAGGTCGAGATGAGGCAGATCGATACCGGCGGCACTACCGTGGCGACCAAATCCGTTGTGGCGCAGAAGGTCTTCTTCGCCGCGGGCAGCGTCGGCACCAGCAAATTGCTGGTCTCGATGAAGGCCACCGGCAAACTCCCCAATCTGCCGGATTCGGTCGGCACCGGCTGGGGCAACAACGGCAATGTCATGGTGGCGCGGCAGAACCAGGCCTGGGATGCCACCGGTGCGCTGCAATCCTGTATTCCGACCCTCGGCATCGACAACTGGGCCGACAGCGGCGGCCCGGCCTTCGCGGAGGTGTCGCCGTTCCCGGCGGGGCTGGAGACCTTCGCCAGCCTTTACCTGGCTATCACCAAGAATCCCAATCGCGGCAAGTTCACCTACAACTCCGGGACCGGCGGGGTGGACCTGAATTGGCAGACCGCGTGGAACCAGCCGAGCATCGATGCCGCCAAGCGGATCTTCGACAAGATCAACAAGAAGGAGGTCACGATCTATCGCACCGACCTGTTCGGGGCGACCAAGACCTGGGGCGACGATCTGGCGTATCACCCGCTGGGCGGCTGCGTGCTCAATCAGAGCACCGACAACTACGGGCGACTGCCCTCCTACAAGGGCCTGTACGTCATCGACGGTTCGCTCATCCCGGGTATGACCACGGTCAACCCCTTCGTCACCATTACCGCTCTGGCAGAACGCAATATCGAGAACATCATCGCCAACGATCTGGGCTAGCCGGAAGAATTTCGGTGCGTCTGCACCACGGCGGTGGTCTTGTTCGCGTTAGCCTGGGATATGGACGCTGTCACGGTTGTCCCTGCTCCCGCAAACGAACCGGTGCACACCTACGCACCCGGCTCTCGTGAACGCGCACTGCTGACGGGCAGGCTCGCCGAAATCTCCGCAGGATCCGTCGACGTACCGCTGGTTATCGGCGGCAAACATCAACCCGGTAGCGGTGAACGCGCCGACATCGTGATGCCGCATCGGCATCGACAGGTGCTCGGCACATTCACCGACACCACCCATGAGGAGGCGAGCGCGGCCGTCGAAGCCGCCACCACCGCCGCCCCGGCCTGGCGGTCGCTCCCGTTCGAGGAACGCGCGGCCGTCCTGCTGCGGGCGGCGGATCTGCTGGCCGGACCGTGGCGGGAGACCATTGCCGCCGCCACCATGCTCGGCCAGTCGAAGACGGTGCAGCAGGCCGAGATCGACGCACCGTGCGAACTGGTGGACTTCTGGCGGTTCAATGTGGCGTTCGCCCGGCAGATACTGGCCGATCAGCCGCAATCCTCCGCGGGTGTGTGGAATCGGATGGACTACCGGCCCCTCGAGGGGTTCGTGTACGCCATCACCCCCTTCAATTTCACCGCCATCGCCGGGAATCTGCCCACCGCACCGGCCCTGATGGGCAATACCGTGGTGTGGAAACCCTCACCGACACAGACGCTTTCGGCGTACTACACGATGAAATTGCTGGAGGCGGCCGGTATGCCGCCGGGGGTGATCAATATGGTCACCGGCAACGGGGTGCGCCTGTCCGAAGTGGCGCTGGCCGATCCGCGCCTGGCGGGCATCCACTTCACCGGATCGACCAAGACATTCCAGTATCTGTGGCAGCAGGTCGGGGCGAATATCGACCGGTATCACGGGTATCCGCGCATCGTGGGCGAGACCGGCGGTAAGGATTTCATCGTCGCGCACTCCTCGGCCGATCCGGATGCGCTGCGCACCGCCATGATTCGCGGGGCGTACGAGTATCAGGGGCAGAAGTGTTCGGCCGCCTCGCGCGCCTACATCGCGAAATCGGTGTGGCGGCGGATGGGCGACGACTTCCTGGCCGAGGTCGGCGAACTCAGCTACGGCGATGTGGCGGATCTGTCGAATTTCGGTGGGGCGGTGATCGATCGGCGCTCCTACGACAAGAACGCGGCGGCCATTTCCAGCGCCCGCGCCCGGGGCGTCGAAGTACCGGCCGGCGGCGTGTGCGACGATGCCGAGGGCTTCTTCATCCGGCCCACGGTGCTGCTCAGCGATGATCCCGGTGACGAATCCTTCGCCACCGAGTACTTCGGACCGATCCTGTCGGTGCACGTCTACGACGACAGCCGCCCGGACGCCTTCCCCGATCTGCTCACCACCGTGGACGCCACCTCGCCCTACGGTTTGACCGGAGCCATCTTCGCCCGCGATCGCCAGGCCGTCGAACAGGCCACCACCGCACTGCGATTCGCGGCGGGGAACTTCTACATCAATGACAAACCCACCGGCGCGGTGGTCGGCCAGCAGCCGTTCGGCGGGGCGCGCGCCTCCGGCACCGACGATAAGGCCGGGTCCTATCTCAACCTGTTGCGCTGGGTCGCGCCGCGCACGCTGAAGGAAACCTTCGTTCCGCCCACCGATTACCGCTACCCGCATATGGAGGCGCAATGAACCCGCTGCGACCGGCGATCCTCGCCGCGGCCGATTCGCCGCGGTTGCGGAAGGCGGTGACCAGGACGCCGATCACCGCCGCGGTGGTGCGGCGGTTCGTGGCGGGGGAGACCCGCGCCGAACTGGCACCGGTGGTGCGCGCGCTGCTGGACAGCGGGCGCATGGTCAGCGTCGACTTCCTGGGCGAGTACACCACCGATCCGGCCATGGCCGATGCGGCCGTGGCCGAATACATTTCGCTCATCGACGATCTCGCCGAACTGGATCGGGCACCCGATACCGAGGTCCCGCCGGTGGAGGTCTCGGTGAAACTCTCCGCGCTCGGGCAGTCCCTGGGCGCGGACGGTCCCGCCATCGCCGCGGAGAATCTGCACAAGCTCTGCGCCAAAGCGGTGGAATCGCGGGTGTGGGTGACCGTCGACGCCGAGGATCACACCACCACCCTCGACACCCTGGCCGCGGTCGCACACGCGCGCGCCGAATTCCCCTGGCTGGCGGTGGCCATGCAGACCTATCTGCGCACCGCCGAGGACAACTGCCGGGACGCCGCGGCCGCGGGCGCCCGGGTGCGGCTGTGCAAGGGCGCGTACTCCGAGCCCGAGACGGTCGCCTATCGCAAACGCGCGGAAGTGGACGCCTCCTATCTGCGCTGTCTGGACGTGCTCATGCGGGGGGCCTGGCATCCCATGATCGCCTCGCATGATCCGGCCATGGTGGACGCGGCGCTGCGGCTCTCGGCCGAACATCACCGCAGCCCAGGGGATTTCGAATTCCAGATGCTCTACGGAATTCGCGATGCCGAACAGCGGCGGCTGGTGGCGGACGGGCACGCGCTGCGCGTCTACATCCCCTACGGCACCCAGTGGTACGGCTACCTCATGCGCCGCCTCGCCGAACGCCCCGCCAACCTGAGATTCTTCCTGCGCGCGCTGACCGAGCGCGGTTGAGCCCGAACGGCTTTCGGGCTCACACCAGCCGGCGGCCCAGGCGGCGGCGCAGGCGCATATCCGCCAGGTAGAAGTTGTAGGGGAAGAGGCGGATGACGGTGGGCATGCGGGTCCAGACGGCGGAGAGCAGGCGCAGGAAGCCGGCGAAGAATCGCTCGTCGCGCGCGGACCAGGTCATGCCCATCTCCTGCCGCAGATGCTGCGGGAGCAGGGCCGTGACGATGAAGCGGTGCACGCCGCCGAACAGGAATTGCAGGGGATAGGGCAGCATCTTCAGATCGGTGAGCGCGTTGAAATACGCACGCGTCGGCTCGTCGATGTGCTTGGTGGCCAGGGTCTGTTCCCAGTACGCGTAGAAGGCGTCGCGGGTCGGCGGCCACATCTCCTCGCGCATCTGCAGGGTGGTGCCGAGCCGGGCGCTGTAGCGGTAGAAGTCCTCCGCCACTTCGGGATTCATCGGCCCGCGCATGCGGTGGTAGAGGTCGTCCATACCCCAGTAGAGGCAGGACGCCACCCACAGCTGGAGTGTGGGGTCGAAGGCGTTGTACTTGACCGGGCTGGTCGGCTTGGTGTGGATCGAGCGATGCGAGACATTGACGGCCTCGCGGTAGGCGATGCGATCGTCCTCGTCGCCGAGCATGGCGACGGCGATGTACGTCAGCGTGGTGCGCAGTCGCTTGAGGGGGTGCACCATGACGCTGCCGCTGCGGACATCGCTCTCCATCACGCCGTAGCCGACGGGTTTGAGCGAGAGCTGCATGATCACATTGGCGACGCCGCCGAGGAAGGCGGCCGGCCCGTCGATGTATTCGCGGATCTGCCGGGGCGTCAGTTCGCGGGGCAGGTCGTGCGGGTATTCGTCGGCTTTGCGCAGCGGGGCGGTCATCGTTGACTCGACTCCTCGTCGTCACTCCTCAGCGGTGAGGAGAGTGTGAGAAACTCTTGTCCTCACCTTCTCATCGAGGCGAGGGACTGTCAATGTGCGATGATTGGTGCCTCATCGTATCTTCGTGACCGAAAGGGGCCGGACCATGGCCAAGCTGGCCGAACTCCTGCCGCTCGTGCGCGGATCGGGTCCGGAGGACCGCAATCAGAGCAAGGTGCTCGACGCCGCCCTGGTGGCCTTCCTCGACTTCGGCATCAAACGCACCAGCATGGTCGAGGTCGCCCGCCGCGGCGGTCTGTCCCTCGCCACACTCTATCGGCGATTCGCCGGCAAATCCGATCTGATCCAGGCGGTCGGGCTGCGCCAGGCCCGCCAGTTCATCGCCGACGCCGATGCCGCCGTCCAGGCCGAGATCGAGCGCGACGCCAGCGCCCAGGATCAGATCGTCGCGCTGTTCATCGCGTTCATCGAGGGTCTGCGCGGCAATCAACTGCTGGTGCGCCTGCTCAAGACCGAACCCGAGACGGTACTGCCGTACCTGACCGTGCAGGGCGCGCCGGTCATCGAATTGGGCCGCGACTATCTGGCCGAGTTCATCACCCGCCTGCAATCGGAAGGCAAACTCCCCGAATATGATCCGCTGCCGCTGGCGGAGATGATCGCTCGCAGCGCCCTGTCACTCGCGCTGACCCCGCAGACGGTGATCCCGCTCGATGACGAGGCCGCGCTGCGCCGCTTCGCCATCGATCACGTGCTGCCGGGCTTCCGCATCTTCTGAGTCAGACCAGTCGCAGGCCGAGTCGGCGGCGCAGTCGCATATCCATCAGATACACAGTGATCGGGAAGATCCGCACGGGTGTGGGCAGCAATTCCTCCGCGGTGCCGACCGTGCGCATGATCCGCGCCAGCAGGCGATCCTGCCGCGGCGTCCAGGTCATCCCCATCTCGTCCCGAAGGTGTTGCGGCAGTAGCCCGGTCACGAAGAAGCGGTGGATGCCGCCGAAGGCCGCGCGCACCGGGCGCGGCATCATCCGCAGATCGATGAGGTCCTCGAGGTAGGCGCGAATGCGCGGATCGATGGAGGTCCGGGCGAGATTCTCGGCCCAATAGGCTTCGAACGCAACGCGATCCACCGGCCACATATCGCGCCGCATCTGCAGGGTCGTCCCCAATCGCGACGAGTACTGGTAGAACGCCTCGGCATCGGCCTCGTTCATCGGACCGTGCATCCGCTCGTAGAGATCCTTCGCACCCCAGTACAGGCAGGCCGCCACCCACAGCTGGAGGGTGGGGTCGAAGGCGTTGTACTTCACCGCGCTTCCCGCCTTGGACCGCACCTGCCGATGCGAGGTGTCGACGGCTTCGCGGTACGCCTGCCGGTCCTCCTCGGTCCCCAGGAGCGCCACCGCGAGATAGGTGATCGTGGTGCGCAGCCGTTTGATCGGGTGCACCATCACATTGCCGCTCTGCACCGGCGATTCCACCACGCCGTAGCCGACCGGGGGACGGGCAAGTTGCATGATCACATTCGCGGCCCCGCCGAGCAGACCCGCCGCCCCGTCGATGAACTGCCGGATATCAATGGGAGGTTCGCTCTCGATGCCGTACGGCTGAGCGCGCATGGGCCTGGTCATCGTTGACCACATCCTCGTGAGTGAGAAGGTTGTACACAAACTGTCTTACCTACTCGCTCACCTGTCAACCGACCGGTGCACTTCGCACCCGATTCGTGTCCCGGCCGCTCCGGTACCGTTGGCGCGTGTCCTACAGGTCGCCGCTATTGCTGAGCTCGCTGAATCCCGCCGCCGTCGCCGCCGGGGACGATATTCCCGATGCCGTCACCATCGACGGGGTGCGCCTGTCGCGCAGCGATCTGCTGGGCGCGGCCACCTCGGTCGCCGAACGCGTCGCACGCGCCGACCGGGTCGCGGTGCTGGCCACGCCGACCGTGAAAACCGTGCTGGCGGTGGTCGGCTGCCTCATCGCGGGCGTCACCGTGGTCCCGGTCCCGCCGGACGCCGGCAGTGCCGAACTCGCGCACATACTGCGGGATTCGGGTGCGCAGGCGTGGCTGGGCGAGGCGCCCGAGGGCAGTGCGCTGCCGGTGGTGCCGGTGCGGGCGCACGCGCGCTCCTGGCACACCTATGCCGAACCAGCGCCCGAGGCAATCGCTTTCATCCTCTACACCTCAGGCACCACCGGTGCGCCCAAGGGCGTCATGCTCAGCCGCAAGGCCATTGCCGCCGGGCTGGACGCCCTGGCGGAGGCATGGGAGTGGAAATGGAATGACGTTCTGGTGCACGGACTTCCGCTGTTCCATGTACACGGTCTGATCCTCGGCCTGCTCGGTCCGCTGCGCGTGGGCAGCCCGCTGGTGCACACCGGTAAGCCCACCCCGCAGGCGTACGCCGCCGCCCCGGGCACCATGTACTTCGGGGTGCCCACCGTATGGTCGCGCATGGTCGAAGAGCCCGCTGCCGCAAAGGAATTGGCGAAGGCACGGATTATCGTCTCGGGGAGCGCACCGCTGCCGGTGCCGGTATTCGAGCGGCTGCGCGAGCTCACCGGGCACGCGCCGCTGGAGCGATACGGTATGAGCGAGACCATGATCACGCTCTCCACCCGGCCGGACGGCGAGCGACGGCCGGGCTGGGTGGGCACACCGCTGGCCGGGGTGCGTACCCGACTGGTGGACGAGGCCGGGCAGGTGCTTCCGCATGACGGGGAAAGCGTTGGCGGACTACAGGTTCAGGGGCCGATGCTGTTCGACGGGTATCTGGACAAGCCCGGGATCACCGCGGAGAACTGGACCGCGGACGGCTGGTTCAAGACCGGGGATGTGGCGGTAATCGATGCCGAGGGCTTCCACCGCATTGTCGGACGGGAGTCGGTGGACCTGATCAAATCCGGCGGATACCGGATCGGGGCGGGGGAGATCGAGACCGCACTGCTCGGGCATCCGGCGGTGGCCGAGACGGCCGTCATCGGGGTGCCCGATGACGATCTGGGGCAGCGCATCGTCGCCTACGTCGTCTTGCGGGCCGGCGCGGGTGATTCCGCGCCACAGCAGCTGATCGACCATGTGGCGGGCGAACTCTCGGCGCACAAGCGACCCCGCGAGGTGCGGGTGGTGGATTCACTGCCGCGCAATGCCATGGGCAAGGTGCAGAAGAAACTGCTCGGCTGAGGACACTCGAGTGCGGTTCCGGCTTGACCTGAACCGCACTCGAGGTCATAACCTCGCGCACATGATCGCAACACTGACGCCCGCCCAGATCGAATACCTCGCCGGGCAGCGCCTCGGACGGCTCGCCACCATCCGCCCGGACGGATCGCCGCAGAACAATCCGGTCGGATTCCGCTACAACGCCGCGCTCGGCACCATCGATATCGCCGGACACAATATGGGCGCGTCACAGAAGTTCCGGAACCTGAGCAAGCAGGACCGGGTCGCCTTCGTCGTCGACGATGTGCCCTCGGTCGATCCGTGGACCGTGCGGTGCCTCGAAATCCGCGGCACCGCACAGGCTTTGCGGGATGTCGAAACCTACATCCCCGGCGGTTCACCGGAGCTGATCCGCATCACCCCGGAGCGGATCATCGCCTTCGGCATCGACTGACTCGGTCGTTTCGGCGTCGACCGACTCAGTCGTTGGCGTGCAATGCGGCATTCAGCTCGATGCCGGTGCCCTTGCGCGCCACCGCCTCCACCGCGCCGGTGACCGAATTGCGGCGGAACAGCAGATTGTCCCGACCGCTCAGCTCGGCCGCCTTGACGACCGCGCCGTCCGACAGCGTCACCTTGGTGCCCGCGGTGACGTACAGCCCCGCCTCCACCACACAGTCGTTGCCGAGTGAAATGCCCAGCCCCGAGTTCGCGCCCAGCAGGCAGCGCTCACCGAGCGAGATGACCTGCTTACCGCCACCGGACAGGGTGCCCATGATGGACGCGCCGCCACCCACATCGGAGCCCTCGCCGACCACGACGCCACCGGAGATACGGCCCTCCACCATGGAATTGCCGAGCGTCCCGGCATTGAAGTTCACGAAGCCCTCGTGCATGACCGTGGTGCCCGAGGCCAGGTGCGCGCCCAGGCGCACGCGGTCGGCGTCCGCGATGCGCACCCCCGAGGGCACCACGTAATCCACCATGCGCGGGAACTTGTCCACGCCGTACACGGTGACCGGACCGCGCGCCCGCAATTTGAGCCGAGTGAGCTCGAACTCCTCCAGCGAGCACGGGCCGTAATTGGTCCACACCACATTGGCGAGCAGTCCGAACATGCCGTCCAGACTCAGGCCGTGCGGCTTGACCAGACGGTGCGAGAGCAGCTGCAACCGCAGATAGACATCGTGCGTATCGACCGGCGCGGCGGCCAGATCGGCGATACTGGTGCGCACCACGACCACCTCGACGCGGCGGGCCTCGTCGAATCCGGCGGCCTCGGCGAACTTGGCGTACTCGATATCGGAGGCGTCCAGGCGCTTGCTGCCGGTATCGGTGACCGACCCCAACTCGGGGTACGGGTACCAGGTGTCCAGGACCGTTCCATTGTCGGTGATGGTGGCGAGGCCGACTGCTACTGCTCCCTGAGTACTCACGGGAGTAAAGATTACCGGCCGCGGTAATTCGCTGTAACGGTGCCTTTTTGTGCCAGGGCGGCGGGCATAACGAGAGCGGAGGTAACTACTCCTTTAAAGTGGAGTGGGTGACCATCGATCTGAGCGCCGACCCGATCAACCTCGCCGCCGCTCTGGTGGACATCCCCAGCGTTTCCAAGGATGAGACGCTCATCGCCGATATCGTCGAAAAGGCGCTGCGCGAGCAGACGAGCGGATTCGAGATCCTGCGACACGGCAATGTCGTTCTCGCCCGCACCAATCGCGGACTGGCCACCCGGGTCATTCTCGCCGGGCACCTCGACACCGTCCCGATCGCCCACAACGTGCCCAGCCGCTTCGAGGTCACCGCAGCGGGCGAACGGCAGCTCTGGGGCTGCGGCACCGTCGATATGAAATCCGGTGACGCGGTTTTCCTGCACCTGGCCGCCACCGTCGCCGATCCGGTGCACGATCTGACGCTCATCTTCTACGACTGCGAGGAGATCGCCGCCGAGTTCAACGGACTCGGCCGGATCGAACGCGAACTCCCGGAATGGCTCGCCGGTGATCTCGCCATTCTCGGCGAACCCTCCGGCGGCTGGATCGAAGCCGGATGCCAAGGGACACTGCGTATTCGACTCACCACCTCCGGAGTGCGCGCGCATACCGCGCGAGCCTGGCTGGGCGACAACGCCATTCACCGCCTCGCGCCCATTCTGGAGCGCCTGGCGAATTATCGGGCGCGCGAAGTCGATATCGACGGCTGCGTTTATCGCGAGGGCCTGTCCGCGGTGCGCGTCTCCGGCGGTGTCGCGGGCAATGTGGTGCCCGATATCGCCGAGGTCGATGTGAACTTCCGGTTCGCACCCGACCGCACCCTGGACGAGGCCACCGAGCATGTGCGCGAAGTCTTCTCGGGCCTGGATCTGGGCTTCGAACGCACCGACGGCGCACCCGGCGCGCTGCCCGGCCTGTCCGCCCCCGCCGCCAAGGACCTCATCGAGATCGTGCACGGCCACGGCAGCGGCGGCGTCCGCGCCAAATACGGCTGGACCGACGTCTCCCGCTTCGCCGCCCGCGGCATCCCCGCGGTGAACTTCGGCCCCGGCGACCCCAACCTCGCCCACAAACGCGACGAACATCTCCCGGTCGACCAGATCACCCAGGTCACCTCCATGCTCCGCAGCTACCTCACCGGCGACAAAGCCTGACCGCGACCTCCATTACTCCCAGCGACATTCGCCGCAGGTCGCGGCCCGCCCGGTTCTGGACCGAGTGGAGCGGGGGAGCGCAGGGTGGGAAGAACCGAGGTCACCACGGCTGCGACCCCGCTGCAGCGCAGCGCAGGCGGACATGACTGCGTCGCGGCCCGCTCCGGTTCTGGACTGAGTGGAGCGGGGGAGCGGAGGGTGGGAAGAAGCGGGGTCACCACGGCTGCGACCTCGCCGCAGCGCAGGCGGACATGACTGCGTCGCGGCCCGCCCCGGTTCTGGACTGAGTGGAGCGGGGGAGCGCAGCGGAGGAGCGGAGGGAGGGAAGGACCGGGGTCACCAGGGCCGCGACCCGCCGGAGCGAAGCGCAGGCCAACAACACAGTACGGTGGCTGCATGTCTGCTGAGGCTGATATCCCGGGTTCGAAGAATCCCAAGTTCCGTGGTCCGATAATGCTGCGGCGTGACCGGAAGATCGGGGTGGGGACCACCGATCAGCATCTGCTCGATGAGCGCGGACCCGCGGATTGGGTGCATACCGATCCGTGGCGGGTACTGCGCATCCAGGCCGAATTCGTCGAGGGCTTCGGCGCTTTGGCCGAGGTGCCGCGGGCGGTCGCGGTATTCGGGTCCGCGCGCACCACACCGGATTCGCCGGAGTATCAGGCCGGAGTGGCCATCGGCGGGGCGCTCGCGCGCTCCGGATTCGCGGTCATCACCGGCGGCGGACCCGGGGCCATGGAGGCGGCCAATCGGGGCGCGTCCGAGGCGGGCGGCTACTCCATCGGGCTCGGCATCGAGCTGCCGTTCGAACAGCATCTGAACGAATGGGTCGACCTGGGCATCAACTTCCGCTACTTCTTCGCGCGCAAGACCATGTTCGTGAAGTACGCGCAGGCCTTCGTCTGCCTGCCGGGCGGATTCGGCACCCTGGACGAGCTGTTCGAGGCGCTCACCCTGGTGCAGACGCATAAGATCAATCAGTTCCCGATCATTCTGTTCGGCACCAAATACTGGGCGGGACTGGTGGATTGGCTGCGCGACTCACTGCTCGGCTCCGCCAAGATCGCACCCGGTGATCTGAACCTGCTGCATGTCACCGACAGCGTGGACGAGGTGCTGAGCCTCGTGCTCGCCGCCGCCGAACAGCGCGCCGAGATGGATGCCGCCGGAACCATGGGGGATCAGTGGTGAGCGAACCGTATTCGGTCTGCGTGTACTGCTCGGCCAGTGTCGACGATCCCGCCGCGCTGGAGCTCTCCCGGCTCGTGGGCGCCGAGATCGGCCGCCGCGGTTGGCAATTGGTCTCCGGCGGCGGACACGTCTCGATGATGGGCGCGGTCGCCACCGCCGCCCGCGCGGCGGGCGCCAAGACCGTCGGCGTCATCCCCAAGAAACTCGTGCACCGCGAAATGGCGGATGTGGAATCTGACGAGCTCATCGTCACCGACTCCATGCGCGAGCGCAAACAGATCATGGACGAGCGCGCCGACGCCTTCCTCACCCTGCCCGGCGGCCTGGGCACCCTCGAGGAGCTCTTCGAAACCTGGACCGGGGGCTACCTGGGCATGCACGACAAACCGGTGGTCGTGCTGGATCTGGACGGGCACTATCGCGGATTGTTCGCCTGGCTGGAGCAATTGCGCGAACGCGGCTTCGCCGGGCGCGCGGCCCTGGAGCGGGTGGTGCTGACCGATGACCTCGCCGCCGCCTTCGACGCGCTCGATCCCGGACTCTGACGATTTCCTCGGGTCCGAGGGGGTTTCACTCGACAACGGAGGGTGCATCCGTAAAGGTGTGACCACGAGCACGATTCGATGAGGAGCCCAGCGCAGTGAACAACGATGCCCGTTCGACGATCGGTCTGCTGGATCTGGCGCGCAGCCTGCCCGGAATGACCACACAGCTGCCGGGCATGGCCCGCAATGCCATCCACATGCTGGTCGAATCCGATTCCCAGGCATCGATCGGATTGTTCTTCCAGCGCGCGGCCGCCAAACATCCCGATCGCCCCTTCCTGCGCTTCGAGGGCCGCGAATACCGCTGGGGCGAGGCCAATTCCGAGGTCAACCGGTACGCGGCCGTGCTATCCGAACGCGGTGTCAAGCGCGGCGACGTGGTCGGCATCCTGATGGCCAATCGTCCCGAGGCGCTGTTCACCGTGCTCGCGGTGGTGAAACTCGGCGCGACGGCGGGCCTGCTGAACCACAATCAGCGAGATACCGTGCTACAGCACAGTTTCGGACTGCTGGACTCGGCCCTCGACGTGATCGGCGAGGAGTGCGCCGAAGCGCTGGACACCCTCGCCGAACTCCGCCCCGGGGTGCTGTGGTCCAAAGATCTGGCCGAGGCGGCCCGCACCGCGAACGACGCCAATCCGCCGGTGTGCGAACAGATCCGGGCGCACGAACGCGCCTATCTGATCTTCACCTCCGGCACCACCGGCCTGCCCAAGGCCAGCGTCATGACCCATTTGCGCTGGACCAAATCCATGGCGGGCATCGGCGGCCTCGGTGTGCGCCTGAACGGCGGCGACACCCTGTACTGCTGCCTGCCGCTCTACCACAACAACGCGCTCACCGTCGCGCTCTCCTCGGTCATCGCGGGCGGCGCGACCCTCGCGCTGGGGCGCAAGTTCTCGGCCTCGCGCTTCTGGGAGGAGGCCATCGCCAGCCAGGCCACCGCCTTCATCTACATCGGCGAACTCTGCCGCTACCTGCTCAATCAGCCCGCCCGGCGCACCGATCGCCAGCATCGGGTCCGGCTCGCGGTCGGCAACGGCCTGCGGCCGGAGATCTGGGACGAATTCCGAAATCGCTTCGGTATCAAGCGAATCGTCGAGTTCTACGGCGCCAGTGAGGGCAATGTCGCCTTCATCAACGCCTTCAGCCTGGACCGCACCGCGGGTTTCACCCCGCTGGCCTTCGCCGTGGTCGAATACGACGACGCCACCGGCAAGGCCAAGCGCGCCGCGGACGGCAAACTCCGCCGCGTCCGCACCGGCGACGTCGGGCTGCTGCTGGCCAAGGTCACCAAGAGCTCACCCTTCGACGGCTATACCGACAGTGCCGCAACGGAATCCAAGCTGGTGCGGGACGGCTTCACCACCGGTGACTGCTGGTTCGACACCGGCGATCTGGTGCGCAAACAGGGCTGGGGCCATATCGCCTTCGTGGACCGCCTCGGCGACACCTTCCGATGGAAGGGCGAGAATGTGGCCACCACCCAGGTCGAGGGCGCATTCGATGGAATAGACGCGGTCGTGCAGGCCGTCGTCTACGGCGTGCAGGTCCCCGGCGCGGACGGTAAGGCCGGCATGGCCGCCATCACCCTCGCACCGGACGCGGTCTTCGACGGCAAGGTCGCCGCCAAGACCCTCTACGACCGCCTGCCCGGTTACGCTGTCCCACTGTTCATTCGGGTGGTCCCCGAACTCGAACAGACCTCGACCTTCAAGTCCCGCAAGGTGGAACTCCGCGACCAGGGGTACACCGCCGACGACAACAGCACGCTGTACGTCCTGTCGGGCCGCGCCGAGGGCTACGTTCCGTTCTACGACGGCTATATCGAGGAGGTCGCCGCAGGACAGGCCCCCCGTAACTGAAGGTTCGCGGTCCCGGTCGGCTGCCCAGCGCAGGGGTGACAGCGGTCGGTACAGTCGAGGGCATGTGTGCGCCGTTGCCGACATTGTGCGGGAAGCCGGTGGCGACGGATCGGGCGCTCGTGATGGCGATCGTGAACCGGACGCCGGACTCGTTCTATGACAAGGGTGCGACGTTCAGCGATGCGGCCGCCATGGCCGCGGTCGCACGCGCGGTGGACGAGGGCGCCGATCTGGTCGATATCGGCGGGGTGAAGGCCGGACCGGGCAGTGCGGTGGACGCCGTCGAGGAGTCCCGGCGGGTGGTTCCCTTCGTCGCCGCTATCCGGCAGCGATTCCCGGAACTGCTGATCAGCATCGACACCTGGCGGGCCGAAGTCGCCCGCGCGGCCGTGTACGCGGGCGCGGATCTGATCAATGACACCTGGGCCGGGGCCGATCCCGAACTGGTCGAGGTCGCCGCCGAACTGAACGCCGGAATTGTGTGCAGCCACACCGGCGGAGCCATGCCGCGGACCCGGCCGCATCGCGTGCGTTACGACGATGTGGTGGCGCAGGTCACAGAAACCGTGGTCACGGCGGCCGAGAATGCGGTCGCGGCGGGCGTTTCGAAAGATTCGATTCTGATAGATCCGACACATGATTTCGGCAAGAACACCTTTCACGGGCTCGAATTGTTGCGTTCCGTGGACGTTCTTGTGAATACCGGATGGCCTGTCTTGATGGCGCTGAGTAATAAGGATTTCATCGGAGAGACTCTTGGTGTCGAGCTATCCGAGCGATTGGAGGGCACATTGGCAGCGACTGCATGGTCGGCCGCCGCGGGTGCTCGAGTTTTCCGGGTACACGAAGTAGCGGCCACCCGACGCGTGGTGGACATGATCGCCGCGATCCAGGGCCACCGCCCACCCGCCCGCACCCTGCGAGGTCTGGCATGAGCATGAACAACTGGGTCTCCACCAATACCTGGGACCGCCCCGAATGGACCGTCGAGGAGCTGGTGGCCGCCAAGGGCGACCGCACCGTCTCGGTGGTCCTGCCCGCACTCAACGAGGAGGCCACCGTCGCCGGCGTGGTGGCCAGCATTCGACCGCTGCTCGGCACGCTGGTGGACGAACTCGTCGTCCTGGACTCCGGAAGCACCGATGCCACCGCCGAGCTGGCAGCGGCCGCGGGAGCGCGCGTGGTCACCCGCGAACAGGCGGTGCCCGAACTCGAGCCCCTCCCCGGCAAGGGGGAGGTGCTGTGGCGCTCGCTCGCCGTCACCTCCGGTGATCTGGTGGCGTTCGTGGACTCGGATCTGATCGATCCGGATCCCATGTTCGTGCCGAAGCTGCTCGGGCCGCTGCTCACCGTCGACGGCATGCACCTGGTGAAGGCGTATTACCGGCGACCGCTGCGGCACGGCACGACCATCGACGACAACGGCGGCGGCCGCGTCACCGAACTGGTGGCCCGGCCACTGCTCTCGGCACTGCGGCCCGCACTCTCGAATGTGTTGCAGCCCTTGGGCGGCGAGTACGCGGGCACCCGGGAACTGCTCACGGCGGTGCCGTTCGCACCCGGTTACGGCGTGGAGATCGGGCTGCTGCTCGACACCCACGACCTGCTCGGGCTCGCGGCCATCGGCCAGGTGAATCTCGGTGTGCGCCAGCACCGTAACCGGCCGCTGTCCGAACTCGGGGTGATGAGCCGGCAGATCCTGGGCACGGTGCTGGGCCGCGCGGGCGTCTCCGACTCGGGGGCGGCACTCACCCAATTCCCGCTGATCAGTGGCGAATTCACCGCACAGGCCACGGAAGTCTCACTGGCCGACCGGCCCCCGATGAACACGCTCCGGCCGGAATGGGCCGCGGCGTAACCCGCTCGGACTCGAAAAGGTGTGCGCGCGGCCGGGATTGCGCTGGATCCCGGCCGAGCGCATCGGGTCAGCGGTCGTGGCGGTAGATCGGGGTCAGCAGGTCCGCTTCGATCGGCTCGCCGGTATTGCGGTCGTAGCGGACGCCCACCACCGCCGAGAAGGGGTGGGTGGCCGCGCGCTCGTGCAGGGTCGCCAATCTCGTTGCCAGCAGCCGGATCGCGCCCAATGAGGCCGGCGGGTGCAGGCCGTCGATGACAAGGACGGTTCCCTTACCGTCCGGGCGGGGCAGCCGGGCCAGGTAGGCGATGTCATACGGCTCGGTGCCGCCGGGGCGGTAGACGCGCCGCGCGGCCCGATCCTCGATACCGCGGCGCACCCGTCCGGCCCGCGCCACCGTGCGG
>NZ_BDAW01000055.1 GCF_001625085.1 Nocardia acidivorans NBRC 108247
CCATTATTCGAAGAGCGCTGACAAACTCGCTTGGAACCACCGGAATGACCTCCCTTTCAGGACTTACACATGCTCGGTGTGCGGTGGGCGTCGTATCCAGTCAGGCACATCCGGCGCGGCGCCTATCTACGGGCCGCTCAGCCGCAGAGGCGGCCTCGGCTGTCGATCCGCAGATGCTGATCCGTCCCCAAATTCTGTCAACAAGCACAGTGTGACACCCGCAAAAGCGGGTCATCGCCTGCAGGGTCCTCTGCACACGAGGACCCGCCGTTGACCCTGAAGGATCAAGAAAACAACATCGAGAGCTGGCCAACCGCGAAACAGCCGCTGCGGGCTGCGACCATCCTGGCGTAGACATCCGCAGGGGCGTGCTGAACCGGTTGACCGGAGAGTTCGAGAGTCGGTGTCATCCCAGCAACAACGCGCCGAACTCGTCACGGAATCTCTCCGCGTCGTCTTCCATTTCAGCTCCTGCCCCGTACTGGTAGCTGACCAGACGAACGCGAGCGCCTTCGATGCGGTTGTAGAAGTAGCTTGTGTACTGACCATTCTGCGGAGCCGCACGGAGTTGAACGAACTGGAGAAGGCGCAGCGGAGACTGCGATTCGTTTCGCACCAGGTACAGCTCGCCGTCGAGCATGGCATCACCCACTCGGAATTCCCTTGTGACAAAAGGTGATCGGGTGCCGACTGCGACCTCTGCCGCTTGGATGTACCCGTCGTGTCCGCGCTTGGCGCTTCCGGCGCAAACGAGCAGCAGCTGGGTCCAGACGCTACCGAGTGTCTGGCGAAGCTCACGAAGGTCTGAGATCAGGGAATCAACTTGCGCACGCCGCTCCTCCTCAGACGTATGCCCTCCATGGCCGCGCCAGCGGTTGCGCTTGACATTCAATTCTTTGAACTTCTTGACGAGGTCCTTCGATATCAGCCGCTCGATCGCGGGTTCGGTGAGGTCACCGAACGCGGCGCGAATGCGCGCGACTTCGTCCGCGTCGCCGCTTTCAAGAGTGCGACGTAGGTTCTTGGAAATCGTCTCCAGGATGACCACCCAGGTTCCGAACGAGGCTCGATCGATGCCGATGCGCTGATCATGCAGCGCGTTACGGATGCTGGCTTCGATCTCGGCGCTTTTGCCCGGATCACTCCTGATGGCAGACAACAGTACGGTGGCGTGAAAAGTCACGAGGGCCTCCCAAGCATGGAGGTACGACTGCAGCTTATCTCCGAGCGATGTAGCGGTCTCAGCGGTCCACAGCGCTGACGCGACGGGGAATGGAAGTTGCTCGAACCATAGGGTGAGCGAGTCGTCAAAGGCGCTCGCGATCTTGCTCACCACCTCTTCTGCCTTCTCTGGAGATACCCAGACGCCTTCTCGCTGGCTGTCTAACGCGGCTTGAAAAGAGGCCAGGCGCTCGTCCACCGAAGCGAGCTCAAGCTGCACCGCCTTTCCAGGCACAGGGACAATGAGTTCGTCAGCCCAGCGCATTAGCGTACTTGCGTCTGACCGCAGCGCGATGATGTAGCTACCCGAGCTGCTGGCGTCGATCGCCCGTCGACGGCTCACGATTCCTTGCTCCGAGTTGAGCCATGCCGCCAAGAAACCCGGTTGAGCGAGATCGCCATCGAGCCGAATCGAGAGGACCCGACCGCCTAACTCACCGTCGGGTATCTCGACTGTGACTCTCCCCTGTCGAGTTGTCGGGATGAACAAGTCCCCCACACGGGCGCCATCGGTCTCCTTGATAGCTTCGGGTTCTGTCGCGAGTAGGCAGCTCAGCCGTCGACTCGGCCATCCCTTCGCCCGCATGTCCTCCTCTAGGTCGCGCGAGTTTCCTCTGAAGATGCGGCTGGGGTCCAGATCGAAGGTCTCGCGTGGCTCCCCGTCGATCGAAACATCGGAACTTGGACCGTAGCGAGAATTCACGAACTGGGTGTCTATTGCCATGTTGTTGAACGTTGTGAGACGCCATGTGAGCCGATGCCCTTCGCTGGAGCGCCGCGACAGCGGGGCGTCCCTGCGAATGAACTGCCGGAGATCGACAAGACGGTTGCGGGGCCCCTGCCTTCCTGTCCTCAGACCCGACTCCAGCTCCATCAATGCTGAGGATGGGATCGTCCGATACCCATCTTCGGTGGTGAACTGGGTCCGCAGATCGGCGATCAGCGCCTTCCCTTGCATGGCGTCCACGGCCCTGTTGGTGAAGGTCAGGAGATACAGTGGGATGGACGTGTTCGGTGCTAGCCCCTCGGGCAGCCGCGTCACCGACTCAAGCAAACCGGTTTCCAACAACCGTCGTCTCACACCAGCGCTGTCGCCACTCGCGCTCAACGCGCCGGAGTGGACCAGAGCCGCGACTCGCCCTCCCCCCTCTGCAGCTGGACGCAGTTTCTCCAGCGCTAACGAGATGAAGAGCCACGTGCTGTCGGAGCGCTGCGGGAGGCCGAACCGGAATGCACCCTCTCTCCGACGGAACTCGACCGCCTCAGCCGAACTCGCCCAGGTCTGTCCCCACGGCGCATCGACGATGACCAAATCGGCTGCGAAGTCCTCGAACTCATCGCGCTCGAGCGTGTTCCCGACTACGACCTCGACATCGGGAACGCCTCCAAAGACGTGCCGACTCGTCGCCACCGCAGCCGCGCTGATGTCCTGGCCGCGGTAACGGACCTGTATTCCGGCGGACCGTAGCGCTTCGACAAGCAGAAGGCCTGCGAATCCTGAACCTGCGGCAGGGTCCCAAACATCAATGGATCTGAGCCTCGGATCGAGGCGGCTCAGACAACCCACAGCAAGAGCACGCGCCAAAGACACGCTCGTCCTATGCTCTAGATCAACCGAGGCCTGACCTCCACTTAGGTATGGTGCGCTCTCGAGGGGCCAAAGAACAGCTCGCACTGCCGGGTGGGGGTCTTTCATGACCAGTCCTCATTCTCGGGTCCGTAATGCAGTGAAGATGTTGCTACCTGACACGTCGACGCACCGAACCAGTCGAGTATCCATTGCGACTCAGGTCAGTTCGACGGATTCGCGCTCCGCGTGTATTGGCATCAATAGAGCGCACTTGAGTCGGCTGAAGTCAGCTGCAGTGTGCATAACGCGTACACGGCGTGTCCGCGTTCTCGTAGATGCTGCAACTGCCGCCAGACATCACTGAACTGCCTCGCGATACGCGCCGGAATGCGGCGGGCATAGGCATCGATCACGAACGCGACATACACCCACCCCGACCAGGTCCGGACATAGGTTATGTCCGCTACCCACAACCGATTCGGTGCCGCGGGCGCGAATCTTCGTTGCACCAGATCCGCCGGCCGCGCCGCGGCCGGATCGGCGATCGTGGTGCGTTTGACCCGCCCACGCACCGCCCCACGCAGTCCCAGCTCGCGCATCAACCGCTCCACCGTGCAACGCGCGACCCGGATCCGTTGCCGATTCAGTTGCAGCCACACCTTTCTCGCGCCGTAGACGCCGAAGTTCTGCGTGTGCACTCGTGTGATCTCCGCTTTCAGTTCCTCGTCGCGCTGCTCCCGTTCGGTCGGGATCCGGTGGCGGTGTTCGTAATAGGTCGATGGGGCGATCTTCACGCCCAACTCGGTGAGTACGGCGCAGATCGACTCGACACCCCATCGCAGGCCACCGTTCTCACGATGGCCCTGATGTTCGCTGATATACCTGACGGTCAGCGCTGTGGCCGGTCCAGTTCGGCCGCGAAGAAAACCGACGCCGATTTCAGAATTGCGTTGGCGCGCTTGAGTTCTGCGTTCTCTCGCCGCAGCCGTTTGAGCTCGTCGGATTCCTCGGTCGTGACACCCGGGCGAGCACCCACATCGACCTGCCCCTGCCGCACCCACTTGCGGACTGTTTCCGGTGTCCCGACACCCAGCAGTTCGGCGACCGCTCGCATCGCGGCCCACTCCGACTCGCGCTGCTCCCTGATCTCGGCATACATCCGCACGGCCCGCTCACGCAGCTCGACCGGGTACTTCTTCCTCGACGACACAGCTTCATCCTTCACAGAAGATGAAGTCCCCGGACTCACCGGGGGACTCACTGCCGCTGCCGAATTGATTGAACTGTTTCGGATTGTGCATCCACGTGACGAACGCCCAACAGACTGGGTCATCAACCACATCACTTCGGATGAGACCAGCACGCCTGAGGTTGCCGCGCTCTTGAAGGAGCTGCGAACGGGCGGAAAGACGGATCAGGCGTGGGTACTTGCCGAGCAAGCCGCAGCCACTGTCGTCACCAGTGACCCCGCTGAACTCGCACAGCTGCTGAAAGAGCTGCGGGAGGGCGGGTGGACCGACCAGGAACGAGTACTAGCAGAGCGAGCGGTCTCCCTCGCCGATATCTACCGCCACCCGTACAGCAATCACGGAGCTGTTCTCGGAGCTGCGGGACGGCGGATGGACCGACCAAGCAGGAGAACTGGTCGAGCGCGCCTTATCCCCCGACATCTTTCACGGCCCCGATAGCCCGGTTGGCACCGCAGCCCTGCTGGACGAGCTATATGAGGGAAACTGGATTGACAAGGCACAAGAATTGTTCAACCACGCTATTTCCAACTCCGTCTATATACGCGATCCTGCTGTCTTCGTATGGCTGCTTGAGGTATTGCGGGAGCAAGGGTTGACCGACCTGGCTCGAATCCCTGTTGAGCATGCCATCGCTGAGGCCGATCTCGGCGAGCCATTTGGTGTCGTGCAGATGTTGGAGGCGCTGCTGGATGGCGAGTGGATCGACCAGGCACAGTCGATGGCCGAGCGCGCCGTACCCGTAGTCGACCTCTTCGATTCGATCGGCATTGCCTGGCTGCTGAAGGTTTTGCGGGAGCGTGGTTTGACCGACCAAGCACTACGACTGGCCGAGCGTGCCGTGTCCGCTACCCCTTCCTACGAACTAGTCGACGCCGTAGAGCTGGTCCAGGAATTGCGTGACGGAGGGTGGACCGAACAAACGGAGAAGTTGAATACCCGCCTTCCCGCAGTCGGCAGCTTCGATCTCTTTCTGGGAAATATCGCAAACCCGGAGGACTTCCGGTTCGGAAGGGAGGCCGATGGCACCGGTGCCCCCGGCTGGACTTGGGATGACCTGTTCTGACCCGCCGCTGATCATCTGCGAAGTAGGGCCTTGATTTATATGACACAAAGAAGTGAAACTGCAAGACACGCTCTATCAATGCGTCGAATTTCGCCAACTCAAGCTGAGGTAGCCGATGATAGAAATTCACCATCCTATATTTTTATATGCAAAATGTGAACGATATCGAGTGTGGCTGTATCGATCTCCGTTATTAAAAGATCACCATCCACTTTTCTTACCTGTACGAGAACACATCAAGTCCAATCGATTGGTGCTGACTGTTTCCGAAACATTCAAGGACGAAGGGATGATGTTCGGTTCAGGAATTTGCGAAGTCTACTTGCCTCCCGACAAGCGGGGTGAAATATTCAACGAGTGGGAACTCTCCGACGAAGCTGACATGAAATCTAACGCATGCCCAATCTGCGATCACAGGCATGATTCCGATACACCTCATTTGTTAACCAGCTAAAAATACGGCGCGGATTGTGCGGCACTTCACTCATTTGAACGCTAGCCTTCAAAAGTAGGCGAGATCCAGATTGACACAGTGGTTCGACATGCGAATCGGTACAACATATTTAAAAATGAAATCACCGACGGCGGGCTAGCCGATGTTGACCCAGCCTCATGATGCCTGGCCCGGGCTCGGATCGCCGCGCGGAGCTGCCGCACTCGCACGTCAGCGCTCCAGCCACGATGGTTTGTCACCCGTGGGTGACAAACCATCGTGGCTGGAGCCGACGGCTGCCGCTCTCAGTGGCGCAGGGCAGTTGGCCCTACCATCGGGTGAATCTGTTCAGGGCCCGTTCAGCTTTCACCGAACTATTCGCTTCGACGAGACCGCCACCACCTCATCACGGCGCTGACCGTCAACACGCCACCAATACCGGTTCCGACACCAATTGTGAGCATTGAAGCACCGACGAGCAGAACGATTGAGAGCAGAGCCAGGGCCAAGCAGACAATCAGCCCTGCCGGGATGAAGAGTTTTCGTGCTCGACGAGTTCGGTCGTCGCTGTCGAGTACCCAGCACACGACGGCCATTGGCGACTCATGACGTTCCATCAGACGTGCGGATCGAGGTGAGTGGTTGCGCGTCGAACGGCGCGGAACTTGAGTATCAGGCGATGAGGGCACAGGCTCTCCAGGGAAGTAATTCCTCGGCTCCCTGGTCGATCGATCGCCTGTCCCGATCGACGTGGTCGCCGCTTACTCCCGCCGGTGGCGGGCAATTCTCCCTGGCTCTCATGAGTGACTACGGGCGGTCCTGGCGAACCGGTGCTCCACCCACACCCCGCATCAGACGATCGACGCGCTTACTCCAAGTCAGTTTACCCGGCCATGTGCCCGCTCGCTATCGCTCTGCTAATGGGGTCGCAGGCGGCGGCGAATACCGTCCGCGATATAGGTGACGGTCACGTCCATCCCGTGTCCATGACAGCTGCAACCGTCCGCCCACATTCCAGTCATGCTCCCACCGCCGCAGGTTGGCCTCAGTGGCGTTGCCGTTGAAAGCTTGGGCCAACGGGTTTGTCTCGATACAGAAGCCGCGTAATCCCTCGGCGGTGTCCACGCACATCCATAGAGACCACCGGTAGGCGCCCTCGGTGGTGAGTTGAGGATTCCCGTTCGCATCCAATCGCCAGACCACGTATGGGGTGGTCAGAATGCGCCCCACGTAGTCGACACCCGGCTTCGGGAACCTCCACGGAGCAAGCGTGTGGGGATCAAACAGGATATCCGTCTCGGGGCTGCTCATCATTCGTCCTCAGTGGATTGGCTGATCGTTCAACGATGAACACCCAGCATGGCTCAGGATGCTTCGAGATGCAGACCGTCGGCCTTGTGTATTGACCGCGGCACCTGCCGGGGCCCACACCACGCACCGCGCGTTCGCCGCAGCAACTTCGAGCACCGCGCCCCTTGATGTCCAACTGTGACCATCCGGCGCGGCAATTTTCGGGAGCTTTGCTGCCAGTACAGGGTGCCCAGGTTCGAGAACCCGATCCGTGCACGAGGCGCTTGACCCAACGAACGCACGAGAGGGTCCATATCCCGTCGTACCGCACCGGTACCTAGCCGATCATGCACCCGACCGAAGGATGCGACCATGCCCGACCGTGAACCGGATACCACCCATCGTAATCACTGGGACACGCTTCCGTTATTGCTGTCTGTCCCCAGAGCCGCTGTGCTGCTTGGGATCAGCCGCTCCGCGGGCTACCGGCTCGCCGAGTCGGGCGAACTACCGACCAAGCGCATGGGCGGACGGGTCTACATCATCACTGCCCGCCTACAGGCGATGCTCGAACTTGAGGACCGCGGGGAGGCTGCCGCGTGAAGCAGGGGCACGTTCGCAAGCGTGGCAAGACCTGGTACTACCAGTTTCGGCTCCCGGGGAAGGACCCCGACGGCAAACCTGTCTTCGACTCCAAGGGTGGGTTCGCCACCGAAAAGGCGGCATGGGCAGCGTGCCGCGATGCGATCACGGCGGTCGAGCAGAACAAGCACGTGAAACGCTCCAAAATCACCGTTCGCGAGTTCTTCGTCGAGGAATGGCTGCCCGCGATCAAGATGGTCGTCGACGCCACCACCTACGACAACTGGCAAGCGTTCGTCCACGCCTACATCGTCCCGCGCCTCGGTCGCGGCGAGCTGCAGCACCTCACCGCGCCGACGCTGGTGAAGTTCTACGCCCAACTACTGATCGACGGACGCATCAAGCCCGACAACAACATTCGCATGTACAAACACTGGACCACACAGCGACAGCGCGGCCATGAACCCACGCCACGGCAGATAGCCGAGGCATGCGGTGTCACCATCCACGCGGCCCGTTCCGCCGTCCGTCGTTACAAGGCCGGGCGGATACCGAAGCCCAAACCCGCTGGCCTCGAGAAGAAGACCGTCCGCAACATCCACATCACCATCCACCGTGCGCTGGCCGACGCCGTGGCCTGGAAACATCTCATCGACAACCCCGCCGCCAATGCCAAGCCACCCCGTGCGACCCGTTCCCGGCGGCCGGTGTGGACGCCCGACCAGGCCATCCAGTTCATGGACAGTGTCAGTTTCGACCGCTTCTACGCTCTATTTCGACTGGAGCTGACCACCGGACTACGACGCGCCGAGATCTGCGGAATACGTTGGCCCTCCTTAAATCTCGACGCGGGAACTCTGTCCGTACACGAGGGCCGGGTCGTCGTCGCCGGGCGCGCACAAGACGCTCAGGTCAAAACCGAGGATTCCGCACGGCTGATCGCACTCGATCAGGAGACCGTCACCGCGTTGCGCGTATGGAAGTTGATCCAGGACACCGAACGAGCGCTCTACGGCGACGACTTCCGTGACACCGACCTAGTCTTCACCTACGAGGACGGCCGCCCCGTCCACCCGGATTCCATCCGAGAACGGTTCAAACGGCTCGCCGCGCGCGCTGGGCTGCCCGAGATCCGCTTCTACGACCTCCGCCACACCTACATCACAGCATCGCTGCTGGCCGGAGTTAGCCCGAAGGTGGTCAGCCAACGCGCGGGCCACGCAGACGTCGCCTTCACCATGAAGACGTACCAGCACATCCTGCCCGGCATGGACGAACACGCCGCCGATCTCGCCGCCACCTATATGCTGGGACGCCGCGAAACCCCTGCGACGACACCACATCCATGACACTGAGTTTGGCTAATGATGCCAAACGTGATGCCAAATGAATGCGAAAACGGCCCGGAACCAGTAGGTTCCGGGCCGTTCTGCCTAGTAGCGGGGACAGGATTTGAACCTGCGACCTCTGGGTTATGAGCCCAGCGAGCTACCGAGCTGCTCCACCCCGCGTCGGTGAACACAACATTACACACGGGCTGTCGTCAGCGCCAAATCGGCTGGTCACGGCGGTTTCCGTGGGTTACGGGTTCGATCTTGGCGGGCGGTCCGACCATCCGGACGGTTGTGAACCGGAGGGTAGGAACCGAAAAACCTCCGCCTTGACGGCCTTCCTGCGCGCGTCTCCCACTGAAACGCGCCCGAAACGTGACGGGAGTCACATTTTCGCAGTGAGTTGAATCACATCACGGGCATATAACAGACCGATCGGGATATCGAATTCCAGCATAGCCAACCTGCATGAAGGCCATTTTTCGGGTTATTCGCTTCATGCAATTCTTAAGTTATCAAGACGTGATCTGTCGAGATTTCCTCGTTATCGTCAGTCTCGGCCCGGATCAAACCCGTGACGGGCACCGCACCGAACCGCCGCACTCCCGAAACCCTGCCCCGCGGTTTGGTACCCAGAGCTCCTGGGGGCAGGGCACGGCTGGGCAATCGGCCGGGTGGGTGGGCGCAGGGAGGGAAAACACCATGAAACAGAACCGGAAGATCAACTCTCGCACCCTCGGCCTCGTGGCCGTCACGGGCGCTCTTGTTGCCGTCCCGTTCGGCTTCACCGCGACAGCCTCGGCAGCACCCGCTCACAACTGGGACGGCGTCGCCCAGTGCGAGAGCGGCGGCAACTGGGGAATCAACACCGGCAACGGCTACTACGGCGGCCTGCAGTTCTCGCAGAGCACCTGGGCCGCCAACGGCGGCACCGGCACCGCCAGCAACGCCTCCAAGGCCGAGCAGATCCGCGTCGCGGAGAACGTGCTCGCCTCCCAGGGCGTCGGCGCCTGGCCCGTCTGCGGCCAGTACCTGCGCGCGGGAACCTCCGAGCCGGAGCCGGTCGTCGAACCGGAGCCCGTCGCACCAGTCGCGCCCGCCCCGCTTCCCACCGACAAGCAGGCCATCATCGATCAGGCCAGAGATGTCGCCGGCGGCCTCGCCCAGCAGTTCGGCGTCCAGGATCAGTACCACCAGGTGCTGGATCAGAACGCCGCCCTCATCGAGTCCTGGGGCCGCTGAGATCCGCACTCCTTCCCCGTATCGGAAGTGGCGAGAGGCGCTGCCGTCCATGACGACGGCGGCGCCTTTTGCTGTCGCGCGGGCGGATTCGATCAGTGAAGGAACTCCGCGCGATGCGCGATCGCCCATTCGCGGAAGTCGCGCGGCGGACGCCCGGTCACCTGTTCGACGGTGGGGTGCACCACCACGGTGAAGGACTCCAGCGCTGTCGCACGCAGCGCGGTGATGGCATCGGCGAGCTCCGGTGTGACGCCGAAACTCAGCAGGGCCGAACGGGATTCGGTCGCGGAGATCTCCTCGAACCGCAGCGGGGCGGCCCAGCACCTCGGCCGTATCCCGGTCTGCTCGCCCGGCGAGAACGGCCGCGGACCGCTCAGCGTATAGACCTTTCCGGTATGACACTGGCGCACAAGTGATTCCACCGCGACGGCAGCGATATCGACCGGATCCACCACGGCGATACGGCCCCGACTGAAGGGGTGGCACACACGGTACCCGCGGCGCGGATCCCGGGAATCCGTCGCGCGCCGCTATCGCCGCCTGCGCGAGACGGCCGGACAGCGCGTGATCGGCCTGCCTCTTCCGCGCGCTGCGCACCGATGGCCGGTCCGGATTGGCGCGGCTCACGAACGTCACCGGCTGGTCGCAATCGACTGTGGCACGCAGGATTTCGGATCTGCGCGGCACCGGCGCACTCTACTTCGACATGGAGGTCAACGATCGCGGACTCGGCGTGACTACCCGGGCACTGCTGTGCGCCTCGGTTGCCCGGGGCAATTGGACCGGGTCGCCGAAGCCCTTGCCCAGCATGAGGAATTGGCATACGTCGCCGCCGCCACCGGCAGATCGAATCTGATCGCCGAAGCCCTCTGTCCGGACCCCGCGACCCTGCACCACTACCTCACCCGCGAACTCGGCGCCCTCCACACCCTGGAGACGACCCCCGGTACTGGCCACGGTGAAGTCGGCCGCGCAGCCCGCCCGCACCCGCCGCTCAGCGGGCCGCCGGTGAGATCGGCTACGCCTCGTCGCCGAGGACTCGGGTGTGAACGTGCACGGCATTGCCGTAGCAACCCTCGGGTTGTCCGGCCAGTAGCGGTGGAATCCGCTGGGACACAGCGGCAACCGGCTCCGAACGAGTGGTCGCGTCATGCGCGGGTTTGTCGACCCACAACTGCGTCAGCCAAATGGTGTCCGGATCGTCGAAGGCGGTGTTGACGCTGTAGCCGACCAGTCCACCGCTCTCGCCTCCGGCGCGAAAACCCTGCACCAGCAAGGCGATCAGCTCATCGCGCCGACCCGGCTGCGCGGTCATTCGCCCGAATACACTGAACATCTTCTCGTCGGACATGGTCCGCCTTCCGCTCGATCGCTCCGGCCCGAGCCTACGACGAACGAAGGGCGCTGTCGTCGAGATCGACGGCAGCGCCCTTCATTTCGGCACGGCGGAGCGGTTAGCCGCCGGCCTTCTCGTAGTTCGTCACAGCCGTTTGCAGCTGCTCCAGAGCCTTACCCAGCTGGCCCAGGTCACCCGACTTCTGGGCGTCCTGCACCGCCTTGAGGGCATCGTCCAGCTGTTTGACCGCGGCGTCCTTGCCCGTCGAACCGGTCGGCGGTGGCACCGTCTGGTTGGCGGGCGGTTGCGCACCCTGGTTCGCGGGTGGATTGCTCTGCGGCGGGGCGCCCGGCTGGTTCGGCAGATCCAATGCGGCGGAGGCCAATTCGGGAGCCACCTGGTTCAGCGCCTCCTTGACGGTCGCGCCGTAACCGATCTTGTCGTGGTAGCTGACCAGCACCTTCACCAACTGCGGGAAGGTCGGGGCGTTATTGGCTCCGGCGACACTGCGTTCGAGGTACCACGGCTCCACATAGAGGATGCCGCCGTCGCCCACGGGCAGCGTGAGCAGGTTGCCGTATTTCAGCTTATTGGCACTGCTGCCCGTCAACAGTGTTCGATCGGAGGCGACCGCACTGTTGCCCGTCATCTGGCTGTGCGTCTGACCCGGGCCCTGCGCCGCCGTATCCGGCAATCGCAGCACCGTGAGTTTGCCGTAGTTCTCCGGATCCGAATGCGCCTGGATGTACGCCGACAGATAGTTCCGCTTGTAGCCGACCATCACGCTGGTCAGACTGAACTCGGCCTTACCGGTCTTGGGATCACCGATCAGTACGTAGTACGGCGGCTGATGCGCACCACTGGCCGCACCCTCCTGCGTCGGATCGTTCGGCACCGACCAGAAGGCGTTGTTGGTGAAGAACTCGCGCGGATCATCCACGTGGTACTTCGCCAGCATCTCGCGCTGCACCTTGAAAAGGTCCTCCGGATAACGGAAGTGGTCGCGCAGATCCTTGCTGATGGCGCTCTCGGGCTTCACCGTGCCGGGGAAGACGCTGCTCCACGCCTTGAGCACCGGATCGGTGGAGTCCACCGTGTACAGCGAGACGGTGCCGTCGTACGCGTCGACGGTCGCCTTCACCGAATTACGGATGTAGGAGACCTCCTTGCGCGGCACCACTCGACCGGTGGTCTGGTCGATGCTGTCCTCGACCGCGCCGTCGAGCGAGGTCTTCTGCGCGTACGGGTAGTTGTCGAGGGTGGTGTAGGCATCGACGATCCACAGGATGCGACCGTCCACCACCGCCGGGTAGGCGTCGGTGTCGGCGGTCAGCCACGGTGCGACCTCCTGCACCCGGTCCCGCGGATTGCGATTGAAGATGATCTTCGAATCGGATCCGATGGCACCGGAGAACAGAATGTTCCGCTCGGCGTACTTGGCGGCGAAGGCGAATCGGTTGAACCAGTTGCCGATCGGCACGCCGCCCGAGCCGTTGTAGGTGAATTGCGTTGAATTGGTGTCGTATTCGCGCGGCGGCTGATTGACCCCGCCGACGATGGCGTAATCGGCATCGGTCTTGGAGATCAACTGCCCGAAGTAGATCCGCGGCTGATCGACCTGAATGGCCTGCTGATCCTTGGGCGTTCCGAGATCGCTGACGGTCTTGAGCTCGGTCCCGTTCGGACCGGGCACGGTGAAGACCGGATAGCCGTAACCGCCGCCGCTGCTGTCACTGCCCGCGGTCTGCTGCGCCTGCTTGGGATCGGCGGGCGGTGCGGCATTGACCTTGTTCGCGGGCGAGGCGACGAAACCGTCACCGTGGGTGTACACGGTGTGCCGGTTGATCCAATCCTTCTGGTTGTCCGCCAGGTTCTGCGGCTGCAACTCGCGCGCCGCCACCACGTAGTCGCCGATCTGGTTGTTGATGGTGTAGCGATCGATGGCCAGGGTGTCCGGGAAACCGTAGATGTTCTGCAGCTGATTGCGCTGAATGAAGGTCGGCGCCAACAGGTTCGGATCCAGCAGCCGCACATTGCCGATGGTCTGCTGATCGGCGGCGGTCTGCCCGGGTTCCTTCTGGCTGCCGCCCTTGTAGTCGACGTACTGCACCTTGTCCCCGGTGATGCCGTAGGCGTCTCGGGTGGCGGCGATATTGCGCTGGATATACGCGCTCTCCTTGGTGGCCGCGTTCGGGCGCACCGAGAACTGCTCCACCAGCAGCGGCCACACCGCGCCGACCAGCACCGAGGAGAGCACCAGCAGCGCCGCCGCCATGGCCGGAATCCGCAAGTCGCGCAGGACGACCCCGGCGAAGAACGCCACCGCGCAGATCACCGCGATGGAGAGCAGGATCAGCTTGGCTGGCAGCACCGCGTTGATATCGGTGTACGAACCACCGGTGAAGGTCGGCTCCTTACGGGTGCTCGACAGCAGTGCGTACCGGTCGAACCAGTACGCGATCGCCTTGAGCAGCACGAAGAGTCCGGCCAGCACGGCCAGCTGAACGCGCGCGGCGGGGCTCAGCGTGCCCTCGCGACCCGCCAGGCGCAGACCGCCGAAGACGTAGTGCGTCACCAGATTCGCGAAGAACGCGATCACCACGGCGACGAACAGCCAGTTCAGCACCATCCGGTAGAACGGCAGATCGAAGGTGTAGAAACCGATGTCCAGATGGAACTGCGGATCCCGCACCCCGAACGAACCGCCGTGCAGGAACAGCTGCACCGTCGCCCAGCTGGACTGCGCCACCAGACCCGACAGCAGACCGATCAGCAGCGGAATCCCGATGCCGAACAGCCGCAGTCGGCTCATGACGGTGGTGCGGTAGCGCGCGATCGGATCGCCCGGACCCGAGACCGGGACGAAGACCGGCCGGGAGCGGTACGCCAGCAGCAGTGCGAGCCAGATGATCGCGCCGACGATCACCGCGACCACGAGGAAGAGTAGGAACCGGGTCAGCAGCACCCGGTGGTAGACACCCCGGAAACCGACCTCCCCGAACCACAACCAGTTCGTATAGGCGTCGGTGAGCCGCGGCCCGACCAACAAGAGTGCCGCCAGTACCAGTGCTGTTACCAACAGCACTCGACTGCGACGTGACAGCGAAGGTAAGCCAGTCGGGGGGCGCATGCCCACGATGCCACTCTCCCAGGGTCCGGCAGGCCCGCCGGAAAAACCGGGCGGTGCACCGCAGTCCGATGATGCGAGTTGGTCCCAGGGGACCGTTCGCGCCCCACTCTACGTAAATCGCCCGGGATCCGGCCCAACACCCGGGCTCGAGACTCGGAGATCTCGATGCGAGGATTGCGGGGTGAACCCTGAGCAGTGGGCCGCATCCGCCCTGTACCGGTGCATCCGCGAAGTCGCCGAGTATGCCGACGGCGAGGGCTGGGACCGCCCGCCGCAGATGTTCGCGCTGGTACCGACCGTGGACCTGGTGGCGGCCGAGCCCTCGCTGCTGGATCAGGTGGATGAGAAGGACGCGCTGACTCCGATTGCGCAGGAGCCGTTTCCGGAGGACATCAACGGCGACCATCCCCGTGCGCTCGACGAATTCCTGGCCACCACCAGCTGGCCGCTCGCGGTCGAGGGCTGTGTGCTGGTGCAGCAGATCGTGGTGCTGCCGCCCGATGCCGAACAGACCCTCGATGACGCGATCGAGCCGCTGCTCGCCGATCCCGATGCCGCCGATTCGGCCGCCCGCCAAGCCGCCGTCGAACATCCCGAGCGCCGCGATGCCCGCCTGTTCGTGGGCGTGCTCCGCGACGGCACCTCGCTGTCGCTGCTTCAGGTCCGCCCCGCCGAACACGAGGAAGACCCCTTCGGCGACCTCGACCTGCGCACCGCGCCCAACCTCGCGCCCAACCTGGTCGAGGCCGTGCGCCAGACGCTCGAGAACGAGCCCGAGGACTGAACAGCCTGCGGCTGAAAGCAATTCGCGCCCCACTGCCTGACGGCAGTGGGGTGCGGGGGTAGGTAAGGGGGAGAGCGCGCCCGACACATGGAAATCGGGTCACGCACACACACA
>NZ_BDAW01000056.1 GCF_001625085.1 Nocardia acidivorans NBRC 108247
GGGGAGAGACGCACCCGACACATGGAAATGGGGTAGCGCACACGCGCAGGGAGAGACGCGGCACGTCATCCCCGGGATGCTTTCGGCCGGGATCCACAGCCGGCGGTACTCACCCTGAAAGTGTGGATCCCGGCCAAAAACGCGCCGGGATAACGGGGCCTGCGCTGCGGGATGACGGTGACGGGGGCCGGGCTGCGGGATGACGGTGACGGGGCTGGGCTGCAGGATGACGGGGGCTGGCTAGTTACAGCTGGGGGTTTCCTTGCCCGCGTTGAGGTCGTCGAGGGCTTGTACGGCCCCGGCGAGGTTCTCGACCTTGACGAGTTTCAGGCCGTCCGGTGTGCGCTGGGCGGCCTCACCGCAGTTGGCGGCGGGGACCAGGAAGGTCGTCGCGCCCGCCTCGTGCGCGGCGATCATCTTGTACTGGATGCCGCCGATCGGGCCGACCTTGCCGTCCGGATCGATGGTGCCGGTGCCCGCGATGAACTTGTTGCCGCTGAGCTCACCCGGGGTGAGTTTGTCGATCAGGGCCAGGGTGAACATGAGACCGGCCGAGGGTCCGCCGATCTCGGCGAGGTTGAAGTCCACCTGGAGTGGGCCGCTGGCGAATTCACCGGGCGTGATGCCGAGATAGCCCTTGGCGGAGTCGTCGGGTCGCGCGCCCAGGGTGATCTCGGCGGTCTGCTCCTGCCCGTCGCGGCGGAACACCACCGGAATCGCACTGCCCGGCTTGGCCGCGGACACCGCCGCCACCACATCCTTGGAACTGGCGATCGGCTTACCGTCGACGCTCACCAATTCATCGCCCTTGCGCAGCACGTCCTTGGCGGGCCCGTCCTCGGTGACCGCGCGCAACCGCACCACGGTCGGCATCTTCAGATAATGCAGGGCCGCCAATTCCGCATTGTCTTCGGAATCCTTGAAGTCCTGTTGATTGGATTTGTCTATCTCGTCACGCGAGACGCCGGGCGGATACACCTCGGCGCGCGGAACAAGACCGTGCTGACCATCGAGCCAGAGGCCGAATGCCTCGAAGATATTCAGCTGATCGCGAACGGAGACCGTCGTCATATTCAGATTGCCGGCGGTGGGATCGACGGGTGCTCCGCGCACCTCGACGACCTCTTTTCCATTCACTTCCCCCAGCGTATTGAACGTCGGCCCAGGTCCGAGCGCCACGAACGGGACGGTGACGACACTGCCGATGATCCCCAGCACCAAAATCGGGATCAGGGCGGCGAGCAGGGTGAATATCCGACGGTTCACGCGGCCAAGGGTACTGGTGATGCCCCCGATTGCCGCGTTCCGCTCGGCGGTTCGCCGCTTGGAAGGCTCCAGTACCGTAGATGTCATGAGTGATTTCCCGTTCGGATTCTCGAATCGCGACGACGATCCGGAGCGCAAGCCCGGCGACGAGTCCAGCGGTTCCGGTGCGAACAACCCGTTCGGACTCGGTGGTCCGGGCGGCGGCGGATTCGATCCCTCGCAACTCGGTCAGATGCTCAGTCAGCTGGGTCAGATGTTCACCAGCATGAGCCAGCCCGGCGGGGATTCGGGTCCGGTCAATTACGACCTGGCCAAACGCCTGGCCCGCCAGCAGCTCGGCGCGAGCGTCACCCCGGTCACCGAGGGCGAGCAGCGCGCGGTCGCCGATGCCTCGCATCTGGCCGAACTCTGGCTCGACCCGGTCACCACGCTGCCCGCGGGCGCGACCAAGACCGCGGCCTGGACCGCCAATGACTGGATCGAGGAGACGCTGCCGACCTGGAAGCGGCTGTGTGATCCGGTGGCGCAGCAGGTTTCGGGCATGTGGACCGCGACCCTGCCCGCCGAGGCCAAGGAGTTCGCCGCGCCCATGATGGGCATGCTCGGGCAGATGGGCGGGCTCGCCTTCGGTTCGCAGCTCGGCTCGGCGCTCGGCCAGCTCGCCAAGGAGGTGCTGACCTCCACCGATATCGGCCTGCCGCTCGGCCCGGCCGGGACCGGGGCGCTCATGCCCGCGGCCATCTCCGAGTTCAGCACCGGACTGGAGCAGCCCGAGAGCGAGATCCTGGTCTACCTGGCCGCTCGCGAGGCCGCGCATCAGCGCCTGTTCGGGCATGTGCCGTGGCTGCGCCAGCAGGTGCTGGGCGCGGTCGAGGATTACGCGCGCGGTATCAAGATGGATTTCTCGGCCATCGAACAGGCCGCGGCCGGACTCGATCCGATGACGCTGGTCTCGGATCCATCGAAATTGGAGGAGCTGCTTTCGCAAGGCACCTTCGAACCGCAGACCACACCCGAACAGCAGGCCGCGCTGGATCGCCTGGAGACCCTGCTCGCGCTCATCGAGGGCTGGGTCGAGACCGTGGTGACCGATGCCGTCGGCGATCGGCTGCCCGGTGCGGGCGCGCTGGCCGAAACTCTGCGCCGCCGCCGCGCCACCGGTGGACCGGCGGAGCAGACCTTCGCGACCCTGGTCGGGCTGGAACTGCGCCCGCGCAAGGTGCGCGAGGCGGCCACGCTGTGGCGGCGGCTCACCACCGATGCGGGCATCGAGCGGCGTGACGGCGTCTGGGCGCATCCGGACCTGCTGCCGGACTCCTCGGATCTGGACACACCGGCCGGTTTCATCGATTCGGTACTCGGCGGCGGCACAACCGCTTTCGACGATCCGCTGGCCCAGCTCGCCGAGGTGGAGAAGCGCGAGCGGGCCGAGAAGGACAAGGCGGCCGGGGACAAGCCGGTCGACACCGAGAAGAAGCCCGGCGACGACGAGGGCGATACCCCCGCTTCTTGAGAGCGGAACCGATCAGGTGCCGCCGCCCCCGGTGCGCAACCCTCATTGGGCGACTTGTGGATAACCCTCGAAAGCGCTGGTAGTCAGGCGTTTCCGAGGGTTTTCGCCTTCTCGGGTCGGCGCAGAATTCATCCATGACCACGCTCGCGCGTACTTACGGACCGATGCTGCATCCGCGAATCACGGTGCTGGTGCGCCGGAATGGGGCGGTGCAGTTGGGGTGGGCTCCCGGGGAGGCGATACTGCTGCGGCCGCCCGGACCGGCGGAGGCGGTGCCCGCGCTCCTGCGATTGCTGGACGGTGCTCGGCCGGAGGGCGAGATTCTCTGTGCGGCGCGGGAATTGGGGTTCAGCACGGAGAGCGTTCGCGGCGTGCTCGAGGCGCTCGACGATGCGGGGCTGCTGATCGACGCGGAGACGCCCTCGCGGCTCCGGCATGTTCGAGTGCATGGGCGCGGGCCGCTGTCCGATGCCCTGCTCGACGGTTTGCGGCGAATCGGGTTGCGGGGCAGCCATTCCTATCCCGGGCACGCACCCGACGCGCGGACCGAGCGACCGGATCTGGTGGTGCTGGCCGATGCCCTGGTTCCCGATCCGGCTCTGGTGGCCGAGCTCATGCGACGGCGAATCCCACATCTGCAGGTGCGGATTCGGGATGGGCGCGGGGTGATCGGCCCGCTGGTCCTGCCGGGCGAATCCAGCTGTCTGCGCTGCGCCGATCTGCTGCGCTGCGAGCTGGAGCCGGAGTGGCCGCGGTTGAGCGCCCAACTGCTGGGCCGGATCGGGCACGCCACCCCGGCCGGTATCGCCGCCGCGGCCGCCCTGGCGCTGCACGAGATCGACACCATCGCGCACGGAGCGGCCGAGTACGCACCCGCGTCGCTGAGCGCCACCCTCGAGTTGAATCTGGACCTACCGCATCTCGGGGTTCGGCCCTGGCCGGTGCATCCGCTCTGCGGTTGCCTGGACGCCCCGGAGCGGCACCGCAGCGCGTCCGGCGCACCCGCCGCGAACGAAATCGGCTCGGACAACATCGATCCCGCAGCACGCGGCAAGAGCGAATCGGAGTTGCTGTGACGGATCCCACTAAACGCTCGGACCCGCGATTACATCCAATTCCCATGGCGAACCGTCTGGGACATCGGCATGATGGGAGCGTGTCAGAGATTGTGAGCAAGCGCTCTTCCCGCAATGCCAAGTTGGCCAAGATTCCACTCGGTATCGCGGGGCGGGCGGCCGTGGGTTTCGGCCGCAAACTGGCCGGGGGCGATAAGACCGAGATCAACGCGGAACTCAACCAGAAGGCCGCGGAACAATTGTTCGCGGTTCTGGGCGAGCTCAAGGGCGGAGCCATGAAATTCGGGCAGGCGCTGTCCGTCTTCGAGGCGGCCGTGCCCGAGGAGTTCGGCGAGCACTACCGCGAGGCGCTCACCAAATTGCAGGCCGCGGCCCCGCCCATGCCGACCGCTGCCGTACACCGGCAGTTGGATCAGCAGTTGGGAACCGGCTGGCGGCAGCGCTTCCGTGAGTTCGACGATGAGCCCACCGCCTCGGCGAGTATCGGCCAGGTGCACAAGGCCGTCTGGTCGGACGGTCGCGTGGTCGCGGTGAAGGTGCAGTACCCGGGGGCTGACGAGGCGCTGCGCGCCGATCTCAAAACCCTCAATCGCATGGCGGGCATGATGGGCGCGCTCATTCCCGGCGCGGATGTGAAGCCCATTCTCGCCGAGATCAGCGAGCGCACCGAGGAGGAGCTGGACTACCGCATCGAGGGTGGGCATCAGCGGCAATTCGCCAAGGCCTTCGACGGTCACGCCCGCTTCCTGGTGCCGAAAGTCGTTGCCAGCGCGCCCAAGGTGATCGTCACCGAATGGCTGGACGATGCCACCCCGGTCTCCAAGGTCATCAGCCAGGGTATGGAGGATCCGGCGGGCACGGTGGAGCTGCGCAATCGGGTCGCCGCCCTGATGGGCGAATTCCATTTCTCCTCACCGGCGATCGCGGGCCTGCTGCACGCCGATCCGCATCCGGGCAATTTCATGGTCATGCCGGACGGCCGCCTGGCCGTCATCGACTACGGCGCCTGCGCACCGCTGCCCCATGGTTTCCCGCCGGTGCTGGGCCAGATGGTGGCGCTCGCGGTCGAGGAGCGTTTCGACGAACTCACCGAGCTGATGAACACCAACGGCTGGGTGATTCCCGGAAAGACGGTGACGCATCAGGAGATTCAGGACTACCTGCGCCCGTTCACCGATCCCATCAAGACCGAGACCTTCCACTTCACCCGTAAGTGGATGCAGCGGGTGGCGGGTAAGGCCACCGATATCTCCAATCAGGAGATGTTGAAAACCGCCCGCGCCCTGCAACTCCCGGCCGAGCACGTGATGATCTTCCGCGTGCTGGGCGGTTCCATCGGCATCTGCGCCCAGCTCGATGCCGAACTGCCGTTCATGAAGCTCATGCAGGATTGGGTGCCGGGGTACAAGGAGTACCGCACCGCCAGCTGAAAGCTACTGCCCCCGAACGCAAAACGACCCGCTTACCGAGAAGTAAGCGGGTCGTATGCGTTCTTTTTCACCCCCGGCGCTCAGGCCGATCATGCCACCGCGACCTTGCGCGGACGCCCCCGCGGGCGCTTACGGGCAATGACAACGCCCTGATCGAAGATCTCGCCGCCCCAGACACCCCAGGGCTCGGCGCGATCGATGGCGGCGGACAGGCAGCCCTGCCGGATCGGGCACGCGGCGCACAGCGTCTTGGCCTCTTCCAGCTGAGCCGGGCTCTCGGCGAACCAGAGATCGGGGTTGCCATCTCGGCAAGGTACGGACATCGTGGCGCCCCGGCGGATGCGGGGAGTCGAGGCCACGGTGTTGCGGCATGTCACGCGGTCACGGGTAACCGTGGTGGACACGTCGTTCTCCTTCTCGTGCAGCGGTCGTTTCGGTGTGTGAAGCGAAACCGGTGCCGGAAGGCGGAGGCCGAATACAACTATGGCCACGGTTTCGCTTCTGGGCGATCCGTGGCCAGTCGGTCTGGGAGTTATCCCTTACCTGAGTCGACTCCTATGTCGGCTCTTGATCACGGTCGCGAGGTGGATGTTGCGGGGGCGGCGGGCTGCCGACAGCAGATGCACCGGATCGACTCCGGTTTCCGCTGCGAAGGCGGCGGCCACATATGTGGCTGCCTGGTGCCAGCTGCCCTCGGGCTTGTCCTGCTTCATGACGATCTGCTCTGCCGCTTGGGTTTTGGTTGCAAAACCCTGAAGACCAAGATCGCCGACAAAGCCGGACAGACGAATCCCCTGCGTAGCGAGGATCCCCCGGGAGACGGACATGACAGCGACGCCTGCAACCGTCGCCAAATCACCGGACATCGTCCGGACAGATGAATTGGTGTTCATGAAGTCGTTCACTGGTCTGCCTCCCTCCTGCTCTCGTATCCGATAAGTACCCATGCGCGCCGGGATTCCTCCCGTGTGCATGGAACCACCCTAAGTAGATATACCGATGCGCACAACCTATTTTTGACCAGCAGTTTTATGGTCTTGCGGACGATTATCGAGAAGGGCAGCGTGACAACCCGTTCCGGATGAATCCGGATGAATCCGGCATCGATGGGGCGAATCAGCCGTTGAGGCGCGACCGCACGATGGCCAGCACATCGGCCCCGTAGGTCTGTAGCTTCTTCGCACCGATTCCCGGGATGGCCACCAGCGCGCGATCATCGGCGGGGCGCTGTTCGGCGATGGCGGTCAGCGTGGTGTCGCTGAACACCACGAAATGCGGCAGCTTCAGCGACTCCGCCTTGTCCCTGCGCCATTCCTGGAGCGCGGCCAGCAGTTCGGTGTCCACATCCGCGGGACAGCGGGTGCAGCGGCCCAGCATGGTGGCCTGGGTATTGAGCAGTGGGCGGCCGCAGACCCGGCAGGTGGGATGCACGCGCTTGGGACCGCGCCGATCGGTCGTATTCGGCGCGATACGCGAGGCCGGGGAATCATCGGGGACCAGGCCGATGAGGAAGCGGGAGCGGCGGCGCACCTTGCGACCGCCCTCGGAACGCGCCAGCGCCCAGGACAATTGGAGATGCTCACGGGCGCGCGTCACGCCGACGTAGAGCAGCCTGCGCTCCTCCTCCAGGGCGGCCTCATCGCTGACCGCGCCGTCGTGGCCGAGCACATGCTGAATGGGCAGGGTGCCGTCGGCCAGGCCGACCAGGAATACCGCATCCCACTCCAGACCCTTGGCGGCGTGCAGTGAGGCCAGCGTGACGCCCTGCACGGTCGGTGGGTGCCGGGCCTCGGCGCGGGCGGCGAGCTCGCGCAGCAGGCCGCCGAAATCGAGCGTGGGTTCGTGGGTGCCGAGTTCCTCGGTGAGATTGACCAGGGCCATGAGGGCGGACCAGCGCTCGCGGGCCTGGACGCCGACGGGCTCCTCGACGGTGAGACCGATGCGGGCCAGCACGGCGCGCACCAGATTCACCAGTTCGATGCCGCGCGCGTCGGGCAGATCGTCGCGGGCGGCGGCCTGGCGCAGCGCCTGCACCGCCTGACGCACATCGGTGCGGTTGAAGAAGCCCTCGCCGCCGCGCACCTGGTATGGGATACCGGCCTCGGTGAGCGCCTGCTCGTACGCCTCGGACTGCGCGTTGATGCGGTAGAGCACCGCGATCTCGGCGGCGGGCACACCTTTGGCGAGCAGTTTGGTGACCGCGGCGGCGACGGCCGCGGCCTCGGCGGGCTCATCGTCGTATTCGGCGAAGGCCGGTTCCGGACCGTCGGGCCGCTGGCCGATGAGTTGCAGGCGGGTGCCCGCGATGCGCCCGCGGGCCGCGCCGATCACCCGGTTGGCAAGTGAGACCACCTGCGGGGTGGAGCGATAGTCCCGCTCCAGGCGGATCACCGTGGCCTCGGGAAACCGTCGCGAAAAGTCCAGCAGGAAGGCCGGACTCGCACCGGTGAAGGAGTAGATGGTCTGGTTGGCGTCGCCGACCACGGTCAGATCGTCGCGCTCGCCGAGCCAGGCGTCGAGTACCCGCTGTTGCAGCGGGGTGACGTCCTGATACTCGTCGACGACGAAACTGCGGTAGCGACCGCGGAACTCCTCCGCGACCGAGGTGTAGTCCTCCAGCGCGGCGGCGGTGTGCAGCAGCAGATCGTCGAAGTCCAGCCACAGCCCCTCGGCGGTGGTCTTGAGCGATTCGTAGCCGGAGTACACGGCCGCGACCTTCGACGCCTCGAACGGTGCGTCGCGCTGGAGCCGCGCGACGACGGCGGCGTAATCCTCCGGTGCGATGAGCGAGCCCTTGGCCCATTCGATCTCACCGGTCAGATCGCGCAGGGTGTCGGTGTCGGTGGCCAGCCCGGCGCGCCCGGCGGCCTGCGCCACGATGGGGAATTTGCGATCGAGCAGTTTCCACGGCACATCGCCGACCACCTGCGGCCAGAAGTACTTCAGCTGCCGCAGCGCCGCGGCGTGGAAGGTGCGCGCTTGGACCTGTCCGGCCTCGCCGCCCAGCCCCAGCGCCCGCAGTCGACTCCGCAGCTCACCCGCTGCGCGCGCGGTGAAGGTCACCGCAAGCACCTGATCGGCGCGCACATGCCCGGCCGACACCAGATGTCCGATGCGATGGGTGATGGTGCGGGTCTTACCCGTTCCCGCACCGGCCAGCACACAAACCGGACCGCGCGGTGCGCGCACGGCGGCCGCCTGCTCGGCATCGAGTTCGTCGAGCCGGAGCTTCTGGGTCGCGGCGACAGTCACGCGCACCATCATGACAGTGCCCGCCGACAACCCGCCCGCCGCTCACGCACCCGGCCCGAATCAGTAGGCGAAATGGGGGCGGCGGAGGTCGACACACCGCGAAACCGGCACGACTGGCCGCACGGCCCGCGCATCGTCGGGGACCGCGCCCAAGTATTGACCGCGGATTTCGGCGGCCGGGCGTTCGGTGGTCTGGTCGCGGGGCGCATCGCCCGCGAGGGCGGCATCACCGAAGACGTCATCCGCCCCTTCGCCGCCTGCCAGCAAGACCGCCCCACCCAGAACGTCCTCTCCTCCGAGACCATCGCAGCGCGCGGGCCGATGCCGTGCGCGGTAGGCAGGTTCGCCGGAGACCGAATCGATCCGACGCAATCACCGAGTGCGGCCCCTCGGACGACCGATTCAGAGCTCCGCCCGCGATCGCGGCGTCGATCCGATCGGCCTCCGGGCAATCGGCGCGGTACCGGGTTAGCGTGCCGTCGTGGTCAATGAGGTGCCCGCCATGGGCGGACGACGAGTGAGCGGCACGCGCGCGCACGACCCGGCCTGAATTCAGGCGCGGTCGCGGAGCCGGCGCAGCGCGGTGGCGAAGGACCCGGTGCGATCGCCGAGTGGGCCGAAGAAGTCGCGATCACACGATTCGACCGCGACGATGGCCCGATTGACCAGTGCCACACCGGTTTTCGTCGGCACCAGGGATTTGGCGCGCCGATCCGACGGGTGCTCGCGCCGCTCCACCAGACCCTTCTGCTCCAGGGTGCGCAGCACCTGGGAGGTCATCATCGGATCGGTGGCGGCGTGCGCGGCCAGATCGCGCTGCATGACCGGTTCGTCACCGGATTTCCCGGTGAGCCAGGTGAGCGAGGCCAGCAGACCCCATCGACGCCCTCCGCGACCGCCGCGGTCGAGCGCATGCGGGGCGGGGGACGGGCTCATGTGGCATGCGCGAGGGCGAACCGGTCCCCCGATCGTGAACTCGTGGGGAACACGATCGGAACCGGTCGCGTTGCACAGTCCGTGACTGCAACCGACCTGACCATGTACTCGACGACCTGGTGCGGCTACTGCCGCCGGCTCCGGACCCAGCTCGACGAGGCCGGTATCACCTACACGGTGATCGATATCGAAGAGAATCCGGATGCCGCCGAATTCGTGGGCAGCGTCAACAACGGCAACCATGTGGTGCCGACCATCAAGTACAGCGATGGGTCGACGGCGACGAATCCCAGCCTGGTGCAGGTCAAGAAGGCCCTCGCCAGCATCGGCTGAGTAGTCCCGAAAGCTGGGCCGGATAACTCATAGAACGAAAAAGCCGCACATCCACGTGGATGTGCGGCTTGTTGTGGTCGTGGAGAAGGGCGAATCAGCCTTCGGCGGCCCAGGATTCGACAATCGTGCGGGCGATCGAGATGGAGCCCGGAAGTAGCAGGCGCGCATCGGTTTTCGCGCCCCACGCCCCCGCTGCGAGGGCTTCGCGCACCTCGGCGCGGGTGAACCAGTGCGCCTCGGCGATCTCGCCGTCATGGAAGGTCACCTGCTGTTCGGGATCGGCGACGGCCGCGAAACCCAGCATGAGCGAGCGCGGGAATGGCCAGGGCTGGCTGCCCAGATAGCGGATATCGGTGACATGGACGCCGACCTCCTCGAACAGCTCGCGTTCGACACAGCGCTCGAGCGACTCCCCGGCTTCGACGAATCCTGCGAGCAGCGAGAACAGACCCTCCGGCCAGGTGTGCTGACGAGCCAGCAGCACCCGGTCGCCGCCGTCGTGAATGAGGCAGATGACGGCCGGATCGATGCGCGGGAATTCCTCGTGACCGGACTCGCTGGTGCGGGACCAGCCCCCGGCGGTCACGGTGGTCGGGGTGCCGTCGGCGGAGCTGAATCCGGCCTTGTCATGCCAGTTCAGCAGGGCGATGGCGGTGGAGAGCAGGCCGGTGCCGAAATCGTCCAACTCCAGGGTGCTGCCGTAGGCGCGCAGGTCGGCGAGGGTGCCGTCGATCTCGTTATCGCGCACGGCCCACAGGTGGATGCCGTCCTGAACGCCCAGGAAGACCGTGTTCGGCGCGGGCTCGGCGGCGAGTTCGGTGGCGGACTCCAGGATCACGGCGCCACCGTCGACCCGCACCTGCCCGCGCTTGTTCATCCGTAGCAGCTTGGCCTGCGCCCAGCCCTCTTTGAGAGCCTGCTCATCGGCGCGCAGGTGCTCCGCCCGATCGAGTGTGGTGCGAGACAGGACCGGAACCGCGTTCAGCTGAAAAGACACACACCGAGACTAGACGTATCAGGTTGCGGGACATGCCATTGCCGACCGTGAAGCGGGTGATCAGCCCTGTACGCGGCGGAGGTAGAGGAGTTTGTCGGCCTTTTCCAGGGCGTCGGTCTCGGGATCGCCGACGCGGATGAGGGTGCCGCCGCGGACCACGCCCAGGACGATATCGCGCAGGTGGCGGGGTGAGCCGCCGACTTCCTCGGGCTCGACCTCGCGTTCGGAGATGGCGAATCCGGCCTCGGGGGTGAGCAGATCCTCGATCATGTCGACGACGCTGGGGGTGGTGGTGGCGATGCCGAGCAGGCGGCCGGCGGTCTCGGAGGAGACGACCACCGAATCCGCGCCGGATTGCCGCAGCAGATGGGTGTTCTCGGCCTCGCGGACCGCGGCGGAGATGCGCGCCTTGGGATTGATCTCGCGGGCGGTGAGGGTGACCAGCACCGCGGTGTCGTCCCGATTGGGCGCGACCACGATGGCGGCGGCGTGCGCGACACCGGCCAGGCGCAGCACATCCGAGCGGGTCGCCGAGCCGTGCACGGTCACCAGACCGGCATTGGCGGCGGCCTCCAGGACCACCGGATCGGTGTCGACGACCACGATATCGGCGGGCTGGACCCCGTCACCGAGCATGGCGTCGACCGCGGTGCGGCCCTTGGTGCCGTAGCCGACGACCACGGTGTGATTGCGCACGCTGTGCCTCCATCGCTGAATCTTGAAAGCCTGCCGGGATCGTTCGGTGAGCACGGCCAGGGTGGTGCCGACCAACACGATGAGGAAGAGGATCCGCAGCGGGGTCACCACGAGGATATTGATGAGCCGGGCACCGGGGGTGACCGGCGTGATATCGCCATAACCGGTGGTGGAGAGCGAAACCGTCGCATAGTAGGCGGCATCGAGCAGCGACATGTGCTCCCGCGCGTTGTCGTGATAGCCGTCGCGGCCGAAGTACACCACCCCGGTGGCGATGGCCAGCAGCAGCACCGCCATCGCGAGCCGCCGCACCAGGGCCTGCCAGGGGCTGGCCTGTCCGACCGGGATGCGCAGAATGCCCACCAGGGCGAAGTCGGGCCGGTCGGTGAGCCGGGCCAAACCCCGTGCGGATTCACCGAACACGAGAATCACCGGCCATTTCGGGGACGTCTTGCTGCGGCACGGACCGGAGCGTACCTGTCCCCCGCCCACATTGCGGCATGGGTGCGGGGCGCGCCGTCGCTAGCCGAGCAGATCCGGCGGCAGGGATTCCGGATCCGGCGGGGGTTCGAAATCCGGTGGTGGGGGCTGGTCCGGGGGCTCGGCACCGGAGATGCGCGGCGAATCCGGCTCGAGCCGAAGCGAATCGACATCGATGGGCGGACGCGGTTCCGGCTGCGACGCGCGGCGGCCGGACGCGGCTGGGCCTCCCGTTGATCGCGACGGATCCGCACCGGCGGACGCCGCGGTGGCGGTCCGGCGGCCACCGCCCTCGGGCACCCGCGCGGTCGTGGCACCGGGACCCGCGGTCGCGCGACCGGACTCTTCGGCGAAAGGTTCGGTCGCATCATCGGATTCGAGGGTGCCGGGGCGGCGGAGCGGGGCGGCGGTGGTGATGAGGGCGGCGAGTTCCTCGGGGCCCGCGAGGTGGTCGGGGGCGATGGTGCGGACGGTGCGGACGTAGTGGAAGGCGGCGTGCGTCTTGGCCAGGATCTCGGCTTCGGGGACGCCGGAGCGGGCGGCCTCCAGCCGGGCCCAGGCCAGCCGGTAGACGGCGAGCTGGATGGCGACCGAATCCTCCTCCGCCGGTTTGGGTTCGCCGCCGGTCTTCCAGTCCACGACCACCCAGGAGCCGTCTGGCTCGCGGAAGACGGCGTCCATCCGGCCGCGAATCACGGTGCCCGCCAAGGAGGTTTCGAAGGAGACCTCCACCTCGACGGGATTGCGGTCGGCCCACTGCGAGGCCAGGAAGGCCTCCTGGAGCCGGACCAGTTCGGCATCGGTGTCGGTGATATCGGCCGCGCCGGGGAGTTCGTCGAAGGCGAGCAGGCGCGCACCGCCGAACCAGCGTTGCAGCCAGGCGTGGAAGGCGGTGCCGCGCCGGGTGAACGGGCTCGGCGGGTAGGGCAGCGGGCGGCGCAGGCGGGCGGCGAGTTTCGCCGGATCGGCGCGCAGGTCGACCAGCGAGGTGGCGGCGAGCTGGCCGGGGAGTTCGACCTCGCGCACCGCTTGTTCGGCGGCGAGGTGTTCGGCGAGGAGAGCGTCGACATCGGCGGCCCAGCCTTCGGGGTCCGCGTCCTTCTCGTCGAGCAGCTCCGAATCGACTGTGTCGCTGTCCGTTTCCTCGGCAAGGATTGGATCCTCGGCCAAGCCGAGGTCGAATTCGAATTGTTTGGGCTGGGATTCGACCTCGAGGGCTGTCAGTGCCGACTTGACCAGTGCCGCACCCTCTTCCACGAATTCGCGGCGGGAGCCGAGCGGGTCGCGCGGCCAATACGCCGTCGGCGGATTGTCGGTGAAGGGGTTTACCGTATCGGGCAATGGCGGATCGTCCCAGCGGTCGATCCGCACACTACGGTTGAGAGGGGAGTCGGGAACTTCGCTGGCCTCTTTGAGTTCTAGCAGAAAGTCGCTGGGGCCCTTGGGTTTCGAGCCGGTCTCGGCCCAGTGGTGGGCGGAGACGAACAGCGCGCGTTCGGTGCGGGTGAGCGCGACGTAGAACAGGCGGCGGTCCTCGTCGAGGCGGCGGCGGGCCAGGGCCTTCTTATGCGATTCGAGGGCGCGCTCCAGATCCGCGCGGTCGTAGAGGTCGGACAGGTCCAGGACGGGTACGCCATCGCCCGCGTCGTCCTGCTGCCGGTCACCGCGCAGTTGGGTGGGGAGTTCGGCGAGCGCGCCCATCCAGGTGGTGGTGCCGGTGCCGGAGGGGAAGGTGCCGTCCACCACGTGCGGTACGGCCACCACCTCCCATTCCAGGCCCTTGGCGGCGTGCACGGTGAGCACCTGCACCCGATCGTGCGCCACCTCGACCTCGCCGGGTTCCAGGCCGTTCTCGACTTCGGCTGCGGCGGAGAAGAAGTCGAGCAGACCGGCCAGCGAGGAGCGGTGGTCGGCGGAGTATCCTGCGACCACCTCGGCGAAGGCGTCGAGATGTTCGCGCCCGGCGGCGGCCACCGCCTTGCGCGCCTGCGTCTCCACGCCGACGCCGATGGTCCGCTCCACATCGGCGACCAGCTCCGGCAGCGGTTGCCCGGCGCGCTCGCGCAGTGCGCCCAGTTCGCGGCCGAGTGCCACGATGCGCGCGAACCCCTGTGCCGAATACTGCTCGGCCGCACCGGGATCGGCGATGGCATCGCCGAGTCCGGCCCGTTCGGCCGGTTCCGGCGCCACTTCCCGCAGGGCGGAGTCCAGGCCCGCCGCATCGGCGATCTCGGCGTTCTGACCGCCCGGCCGCCGGATCGACAGCTCCCGCGCACGCCGTGAGAGCGCGGCGATATCGGCGACGCCGATGCGCCAGCGCGCACCGGTCAGAATGCGTACCGCCGCGCTCCCGGCCGAGGGATCGGCGATGAGCCGAAGCGTCGCAACGATATCCGCGACCTCCGGCGTATGGAGCAGCCCGCCGAGACCGACGATTTCGACCGGCAGTCCCTGCTCGCGCAATGCCTCGGCCAATGGCGCGGCATCGGCGTTGCGCCGTACCAGCACGGCGGATGTGGGCGGCTCCCCACCACTGTCGGCAGCCGCCTCCCACTCCGCCTTTATCCGCTCGGCCACCCACTCCCGTTCCTCCGCAACGGTTTCCGCCAGCGCCAAGGCCACCAGCCCCGGCTCCGCGCCCGGCCGTGGCCGCAGCGCGTCCACCGTGACGCCGCCGCCCTCGGCGGCCTCGAGCCGCAGCGGGTCGGCCACCAGATTCGCCAGATCCAGGGCCTCGGGCGGATTGCGCCAGCTGGTCAGCAGCGGCAGTACCGGCGCGGGAACCCCCGGCGCACGGGGAAAGTCGGTCGCGAACCGCGGCAGATTCGCCGCCGACGCCCCACGCCAGCCGTAAATCGACTGCATGGGATCCCCCACCGCCGTCACCGCAAGTGGCTGCCCCTCCCCCGCGGCGAGCGACTCCCCCTCCGTCATCCCGGCGCGCTGCTGGCCGGGATCCACAGCGGCCGTGTCGATCCCGGCCGAGGACGCGCCTGGATGACGAGAGGGTTGGTCCGCCTCGGGACGAGCGGGCTCCACCGACCCGGGATGACCGGGAGCGCCCTCGGTCGGGGGTGGGTGCACGCCGCCGAAGAGGGCGGAGAGCAGGATGCGCTGGGAGTGGCCGGTGTCCTGGTATTCGTCGAGCAGGACGAGGCGGAAGCGGGTGCGTTCGGCGGTGCCGACCTCGGCGTGCAGGGCGGCGAGCTTTGCGGCCAGGGACATTTGGGCGCCGAAGTCGAGGGCGCCGCGGCGGCGGAGTTCGTCGGCGAGGCGTTCGACCAAGGGCAGCAGCGAGACTCGTTCGTGCTGGGTTTCCAGGATGTCGAGCAGGGCCTTCTTGGGGCCGCCCTTCTGGCGCGGACCGGCCGGGAGGGTGTGGATGAGCTGGTCCAATTCCTTATGGGCCGTGGCCAATTGGCGCGGCTCCACCAGGTGTTCGGCGAGCTGACCGGAGAGGGCCAGCACGGCCTCGGTGACCGAGACCGGACTGCGGTCGGTGTCGAGATCGCCGTCCCAGGTGGACACGACACGGTAGGCGAGCTGCCAGAGCTGAGTCTGGGTGAGCAGGGTGGCGGTGGGTTCGACCGGCAGCAGCAGACCGTATTCGGTGAGCAGGCGGCCCGCATAGGAGTGGTAGGTGCTGATCTCGGGTTCGGAGCCGGTGAGCAGTCCGCGCAATCGCCCGGTGGGGTCGAGGTCGCGCAGCAGCGGTGCGCCCGCGAGCCGCGCCAGGCGGGTGCGGATGCGGGTCGTCAACTGCTGGGCGGCTTTTCGGGTGAAGGTCAGGCCCAGGACCTGCTCGGGTTCGACCAGCCCATTGGCGACCATCCACACCACGCGCGCGGCCATGGTCTCGGTTTTGCCCGCGCCGGCGCCCGCCACCACCAGGGTCGGCTCGGGCGGGGCGGCGATGACCGCGGCCTGTTCGTCGGTGGGCGGCGGCAGGCCGAGGGCGTCGGCGAGTTGCCGGGGAGTGATTCTCACTCGTCGGTCACCTGGCGGCCGGTGTCCTGGACCGGGCAGCTGCCCGCGACCTTGCAGTGCCGGCAGCCGTCATTGCGCATGGCCAGATAGCTGGGTCCGGTGGAGGCGGCGGCCGCGTCGTGAATGACGCCGCGCCACTCTTCGACCCCGCCGTCGTCGAGCGCGGGCTGCATGCGTTCGGTGGCCGCACCGTCGCGGGCGCTGGGTTTGGCCACGTACACCAGGCGCGCGCCACCGGGTTCCCCCTCGCCGAGCGCACCCGCGGCGGCCGCGACCTGATAGGTGGCGAGCTGTGCATGCTCCTGCGCGGCCTGTTTGGTGATCGGCGTCTTACCGGTCTTCACATCCACAATGACGAAGCGCCCCTGCGCATCTCGCTCCAGCCGGTCCATCCGGCCGCTGATCCGGACCGGCAGTTCCCCGGGTGTGCGCGCGGGCAGTACGCAGTCGATCGGGACCTCGACGCCGATATTGGTGAGTTCGTCGCGGGTGTTGCGCAGCCACGCCAGGAAGGTGTCGACCATGGTTTCGGTACGGCGCAATTCGGCGCGCGAATACCAGTTCTCGCCGTCGCGGGCGGTGGGGTCGATCTTCTTCCACGCCTTGACCAGAGCGGTCTTGACCTGGTCCTCGGTGACCTGACCGGCGAGCGCCTGCACCAGGGTGTGCACCAGATTTCCCTTGAGCGCGTGCGGATTCTCGCCGTCACCGCCGCCGTGCCGCTCCAGCGCCCAGCGCAGCGGACAGGTCTTGAGCTGTTCGACGGTGGAGGGTGAGAGCGCGACCGAACCGTCCTCGCTGTTCCACAGCGGGCTGTCGGAGGAGAGTTCGGCGGTGCCGTACCAATCGTCGGGGTGCGCGCCCCGGACCCCGGCGCGCGCCAGTTTGGCGAGCTGCCGGGCGGCGCGGGTGCGGCGCTCCGGGGTGGTCTCGGGATCGCATGCGGCACCGCGTAATTCGGCGATGAGGGTGTGCATGGCCAAGGCCCGGCCCGGATCGGCCGCGGGCGGAATCCGACCGGGCTGACCATCTTCCCCGTCGGCGTCGAGTTCGGCGAGGAAGCGGGAAGGCACCAGATCCTGGTCTCCGGTGACGGATTCGACGGCGGTCACCAGCAGGGACCGCCGCGCCCGGCTGCACGCCACCAGCAACAGGCGGCGTTCCTCAGCGAGCAACGGTGCAGCGCGGCTTACCTTCTCACCCGAATCCCTCACGCCCGCAAGCACATCCACCATATCTTCGACACCAAGCAGGGTGCCGCGCGGCCGCAGGTTCGGCCAGATACCCTCCTGTACAGCGGCAACCGCGACGGTGTCCCACTCGCGTCCGGCGGCGGAGTGCGCACTGCAAATGGTGACGGCCTCGCCGGGATCGGTGTGCGGGGCGTTGTCCTGCGGAATCTCCTGCTGCTCCAAGTATTCCACGAAGCCCTCGATGGTGGCGCGGGGCAACCGGTCCACGTAGGCCGCGGCGGCCTCGAACAACCCGACCACGGCGTCGAGGTCCCGGTCGGCCTGCATGCCCACCGCTCCCCCTCGCTCGGACTGCCCGACCCAGCGCCGTTCGAGGGTGGATCCGGTCCACAATCCCCACAGCACATCCTCGAGGCCGCCGCCGTCACGGCGCACCTTGCGCGCCCGGCCGAGCGCCTTCAACACCCGCTGCAACGGCGCGGCCTCCACCGGCGTCAACTTCGCCAGGATGACCTGATTCCCGGCCCCCACCAACAGATCCCGCAGAATCTCCGCCGACGACCGATCCAGATCCGCATACCGATCCGCCGCGTCCGGGTCATCGGCGCGATCGGTCGCAGCACCGGAGGCCGCCGCGGCACCGGCGGAGTCGGCCTTCGGATCCCGTTCGCGGCCAACGGGTTCGGCGAGCTCGGATTCCTCCGCCTCGCGCATACGTTCCGGATGGCCGAGTTCCAGCACGGTACGCCGAATACCGCGGCGCAGTCGCCGCAGGCTGATCTGATCCGCCCCGCCGAGTGGACCGGCAAGCAGATCGAGCGCGTCGTCCGCCGTGAAGGCGATCGGCCTCGGATGCCTGACCTGCGTCGGATCCCCGGCGGTGACCGCCCGCAACGCCAGCATGGCCCAGGCCGCACCGCGCCGCCGCGCCAGCGGCACGTCGGCGGGCGGCTGCCGCACCGGCACCCCCGCGGCCAGCAACGCGCGCCGCAGCGGAGCCAGAGACAGTGGGACGGAACGAACAATGACCGCCATCCGGGACCACGGGACACCGTGGGTGAGGTGCGCGCGGCGCAGGTGGTCCGCGATCAGCGCGGCCTCCTTGGCGGGCGTGGTGAGCACCTGCACCCGCACCTCGCCGTCGAATGCCGTACTCGCCCAGTAACTCCCATCAGCACGCGACGAGTCGGCGGACGTGGGCGGGGCACCCTCGCCGGGACCCCCGGCATCGGGCGACCGCGACTCGTCCACACCGGATGCACCCGCCCGGCCGTGTCCATTCGAGCCGGGAGTCCGCCCTTCGCCGTCGGCCGCGAGCTCGCGCACGAAGTCCGTGCCATCGGACGGGCGGAGCAGGGATGCGGGCGGGGTGCGGTGACGGCCCACGCCGGGCAGGCGGGAGGTGATGCGGGCGGCGACTTCTTGCAGGGCGGTGCCGGATCTGTGGCTGGGGCGCAGGATGATTCGGCGGTCCGCGGGCGCTCCGGGGTCGGCGGCGAAGCGGGCGTCCGCACCCCGGAAGGTGAAGATGGCCTGGTCCGGGTCGGCCGCCAGCACGGTGGTCGCGGTACCGCTGCCGAGCTCTCGAATGAGTTGGGCGGCAAGGGGATCCAGATGCTGGGCATCATCCACCAGGATGGTGTGCAGCCGGGCCTGTTCGGCGGCGAGCAGGTCCGGATCGAGCAGCAGCGCGTCCAAGGCCGCGCCGATCAATTCGGCAGCGTCCAGGGCGGGCGCGCTGGCCTCGGGCACGTCCATGCCCACGGACCAGCGCAGCAGCATGATCTGCTCATAGCGCTCGAAGAACCGACCCGCCGCCACCCATTCGGGATGCTGGTGGGCATGTCCGAGGGCGATCAGATCCTCGGGTCCGAGCCCGCGTTCGGTAGCGCGCAGCATGAGGTCCCGCAACTGTTCGGCGAATCCCCCGGTGGGCAGTGCCGGATGCAGTCTCTCGGGCCACTCCGGGGCATCCTCGGCGAGTTCCCCGCGCAGCATTTCCCGAATGACGATGTCCTGTTCGGACCCGGTGAGCAGGCGCGGTGGCGGATTACCGTGCGCGGCCGAGACGGTGCGCAGGAGGCCGAAGGCATAGGAGTGCAGGGTGCGCACCAATGGGCCGCGTGTGGCTCCTGGTACCCCACCCAGCAATGGATCGGCCTCGACAATTCGGGCGGTAATGGCATTGCGCACCGCGGTGGCCGCCCGTTTGGTGTAGGTGAGCACCAGCACCGACTCCGGATCGGCCCCGGCCACAATGCGCTGAGCGGCGATATCGACCAGCAGTGCGGTCTTGCCGGTGCCCGGCCCGCCCAGCACCCGCCAGGGGACCCAGCCGGGGTCGATACTGCCGTCCTCGAACAGCGGCCGGAGGGCGGCGTCCCACTCCCGGGGGTGGGAGACTGCCTCGGCCCGGCGCACCAATTGCACCGAGCTATCCGATCGCATCACGTCGGCTATTTCAACAGACCGCCCCGACATCTTCGGTATGCCATCCGCCGGCGGTGCCGCCGGTCACGTCGCGGGGCAGCAGAATGGGCGGGGTGTCCGATCTTCATGTGCATTATTTCGGTCCTTCGACCGGTCCGGTTGTGCTGGCGCTCCACGGTCTGACCGGGCACGGCAGGCGCTGGGAGGCGCTCGCGCGGGAGCAGCTGCCCGATCTGCGGATTATTGCGCCGGATCTGCGTGGACACGGGAGGTCGCCCGGCGTGCCGCCGTGGGATTTCGAAACGATCGTGTCGGACCTGGTGACGGTGCTGCGCCGGGAGACGAGCGAACCGGTGGTGGTACTCGGGCATTCGTTCGGCGCGGCGGTCGGGGTGCGGCTGGCGCGGTCGCATCCGGAGCTGGTGCGCGGGCTGGTGCTGCTGGATCCGGCGATCGGCCTGGATCCGGAGTTCATGCTGCGCATCGCGAATTCGATGCTGGAGCGCCCCGATTACGCGACCGTGGACGATGCCCGCTTCGACAAGCTCGAGACCGCCTGGGCCGAGATCGATCCGGCGATCCTGGAAGCCGAACTGGCCGAACATCTGGCGCCCACGGCGCACGGCCGGGTCGGCTGGCGGATGAGCCTGCCCGCGGTCATCGCCTACTGGGGTCAGCTGGCCCGCGATTTCGTCCTGCCGCCCGCGGACCTGCCGACGATTCTGGTGCGGGCCATGAAGGTCGATCCGCCGTTCGTGACTCCGGCATTCCGCGCCGCGCTCACCGAGCACCTGGGCGACAATCTCATCGTGCGCGAATTCGATTGCGATCACATGGTGGCGCAGTCGCGTCCGGCCGAATCCGCGGCGCTCGTGCGCACACTGCTCTGAAGGAGGGGCATGGCCACCACCGATGCCGATATCGAACGCGTCCGCGAGTTGGTGGCGGCCATTCCACCCGGCCGGGTCGCCACCTACGGCGATATCGCGGCCGCGGCGGGTCTGTCCACACCCCGTACGGTCGGCTGGATCATGCGCACCGACTCCGCGGATCTGCCGTGGCATCGGGTGCTGCGCGCGAACGGCACGCCCGCACCGCATTTGGCGCATCGGCAGCTCCGCGAGCTGGCGGCCGAGGGCTGTCCGGTGCTCGATGACCGGGTGGATCTGCAACGCGCCCGGCACCACTTCGACTCGCCGGACTGAGCTGCCGACCGGCGGTGAAGCCCGGATTCGGTTCCGTCAAACCTGCTACGCGCCCCCGTGCCCGGCGGTTACCGTGGATGGCATGTCCACCCGGCTGGCGTGCGTGGTGTTCGATGCGGTAGAGCCCAGGAGCGTAGCCCGTTTCTGGGCCGAATTGCTGGGCTGGGAGGTGCTGGTGGACCGGCCGGGCGGGGTCGATGTGGCCGCCTCCGACCCGGACGGGCTGGACGTGGCGCTCACCTTCCTACCCGCCCGCCGATCCAAATCGGCGAAGAATCGCATCCATCTGGATCTGTCCAGCCGTTCGCTGGATCATCAACGCGTACAGGTGGATCGGGCGCTGTCCCTGGGTGCGCGCCGCCTCGATATCGGGCAGGGCGCGGTGCCCTGGGCGGTGCTGGCCGATCCGGAGGGCAATGAGTTCTGCGTGCTGGAGCCGCGCGAACACTATGTGGATACCGGTGCGGTGGCGGCGATCGTGGTCGATACCGAGAATCCGCTCCGGCTGGCCGAGTTCTGGTCCACGGCCGCGGGCTGGCCGGTCACGCACGACAGCGCGCGTTACGCCGGCATTCGGTCGGCCACGGGTCAGGGTCCGTGGCTGGAGTTCCTACGCACGCCCGAGGCGCAGGGCGAATGCAGACGGCTGCATCTGGATCTCATCGCTTTCCCCACCGATGACCCCGCAGAGGAAGCCGCGCGCCTGCGTGCCGCGGGCGCCGTTCCGATGAATCCGGATACGCCTCCGGCCAATGCACCGGCACTGGTGCTGGCCGATCCGGAAACCAATGAATTCTGTCTGCTCCGAGCGGCTTCCGGTTAAGCCGCACCGCGTTCGTAGCGCCGGCGCTCACGAGGTGAGAGTCCGCCCCAGATTCCGAAGCGCTGATCGTGGCTGAGCGCGTAGTCCAGGCATTGCCGCTTCACCTCGCAGGCGCCGCAGATGCGTTTGGCTTCGCGGGTCGAGCCGCCCTTGTCGGGGAAGAACGCCTCCGGATCGGTCTGGGTGCACAGCGCCTGCTGGTGCCAGGATTCCGGCTCGAATTCGTCCTTGCGAGCGAGGGTTTCGAACATCGAATCAAAATTGGTGAAAAGCATTTTCACGTCGTTCACCTCTTCATACGTGTTGGCTTCATCCGTGTTGACAGCGAATTACGCGGGTGTTGTCCGAGGAGTCGTCTAGTCACCGGCGACGGCGGCGAGGCGAGCCTGTTCACCGCAGTGGAAAACGCGGCGCGCGTGTACCGCGGCGGGCGCGGTGGACCAGGGCGCGAGCGCGGTGGTGAACATGAGTTCGCACCAGGAAAGCGCGGGCACCTCACCCAGCGAAAGCGTGTTGAGCAGTGACAATTCGGTATCGGAATCGTGCCAGGCGGCGAAGAGCCATGAGGAATCGAGTCGGCCGAGAAATTCCTCGGCATCCTCCGGCGTTCCGAGCGGAGCGTCGACCGCGAGATGAACGACCGCGGCAATGGCATGACGCATACGCGCGTCCAAGCCGACGCCGTCGTGCAGCAGCAATCCCTCGAGCGAATCTCGCAACGCGGCTCCGGCATCCAGATGGAAGTCGCGGCGGGCGGCAGTGGTGGCGTCGAACATTATTTCCTCCCTTTCGAATTGACGCTTGTCCCAAAGCGTCACGGCTGATTTAAAAGGCCGAAAGGTCTTGTTGTCCAGTTTTGCGGCCTTTTGGGGCAAACCCCTAGCAGTACTGACACTGACCAGTGTGGGTACCCGTCGGGAACAGCACCGAAGGGTGCCTGGCACCACGCGGGCAAACATTAGGGTTGGGCGTGTTCCGCCCTTTACGGTCTGACCATGCCCTATGTGCGATCAGGTGCTGCCACGGTTCATTTCGTGACCAGCGACATACCCGGACCGACTCTCGTTCTCACCCATGGATTTCTGATGGACGAATCCATGTTCGAACCGATGCGCGAACCTCTGGCAGCTGCCGGAATCAATCTCGTAACAATCGACGCGCGGTGCCACGGACGCACACAGTCACCCGATGGCGAACCATTCACCTACTGGGATATGGCGGCCGACACGTTGTCGGTCTTGGACGAATTGGGGATCGGGAAAGCGGTAATCGGCGGAATCGGCCAGGGCGGGTATATCGCGCTGCGCCTGGCACTGCTCGCCCCCGAACGCGTGCGCGGATTGGCGCTGATCGATACCGACGCCGGCGCCTGCACGGAGCATGAATTCGACTTCTACCACACGTTTTTCGAGCGCTGGGGCAGTACCGAACCGATGGCCCCGCTGGTCGCCGAACTCGCCCCGGTATTGATCGGCGGCAATGATCCTCGACTGTGGCGGGCCTGGACCAGCCGCTGGTACAGCGGTGATCGCCGGGCCGTGCTGCCCGCGGCGCGCTGCCTGATGGAGCGGCGTTCGCTACTGCATCGGCTCTGCGAGATCGGCGCGCCCGCGCTGGTGATCCGGGGCAGCCAGGATGGCAGCAGTAGCGCGCAGAAGAATGCCGCCATGGCGGCGGGGCTGATCAATGCCGATGGCGTGGTGACAATTCCGGGCGCGGGGCAGGGGGCGGCCTGGACGCACCCGGAGGTGTTGGCGCCCTTGCTGATTCGCCTGGTGCGCCGGGCGTCCGCGCGACCCGCGAATCCGATCGCCGCGGCGTCGGCGCTACCGCTGGTCGCCCCGCGCGTCCGGGCGTAGGTGGTCCGGATCGAGCTGAATGCCGGGATCCGCGCACCAGGTGGGAATACCGAGGAAGATCTGAATCTGGGTGGGGTAGGCCGCGGAGAAGACGCTGAAGAGTTGCACATCAATGGCACGGCAGCGTCCGGTGAGATTGTCCTTGAGATGCATGATCGAACTGGGCCGCCCGTACGCGGCGATCCCCTCATCCCAAATATCCCGGAAGAGCCCGAAACTTCCCAGCTCGGCAAGGAAATCCGCGGACCAGGCGGTATCGCCGGAGCTGGCGATGAGACCGCGCAGCCAGTGCACGGTGAGCCGGACCTCCGCCTCCCATTCCAGCATGACCTCCCGAGCCAGGTCGTTGCCGAGAAACCAGCGCAGGATATTCACATCCCGATCGAGTCCGGGAAAGGCCTGTGCGTAACTGGCGTTGCAGGCCAGCACATTCCAGCGGGTGTCCACATACGCGGCCAGATTCGGCTCGTGCAGATCGAGCGCGCGGCGCATGTCATCGGTGATTTCGGCGCGGAGTTGCTCGATCGAGGGGAATTCGCTGACACCCAGCCCGGCCAGATCCAGCAGGTGCCTGCGTTCCACCACCGACAGCGGGTCTATTCGGTCCAGATATCGGACCAGTGCGTCCACCACCTCGCGGGTCGGGTGGCCGCGGTCGCCCTTCTCCAAATGGCTGATGTAGCTGGCGCTCACGCCCGCGTTGAAGGCGAGTCTTTCGCGGGATACGCCCCGGGTATCGCGCAGCCTGCGCAGCAGGAGGCCGAAAGTCGGCGGTTGCAGTTCTTCGAAGTCTCGATTCGGTTTCACGCCCAACACCACGCCGTTCCCTCTCCCACAAACATTCAGCAAACCAACCTTCATCGATCCGGTCCCCGTCGGTTCCGAACAGCGAGACCCGCTGCAACGCCTGCTGTGAACTGTGGCGAATCTCCCTGGACCCCCCGCAGCTCTGGCTTCGGATACTGCCATATGCGATTGTTCCGAAGTTCAAAACATGCTCATTTCTACTATGTGTCGAGACATACCGCACAACTCGAGCATGATGAGCAATTGCTTGGCAAGCCTTGGAATCGCCTGTCGAGACACCACTTCCACGGCCATCCGAGGGGTAGCCACTACGATCTTCAATCATGATCACCGCCCTGTCCGTGTACGCCTCGTGACGACCGTCGACGCGATAGTGCTCGCGGGCGGGCGGGCCAGCCGAATGGGCGGGGTGGACAAGCCCGCCATGGTGGTCGGCGGTAGATCGATGCTGGATGCGGCGCTTTCGGCGGTTTCGGACTGCGCACGCATCGTGGTCGTGGGACCGCATCGACCGGAACTGCCGCCGGAAATCCTTCAGGCACAGGAGGTCCCGGCCGGGGGCGGACCGGTCGCCGCGATCGCCGCCGCCATGACGATGGTCGCGGGTTGCGAATTCCCCGCCGGGCATATTGTGGTGCTCGCCGCGGACATGCCATTTCTCACATCCGCGGCGGTGCACGAACTGCTCGCGCACGCAAGGGAATCCGGCAGTGACGCGGTGTTCGCGGCCGATGGTTCGGGGCGGCCGCAGTATCTGGTCGGCGTCTGGCGGCGCACCGCGCTGGCGGCGGCACTGAATCGCCTCGACTCGTTCGTCAATCGGCCGATGAAGGCCCTGGTGCCGATCGACACCGCGATGGTGACACTGGACGGCGTGCAGGATTGCGATACCCCCGATGAAGTCCAGCGGGCGCGCACCGACGCGGGTCGTGCGGCCGCGCAGCTCTCCCTGGATCAGGCCCGTGATGAGTTGCGCCGGAACATTTCCCCACTACCCGTGCGCCGCGTCACCGTACGCTCCGCGCGCGGTGCCGCGCTGGCCGAACCGCTGCGCGCGGTCGAGGCGCTGCCCCGCTTCGATGTGAGCGCCATGGACGGTTACGCGGTGAGCGGGGACGGACCCTGGCAGCTGCGCCGCGATATCGGCTTCGCGGGCGGGCAGCGGCCGGTGGGTTTGCTGCCCGGAGAAGCCGTGCGGATCGCCACCGGTGCACACGTCCCGGACGGCACCGACACGGTGGTGCGCGATGAATTCGCGCGGATCGAGACCGACGGCCTACTACATCGCCTGCCCGACAGTCCGATTCGCGATGATGTGCGGCGGCGCGGCGAGGATTGGCAGCCCGGAGCCGAACTCGCGCCGGTCGGCACGCCGGTCGGCACCGCGCTCATCTCGGTGGCCGCCGGCGCGGAGGTGACCACGCTGGCGGTGCGCGGACCGGTGCGGGCGCGAATCGTCATGACCGGGGACGAGATTCGCAGCGAGGGTCCGCTGCACACCGGGCAGACCCGCGATTCGCTCGGGCCGATCCTGCCGGATCTGCTCGCCTGGTACGGCATCGGCACCGTGGACCGAGTCCACCTGCGGGACACCGCGAATGCCTTCGACGAGGTCTTCGCCGCCGCCTCGGACTGCGATCTGCTGGTCATTGTCGGCGCCACCGGCCGCGGTGCGGCGGACCAGCTGCGCGGCGCCCTGGATCGCGCCCGGGCCCGCGTCCTGCTGCACCGCCTGCGGCTGCGCCCCGGGGGTTCCACGGTCGCCGCGCAATTGACTTCGGGGCCAACGGTTCTGGGCCTGCCCGGTAATCCCTACGCGGCCGTGGCGACCCTGTTGGCGCTGGTACACGCGCTGGTCGAGGGCCTGACCGGAGCGATTCCCGCGCGCACGCTGATCGGACCGCTGGCCAATGCCGCCGAAATCTCCGGTCCCGCACCGCGAATCGTCCCCGCGCGTGCCGAACCCACCGGCGGCTTCACCGGCGACCCCGGCATCCGCACCGCCCATCTCGCCGGTCTGCTGGACCGTGACGGCCTGGTCATCGTCCCCGCCGACGCCGCGGACAATGCGCCGGTGGAATTCATCCCGCTCCCCCGCTGACGCGCTGGATCGGGCGGTTGCCGAGGTCAGCCGTTGAGGCCGAGGATGGCCAGCAGATGTCCCGGATGCGGGCCGGTGTCTATGCGCCCGGTCTGGGCATAGACCTTGCGGCGCAGTCCGGTGACCGGATTGCGTACGTGCAGGGACCATACGTGCGGCGCGAACGCCACCCCACCCTCGGCCCAGGCCTGGCGGAATTTGGGGAATTCGCCGAGTTCGGCCAGCAGATCGGTGAAGCCGGTGACATCGCCGGAGCGGCCGATCAGCCCGCGCATCCACCGAACCACCTGGCGCACATCGGATTCCCAATTCACCATGACGCGGGTCGCGAGTTCATTGCCGAAGAACCAGCGCAGCATATTGCCGTCGTCGGAGACCCCGGGGAAGGCGTCTTCCCAACTGTCGTTCCAGGCGAGCACATTGGCGCGGACATCGAGATAGGCGGCCAGATTCGGCCGGTGCAGATCCAATACCCGGCGCATATCGGGGGTGATCGCCGCGCGCAACTGGTCCACGGTGGGCATCTCCCCGCTGCCCAGTCCGGCGAGATCGGTGAGTTGTCGATGTTCGGCGGAGCTGAGCGGATCGAGTCGATCAAGATAGCGAGTAAGCGCTTCCACAACTTCGCGAGTCGGATTTCCCCGATCGCCTTTCTCCAAATGCGTTATGTAACTTGCGCTTACACCCGCATTGAAGGCAAGTCGTTCACGGGAGACCCCGCGGCCGTCGCGTAACCGGCGCAGCAGATTCCCGAAAGTGGGTGCCTCGAGCTCCCGAGATTCATGCCCGCATGCCATATCGGCGACCACCGCATCTCCCTTCAGCTTGCCCGGATAGGGCATCTCGTTCGAGATGCCGCCGGGTTGCCCCCACCGGTGGATGCTCGCACAAATCGGGTCGGTGACGCGTACGCGCGACTATCCCTGTTTGTATATGTCACCGATCCTGTTCGGAATTCCGATCATGCCCCCAGTGCGAGCCGCGGGTGTTCCGGCGCGGATTCCACACGGCGCGCGCGGACCGGATCCGGTGCGGGCACGGCCGCCAGCAGGCGGCGCGTGTAATCCTGTTCAGGATTACCGAAAACGTCCGTCACCGGGCCGCTTTCCACCACATTTCCCGCCTTCAGGACCACCACGCGATCGGCTATCGAGTTGATCACCGCGAGATCGTGACTGATGAATAGGCAGGCGAATCCATATTCCTCGCGCAGATCGGTGAACAGGTCCAGTACCTGTGCCTGAACCGAGACATCCAGGGCGCTGGTGGGCTCGTCCGCCACCAATAGCCGGGGCGCGAGCGCGAGCGCCCGGGCAAGCGCGACACGCTGACGCTGACCGCCGGAGAGTTCGGCGGGCCGACGCGCGGCGTAGTCGCGGGGCAGGCGGACCGACTCCAGTAGATCGCCGACCTTGGCGCGCAGCAGCGCCCCGGACGCGGCCCGATGCACCAGCAGCGGCTCACCGATCGAGTCCTCCAGGGTGCGGCGCGGGTCCAGGGAGGCGGTGACATCCTGGTGCACCAGGGCCACGTTCTTGCGCAGACCGCGCAGCTCGCGTGCGCCCAGACCGTTCAGGCGCACGCCCTGCAGCACCACCTCGCCACCGGCGGCGGGCACCAGGCCCAGGGCCGTGCGACCGAGAGTGCTCTTACCGGAACCGGATTCGCCGACCAGGCCGATCACCTCGCGCGGTGCGACGGTGAGCGAGACGTCCCGCAGCGCCGGGAACTCTTTGCGCCCGCGTCGATACACCACCGACAGGTGCGAAATACGCAGGACGGGTTCCTGTTCCGAGGGGTCGGCGGCGGTCGCACCGGGTCCGGTCGCGGGGTCGCCCACGGCCGCGACGGATGCGGTGACGCCGGGCAGGGTGGGGACGGCATCGAGCAGGGTCCGCGTATAGCTCTCGCGCGGTTCGGCGAAAAGGTCGTGGACGCCCAGGGTTTCGACGACCCGACCGGCCCGCATGACCACCACTCGATCCGCGATCGCGGCCACGACCCCGAGATTGTGCGTGATGAAGAGGATGGCGGTACCGGTGCGGGACTGCAATTCCCGCAGCAGCTCCAGGATTTCGGCCTGGACGGTGACATCCAGGGCGGTGGTCGGCTCATCGGCGATGAGCAGATCGGGCTCACCCGAGAGCGCCAGGGCGATCACCACGCGCTGTTTCTGCCCGCCGGAGAGCTGATGCGGATACCAGTCGACGCGCTTGTCCGGCTCGGGGATGTCGACCAGGCGCAGCAGTTCGATGGCGCGAGACCTGGCCTGTGCCTTGCGCACCGGGCCGCGCGCCCGCAGCGCCTGCGCGATCTGAGTGCCGATCTTCTGCACCGGATTGAGCGCGGTCTGCGGTTCCTGGAAGACCATGGCGGCGCGGGTACCGCGCAGGGCGCGCAGTTCGGCGTCGGCGGTGCCGATGATCTCGGTGTCGCCCAGGCGAATCGAACCCTCGGCCCGCGCGCCCTCGGGCAGCAATCCGAGAACAGCGCGGGCGGTCAGCGATTTCCCGGAGCCGGATTCTCCGACCAGTGCCACCGTCTCACCCCGGCCCACCCGCACGTCGACGCCGTCGACCACGGTGCGAGCGCCGAAGCGCACCACCAGGTTCCGGATATCCAGCAGTGTCTCGCTCATCCGATCCTCCGGGCGCGGCCCAGTGCCTGGGCGATCAATAGGAATCCGAGGGTCAGGCCGGAGACCACCAGCAGCGGTCCGATGGCGAAGGCCGGGTTGGCGTCGAGATTGCCGATGGACTCGGAGATGAGCGATCCCAGTGAGGGATCCGGCGGCCGCACCCCGATGCCGATGAAGCTCATGGCGCTCTCGACGAAAACCGCCAGGGACATGGACAGTGCCAGCTGCACCGTCAACGGCTCGATCACATTGGGCAGCACGTGTTTCCGCAGCGTCCACCAGGTGTCCGCGCCGATGACCTCGGCCGCCTCCACGAACGGCTGCTCCCGCACCGCGAGGATGGCGGTGCGGATCTGCCTGCCGAAGATGGGTATTTCGGCGGCGATGATGACCACGATCACGGCCTGTACGCCCGGTCCGGTGACCGCGGACAGCGCGATGGCGAAGATGAGCGCCGGGAAGGCGAGGATCAGGTCGAAGATGCGCTGGGTGATCACATCGGCAATGGTGTTGACACTGGCCAGGAGTCCGGTCAGCGCGCCGAGCAGCGCACCGGCGGGCACCGCCACCAGCGCGATGAACAGATCGATGCGAATGCCGTAGAGCACGCGCGTGAACACATCTCGATTGACATTGTCGGTGCCGAGCCAGTGCTCGGCGCTGGGCCCGAGCAGGTTCGCGCCCGGAATCTGTCGCAGCGGATCGACTGTCGTGAGCAGTCCGGCGGCCAGGCCCGCGAGGGCGATGATCGCGACCAGGAGGACTCCGGCCAGGCCCTGCCCCCTGCGCAGTGCCTGCCAAAGCGATCGCGACGAATTCGGTTCGCGCCCGGTGCTTTCCACCGGATCCCCGGTACCGTCCACCGGTTCGGCGAGTGCGAGGTCCCTCATACCCGGCCTCCGATCCGAATGCGAGGATCGAGGTAGGCGTGCACCACATCGGTGGTGAGCTGGATGATCACGAATACTCCCACCGAGAACAGCAGCAGCGCCTGCACCACCGGATAATCGCGCCGATTGATGCCCTGTTCGATCAACTGGCCGATACCCGGCCAGGCGAAGGCCGCCTCCACCAGCACCGCACCGCCGAGCAGCTGCCCGGTCTGGATGCCCAGCACGGTCAGCAGCGTGGGCAGGGCATTGCGCAGCGCGCCGCGGGTGACGATCTGCCGATGCGAGATCCCCAGTGCGCGTGCGGTCAGCACATACGGCTCGCGCAGTTCGGTGCGCAGTGATTCGGCGAGAAAGCGACTCAGCGCCGCCATCACCGGCAATGACAGGCAGATCGAGGGCAGCAGCAGATACTGCACGGCGATATCGGGTTCGGCGATGAACCCGTCCGGCGGAATGCCACCGGCGGGCAGGATCGGAATGGCGATGGCGAAGACCAGCACCAGCAGCACGCCGGTCACGAAGACCGGCACCGCGACGGCGACCGTATTGACCGCCGCCACCAGGGCATTGAGCCAGCGCCTGTCCCAGAGCACCGCGGAGATGCTCACCGCCAGGCTCACCGTGATCGCCAGGAACAGCGAGAATGCCGTCAGCACAAGGGTATTGGTGAGCCCGCGCCCGACCAGATCGGAAATCTGCCCGCCGATGATGTACGACCGGCCCAGATCGCCGGTGAACACCCCGTGCAACCAGCTCAGATACTGTGCCGGAATCGACCGGTCCAGTCCCAGCTGATGCCGGATGCTCGCAATGGTTTCCGGGGTGGCATCGGGTCCGGCCAGGGTCTGCGCCGGATCGCCGGGCACCAGTCGCAGCAGCAGGAAGATCAGCACGGATGCGCCGAACAGCACCGCGACGGCGGAGGGCACCCGGCGCAGCAGGTACGCGATCATGACAGGAACGTCTCGGTCAGATTCAGTTCGCGGCGCTTGGTCCAGCCGACATTGTGCAGTGTGCGGGTGGTCGAGCCCTGCGCGAGCCGTACGCCGATCTCGATCAGGAACAGGCCGTCCAACAGCTGATCGCTCAGTGCCTGATAGGCGCGCTGCGCGTCCGGGCCGGTGGCCTGTGACAGTTTCCACGCATTATCGGCAGCGGTGACGTAGTCCGGCGATTCATAGTGCGAGGCGTTCTTGCGCGCGTTGAACGGGTAGGCGCTGACCGTCAGGGTCGAGGGCACGAACTGCGCCCAGGAATGATCGGTGATCCACAGGCCCGGGAACTGCGCGCCGATCAACTGCTTCACGAAGGTGGCGTTCTCGGTCGGCACCAACTCGGTCTCGATGCCGATCTCGGCGAGATTGGCCTGCACGATCTGCGCGGTCGCCTCGTGCGTGGCGTAACCGGCGGTGTAGGCCAGCGGCAGCTTCGGCGGCGTGGGCGCACCGGCCAGCGCCTGCTTGGCCTTGGTCAGATCGCGCTTGAAGCGGGTATTGCGGGCATCGTCGAAGGCGGGAGAAGACTTGGGCCACGGCAGATTCGTCGCATAGCCGGAGCCGCGGAACACCTCGGCGATCACCCGGTCCCGGTCGATGGCGTACGCGATGGCCCGGCGCAGTTTCGGATCGGCGAGGGCCGGATTCTGCACATTCGCCCCGACATACACCTGGAGTTCGGCGCCCTCGTAGGAGATGACGCGGAAACCGTCCGACTTGGCGAGGTTTTCGTTGTCCCGGTAGGTGACGCCGTCGGCGAAGTGGATCTGACCGGACTTGAGCGCGTTCAGCTGCGCCTGGTTATCGGAGATGATCGAGAATTCGACCCGGTCCAGGTACGGCCGCTCGGGTACCCGGTAGTCCGCGTTCTTCTCGAAGACCAACTGCTGGTTGGGGATTCGCTGCACGAACTTGAACGGGCCGGTGCCGACGATCTTATCGCCGGTGGCCAGCTGATCGATGGATTCGCTGTCCAGAATGGGCGCGGTGTCGAGCAGGTCGAAGATATTGCCGAGCGGCTGCGCGAAGGTCAGCTTGATGCGGTTCGGATCGGTGGCGTCGTAGCCGGTGATGGCGGCGGCGGTGCTCTTGAGCTGCGCCGACCACTTCGGATCCGCGTATGTCCGCAGCGAGAACTCGACATCCTTCGAGGTGAAAGCGCGGCCGGAATGAAATTTCACATCCTTGCGCAGATCGAGGGTGATCGATTGGCCGTCCGGCGCGAGCGTCCATTTCTCGGCCAGCAGCGGCTGCGGCTCCAGTTTGTCGTGCGGGTAGCGCACCAGGGTCTCGAACACCAGGCCCACCACATACGGCGTGGTCCCGGTATTGGTGAGGATATTCGCGGGCACCAGATCCGCCAGCACGCCGTACTTCAGCGTCCCGCCCCTGACCGGCTGTGCGTTGTCGTCACCGCCACCCCTGCTCTGATTCACCGCGGAGGTGCAGGCGGCCAGCGCGCCGCCGCCGAAGATGGCCAGTGCGGCGATACCGGAATTGCGCAGGAAACGACGACGATCAAGTCCGCCGGGGGACGAATTCATCTGGAAATCCTCGAGATAGGGGGCCGCTCAGCGGGCGGCGGGGTGCTGTGGACACACCCGTGGGGACTGTGTGGAGAAGGGGGAATACGCGCGGGCCGGCGCGTCAGGCACAGGGCCGACAGCCCTGTGCCCGCGCGGACCGGATGATTCCGGGGCGGGGCGTGCAGGGGTGGCCGGTGTGCATGCGGTGACGCTAACAGCGGGTAGGCGGTCGATCAGCGGTTGTGCGCAGCCTGCGTGAAACCCTGGCCAGGATGGCGCGTCCGGACCTTTGCTGGATGAATGCCTGTCCCCGCCAATGCCCGTGGTTATGAGAACTTCACCGGTGAAATCGGCCGCACCACCGCCGATTCGACACCGGAGTGGATTTACCCGCCGTCCGCGCCCGCCGGTGCGCCCAACATCATCGTGGTGCTCGTCGACGATATGGGGTTCAGCGATATCGGTCCGTTCGGATCCGAGATCGACACCCCCACGCTGGATCGGATTGCGGCATCCGGGTTGCGGCTCACCAACTTTCACACCACCCCGCTGTGCTCGCCCTCGCGCGCCGCACTGTTGACGGGTGTGAATTCGCATCGCGCCGGATTCGGCTTCGTGGCCAATGCCGATCCCGGCTATCCCGGTCTGCGCCTGGAGCTTGCCGATGATGTGCTGACGCTGCCGGAAATCCTGCGCGCCAATGGATACGCCACCTACGCGGTGGGCAAATGGCATCTGGTCCGCGATGCCACGCTGCACCCCGCCGCACACCGCGACTCCTGGCCGACGCAGCGCGGATTCGACCGGTACTACGGATCTTTGGAGGGCCTGAACTCCTTCTATCATCCGAATCAGCTGATCTCGGACAGTTCACCGGTGGATGTGGACGAATACCCGGAGGGCTACTACCTCACCGACGACTACACCGATCGCGCCATCGGCTACCTGAAGGAACTGCGCGCGCACGACGCCGACAAACCCTTCTTCCTGTACTTCGCGCACACCGCCATGCACGGCCCGCTCCAGGCCAAGCCGGAAGACCTCGCCAAATACCGGGGTAGGTACAAGCAGGGCTGGGATCGCCTGCGGCAGAGCCGATTCGCCTCACAGCTCGCACAGGGTCTATTCCCGGAGGGCACCCAGCAGAAGCCGCGCAATACCGAACCGGGTTATGAAGCGCAGGAATGGGATTCGCTGACCCCGGAACAGCAGTCGCGCTTCGAGCGGTACATGGAGGTGTACGCGGGCATGGTCGACAGCATCGACCAGAGCCTGGGCCGAATCGTCGAAACCCTGGAGCAGTTCGACGAACTCGACAACACCATCATCGTCTTCACCTCCGACAACGGCGGCACCGCCGAGGGCGGCCCGGAGGGAACCCGCACCTACTTCGCGCAATTCGCCCAGGTCGACGAGCCCGACTGGGAGCGCGACGTCCCGCACGATGACGAGTTGATCGGCACCGCCAAGCTGGGCGTGCACTATCCGCGCGGTTGGGGACAGGCGTCCAATACCCCGTTCCGGTTCTACAAGGGACAGACTTTCGCGGGCGGCGTGCGCGTGCCATTCCTGCTGTCCTGGCCGAAGGGGTTGCCGCGCACCGAGGAGGACAATGGAATTCGCCAGGAATACACATACGTCACCGATCTCGCGCCGACACTCCTCGAGCTGGCCGGACTGAATCGCCCGACCGTGCGAAATGGACTACCCGCCAAGGATTTCGACGGCGTCTCCGCCGCCGGCGTGCTGCGCGATCGGCAGGCGGTCTCCGAGCATGTCGAACAGTATTCGGAGATGACCGGCCACCGCGGCTTCTACCGCGACGGCTGGAAACTCCTGGCCCTGCACGATCCCGCACGCGGTGTCGACAATCCGCTCTGGCAGCTGTTCGACGTACGCACCGACCCGACCGAACTCCATGACGTCTCGGCTCAATTCCCGGAGAAGGTCGCCGAACTCTCGGCCGCCTGGGACGAAGCAGCCTGGCACAATACGGTTTTCCCGCTGGTCACCCGCAAGGACCTGGCCACCCGTCGCCCCGAGGAATCCCGCTTCACCGAGCGGGTCCGTATCCTGCCGGGCACGCCCACCCTGGAGCGCTACCGCTCGCAGCGCCTGATCGCGTACCGCGACTTCACGATTGCCGTACAACTGGGCGATAGCCGCACGCCGACAACCAACTCCGGCTATCGCACCGGCGATGAAGGAGTGCTGGTCGCGCACGGCGATCCGCAGGGCGGCTACCTACTGTTCGTCGAAGGCGGCCACCTGATCTTCGGCTACAACGCCTACGGTCGATACACCACCGTCGACGCGGGAGTGATTCCCGAAGGCAGCCAGCACTTCACGGTGTCGGCGGTGGTTCGGCCGCATCTGCGGTGGGATTTCACGATCGGCATCGACGGGGTTCGCGCGGGGCATCTCGCTGATCAGGTGCAGCTTGTCGGTATGGCTCCGTGGACGGGGATTTCTGTCGGGCTCGATGCGCGTGGGCCGGTTGATTGGGATCTTCGTGATCGTCGGGGGGTGTTTCGGTACACGGGTGGGCTGCGTGCGGTTACCTACAGCCCGGGGGCGGTGGGGGTGCCTGAGGAAACTCAGCGGGCGTTGGATTCCGAGGCGGAGCTCATCGCTGAATAAGGCGGTGTGCTCGAGGGGATAGCAGGCATGTACCCGGGGCCTCCGTAGCCGAATTCCCTGCGGGACATTACATTCCAGCGGGGTAGTCCGCTACGAAGGCCCCGGGAGCTCGAGCCGATCGGTTATCCCATCGAGCAACGCCGCCAGGGTCCACGCCACTGATTCCCCCGGGTCAACAGCATCAGCGCCGTCCGAAACACCGCGCCCCACAACAACACTGCGCCCCACAACCCAGCGCGCGAAGGCAGGATGGCTACCGGAGTCCACAATAGGCTGAAGAAACGACGCGGCAGCCTCACCCAACTGCGCTTCCGTATACAGACCCGTACGTGAGCGCATCCGCATCTCCTCCGCCAACTGCAGCGCAGTGCCGATGAGATGCCCGTCGATGGCCGCCGTTATGCGAGTCATGTCATCGGCCGAAATCCCCAATGTCTCCAGCAGCGCGAAGCGGAAGTCGAAGTAGCGCAAAGCATTCGGCCCGAAGGGTGGGCGGGTGTGAACGAGGTGGCCGAACCACAGGTGGCGCTGGATCACCGCCCAGGTATCCAGCGACAGGCGTTCCAGGGTCGGACGCCAGGCGGAAACAGTTCGGGGAAGCGGGATTTCACCGTAGACGGCGTCGATCATGAGGTCGACCAAGCCGTCTTTGCTGCCCACATAGCGGTAGAGGGACATCGGGGTGGACGCGCCGACCGCGGTCGCCACCCGGCGCATGGTGAGGGCCGATGCGCCTTCGGCGTCGGCGATGGCGAGGGCCGCCCGCAGGATGTCGGCGCGGTTCAGCGTCGTGGTGGGGCGGCCCGGCGGTTCGGGCAGCGTCCAGATCAGTGGACCCGGCGGGGTCGTCTCCTCGGGCATGTCACCTCCTTGCGAGGAATTCAACCATTCATGTACAACGTACACATGATGTACGAAGTACACGAACCGCGCGTAGTGGTGGTCGGCGGCGGCCTGGTCGGACTGTGCGCCGCACTGTTCCTGCGCGGCCAAGGGGTGGAGGTGACGGTGGTCGAGCGGCGCGTGACCACCTCACCGCAGCCCAAGGCACGGCGGATCAATATCCGGACCATGGAGCTGTTCCGGCAGCTCGGGATCGCCGATCGGGTCTTCGAGGCGGCTCGGGGGCTGGCGAGCTATCAGCACATGGCGGCGGGGCCGACGCTCGCCGAGTCGGAGCGGCTGCCGTTCATGCTGCCGGGCGGGCCGCCCGACTGGGATGCCATCACCCCGGCCGGGGCCTGTCTCTGCGCGCAGGATCTGCTCGAACCGGTGCTTCGGGAAATCGCCGAGACACGGGGCGCGGATGTGCGATTCGGGGTGGAGCTCATCGATTTTCAGGATGAGGGCGGCGGACCCGCCGGGGGAATCCATGTCACCCTGCGCGCGGCCGATGGTTCGGTGCGGCGGTTGCGTGCCGACTACCTGATTGCCGCCGACGGCGCGAACAGCCCGATCCGGGAGCGGCTCGGTATCGGCCGCAGTGGTCGCGGCACCCTCGGCAAGGCGGTGAATGTGTACTTCCGCGCCGATCTCACCGATCTCGTTCGCGGACGCGAATTCAACCTGTGCCAGATCGAGAACGACCATGTTCCAGGGGCTTTCGCCGCCATCGACGGCGTGCGACGGTGGATCTTCACCAGCGGGGCGGGTCTGGATCGCCCGGCGACGGAGTGGCCGGGGGCCCTGCGCAGTGCCATCGGCGTCTCCGATATCGATATCGAGGTGCTCAGCGTAATGAACTGGGAGCCGGGCATGTTCGTCGCCGACAGCTTCCGCTCGGGGCGAGTCTTCCTGGCGGGCGATGCGGCACATGTCATGCCGCCCTTCGCCGCCGCGGGCGCGAATACCGGTATCGAGGATGCGCATAATCTGGCCTGGAAGCTGGCGCGGGTGCTGCACGGTGTCGCGGACCCCGCGCTCTTGGACTCCTATCAGGCCGAACGTCATCCGGTCGGCTGGTTCATAGCCGATCAGTCCAGTATTCGCACCGCCAACCTGCGCACCATGAACAAGATCTCCGCGGATGGCTCACCCTTGGCCGATCCGATCGCACTGATTCTCGGAAACCGTTATCCGGCAGGAGCTTTCATTGACGATGAGAGTGAGCACACCATGGAACGCCTGGATGTGTCCGGTCAGCCGGGTACGCGACTGCCGCATACCTTCCTCACACCGGACCGTTCGACGCTCGATCTCATCGGGACCGAATACGTGCTGCTCACCGGTCCGGCCGGGACCACTTGGCGCGCGGCGGCCGTTCAGGCGGGTATCGTGAGCCACGAGATCGACGAAAGCTACTGCGAGACAGTCGGTATCGAGTACAACGGCGCACTGCTGGTGCGTCCCGATCAGATAATCGCTTGGCGCGCACCGGAATTGCCCGCCGATCCGACGGCGGCGCTGCGCACCGCCCTGGAACTCACCCTTTACGCTCCCGCGCCGCATCCACAGCCTTCGCGATCCGCTTAGCCCGCGTCTCCGGGCGCTTGGCCTCGACAACCCCCCGCACATGCTCACGCCGAGCGGTATAGGACAACCCGTCGAAGGCTTCCCGGACCTCGGCCACCGCGAGCGCGGTGGCCAGTTCCCCGGGAACCTCGACGGTGCGTTCGGCGGCATCGCGCTGCACCGTCACGCTCACCGTCTCGCCCGCCTCTTTTCCCAACTCGGCGCGGATGGTCTCGAGCATCCCCAGGCACGGCCCCTCCCCCATGGAGGTGATCGATCCCCGGTACGGAATCCCGTCGAACGTCGCGCACACCGGAATGCGCCCGCCGCCGCCGAGTGCGGTGATGATGTCGGCGGGAATGGGGATATACGCGCCACCGCCACGGGCCGAATGGATGACGCCCTCGAATCGGTGCATGCCCGCCACCCTAGGGGAGGCTTCGCACGGGACGCGGGATATTCACCAGCGATCCGATAGCAATCGCATTTCGAGTCGATCTCCTGTTAACAAATGTAAACCGCGAGAGAACCGGTCGTTTCCGAAGCATCACCGCGAGCGGCCGAAAACCCCTGTATAACCACAATATTTACCCTCTCGAAGCGCATCCGCGCAGGTCGGGGCGGAACAGCCGGGCACCCATCGCGACTGGGCAGTGACCGCCAGGTTGCGCCGACCTCACAGCTCACAATGGTCCCCAGCGCACTGTGAGAGAACCATTTTGCGGGCCGCCCGCACGTCTTTACAGTCGAGCCAGCAGCCCGGTTCTTCGCACTCGATAGGGGCATCATGGCTAACTCGCGCACCGGAAACTCCTCCGGCGATGCACTGCTCCGATTGGGTAAATACTTCCATCGCGGTGAGGTCTCGGGCGATCTGCGCACCCTGCATCAGGTGGGCGGGCGCGACGCCGACGAGTTCTATCGCGACCGCTGGTCGCATGACAAGGTGGTGCGCTCCACACACGGGGTGAACTGCACCGGATCGTGCTCCTGGAAGATCTATGTCAAGGACGGCGTGATCACCTGGGAGTCGCAGCAGACCGATTACCCGTCCGTCGGCGCGGACAAGCCGGAGTACGAACCGCGCGGCTGCCCGCGCGGGGCGTCGTTCTCCTGGTACACCTATTCCCCTGCGCGCATTCGGTATCCGTATGTGCGGGGGGTGCTGTTGGAGTTGTACCGCGAGGCCAAGACCCGGCTCAAGGATCCGGTACTGGCGTGGGAATCGATTGTCGAGGACCCGGAGGCGGCCAAGACCTACAAGTCCGCGCGCGGTAAGGGCGGCTTCGTCCGCGCCGAATGGTGGGAGGCCGCGGAGATCGCCGCCGCCGCACATGTGCACACGATCAAGAAGTACGGTCCCGATCGGGTGGCCGGATTCTCCCCCATTCCGGCCATGTCCATGGTCTCGCATGCCGTTGGCGCACGGTTCATTTCGCTGATCGGCGGCTCCATGCTGTCGTTCTACGACTGGTACGCGGACCTGCCGGTGGCCTCGCCGCAGGTCTTCGGCGACCAGACCGATGTGCCCGAATCCGCCGACTGGTTCGATGCCGGATACCTGATCATGTGGGGCTCCAATGTCCCGGTCACCCGCACCCCGGACGCGCACTATATGACCGAGGCGCGCTACCGCGGACAGAAGGTCGTGGTGGTCTCCCCCGACTACGCCGACAACACCAAGTTCGCCGACGAATGGGTGCCCGCGCGCCCCGGCACCGATGCCGCGCTGGCCATGGCCATGGGTCAGGTGGTGCTGCGAGAGTTCTTCGTGGACAAGCGAACCGAGCGGTTCGACGATTACGTCAAACGCTACACCGACCTGCCGTACCTGATCGCCCTGAACGAGAAGGACGGCGTCGCGGTACCCGGTAAGTTCTTGACCGCCGCCGACCTCGGAATCGCCGGGGAGAGCGTGGAATTCCAGCCCGTATTGTTGGATGCGGACGGAAAACCACAGGTGCCCAATGGATCCCTCGGCCATCGCTTCACCGAGGAGGGCGCGGGCCGTTGGAACCTCGATCTCGGGGATGTCGATCCCCTGTTGACCCTGCACGGCCGCACCGACGGTGCTGCGGCCGTGCAGTTCCCACGATTCGACGGGCCGACAGCGGAGGTCCTCACCCGCGGCGTGCCGACCACCGTCATCGCGGGCAAGCGGGTGACGACGGTGTTCGATCTGCTGCTGGCGCAGTACGGTGTCGCGCGGCCGGGCCTGCCCGGAAGTTGGCCGACCGGGTACGACGATCCGAGTGAGCCGTACACCCCGGCCTGGCAGGAGACGATCACCGGCGTCCCCGCGCGGCAATGTGAGCGCATCGCACGCGAATTCGCCGATAACGCCGACCGTTCCGGTGGCCGGTCGATGATTCTTATGGGTGCCGGTACCAATCACTGGTTCCACTCGGATCAGATCTACCGCGCCTTCTTCACCCTCACCCTGCTCACCGGCTGCCAGGGCGTGAACGGCGGCGGCTGGGCGCATTATGTGGGTCAGGAGAAGTGCCGACCCGTAACCGGTTGGTCCACACTGGCTTTCGCTTCGGACTGGCAGCGGCCGCCACGTCAGATGCAGGGCACGGTGTTCTGGTACCTCACCAATGACCAGTGGCGCTACGACCCGTTCACCTCCGAAGCCTTCGCCTCACCGCTGGGCAGCGGGAAGTTCGCGGGGCGCACGGCGGCCGACAATATCGCGCTCGCTTCCCGTTTGGGGTGGATGCCGTCCTACCCGACGTTCAATCGGAACCCCCTCGATCTCGCCGATGAGGCCGAGGCGGCCGGTGAGTCGGCCGCCGACCATGTGGTCGGCGGGCTGAAATCCGGTGAGCTGCGGTTCGCGTGTGAGGATCCGGACGCACCGGAGAACTTCCCGCGCGTACTCACGGTGTGGCGGGCGAATCTACTCGGCTCCTCGGGCAAGGGCAATGAGTACTTCCACAGGCATCTGCTGGGAGCGGACTCCAATCTCCAGACCGGTGAGGCCGACGGCGTGCGCCCGCAGGAACTGGTGTGGCGGGAGGACGCACCCACCGGGAAGCTGGATCTGCTGCTCTCCCTGGACTTCCGGATGACCAGCACCACGCTCTTCTCCGATATCGTGCTGCCCGCGGCCACCTGGTACGAGAAGCACGATCTGTCGTCCACCGATATGCACCCGTTCGTACACGCCTTCACCCCGGCCATCTCCCCGCCGTGGGAGGCGCGCACCGACTTCGAGGCATTCCATCGCATCGCCCGCGGGTTCTCCTGGCTGGCCGAGAAGCATCTCGGTGTGCGTAAAGACATTGTCGCCGTACCGCTTCAGCACGACACCGCCGACGCGCTGGCCCAGGCCGGCGGGCGGGTACTGGATTGGAAGAAGGGCGAATGTGAGCCCATACCGGGCGTGACCATGCCGAAAATCGTTGTGGTCGAACGCGATTATCCGAATATCGCTGAGAAGATGGCCGCGCTCGGACCACTCGTGGAAAGCATGGGTCTCACCACCAAGGGCGTCACCACCGTTCCCGATGCCGAGGTCGAGTACCTCAGGGGTATGAACGGCACCGTGGTTTCCGGTGTGGCACAGGGGCGTCCGTCGCTGGCCAAGGACACGCACGCGGCCGAGACCATTCTCGCGCTTTCGGGCACCACCAATGGCCGCCTCGCCGTAGAAGGCTTCCACACGCTGGAGAAACGCACCGGCACCCAGCTCGCCGATCTCGCCGCCGAACACGAGGGCAAACGAATCACCTTCGCGGACACCCAGGCTCGCCCGGTGCCGGTCATCACCTCACCGGAGTGGTCGGGCAGTGAGACCGGCGGGCGCAGGTACTCGCCGTTCACCATCAATACCGAGCGGCTCAAGCCATGGCACACCCTCACCGGGCGGCAGCACTTCTACCTCGACCACGATTGGATGATCGAACTCGGGGAACAGCTGCCGATCTATCGCCCGCCGCTGGACATGACGGCGCTGTTCAGTGAGCCCGGCATCGGCGCGGTGAACGAGAACGGCGTCACCGTGCGCTATCTGACACCGCACTCCAAATGGTCGATCCACTCGGCGTACCAGGACAACCTGCATATGCTGACACTCTCGCGCGGCGGTCAGGCGATCTGGATGTCCGAGATCGATGCTGCGAAAATCGGTGTGGCCGACAATGATTGGATCGAAGCCGTCAACCGCAACGGGGTGGTGGTGGCGCGCGCCATCGTCTCGCACCGGATGCCCGAGGGCACCGTGTTCATGTACCACGCCCAGGATCGCGCGGTGAATGTGCCGCGTATCGAAGGTCCGGCCGAGAATGCCGAGGGCGCGAAGGAATTCAAGGGCCGCGGCAAGCGCGGCGGTATCCACAACGCGCTGACCCGGATCATGATCAAGCCCTCGCATCTGATCGGTGGCTACGCCCAGCAGTCCTTCGCGCTGAACTACCACGGCCCCACCGGAAATCAGCGCGATGAGGTAACCACCATTCGCAAGCGCAGCCAAGAAGTGGAGTACTGATATGCGCGTCATGGCACAGCTGGCGATGGTGATGAATCTCGACAAATGCATCGGCTGTCATACCTGCTCGGTCACCTGTAAGCAGGCGTGGACCAACCGCGCGGGTACCGAGTACGTGTGGTTCAACAATGTGGAAACCCGTCCGGGACAGGGTTATCCGCGCCGCTACGAGGATCAGGAGAAATGGAAGGGCGGGTGGACGCTCAACAAGAGGGGCCGCCTCACCCTCAAATCCGGATCCCGCGTGAAGCGGCTGCTCAACCTCTTCGCCAATCCGGATCTGCCCACCGTGTCGGATTACTACGATCCGTGGAGCTACGACTACGACAATCTGCTGTCCGCCCCGCAGATGGACACCACCCCGGTGGCCCGGCCCAAATCCCTGATCACGGGCGAGAATACGGAGGTCACCTGGGGGGCGAACTGGGATGACTCACTCGGCTCCGGACCCGAACAGGTCGGTAGGGATCCGCTGCTGGCCAAGCTGTCCGAGCAGGTGAAGCTCGAATTCGAGCAGACCTTCATGTTCTACCTGCCGCGCATCTGCGAACACTGCCTGAACCCGTCCTGCGCGGCGTCCTGCCCGTCCGGTGCGATCTACAAACGCTCCGAGGACGGCATTGTGCTTGTCGATCAAGACAAGTGCCGGGGCTGGCGGCAGTGCATCAGCAGCTGCCCGTACAAGAAGATCTACTTCAACCACAAGACCGGCAAGGCGGAGAAGTGCACCTTCTGCTATCCGCGCGTGGAGGTCGGCATTCCGACGGTGTGCTCGGAGACCTGCGTCGGGCGGCTGCGGTATATCGGCGTCATGCTGTACGACGCGGACGCGGTGCTCGAGGCGGCCTCGATCGAGAACGACAAAGAGCTTTATCCGGCGCAGCTCGGGGTGTTCCTCAATCCGCATGATCCGCGGGTGATCGCCGAGGCCGAGGCGGCGGGCGTCTCCCCGGATTGGATTCAGGCGGCACAGGATTCACCGGTCTACAAGTTGATCGTCGACTACAAGATCGCGCTGCCGCTGCATCCGGAGTACCGGACCATGCCGATGGTCTGGTACGTGCCGCCGCTGTCGCCGGTGGTGGATACGCTCACCCGGACCGGGCACGACGGCGAGGATGCCTCGAACCTGTTCGGAGCCATCGACGCATTGCGAATTCCCCTGGAATACCTGGCCGAACTGTTCACCGCGGGTGATGTCGAACCGGTGCGGGACTCGCTGCAACGCCTCGCCGGGATGCGCTCGTTCATGCGGTCGATCAATCTCGGGCAGGAACCCGATATGGGGATTCCGGACGCCGTGGGCCTGGAACCCGAGGAGATCGAGGCCATGTATCGGCTGCTCGCCATCGCCAAGTACGAGCACCGCTATGTGATCCCCAATGGGGCGACTTCCCGTGCGCACGAACTGGATTCACTCGCCACCGGATGTTCGCTGGACACCGACGGCGGGCCGGGAATGACCGCGCTCGATGTGGTCGTCGAGAAATTCCAGCTCTCCGATACCAATGGCGCGGCGCCGGAGGAGAAGTCGGGCCGGATCAACCTGCTCAACTGGGACGGCAAAAGCGCCGACGGGTTGCTGCCGACTCGCAACGGCGATGCCGCGACCACCGGGTCCGATCCCGATGACGAAGTAGCCGAGCCGATTTCGACTGGCGGTCACCGATGAGCCTGCTGAACCTGCGCCGCCGCCCCGAACCCGTGGTCGCGCTCGCCGAACGAGACCGGCAGCTGGTGTGGCGGCTCGCCGCCCTGCTGCTGGACTACCCGCACGAGCGCACCCTCGCCATGCTGGACGATTTATCCAGTGCCACAGCCGAATTGCCTGTCACGGTGCGCCCGCACCTCGAGGGCTTCCTGAATCACCTGCGCGTTACCTCCCCCATCACCCTGGCTCAACAGTATGTCGAGACCTTCGATATGCGCCGGCGCGCGAGCCTGCACCTGACCTTCTACGCCTACGGTGACACCCGTAAACGCGGTATGGCGCTGCTGCGCTTCAAACACGCCTACCGGCAGGCGGGCGTGGAACTCGGTGACGAGGAGCTCCCCGACCACCTCCCGGTGCTGCTGGAGTTCGCCGCCACCGTCGACCCCGTCGGCGGCGAACGCCTGCTCGGCGAACACGTCCCCGTCCTGGAACTACTGCGACTTTCGTTGTCCGACAGTGGATCTCCGTATGCGGGCGTTCTCACGGCCGTCACCTCCACGCTGCCGCCGGTCACCACCGCGGACCGTCGTCGCATTGCCGAACTCGCCGCCCAGGGTCCGCCCGAGGAAGAGGTCGGCCTGGAACCCTTCGCCATGGACCCCCTGGCCTTCGCCGGATCGGAAGCCCGCCGATGACCCCCGCCCTCTGGCTGACCCTGCCCTACGTCGCCTTCACCTCATTCCTGCTCGGTCATCTGTGGCGCTACCGCAATGACCAATTCGGCTGGACCACCCGCTCCTCCCAGGTCTACGAATCCCGGCTGCTGCGGCTGGGCAGCCCGCTATTCCATTTCGGCATGCTCGGCGTCATCGGTGGACACGTCCTGGGCGTCCTCATTCCCGAGACCTGGACCGATGCGGTCGGCATCTCCGAGCACCTCTATCACGTGGTCGCCGTCTCGGCGGGCACGGTCGCGGGTATCGCGGTCATCGCCGGTATCGGCATACTGCTCTACCGCCGGGTCACCGTGACCGCGGTCCGCAAGGCCACCACCCGCAACGACCAGCTCATGTATGTCCTGCTGGCGGGCGCGCTCATCACCGGCCTGCTCAATACGGTGGGCAGCAACCTGCTGTGGGGCACCTACAACTACCGCGAAACAGTCTCGCCCTGGTTCCGCAGTCTGTTCACCCTCCATCCCCACCCCGACCTCATGGTCGGCACACCCTGGACCTTCCAGGCCCACGGCCTGATCGTGCTGACCCTCATCGGCATCTGGCCCTACACGCGCCTGGTCCACATGTTCTCGGCACCCATCGGCTACCTCACCCGTCCCTACGTCGTCTATCGCAGCAAGGAAACCAACGCCGCCGATAAACGCCGCTTCGCGCGAGCCTGGGACGCGCCCGTACTTCCACCCCGTTGACCTGCGTTCGGGTGTGGTATCGGTGGATATCATTTCGATAGCCCGGCGAACACAGTAGGGTGAGGTCAGGCGGTGTTGACCCGAGCCATTCGGATACGGCAACCCGGCGCGGCCCGGGAAGCTGGCATATGAACTACACGAGACAGACCACCCTGCGCGACGAGCAGAGCGAATTCGGCATGGCACGTGCGGCAGAGAAGGCGGCGTGCGCCAAGCAGAACACGCTTGCTCGGCACACTGTCGCAGGTCATGCGCTGGATGCGTTGGACTGCGAGTACCTGCTGCAGATGCTCGGTCTGGATTCGGCGACGATCAGCGCCGACGGCATCGCCATAGGCTGATCCCACGAGTTTGAGGCCCCATCCTCGACAGCCGGTCATCAGCGTGCGCTGATGACCGGCTGTCGAGGATCGGACGGGGTGCGTTATCCCGCCAGCTTGGCCAGATTCGGGAAGTTGCTGATCTCCCAGCCGCCGTCGACCACCAACTCGGTACCGGTGATGTAGGAGGCGTCGTCACTGGCCAGGAACAGGCAGGGTGCGGCTACCTGCTCCGCGGTCGCGGCCGCCCCGAGCGGAATCCGTTCCAGGAACATCTGTTTCGCGGGTTCATAGCCCATGACCGCTGCGGTGAGCGGGGTGTCCACCAGACCGGGCAGGACAGAATTCACTCGAATTCGATACTGCGCCAACTCGAGTGCGGCATTCTTGCCGAACATGACCACGCCGGCTTTGCCGGTGGAGTACGGGCTGCCGCCGGGCATGGGGACGCGGCCGTCGAGCGAGGAGACGTTCACGATGGCACCGCCACCGTTCTCGCGCATCAACCGGGCCTGGTGTTTGGTGCAGAGGAAGACGCTCTTCTGCACCAGATCGACGGTGAAGTCCCAGTCCGCCTCGTCGAGATCGGTGACGGCCCCGATTCGGGAGCCGCCCGCCACATTGAACGCCACGTCCAGGCGGCCGAAACGTTCTGCGGCAACACCGATTCCGGCGGCGACCTGTGCCTCCACCGTCACATCCGCCAGCACGGGGACGAAGGCGTCGCCGAGTTCGGCGACCTTCTTGTCCAGGCCCGCCCGGTCGATATCGAGGCCGACCACCGAGGCGCCCTCGGCCACCAGCGCGGTGGCGATGGCCGAGGCGATACCGGAGGCCGCGCCGGTCACAACGGCCACCTTGCCGTCGAATCTTGCTGTGCTCACTGCGATCTCCCTGGTTATCCGCGGCGACCGGCGCGCAGGAACTGCCCGCTGCGCCGCGTGCCGAGTGCCGGGGACTTCTCACCCAGCCCGAAGACGTACTCACCGTTCACCAGGACGGCGGTCACGGTGTTGTCATTGCGATTGACCATGCGAGAGAGGTTGTCGTACTCGGGAATCGGATTCTCCGCGTACTCCTCCAGGCTCTCGTCCAGGTACATCGGATCGATGATCACCACATCGGCGCGATCACCCACCCGCAGATGCCCGGCATCCAGGTCGTACCAGTCGGCCAGCTCACCGGTGACGCGATGCACCGCGTGCTCGATGGTCATGAACGGCTTACCGGCCAGCTGCGCCTTGTGCACGCGCTCGAGCAGCCGCAATCCGAAGTTGTAGAAGGCCATATTGCGCAGATGCGCACCAGCGTCCGAAAAGCCCAGCTGCACACTGGGATCCGCGGCCAGCTTGTCCAGGACCTCCGGCCGGTGATTGGAGATGGTGGTGCGCCAGCGCACCTTGGGCCCGTACTCCACCACCAGATCCAGGAAGGCGTCCACCGGATGCACGCCGCCGCGATCCACGCCGACCTGACCGAAGGTCTTGCCGATCACGCTCTCATCGGGGCATTCGGTGATCTCGGCGTCGAAGAAGTCCCGATGCCAGACCCGCGGGCCCCACTTCTTGTCGTAATCCTTGCGGAACCAGCGCCGGTACTCCTCGTCGGCGAGCAAGGCGCGCCGCTCCTCGATCTGATTCGACAGATGCAAAGCCGCTGCGCCGGAACCGAATTCCTCGAACACCGGTAGATCGATACCGTCGGAGTAGACCTCGAACGGCACCGGCAGATGCTGCCAGCGGAAGTCGCCGCCGAGGCGATTGAGGATCTTGCCGATGAGCGGGAAGATCCGCACCACACCGGGAATCGCCTTGATATCGGCGGCCGAGAGCAGACTCACCTTCAGATTCGGCCGGAAGATGCCCAGGCTGCTCGCCGCCATGGCCACCAGACTCTGCGGGCGCGCCACATCGGGGCCGCCCTGTAGCGCCCGCTTGCGTTCGCGCAGAATGCGATTCAGCCGCCGCCGCTCCTTCTGCCTGGCATAGGTGGAGGGCAGCGTGCGGGACCGGCACACCTCACCGTCGAGCTTGTCGAAGAGCAGCTGCTGCGAGGACATGCCCACGAACCCGGCATCGAGGGCCTCGGAAAGCTTGTGCTCCATGGCCTTCAGCTCCGACTCGGTCGGCGTCACCGCCGGGTCGGTGGAACGCTCCAGCCCCATCTGCGCGGCCCGAATATCCGAATGCCCGATGAAGGCGGCCAGATTCGCGCCCAGCGGCAGCGATTCCAGCGCGGTCACATAGCCGTGCGCGCTGTTCCAGGTCTTGAGCCCGTCCACCGCCGACACCACGAACTTATGCGGAATCGCCTCCACCCGGCCGAACAGGTCACCCGCCTCGGAGCCGTTCACGTGAATGGTGGAGAGCGAACAGGACCCGAGCACAATGGTGGTCACGCCGTGCCGCAGCGATTCCGACAGCGTCGGATCCAGCAGCACCTCCACGTCGTAGTGCGTGTGGATATCCACCATGCCCGGCAGCACCCAGCGCCCGGCCGCGTCGATCACCCGGCCGCAATCGGTTTCGTCGAGCGGTTCGGCGCTGACCGCCGCCACCCGGCCGTCGGTGATGCCGATATCGCGAATGGCCGAGGGCGCGCCCGTGCCGTCGAACCAGCGCCCGTCCTTGATTATGGTGTCGTACACGGTCTTCACTCCCCGAGGGATAGTTCGCGACGCAGCACCTTGCCGGTCGCGTTGCGCGGCAGGGCATCGGCGGTGATGAGCCAGCGCGCGGGCACCTTGAAGTAGGCGAGCCGCTGCGCGACGTGGTCGCGCAGTTCGTCTTCGGTGACCGAAGCCGGGTCCGCCACAACGATGATCGCGGCGACCTCCTGACCGAGATCCTCGTGCGGGACGCCCAGCACGGCCGATTCGCGCACCAGCGGATGTTCGTCGAGCGCGTTCTCGATCTCCGCCGGATACACGTTCTCGCCACCGCGCAGAATCAGATCCGAACGGCGACCGGCCATTTGGAGACGGCCGTCGACCAGCATGCCGAAATCACCGGTGCGCAGCCAGCGCTCGGCGTCGATGGCGGCGGCGGTGGCGGCCGGATCGTTGTAGTAGCCGAGCATGACGTACGGGCTGCGCACGCAGATCTCGCCCTCGGTGCCGTCGGGCACCACATTGCCGTCCGCGTCCCGAATCTGTACCGAGACACCGATGATGGGCCGCCCCACCGTCTCCGGATTCGCGGCCAGGTCCGGCGGCGTCGCGACGGTGGCCGCGGTGCCGCTCTCGGTGCAGCCGTAACTGGTGGTCAGCGCCACCTGCGCCACCGGCACGCGTTCGCGCAACCGATTGTGCAGCGCGGGTGACGACGGCGCGGTATTGAGCGACAGCGCCGCCAGCGAGCTCAGGTCGAAGCGCGAAACGTCCTCATCGAGCAGGCGGCTGGCCATGGTCGGCACCGCCGCCCAGTTGGTGATGCGCTCGGATTCGATGAGTCCCAGGATCTTCTCGGCATCGAAGCCGCCGCTGTGGAAGATGACGGCGTCGCCGGTGGTGAGCCGCGGAATCACCAGATTGTGCAGGCTCGCGATGTGGAACAGCGGCGAGGTGTTCAGATAGCGCCGATTCGTCGGCGATCCATCCCACTGCTGCCCGCGCAAACCCGCCGCCAGCGCATCGGTGAAACGGTGATAGTCGCTGATTGCCACCATATTCCGCTGCGAATGCACCACGCCCTTGGGACGACCGGTGGTACCGCTGGTGTACAGGATGCAGGCCGGATCCTCTTCGCCCACTTCGGTGCTCGGGTACTCACCCGCGAATTCCTTGACCAGCTCCGGCAGGTCGCCCTCCATGGTGAGCACCGGCCTGGCCGCACCCGCCGCGGCCAGCAGCGCCGCCCGCCTGGCATCGGCGATCACCACACCGGGCTGCGTGTGCTCGAGACCGTAGGCGATCTCCTGCGGCGCCCACCAGGCGTTGTAGCCCACCGGAATAGCGCCCAGGCGCTGTACCGCCCAGAAGCTCAGCACCCACTCGAGGGTATTGGCCGCCAGAATGCCGACGCGATCGCCCTTGCCGATGCCATACCGCCGCGTCAGCGCCGCCGCCAGCGCGCCCGCGGCCTCGTAATGCTCGGCGAAGGTGAGCCGGGAGTCCGGGCCGACCAGGTAGTCCCGGTCGCCGAGGTCCTTGGACGCCTCCAGCACCCCGAGCAGTGAGCGATGCCGATTGCGGAAGACCGGAATGGTCGCGCCCAGCACCGATTCCACGGTCATCTCGAACGGCCCGCCCGGGCCGGTGAGCTTTCCGGCGATCTGGGCCGCGAGGGCCTGGAAGTCAACGGCGTTGGTCATGAATGCAGTCCTCGAATATCGTCGGGCAGTAGTTCCGGAAAAAGCGTTATCACGACCGGCCTCGCACCACGGCGAAAACCGCCTTCAGGTAGGCATTGGCGCGATCGGAGCCGATCAGCCCCGGGGCCATCCGATTCATGGTGTAGGCCACGGTCACCCGGTTGTCCAGATCGTTCACGACCATGGAGCCGCCGAGCCCGCCCCACCAGCACACCCGGCCGTCCACGGGGACCTCCGGTGCGGTGTGCGCCTGCGGCAGGCCGTAGCCGATACCGAACCGCAGCGGCATCAGCACGGCCAGGTCGACACCGTCGGCCTGCTCGTCGAAGATCAGGTCGATGGTCTTGGGCGAGAGGAACTTCCGGCCGCCGAGCTCACCGCCATTGCTGATCACCGACTGCAACCGGGCCACCGAGCGGGCATTGCCCTGCCCATTGATGCCACCGATCTCGGCATCGAGCCAACCCGGGGTGGCGCAGAGTTCGAAGTCCAGCAGCGGCTGGAACAGCGTCTTGTACAGGACGCTGTCCTTGGGCAGCAGATCCTGATCGAAGGTGCCGAAGTCGGGCGGCACCAGGGTGGCGATGCGCTCGGAATACTGTGCGGCCCCGCCGATATGGAAATCCGCGCCGAGCGGTTCGGCGAATTCCTGTGCGAAGAACCGGCCCAGCGAACGCCCGTCGATCCGCCGCACCAGTTCACCGATCAGATGCCCGTAGTTGTTGGCGTGATACCCCGAGGCGGTGCCGGGCTCCCAGAAAGGCTCCTGCTCCGCCAGCAGTGCGGCGGAGGCGACATTGTCGTAGATGTCCGGGAACGGGAACTCGGTGGCCCAGCCGGACACCCCGGAGGTATGCGAAAGCAGGTGCCGCACTTCGATATCGGCCTTGCCATTGGCCGCGAACTGCGGCCAGTAGTGCGCCACCTTCTGGTACACGTCCAACTCACCGCGGTCGACCAGCAGCAGCGCGCACAGCGCCGTCATGGTCTTGGTGATGGAGAAGGTGTTCACCAGGGTGTCCGCGCCCCAGCGGCGAGTGCGGTCCGGATCGGCGTGGCCGCCCCACAGGTCGACCACCGCATCGCCGTCCACGGTCACGCACAGGGCGGCGCCCAGCTCGGCCCCCGACTCCACCTGTTCGGTGAAAGCGGCTCGTACTCCCGCGAATTCGTCGGCACAGAATCCAGCGACGTTGCTCATCTGTTCCGCCCCTTTCTCAGACTCTGGCGCTCGCGCGGGGCGGTACCGGCAGCGAATAGCCCTGTGCGGCAGCGCGCTTGGCGCCGCGCTCGATCTCGCGCTTCAAATCGCGGACATAGGGCTCGAATTCGGTCTGGATGGTGTGCCGCGGGGAGTCGTAGTACTGACCGCTGCGCTCCTGCTCCTTGGCCCGCATCACCTCGACCATCTCGGCCTGCGACGGCAGATGGTAGTTACCGGTCAGGTAGGCCGCGACCAACTTCGACTGCTGTTCGGCGAAGTTGACCAGGGTCGGCATCGGTTGTGCCAGACCGAGATAGAAGAGATTGTCCACCCCCGGCTTGATCATGTGCCGGTACAGCGGAATCCTATTGCGCTCATCGGGGGTCAACTCCGGATCGGAGAAGAACGGGAAGCTGATGTGGTAGCCGGTGGCGCACACCACCACATCGACCTCCTCCACACTGCCGTCCGCGAAGTGCACCTTGTCGCCGTCGAGGCGGGTGATGGCGGGTTTGAAGACGATGTCACCGCAGCCGGCGCGATGCAGGAATTCCTCGCTCGCCGACGGATGCGCCTCGAACGGCAGGTGATCCGGCTTCGGCAGGCCGTAATCCTCCATATGGCCGCGATTCTTGACCACGAAGCGCTGTTTCAGCTTGAGCCCCAGCTTCTTCGGCATCCAGGGCGGCACCGACGCCTTGTCGCCGACCTTGCCGTTCACATACTTGGGCAGCACCCAGACGCCGCGGCGCGCGGAGAGATAGAACTTCGAGGCGATGAAGCGCTGCGACAGCTCGCTGGCGATATCGAGCCCCGAATTGCCCATGCCCACGACCACGATGCGCTTGCCGCGCATATCGATCGGATCGAAGGGATCGTTGTAGGCGTGCGAATGCATGAGCACACCGTTGAATTCGCCCGGGTAGTCCGGCATGCGCGGATCCCAGTGGTGACCGTTGCAGACCAGCAGCACATCATAGGTTTCGGTGCGGCCGGTGTCGGTGGTGATCTGCCACAGGCCCTGCGCATCACGCTTGGCGTCGGTCACCTTGGTGTTCAGGATGATTCGATCACCGAAGCCGAAGTGCTCGACGTAATCCTTGAAGTACTGGTGCAACTGGGTGTGGTGCGGGAAGTCCGGCCATTCGTCCGGGGCCGGGAAATCCTCGAAGGCGAGCCGGAATTTCGAGGTGTCGATATGCAGGCTCTGATAGCAGGCCGACATGCCGTTCGGATTCTTGAAGTACCAATTGCCGCCGACCTGATCCGAGGCCTCATAGCAGTCGAAGGGGATGCCGTATTCGGCGAGCCGCTTAGCGGCCGTGATACCGGACGGCCCCGCGCCGATGACGCACACCCTGGGCAACTCGCGTGTTTCCAATGCACTCTCCTGGCTTCGACCACAGGTCACAATCCTGGGCCGGACGTGATGTGACACACACGCTAGCATTCGCTAGACAGCACGTCTAGTGAATGAACATACGTCTACTATCAGGGGCGCAACTCGTACAGAAGTAGACTCGAGCATCGGAAAAAGGCCGCCACACCGGCGGCTTCCCCACCTCCGAACCAAGGCGGCCAGCACCCATGACCGAACCGGCGACAGACCTCCCGCAGCCCGCGGGGGCGACCACCCGGCGCACCTCGCTGCGCGATGAGCAGAAGCGGCTCACCCGCAGCCGGCTCATCGACGCGGCCAAGGCACTGTTCACCACCCAGGGGTACGCGCCGGTGCGGGTGGACGATATCGCCGCGGCCGTCGGATGCAGCCGCGCCACCTTCTACCTGCACTTCACCGGTAAGCCGGATGTGTTGCGCGCCATCGCCGAACAGGGTGCGCTGCCCAGCGTGCAGATCTTCTACGAGGATCTGGACCATGTGCTCGACACCGGATCACGCGAGGAGTTCGCGGCCTGGGTGCGGCGGTCCATCGACTGGTTCCAGGAGTACAAGGACCTGCTGCCCGCCTGGGACGAGGCGACGGCGCTGGAACCGGAGTTCCGGGAGGTCGCGCGCGAGGGCATTCTCGCCGTGCCCGGGGTGATGACGTCGTATCTCTCGCGCTGGCCCGCGGCGCGGCAGGACGAGGCGCGTTTGCGGATCGAATTGCTGGTGGCACAGCTGGAGCGGTTCTTCACCCGCTGGGCCATGCAGGGGACGATCGATGTCTCGGCCGAGGAGGCCGCGACCGTGCTGACCGACATCTGGTTCCCGGCACTGCAGACACCCGGGGCCTGAACCGAATTGGCAAATACTCGGCAGCCTCAGTTGCCGATGATTGTGGTGCGCGCTTGTTTCAATTCCCAGAAGGCGCGCAGCGCAATGATTTTCCCGGCCGCGTTCACCCGATAGGTGAAGACGCCGTCCACCTCGGTGACGCGTTCGGCACGGGCACTGCGAATGGTCCCCACGAACGCCACCTCGGCGCCGCAGGCATAGGAATCGGTCATCCGGAAGTCGATGGCACTGGGGGCGATGGCCATATCCCAGAAGGCGGCGATGGCGTCATGACCGAGATGGCCGTCGCCGCCCGGATCGTACGGGGAGACGCCGATGGGGTCCTCGACCCGCGCGTCGGCCGCGAAGAGCGCCAGCCAATCGGCCTTGCGATGCTCGCGCACCGCGGCCTGGGAGGCGAGACCGGCACGGCGGGCGGGATGTTCGGCATCGGACATGCCGTCATCCTCGGCCCGCCGCGGCGAATGGTCGAGCGGTGATTCCGGTCAGCGGGCGGCCGCGGAACCCGTCCAGCCGAAGCCCGCACCCGGGGTGGTGGCCGGATCATTGGCATTGACCTGCTGACTGCACGCCTCATCGGACAGGCCCGAGGCCTTGCACGCCGTCCACGGGTCGTACATCGGGGCGGCCGACGCGGGAGCGAAAGCTCCTGCGGCACAACCGACAATCAGACCTGCGGTGACAATCAGCTTCTTCACCAGAAAACCCTCCGAGCGAAATGGAATTTCCCCGCACATTGCCACGGCAATGCGGGAAGTGCCAAACAAACGGAGATTTCGGCGATTCGGTCAGGCCACGCGAACGGCACCCAGGGTACTCGCCGCCAGGCGATAGCGATCGATCAGCAAACGAACGATCGCGGGGTGCACGCCGATCGGCTCGGCGACCCCGTCCGCGCCCGCCGCATGCAATCGCTCGTGGAAGAGCCCGTGCGCCAGCAGGTACGAGGCGATGAACACCCGCCGCGCGCCCCGCTCCCGCAGTGCCGCCACCACGTCCGGCACCCGGGGCTCACCGGTGGCGATGAAGGCCACCCGCACGGGAGCCGCGATCTGCTCGGCCAGCAATCCGGCGGCCCGGCGCACATCCCGGCGCGCCCGCGCGTCCGAGG
>NZ_BDAW01000057.1 GCF_001625085.1 Nocardia acidivorans NBRC 108247
GCGGAGTCACAACTTCTTAACTTCCGAACGAGAGAGACAGTACAACGGAGGGATCGGATTGTCTACACCCAAGGATAGAGATTTTTTGAGCGTTCAACCGTGGCCAGGAGGTGCGCGCATCGCCAGGCAACGAGGGCTCGTCCGGGCCTACGGACGGCTCCCGGCACGCCGGAACACCCCCGAAAAATCTGTAGTGTCAGATCTAGACATTCATCGATCGCTTCGGTAGCTTCTTCGTCGTAGCAAGTGAAGTAAACATGAGGGCACGGGAGAGAACGAACTGCCCGTGAGGATGGGACGACGGTCGGACCGAAACGTGGTCCGTAGCCGTCGAGTACGAGGTAACACGAAAGAGTAAGTGCGCGACCGGCCGATCGCCCGCCTCCGTCTTCCCGGCGGGCAGTCCCCACCGATTCACCCCCTTCAGGTGGGTCACGGTCGTTTCCACCGGGCCCCGGTGCCGCCCTTTGCGCGGCACCGGGGCCCCCGTCGTCGGAGTCCCGTCTACACGACGGGCGAGGCCGCGGACCGCCCTCGGTGCGACTCGGCATGGGATTCGGTGGAGGGCATCGGCCACGGCGCTGAATGAGGCGGCCTCGGCCCAGGCGATGCGATACAGCTCAGAGCTCACCTGTCGGATGGCGGTGGCCGGTCGGGATCGTGCCCTACGGGAGCGCGGCCAAACCGTACAGGGGGACCAGTGTGGTGGCGATCAGACCACCGAGTCCCGCGAGAATTCTCGCCGATATGCCTGCCGCTTCCATGAGGTGAGTTAACCAGAGCGACAGGGGGATTCGCGACGATGGCGATCGAACCTGTCATGCCTGCCCGGTCTCGAAGCGGCTGACCTTGCCGCCGTCGACCGTGAACCGCCAGGCGGTGCGCATCGATCCCAGGTGTCATTGCGGTTGGTCCTACGAGTTCAGTCTCGATCAGCGATGAATGTCGGCGGTGGGTGGGGGTGGGGTCCAGCGGTTGAGGCGGGAGGCGGCGGAGGATATGCCGTAGTCGGGTTTGAGATGTTCGGGGATGGCGTACTGCATGACACGCCCTCGGGTGAGGGAGGTGAGTTCGAAGATCGAGGTGAGGTGGCCGAGGCGGTCCAGCGCCCAGGCGCCGAGAGGTGAAGCGTCCTCGATGGTTTCGAGGACGCCGAGCAGGGTGGGGACGGTTTTGACGGCGGTGTCCCAGGCGGTGCGGGGGACTTGCAGCCAGTCGGCGCAGGTGTCGCCGATGAGGTAGCGGATCAGGGCGGCTACCACGGGGTCGAAGAGGGTGCCGGGGACGACCTCCTCGTACAGGTCGATGAGTTGGCGGGTGAGGTGCGCGCCCTCCTGGCTCGGGCCCATATAGCGCATCAGGTAGGTGTCGAGGAACTCGCGCGCGGAAGTGAGGTCCGCGGGGGCGTGCGTCTGGTCGACGCCGAGCATGGCGCCGACGACCCGCCAGGCGTAGTAGTACGCCTCGGCGCCCTCGACGCTCATATGGATATTGAGCCGGTGCAGGCTGTCCAGGACCAACATGGAGAACAGCAGTTGGCCGCCGATCATGTCTTCCTGGCAGATGGGGACGCCCAATGCGGCTGTGTCCCACTGGTTTTCCCTCGTCAGATGATGGCGGATCGAGGCGTGCAGTAGCCGCACCTTCTGTACGGCGGGAATGAATCTGCTCCCGGCCTCGAAGGCGTCGGGGCGCATCAGATAGACGGTGAACTGGCCGGTTTCGGCCATCCGTTTGGAGGGGTATCGCAGAGAGTGTGTGGCGGACAACAGCTTCGCGATATGCGGGATGACGTAGCAGGCTGGCATGGCGGCGAAGGACAGGGCGGTGGAGATGTGCACGTCATTGTCGATGAAGAACAGTCGCGCGCGTTCCATCTCGCCCCAGTCCACCCAGCTGGGCGGGGCGGCGGTCTGGTGCAGGTACTCGCGCGCGACCTCGGGCAGGTCATCCGGGAGCGGTGCGCCCGCGGTCGAGACGTACCGCATGAGCGTATTGAACGTGCCGACCTCGCCGCGTTCGAACAGAGTGGCCACGGTGGCGTCGGCGAGTTCATCGCCGAGCAGTCGCAATTCGCCGAGAGGGTGGGACATCGAAACTCCTCTGGTCCGGGTGACGACGGGAGTGCTTGCGCCGCAGTGTCAGTGGCAGCGGGTGGTGGCGGTGTACGCGAGTTCGGTCAGTGCCCGTGCGGCATTCGCGGGCAGCTCGGCCCGCGCGAGTACGCCGGTGGCGGTGCGGACCCGATCATGGATCATCTCCTCGACGCGGGCGGGGGAGCCGATGCGGTTCATCAGCTCGCGCAGGTCGTACAGGTCCGCGGGGCTCTGTCCTTTGCCCTCCAACAGGATTCGCAATTGTTCGCGCTGCCGGTCGTCGGCGGCTCGCCAGCTCTCGGCGAGCAGGGCGGTGGGGCGCCGGCCGCGCAGGTCATCGAGATTGGATTTGCCCATGGCGGCCGGATCGCCGAATACCCCGAGCAGATCGTCGCGCAGCTGAAAGGCATCGCCGAGGGGTAATCCGTACGCGGAGAACGTATTCCGCAGGGGCTTGTGCGCACCCGCCAGTGCCGCGCCGATCAACAGCGGATGTTCGACGGTGTACTTGGCCGTCTTGTATCTGATCACCTTCATCGATTCCCCCAGATCGGGAACCGTGCCGGTCGATATGATCTCCAGGCATTCCCCGGCGATCAATTCCCGGGCGAGCACCGTCCACAGCGGCCGCGCCCGCGACAGATACGCCACCGGCAGACCGCTTTCGAGGAACAACTGCCCGGCCGCGGCGATCAGCAGATCCCCGACCAGCATGGCCAGCGCCCGCGCGGATTTGCGCTGACCCGCCCGCGCGCCGAGTGAATCTCGCAGCGCCACATGGGCTGTCGGCAATCCATGGCGTAGCGGACTGGCATCGATGATGTCGTCGTGCACGCTGGCCGCCGCGTGCACCAATTCCATGGCGGCCGCGGCTCGAACCAGCGCATCACTGTCCGGTTGCCCGGCGGCCCGCCAGCCCCAGTAGCAGAAGGCCGCCCGCAACCGTTTGCCGTGGGTTGTCGCGACCACCAGCTGTTCGGCCACCGACCGCAACCGCGGATCGATCTCCACCAGTTGCTCGCACTCGCGCGCGATGAACTCCCCGAGCGCTGCGTCGATTCGCGCCTTGAACGCAACCGGGTCGAACAGCTCAGACATCGCCGCGGCGCGCCCGCGCGCGCTGAGCGAGAATCTCCAGGTGAGCGGGCGGGACCGCGGCATACCGGTCCAGCACCAACCGTCCCCGGGCCTTCAGATCCGCCCCGGCATCACCGGCCAGATCGGCGGTATCCGCGCGCCGCAGGAACCGCCACGCCTGATTCACCACCGGGGCGACACGACTCAGCGCCGCATCCGCCAGCCCGACGGCCAGCAGTACCGCGTCCTCGCCCCGTGACCCGGAATGAAATCCCCGTTGCGCCATAAGATCAGCTCCCACATCGCTCGAAGTGGCCCTGACACTTTGCTGCCCAACAACTTCCGGATCAGTCAGGCGAACCCAGTGTGACACGGACCGATTCGGGACACGCCGGAAATTAGCGGCGACCGGGTGTCCCGGCGCGCCGCACGGCAATCGGTCCGTAGGCTGAGCCCCCGTGGAACCAGGTATGCGGCTGGAGGGCTTACGCTCGGCGCTCTCGTGCGTCTATGAGAAGCTCGAGGCCGAGAGCCTCACCCATCCCGACAGCATTGAACTGGTCGCCCGCGCCGAGGCGCTCGAGGATCAGATCGATACGCTCCAGGACGCCCTCCACGACGATGAGGCCGCACCCGCTTCCGCTCCATACGGGTGATCCGCTGTTCTGAAAACCATGGTCCCCGTCCGCATATCGGACGGGGACCAGGCTCGCCATCACTTCACCGCCGCGAAAGTGCGAGGCGGAGAAGAGGAATCAGCGGGTGGCGTCGGGCACCCACATGAATCCGCTGGCGCCGGTATTCACGCAGATGACCGGTTCTCCGGTATTCACATCCCACGTCGGATGCATCGCCTCACTGCGCGGGCACCAGGTGTGCACGATCGGCGTCGCCGATGCGGACGCCGTCCCGGCCAACCCGACGCACGCCGCCGCGATAACTCCGCCGATCACCGCTGCGGCCTTGAATGCCTTCACTGTGTTCTCCCCTTCGTTGTCTGACAAGAACACTCTGCCGAGCGGTTGTTAACGAAACCTTGCGGTTGGCTTATTGCCGTTCAGCGGGCGGAGGCGGTGGAGATCAGGTCGGCGATCGGGTCGGGATGGCTGAGGGTGGCGGCGTGACCCGCGTCGAGGTCGATGGTGATGGCGTTCATTCGCGCGGCCATCTCGCGCTGCCCCACGGTGGGAATCATCTGGTCGCGGGTGGAGATGGCGTAGTAGGAGGGCAGGCTCTTCCAGGCCGGGGGCCCGGCGGGCTCGAGCATGGCGGCCAGTGCCAGGGGACGCTGGGTGGCGGCCAGGACTGCGGCGGTATCGGGATCGGTGTCGGGGGCGAAGACCTCGCGATACTGGGCGGGCACGATGCTGAGTTCGATATGCGGTGGACCCTTCAGCGGGGTAGCCCCGGGCAGCGGCCGGGCCTGGGTGACCTGTTGGGCGCGGCCGCCGAACTTCTCGTCGAGCTGTCCGGCGGATTCGCCCTCGTCGGGAGCGAAGGCCGCGATGTAGACCAGCGCGCAGATCCGGTCGAGGCCAGTGGCGGCATGCGAGATGACGGCGCCGCCGTAGGAGTGTCCGGCCAGGGTGATCGGGCCGGGAATGGTGGCCAGGACGGTGCGGAGGTATTCGGCGTCGTGGTGCAGTCCGCGCAGCGGGTTGGCGATGGCGACGACGGGGTGGCCGCGCCGGATCAGGATGTCGGCGATGGTGTTCCAGGAGCCGGTGGCGTCGGCGAACGCGCCGTGCACCAGGACGACGGTGGACGTGGTCATGATAATTCTCCTCGGGATGAAATCGATTGCGGTGCTGTGGATTCGGTAGGTCTCACCGGTGCCGTCGGTCGTGGCGCGATTCCCGTTCGGCGCGGTGCCGCTCATGCCGTTCGTCGCGACGCCGGTGCCGTTCGGCCTGCTCGTCCCGCCGCGCCCGCTGCCCGTTCGGATCGGTGATGAGCAACCGGCCCCAGGTGACCTGGCCGGTGATCTTCAGCAGCGGCTGATCCGGTTCGGGTGCGCCGCCGACGGTGACTTCGACGCCCGCGCCATTGGCGGTGAGCGCGCTGGTGTCCACGCCCCAGCCCGCCGGGACGATGAGGGTGATCCCACCCGCCTGGCAATTGACATGGATCTCGACTTCGGCTGGTGCGCAGTCGGTTTCGGTGAAGTCCAGTAGTACCGAACCCATTGTCGAGGTGGCGTTGATCCGAGCGGGGACCCGCCAGCGGCCGGTCTTCGACACCGAGCCGAGGGCGGTGGAGACGGTCAACGGTGCGGTGGGATTCATGGTGGGCTCCTGTGCTGTCATGCGGATTGGGGTGTGCGTTCCTGCGTGCTGGTCCGCACGCGTCCGGTGCGGTCGTAGAAAGCGGTCGCGCCGAGTCCGAAGGTGAGGCTGAGCACCAGCCACAGCACGACGGCGAGAATGGAGGCGGCCAAGTGGAATTCGGTCGCCGGGAAGATCAACTCCCGGGCCGCGGTGGTGATGTGGCGCATGGGCAATACCTCACCGAGCCAGCGGAACAGCGCCGGTTGCAGCTCCGGTGGATAGGCGCCTCCCGACGAGGGCACCCCGAACACCACCAGCACCATGGTGGCCACCAGTGCGCCCGGCGCGCCGATCACGGCGAGCAGTGTCAGGGGAACCACCCCGGCCGTGGCGACGGCCAGCACCGAGAACACCCAGAGGGCGAGCGGATGTGCCGCGGGCATTCCGAGTCCGCCCACCGCGAGGACCTCGATCACCGTGGCCGCGACCACCGCGCATCCCGCCAGCACCCCGACCTTGGCCAGCAGGGTGTGCACGCGATTGATCGGCAGCGGCGATCGAGTCGAGCGCTGGTGCAGGAACTCTCGCGGGGCGAATCCCAGTGCGCCGTCCACCCCGGAGTGCAGCAGTTGGGCGAGTAGAAATCCGGTCAGGATCAGCACCAGTGCGTAATAGAACGCGGCCATTCCGCCCGCGCTGTGCGAGGGCGCTGAAGTCAGCGGTGTGACAACGACTTTCAGCGGATCCGCGAGCAATGCCGGTGAGGTGGTCGACCCCGAGGCGGTCGCGGCCAGGCTGGTGCCGATCCGCTGGGAGAGCTCGTTCAGCACGGACTGGGCCACGCCCACGGCCGTGCCGGTGGCGGCCGGACCGGCGAGCGGATTGCTCAGCACCGTGACCGGCACCGGTGCGGTCAGCGCGGTGATGCGTGCGGTGAAGTCGGGCGGAATCACCACCGCCGCGTAAACCTCGTTGCGGGCCAACAGCTCTCGCGCCGATGCCGCGGTATCGACGCGCACCCAGCGTGCGGTGTGCCGCGCTGATCCGCTGAACACCTGCTCGTCCAACTGCGCACCCACCCGATGGGCGTCGACTCCGGCATCGGCGTCGACCCAGGCGATCGGCATCTGTTGATTCGGTGCGTCGGTGTCGAGCACGCCGCCGAGATAGCCCAGCGTCAACACTCCGGCGAGCACCGCGGCGAATACGGTGAACACCCATATCTTCGGACTGCGCAATAACGCGGTCGCTCGCATAACCATCAGCTCCCTGAATTCTTCGACGCCCGAACCGGGTCGGTCGAGGTTGAGACCAACCTTGAGCGGGGGCGATAAACACCGGCTTCCGCGCAGCGGACGGGGTCGGTTGTCCGGCTATTTATCCGGCGTTTATCTGGCTGAGGGTTACCGCCGTATGCTTCGACCGGCATGATCACGTTCCAGGTACTCGGCTCGTTGCAGGCGCGGGCCGGTGACACCGCGATCGAACTCGGCGGTTCCCGGCATCGCGAGATACTCGCTCGCCTACTGTTGTCGCGCGGGCAGGCGGTGTCGGTGGACCGGTTGGTCGATGACGTGTGGGGTGACGAGCCGCCGCGACACGCGATCGCGACCGTGCGCACCCTGGTATTCCACCTGCGCCAAGCGCTCGAACCCCATCGCCTGCCGAGAACGCCCGCGAAGGTGCTGACCACCGCCGCGTCGGGATATGTGCTGCGCGCCGAATCCGGTGCCACCGATGCCGGGCGGTTCGAAGCCTTCACCGACGAGGGCACCGAACTGCTGGCGCGAAACCACCCGGCGGACGCGCTGACCCGATTCCGGCAGGACCTGGAGTTGTGGCGCGGCAGCCCCTACGCCGAATTCGGTGACTACGCATGGGCGCGGTCCGAGATTTCGCGGCTGACCGAACTTCGACAGGTCGCGTTCGAAGGTAAGACCACGGCCCTGCTGGAACTCGGCCGCGCCGCCGAGGCACTGCCCGATCTCACCGCGTATGTCGCCGAACACCCTCTGCAAGAAGAGGGTTGGTGGTTGCTGGCGTTGGCGCTGTATCGGTCCGGCCGCCAAGACGATGCGCTGGCGACGTTGCAGCGGGTGCGGACGCTGTTGCGCGAGGAACTCGGGATCGATCCCGGGCCGAGGTTGCGGCAGCTCGAAGCCGACATTCTGGCTCAGGACCCCGGACTCAGCCCGCGGTATCGGAGCCTCGGGCCCGAGCCGACCGAAACATCCACTGCCGAAACGCTCTTGGGTGATGAGCCGTTGGCGGGCCGGACCGTCGAGGTGGACCGGCTCGCTCGGCTGGCTGCCAGGGCGGGCATCGGGCATCGGCAGGTGATTCTCGTGGAAGGCCCGGCGGGAATCGGCAAAACCACCCTGGTCACACATCTGCACACCCGGCTGAGCGCCGAGGGGTGGACGATCGGGTCGGCTCGGTGTCCCGAGCTGGCCGGGGCACCGGGCGGCTGGCCGTGGTGGGAGATCCTCGACCAACTCGTCGTCGCACACCACGCACCGCCGCCGGAACTCGCCCGATCGCTGGGCGGGGCCGCCGCCGGTTTGCCGGTGAGCGCCGACAATGCCACCGCCGATCTTTTCCGGTTCTGCGGTGCGCTGGTCGAATATCTGAAGGGCGTGACGGCGGACGGGCCGGTCCTGCTGGTGGTCGAGGATCTGCATTTCGCCGATGCGGATACGTTGATTCCCCTGGTCGAGGTGGTGCGTCGGCTCGGTGGACATCGACTGCTGGTGATCGGTACATTGCGACCGGGACCGCCCTCCGCGCCGCTGGCAAACGCGCTGGGCCAGTTGGCCGTTCAGCAGTCCGAGCGCATCGAGCTCGGCGGCTTGGACGCCGCGGCCGTCGCCTCGCTGGTGCGCATGACCTCCGCGCTGGATACCGATGCCGAACTCGCCGCACGCATTACCGATCGGACCGGAGGCAATCCGTTCCTGGTGCGTGAGGTGGCGCGCCAGCTCGCGGCGGAGGGGCCGCGAGCGGCGCTGTCCCAGGTGCCCAGCGGGGTGCGGGACGTGCTCGGTCTGCGCCTGGCGAGCCTGCCGGAATCGGTGCGGACACTGCTGCGTCACGCGGCCGTGCTCGGCGATGAATTCGATCTCGATGTGCTCGCCGCACTCGTCGGCGACCAGGGAACGACCGGGCTCGACTATGAGGCGGTGGTCGACGGCATCGAGGTGGGCTTGGCCGCGGGGATTCTCGACGACGGCAGGACCGACGGGACCGTTCGCTTCACCCATGCGCTCATGTACGAGGCCGTCTACGCCGGGATCTCCGCACCGCGGCGGGCACTGTGGCACCGGCGGGCGGCTACCGTGCTCGAACGGCTGCAACCCGGCAATGTCGCGGCGCTGGCCCGTCATCATCTCTACGCGCCGAGCGCGCAATCCGCCGCGGCGGCCATCGGCTTCGCCCGGGCCGCCGCGGACCAGGCCGCCGCCCGATTCGCCTATCTCGAGGCCGAACGGCTCCGCCGCGCCGCGCTGACCCTGGTGGACCGCTTCGGTGAGACCACCCGGGAACGGTTGATCCTGGTGGGGGAGTTGATCGAGGCGCACGCCTATCTCGGCAACCGGGCGGCGATGCGCGAATTGCAGGCCGCGGCGGTCGAACCGCTGACTGCCCTGGCCGATCCCGCGGTCACCGCCCGGATCATGGTGTCGGCCGACCCCGCCAATCCGTTGCTGGCCGAGCGGCGCGTCAACCCGCAATACGGGGTGCAGCTGGGCCGAGTGGTTGAATTGCTGGAGCGTAATCTACGCGCATTACCGTTGGAGGACAGCGAATTACGCGTGCTGTTGCTGACCAAACTCGCCGATAAGTTCTACGGCGACTCCTCCGATCGTGGCAGACAGGCCGCCGCGGAGGCGATGGCGATCGCCGAGCGCATCGAACTGTCGCCCGAAACCCGCGCCGAGGTGCTGATCGCCGCCCACACCCAAACCTTCTGGGTGCCGGGCAAACTCGACGAACGGGCACGGGTGGCCGCGGAATTGGTGGAATTGGCGGGCGCGCACCATCTTGTCGCGTCCGAGCGGCTCGGCCTGCTCTGGCAGATCTACACCGCCGAGCGGCGCGGTGATCTGGCCGAGACGGGGGCGGCGATCGCCGAATTGGACCGGCATTCACGGCGTTACGACCATCCACCCAGTGCGGCGCGGGTGCTCTGGCACCGGGCGATGTTGCTCGAACTCGCCGACGCATCCGATACCGAGGTGGCCGCGGCCTATCGGGTGGGCGCGCGGGCACTGGAGGACGCCGGAGTCCAGCGTGCGGACAAGCTGCTGGTGACCGTCGACTGGTGCCGCGCCTATCGAGCGGGCCGGGCCGCGGAATTCCTGCCGGAGCTGATGCGTGACTACCCGAACTGGCCGGCCTCCGCGCCCCGATTCGCACTCACCCTCGCCCTGGCCGGGGAGCGCGACCGCGCGAGACATCTGCTGCGCACCGCGCCACCGCCCCCGCAGGACGCCAGCTACGAACTCGATATCGCCCTCATCGGCCTGGCCGCGGTACTCGTCGACGAATTCGATATCGCCGCCGACGCCTACCGCACCCTGCTGCCGATTGCCGGGGAGATCATCGGCCCCGGCGCGTGCGTGCTCCTACCGGCCCGCCGGGTCCTCGACGAACTCGCGGTAGCCCTCGACCATGCGCCTCAGGTCCGCGCGGATCCGGTACGTCCCGTGCGTCGGCGCTGAGCTCCCGGAAGTCTGTTCGCTTGTCCCGCAACGTATATGCGGCCGGGGCGCTTGCCCCGATCAATCGGATTGGTGTTCGCCGTGCAGGTCGCAGAACGGGGGTGTTGGGGGTTTTGCCGCAGCGGCAGGCGGCCTTGCGGCTTGTTATGGATCGCGGGTAATGCTCCTGACCTCGGTGAGGTAGCGAGTCGGGAGCGGGTGGACATTGGATCGTTCGGCGTACGTATCCGCTTCCAATCCGACAATGCGGTTCGCCTCCCACCGCCGGGCGCAGAAAACGGGATCGCAGTCGCGGTGAATAATCGAAGCCTCCAGTGCCTCTGCGGCATTCATCGTCGCGTCGTCATTGCGGACGTGACAGTCTTCCAATCGATCCGAAGGTGTGCCGAAGATTTCCATGGGTCAATTCCATTTCCTTTATGCGACAGGCGTTATGGCCTGGTGGCTTCGCCCCGGTGGCGGCCTGTCGATTCATGGGGAACACGAGCAGTGATGCACTCGCCGTTGCGAATGTGAATACGTACCGTACGGTTCTCGGACCTGCTGAAACGCCTTTCCCTGACGTCCTCGCCAATGCAGACCAGGACGATCGCCGCGCAACCGCCGATAAGTATCGCCAAAACCCAGGCATCCCAGGACATTCGTGCCTCCTTGTTTCGAAAGAATCCCGGTCGCGGTGCAACTTGTCGGCCCCGGGTGCTATCTATGAGTAGACATCAAATGTGATCGAAAGATTCGCTCCCGGTCGGTAGTTCGTGAATTGCGTGTGTAAGACCGTGGCGGACAGTGTCCGTTGCGGACGCGTCCCGTACGGACACTGTCCGTCGCGGGCTTCCATCTGATTGTGAGGTTGACGAAATGGCCGGATTAACGGTTTCCCGCATGGATTTCGGCAACTACATGCGAGAGCTGCGGGCGCACGCCCCACGGCAGGCCATGATGGCCGCTGCCGCGCACATCGGAGTATCCCGACAAGCCGTGAACCGAATGGAGGATGGATCGCCGACCCGGCTCGGCGACCTTCACATCAACGCGCTACTGGACTTCTACCGCGCCGACACGGAAGCCCGCGCCACGGCCATGGAGCTGTGGAATGAGATCAAGATCGAGGAAAAGGCAAGCAGGGCACAGGGATCGACACGCGGACTGTGGACGGCGTACCAGGATCAGATCGCGCCGAACACGGGAAAGTTCCTGCGGTTGGAGGGAATCGCCGAACATGTCGTCGCCCATCATCCGGTGATCTTCCCGGCGCTTTTGCAGTCCGCCGACTACCGGCGCGCACTGGACCGTGTCAGCGAGCCGGGTCTGTCGACGGCCGATTTGGAGCGCAGAATCGAGATCATCGCGAAACGGCAAGCGCGGCTCGATGATCCGCTGTTCACGTTCGAGGCATTCTTGAGTGAAGCGGTGGTCCGGAACCGGGTCGGCGACGGTTTGCTGATGCACAGGCAACTGAACTGGCTTGCCTCCGTTGGTGAGCGGGAGAACGTGAGTATTCACGTGGTGCCGTTCACCGCCGGGGTCCACCCGGGGTTGACCACGCTGGCCTTCGTGTTGCTCGAATTCCCGAGGGGCTCAAGCGGGAAGACCTTGCCGACGGTGGTGTACGCGGAGGGTGCGATCGGAAGCGTCCTCCATGAGCACGGCGAGGAAGTCGGGGCATATCGGCGGGCGATCGATGGCATTCGAGCGGTAGCGTTGAGTCGACAGGAAACCAGGTCTCTGGTGTCGAAGATCGCGAAGGAGTATGCGTCGTGAAGCAGCCGGTCAGGGGACAGTGGTACAAGTCGAGCCGGTCCGACAGCGGCAAGCAATGCGTGGAGGTTTTTCACGGCGAGGATGTGACCAAGGTCCGGGACACGAAGGACGACGGTCACGGTCCCATCCTCGAGTTCCCGGCTGATGATTGGGTGAGGTTTGTCGCCAGTCGGGTGTGGGAGGGCTGAGCCCACTCGGCATGGAGGGCGGCCCCCACTTGGTGAAAGTAGGGGCCGTTCTTGTGGTTTCGGCGGTTCAGGGCGGTGAAGAATTCGCTCGGATGTTTCGCAGGGGAAGGGCTTATCGCGCTGGCTGATTCGCTCTATTCGGGTAGTACGGCGGCCAGGCCGAACAGGTCGTAGACATCGGGGTCCTGCGTCACGGTGTTGCGGGTGATCACACCGCCCGCGATGGTGAAGATCTGGAGTGTGTGCATGGCGTATCCGCCGGAGGGCGCGCGGACGTACGCCGCGAAGCCGAGTTGTCCGTTGGCCGCCACGGGCAGTACGCGCCAATCGGTTCCGTTCGTGGCGTAGACGCGTGCCATGAAGAAGATGTAGTGCTCGCGGCCCAGGTACCAATTGAGGAAGGGCGGCATCTCCATGATCACGTCATCGGCGAGCAGCTTCTCCAGGGCTGTGAGATCCGCGTCCAGGAAGGCATTGACGTAGCGATCGAGCACTGCCCGCTGATCGGTCGGTTCGGTGACATCGTCCTCGCTGATACCGTTGGCGGAGAGCGTCTTTCGCGCCCGCTGTAGCGCGCTGTTGACCGCCGCGGTCGTCATCTCCAATGCCTCGGCGATCTGCCCCGGCGGCCAGTCCAGCGCCTCGCGCAGCACCAGCACCGCCCGCTGCCGCGCGGGCAACTGCTGCATGGCCGCGACCAGCGCCAAGCGCAGACTGCCGCGCGCCGCCGCCACCTCCGCCGGATCGCCGATCATCGCATCCGGAATCGGTTGCAGCCACGGCACTTCCCCGCCGTGCACCAGCGGCTCGTGGGGATCGTCTCCGGGCGGCCCGCCCAATCCGGCGGGTAGCGGTCGCCGCGCCCGCTGCTCCAGCGCGGTCAGGCAGACATTGGTGGCGATCCGGTACAGCCAGGTTCGCAGGGACGCCCGGCCGGGGTCATAGCTGTCCCGCGCCCGCCAGGCCCGCAGCAGCGTCTCCTGCACCAGGTCCTCGGCATCGTGCGCGGATCCGAGCATGCGGTAGCAGTACGCCAGCAACTCGCGCCGGTACGGGTCGGTGCGGGTGGTGAATTCGTCGGCCACGAATCTTTTCTACGCCACACCGATGACATCCCGGGGTCCCGCCGGTAGGTACTCGTGAGCCGCCGATCCGGGCGGCACGATTGCAGGAGGATCACCATGAACGACACCGCCGTACAGTCCACCGACCGGACCGCTGTCCTGGATGTCATCAGCGATCTCTACCGGGCCTGGAGCGCGAACGACGCGGACGGGATGGTCGCCGGATACCTGCCGGACGCGGTCTCGATTCTGCCCGGTTCGCTCAGTGACGGTCGCGAGGCCGTGCGCACCCGGATGGCCGCGGGCTTCGCCGGTCCGCTGAAGGACTCCTCGGTCCTCGATGAGCCGCTGATCGTGCGTTTCCCGTCCCCGGACACCGCGATCGTGGTCAGCCGCGGCGCGGTCCTGATGGCGGACCGGACCGAGCCGGAACGCTGGATCATCGCGACCTGGGTGCTCGTCCGCACCGCGGGCGGCTGGTCCATCGCGGCGTACCACAACTGTGAGGAATGACCACCGGCAGAACAAAGCCCCCTTCCGCCAATGCGGAAGGGGGCCTGCCGAATTCGATTCGCGGGCGAAACTCAGGGAACGACCTCGACCGCATCACCGGGATTGAGATAGCCGAAGAACTCCTTCGCCCCGTCGGGCGTCATTCGAATGCAACCGTGCGACTTCTTGTCCACCGGTCCGATATGGAATGCGATATCCCCGTTGAAGAAGATGGCGTACTCCATCGGAGCCTCATGCATGGTGCTCCAGTGGAACGGCCGTTTGAACGCCACATGGAAGAACCCGGGCGGAGTCTCGAATCCGGGCATGCCATGTGATATCGGGGTGGGTCCGTAGACGACCTTGCCCTTGTCCATCAGCCACGCCTCATTGGTCCCCAGTCGCAGGCAGGCGCGGGCCTGATCACCGCAGGGGGCCGTGACCGGCTGGGTGGGAATAATCGCCGGAACGCCAGGCACATCGGGTCCGCCGGGCCACAGCGGGTCGGCCTGCGCCGATCCCGCCGCCAATCCGACCGCCATGCCCGCGAAGACGAGGGAGCGCATAGCCGAGCCGAGGGAATACTTGCTCATCATCGAGTCATCCGACCTCTCTAGCCTCGCCCGTCACCCGGTGAACGCGCCTGCCTGGGCGATGGGACATCTCTATTCGTCTCGTGCAAGTGATCATTCTGCGCGGTGCGCACCGGGATTCGCGGTATAAAACGCCTCAGGCGCGCCGACACGCGTGCGGCGTGCCGGGGAATTTCATCGAATGGGCGGCATGGTGCGTTCATTCGGGTCGGCACCGGTGGGCATTTGCGCACCATTGTTCGGAATGTCCGGTCGCGGGGCATTCGAGGAACCGCGAATCTGCTGATCCGCCGGCGGATTCTCACAGTAGGTCCAGCGGAAGAGCGTGTCATCCTGCACCACGTACGGCGGTGTCTGCTTCGTCTTGTACATGCACCACGGGCGCGGCCAGGCATCGGCAATCGTGTAGAACTCGTTGTCGTGCGCGGGCACACCCATGGCGGAGGTGCCGACCACCAGCGCCGGGAACAGCGCGCGCAATGCGGGGGTGCGCAGCAGCGCCGCCCGCACCACCGCGGACATATTGCCGGCCAGGCTTTGAATCGGATCCTGATTGCGATCAAGGATGGTGCTCAGCACGGCCAGTTGCTCGGGAGCCTGATCGAGCACTGTGCGCAGTTCGACATTGGCCGCGTTCACCTGCTCGATGAGCAGTTTCGAATTGCGCGTCAGCGTGCCCAGATCCGGCTGCGCGTGCGCGGAGGTGGCGGCGATGGACCGTAGATTCGCGATGAGGCTGGTGGTCTGCGGCAGCAGATTGTCGAGCCCGGTGGTGGCCAGACTGAGGGCGTCGACCATATACCGCAGTTGATCCGGCCCGCCGCTGAGCGCGGTGTCGAGCTCGGACAGAATGGTATTCATCTTGTTCGGATCGATTTGCGAGAGTAAATCATTGGAGTTCGCCAGCGTCTCGGGAACGGATGCGGGCGTGCTGATTCGCTTGGGGTCGAACAGGATTACCTGCCCGTCCTTCAGATACGGTGCGCCATCGGTGTTCGGCCGGAAGTCGATGTACTGCTCACCCGCCCCGGACAGCGCCGCCACACCGATGGACGTATCGGCCGGAATCTTGTATTTGTCTTCGATTTCCGCGACCGCGGCCACCTGCGCCCCGCCGTCGACCAGCGAGATCGACTTCACCTTGCCCACCCGATATCCGCGCCAGGTGACATCGTTTCCGGCCTGCACCCCACCGGATTTGTCGAGCCGCACCGTGACGGAGTAGCTCCCGCCCGGTCGCACCCGCGCGGTATCGAAGAGCAGATAGCTCCCGCCGGCGACCATGCAGGAGACCAGCGCGATATTCGAGATAAGCGTTTTGTGTTGTTGCAGAATGCCCACGGGCCCGCCTTCATCGCCGATCACGGACAACAGGTTCGGTGCTGACAAACGCAGTGCGATCAGATGGCAGTGCAGTCAAAGAGGACAGAGCAGTCGGAGCTGGCAACGCAGTCGGAGCTGGCAGAGCTGGCAGAGCAGTCACAGCGGACAGCGCAGTCGGAGCTGGCAGAGCAAACTCTCGGCGAAACTGCGGGCAATACTAGGCGACGCGAACGCATCGGCGCCGCGGACATGCATGTAGCGCGTGCGCACCCCTCGTACACACGCGGACATGACGGTGTTGTGAGTCCGCGCCGGAGACCTCTCGCTCCCCGGTGCGGCCGTGTGATGACTGTGCCAGGCGCAGATGAAAAGAGAATGAACGTTCTCTACCGGCCCGGCCCGGGGGAGAAGAGGCTGGTGAGGGTGGGCGGCGGCAGACCCGCGCGGCGGAAGGTCTCGGTGGCGTCGGCGAGTTCGCGTATCGCGGTGACGGTATCACCGCGCGCGGCCACGGCGGCGGCGTGCAGGGCCAGGGCGCGGGCGCGGTCTATGGGGTCGGCGGCCATGCTCAGCAGGTCCAGGGCGCGAGCCGACTCGATCTCGGCGGTGCACGTGCGACCGGCGCGCAGATGGATCTGCGCCAGGCGGGTGCAGGCCCAGCCCTCCCAGAGCCGCACGCCGTTCCGGCAGGCGATGCGTACGGCCTCCTCGCCCAGGCGCAAGGCCGTCTCGTGATCGCCGAGTAGTGAATGGGTGGCGGCCAATTCGTGATGCGCCCAGCCCAGGGCCACCGAGTTGGAGCATTCGCGGGCCATATCGATGGCGCGTTCGGCGACGGCGAGAGCCTCCTCGTACTGACCGGATTCGCACAGGGTGCGGGTCGCCAGGGCGAGAATCCACGCCTCCATGGAGCGATCGCCCAGGGCGCGGGTGAGGGCAACGGCATTGGCGTAGTGGCGGTGCGAGTCCTTGGTATTGCCCAGGCGGCGGTCGGCAATGCCGAGCAATAATTCGGCGAGTACCTGAAGGCGGCGGCCCGCGTCGTCGACCGGAGGCGAAATGGCCTGCAGGAACTCCAGACTCGCCTCGACTTCGCCTAGGCCGACCTGCATGATGGCGCCGAGCGCGGTGCGCAGCCTGCGGATGCTGCCGCTGTCCTGCTCCTGGATCGCGGTGTGCAGCAGGGCTTTCAGGGCATCGGCGAGTTCGCGCGCGCCGGTGCCGCCGTCCATCACCTCGGCCAGCACCCAGGCAAGATCGGCTGCCAGGGCCACGGTATGCCCGCCGACGCGGGCGGCCTGGCGGTGCAGGGCGATGACCACGGGCCGCTCGATATCGTTCCAGCGCTGTCCATCCGCGCCGCTGGTGAAGGCGTGACCGGGCACGGTGGTGGGGACCAGCAGTCGCGTGGTGTTGCTGTAATCGATTGCGCTGAGCAGGTTCTTACCGCTGGCCAGGTAGTAGTCGAGCAGGCGGGACAGCACCCGCGATTCGTCGTCGCCGGGCTGGCGGCGGGCGAACAGGCGCAGCAGATCGTGGAAGTGGTAGCGGCCCGGCGCGGTCGTCTCGAGCAGACTCAGGTCCACCAGGGCCTCGCACAGGTACTCCGCCTGTGCGACGGGAACATTCAGCACCGCGGCCCCGGCATCGGCGGGCAGGTCGGGAACCTCGGCGCGGGCCAGGGTGCGAAAGGCCCGGGCCTGCTCGGGATTCAGCTGGCCGTAGCCGAGGTGGAAGATGGCCTCCAGGGCGAGTTCACCGGTCTGCAGGACGTCGAGGCGGCGGCTCTCGTCGGCGAGCCGGGTGGCCATGGACGCGATGGGCCAGCGCGGGCGCACCGCCAGGCGCGCGCCGACAATGCGCACGGCCAGCGGCAGGCAGGCACAGAGGGTGATCACCGCGCGCGCCGCATCGGGTTCGGCCGCAACCCTTTCCGCGCCGAGAATATGGGTCAGCAGGGTCATGGCCTCGTCCGGTTCGAGGACGTCGAGGCGGGTGCGGCGCACGGCCGGGAGTTCGGTGAGCGCGGATCGGCTGGTGATCAGGACCGCGGTGCCGGGAGTGCCGGGCAGCAGTTGGCGGATCTGGGCGCTGTCCCGGGCATTGTCCAGGACGAGCAGAATTCGCCGGTCGGACAACAGGGTTCGCAGATGTGCGGAGCGGTCGTCGATGGTTTCGGGGATATCGCTGTCCGCGACGCCGAGTGCGCGCAGGAAGCCGCCGAGGGCGTCGGCGGGGGACATGGGCTCGTCATCTACGCCGCGCAGGTTCACATACAGCTGGCCGCCGGGGAAGCGGTCACGCACCCGATGCGCGATATGCAGTGCGAGCGTGGTCTTTCCGACGCCGCCCATACCGCCGACCGCGGAGATGGCGACCGCGCTGCCGTCCCCGGTGAGCTGGGCGGCGATCTCGTCGGCCAGGCGGGAGCGGCCGGTGAAATCCGCTATGTCGGGCGGTAATTGGGCGGGGGTGCGATCCCGGCCCGGGCGCTGCACGGGTGGGAGTTCGGCGCGCAGGATGCGGGCGTGCACGGCGCTGAGTTCGGGTCCGGGCTCCACGCCGATGCCCTCCACCAGCGCGTGCCGGGCGCGGGCATACTCCTCGAGCGCCTCGGCCTGCCGCCCGCAGTGATAGAGCGCGGTCATGCGCAGCGCTCGGAAGCGTTCGCGCAGTGGATGTTCCTCGATGAGCGGGCCGAGTTCGGCGACGGCCTCGGGCGAGTGCCCGGTCTCGATATCGAGGGCCAGGCGGTCCTCGAGAATGCTGAGCCGCCACTGTTCGAGGCGGGCACGCTGTCGTTCGGCGTATGGGCCGGGCAGCGCGCCCAGCGCCGCACCCCGCCAGTGCGCCAGCGCGGCCACCAGGGTTTCGCGGGCGGCGGCCGGATCGTCATCGCGAATCAGCGCCGCCAGATTGACGCGCTCCTCCACCTCGGCGATATCGGTCCGCAGGTCCGGGATGCGCAGCGCGTAACCGTCGCCGATCGAAACCAGCACGGCGGAGGGTGCGCGGGTGGCGCGCTCGGGATCGAGTTCGCGGCGCAGCTTGGCCACATGGGTGCGCAGCGCCGAGACCGCCCGCGGCACCGGATCCTGACCCCAGATGCCCTCGACGAGCTCGGCGGCCGTCACCGCCTTGCCCGCGCGCAGCAGCAGGGCCACCAGCACGGCCCGCCGCTGCGGCGGACCCAAGTCCAGGGGCGTGTCCCCGCGCCACGCGCGGACCTCGCCCAGCAGTGCGAACCTCAACAAAACCGACCTCCCCGTTCGGGCAGTCTAGAGCGTGTTCTCCGAGCACTACCTCGGTGGTTCCCCGGTGCGGCACATGCCAGCACGACCCTACGACAATCCCGCCCACCACCCCCGGCGTTGGCAGCGCACCCGCGCATCGGATCCCCTGGTGCGTGACGGCCGCGACACAGATACCCGGGAACGGTTCCGAGGCCGTGATGCCCCGGGCCGTGATGCCCCGGGCCGCGATGACCCAATTCCGCGATGACCCGAGACCGTGATGCGCCGGGCCGTGATGCTCCGGGGTCGCGATGCCCCGAGGCCGTGATGCCCCGGGCCGTGATAACCCGAGGCCGTGATAACCCGAGGCCGTGATGACCCGAGACCGTGATGCTCCGGGGTCGTGATGACCCCGGGGCCTGTCATGGCCCGGTTGGTCCCGGCCGGAGTCCTTTCCCGCAGATCGCGCCCGCCGTCGTGAGATCCTCAGTGCACCAGCCGAATACCCACCTGCGCGATCGGAGCAATCCCATGACGGCCACCAACAAGCGCAACCTCGTCTACTTCGAGAGCCCCACCATGCGCGGCCTCTACGAATCCATGGACGCCTGGCAACAGGAGCATGAGCTCCGGCTGCTGTCCATCAGCATCCAGCAGGACAACGGCGCCTTCTGCTGTATAGCCCTGACCAACCCCGCCGAAGTCGTGATCACCAGCGCCGATGGCCACCACCACGCCAGCGTCAACCGGTTCGGCCTGCTGGCCGTGGATTCGCAGTAGTCAGTTCGTGGTCCAGGGGCGGAGCTTTTCCCGATCGCGGATCACCCGGATACGGGTGATGCGATTGTCGGAGATGTCGAAGGCATAGACCGAGACGCCGGTGCCGTCCAGTTCTGCGACGAGGCCGGGTTGGCCGTTGACGGTGCGTTCGAGGAGGGTCACCTCGCCCACGCGGCCCGCCAGTTGGATCCAGGTGGAGGCTGTTTCCAGGCCGCTCATCCCCGAGCAACCGAACGCGGGATAGGTCGGCTCTGCCCGAAAATCAGTGGCGCACTGCGCCGCTCGTAGGGCACGGTAGCGCACATGTTCGCGTACGCCATCACCGCTACACCCGCAGTCGCGGGTGCGATGGCTGCGCTCTGCCTGCCCGCACCGGCAGTCGCGGCATTCGACGGCGCACGACGCTGACCTTCTCCGGGACGTCCCGGGACCTCGGACGGGGAAGGTCGCTGCTGCCCGAGGTTCCTCGAATCACGACTCCCGGATGGAGAAAATCATGGCCAAGCAGGCTTTCGTGCGCACCAAGCCGCACCTGAACATCGGCACCATGGGGCATGTCGACCACGGTAAGACCACGCTGACCGCCGCCATCACCAAGGTGCTGGCCGAGCAGGGCGGCGGATCGTATGTCCCGTTCGATCGCATCGACCGGGCCCCGGAGGAGATAGCGCGCGGTATCACCATCAATATCGCGCACGTCGAATACGAAACCGCCACCAGGCATTACGCCCACGTGGATATGCCGGGTCACGCCGACTTCGTGAAGAATATGATCACGGGCGCGGCCCAGTTGGACGGTGCGATCCTGGTGGTCTCGGCCCTGGACGGTGTCATGCCGCAGACGTCCGAGCATGTGCTGCTCGCCCGTCAGGTGGGTGTCGAGCACATTGTGGTCGCGCTCAACAAGGCCGACGCCGGTGACGGCGAACTGCTGGAGCTGGTCGAACTCGAGGTGCGGGAACTGCTCTCCGCGCACGGGTACGACGGCGACGGGCTGCCCGTCGTCCCGGTCTCCGGATTGCTTGCGCTGCAAGGTGATCCGGAATGGTCGGCGGCGCTGCTGCGACTGCTCGAGGCGGTGGACGAGTACATTCCCATGCCCGTGCGCTACACCGACGCCCCGTTCCTCATGCCGGTGGAGAACGTGCTCACCATTACCGGTCGCGGCACCGTCGTGACCGGGGCCATCGAGCGTGGCCGGGTGCGCATGGGCGACCGGGTGACGGTGCTGGGCTACGGCGACAGCCTGGAATCGATCGTCACCGGTGTCGAAACCTTCGGCCGCACCATGGAATCGGCCGAGGCGGGCGACAATGTGGCGCTGCTGCTGCGCGGCGTGCAGCGCGGGCAGGTCAGCCGTGGCCAGGTGGTCGCGGCGCAGGGCAGCATCACCATGCACACCGGTTTCACCGCCAGTGTGCGGCTGCTCAGCGCGGCGCAGGGCGGGCGGCGCACGCCCATCGTGAGCGGTTACCGGCCGCAGTTCTATCTGCGCACCGGTCACGTGGTGGGCGATGTGCTGCTGCCGGACGGCCGGGCGCAGCCGGGGGAGACCGTCGAGATGTCGGTGACCCTGGGTCGTCCGGTACCGCTCGAGCCCGGTCTCGGCTTCGCGATTCGCGAGGGTAGCCGGACCGTCGCCGCGGGCACGGTGCTGGCCGTGCACGAATAGGCCGAATACGGATCTCGGCCCCGAGCATCGTGCTCGGGGCCGAGATTCTCGCATTACCACCGAGTGTCGCGCCTGCCTGGTTCGCGAGTTATGTCGCCGATTCTCTCCCCATGACCTCACGCCGCCAGAAGTTTGCCGTCGCGCTGGGAGTGGCCGCGCTCGCCGTGGCCGGATGCTCCGGAAGTTCCGGCGGCGATTCCGGCAAGATCGATGTCGGCGTCCTGGTCATCACCATGTTCGACCCGGAGAACGAGGTCTGGCTGCAACGCGAACAGCTGCCCACCACCGTCGATGTCCCGGGCGCGTACAAACCGGTGCGCTGCAACAATGACCGCCTCTGCGTGGCCGAGACCGGTCAGGGCAAGGTCAATGCCGCCACCACCATGATGGCGATTCTGGGCAGCGGCAAATTCAATTTCGACAAGGCGTACTTCCTGACCGCGGGCACTGCCGACGGTCAGCCGCAGCCGTGGAATTCCCCGAATACGCAGGGCCACACCGCTTTCGTCGGATTCGAGTTCATCGGTCATCCACACCAGCGCGTGATCGCAGATCCACATATTCAATCGCCTGGGCGCGGTGGGCTTGTTGAAGCAGGTCGGAGCATTTGATTGGCCGCGAACAGGCTCTCATACCAGGTATTGGAGAAGCAGGAGGCTAATAGCTTGGTACGGAACGAAAGTGAGCACGGCGAGAACCAAATATATTGGTACCGCGTCTATTTGGGTTCGTGGCACGGTGTCTATAGAATCATGATGCGACACGTGCAAAGCGGTGGGTTTCGCGCGAATGCGATGCCAGCACGCGCCGAGCCAGTGCCCGCGGCGCTCCCGATTGCCCGCGCATTCCGGGAAAGGCGTTCACATCGATAATCAGAGGCGAGCCCGCCACCTCGAGGATATCCACACCGTACACCTCCAACTCGAAGGCTTCGCCGACCGCCAGCGCCAGATCCGCCCAGGGATGCGGAATCGAGGAATGCCGGTCGGGCAGTCGAGGTTCGGGTGCGAACTCCGTTTGCCGTAGCGCCGCGAAGACCTGATCGCCGATCACCCAGAGCTTGTGATCCCAGCCGGTGCCCAGTGTGAAGTCCTGTACCACGATCGGTTCGCCGGGCCAGCGTCGCTGGACTTCCCGGAGTTCGGCGGCATCGGCGATCCGGGTGACGAGATCACCCCGTCGACTGTGTCGGCTCTTGATGACCAGCGGGTGTTCGAACCCGGTGAGCTGTCCGGGATTCGCCAGCGCCCTGGTGCGGGCGAATGGGAATCCGGCCTGCTCGGCGCGCTCGGCCATGTGGGCGCGGTCCTGACAGAACTCGGTGGCGGCGGCCGAATTGAGCACCGGCACACCGGTGTTCTCCAGGGCGCGCGCCAAAGCCACTGCCTCGGAGGTGCGCGCCTTGAGGAGATAGATATCGGCCGGATCCGACGGCGCCGGGGTATCCGGGGCGAGATGTTCGATCCGGTGACCGGCCTCGGTGAGCAGGGCGGCCGTTTCGGCGAGCAGCGGATGGTTCGGATCGCCGGTGAGAAATCCGATCCGCATCACAGCGTCCCCACCGCGAGCGGTTCCTCGAACCGGGATTCGCGCAGCCGCGGCATGCTCTGCCAGGCCGAACCACCGCGCGCCAGTTCGACAATGGCCCGCGAGACGGTCGGCACCGCCATCGGCACCTGTCCGAAACTCGGAAAGTCATTGACGTCCACCACGATCGGGCCGTCCGGACCGCGTACCACATCGAGCCCGTAGAGGTCGAGACCGAAGACCTCACCCACACGCGCCGCGATAGCGGCGATTTCGGGATCCAGGGATACCGGACGATCGGGTGCCTTGCGCCCGCCGGTATGCAGTGGGGAGGTGCGTTCGGTGGCGTAGACGCGCCCGTCCACACAGTAAACCTTCAGGTCCACACCGGAATTCGGCACGAACGGTTGCGCGATGAGCAGCCCCTGATCGGCCCGGTCGATGGCCGCGAGATGTTCGGGCCGCTCCACCACCCGCACATCGCGACCCGAACTGCCGTCGGCGGGCTTGACCACCAGCGGGAATCGCGCCGCCGGAATTCGCGCCAGATCGCGCGGGCGCGCCGCCGCCCAGGTGGTGGGCACCGGTAGTCCGTGCGCGGCTGCCAGCGCTGCCGCACGGGCCTTATCGCGCACGCCGCGAATGGAGCGCGCGTCATTGACGGTGGTCAGCCCCGCCGCCGCGGCCGCCTCCAATAGTCCGAGTCCCGGTCCGCCCGAGACGGTCTTGAGCACCCACGCGTCATGATGCCCGCGCTCGACCAGCGTATTCAGATCCAGCAGTTCCCCGCCGGGTCGCACCACATCCACCCGGTGACCCCAGGCGCGCAATTGGTGAATCACGCTGCGCGGCATGCCGTCCCGGCGGTATTGCTCCTCCACCAGAAAACACAGACTGACTCGCGCCGCCATTCGTTCCCGCTCCCACAGTTGTACTGCGCCCGCCCCGGAGCGGCCCAGAATTGATCGCCGATTGTTCACCAAGATCATCGCTGTGGCAACCGGGAACGCAACGGCACGGGCACAACGGATCTGGGCGAAGTGGCCGCGATTCTCTGCTCACCCAGCCCATCTCGGCCGGACCATGGGCGTATGGAACGAGGGCACTATGAGGACGATCACCGCGCGTTCGCCGAACTGGCGCGCGACTTCATCCGCAAAGAGATTGCGCCGCACTATCTGGAGTGGGAGGACGCGGGCATTGTGCCACGCGAGGTGTTCACCCGCGCGGGCGCGCTCGGCCTGATCGGCTTCGCCGCGCCCGCCGAATACGGCGGACTGGGAACGGCCGACTTCCGCTTCAATCAGATCCTGATCGAAGAGTTCATGGCGGCCGACTGCGCGGGGGTCGGGCTGAACTTCGCACTGCACAATGACATCTGCACGCCGTATCTGACCCAGCTCACCACCGCCGCACAGCGTGAGCGCTGGGTGCCCGGATTCGTCGCGGGCACCTTCATCGCCGCCATCGGGATGACCGAGCCGGGCGCGGGCTCCGATGTCGCCGGAATCCGCACGGCCGCAGTCGATATGGGTGATCACTACCTGGTGAACGGGGCGAAGACGTTCATCACCAATGGCATCAACGCCGATCTGGTGATCACCGCCGTCCGCACCGCGCCCGACCGGCACCGCGGGCTCACCCTGCTGATCCTGGAGCGCGGTATGCCCGGGTTCGAACGCGGTCGCAATCTGGACAAGCTCGGCCTGCACTCCCAGGACACCGCCGAACTCACCTTCACCGAGGTCCGCGTGCCGAAGGAGAATGTGCTCGGCGAGCCGGGCCGCGGCTTCGAATATCTCATGCGCAATCTGCCGCAGGAGCGCATGCAGATCGCCGTGGCCTGTCTGGCTCGCGCTCGTGCGGCCCTGCTCACCACCATCGAATACGTCGGCACCCGAACGGCTTTCGGCCAGACCATCGCCTCCTTCCAGAACACCAAATTCGTCCTGGCCGATGTCGCCACCGAGGTCGCGGTGGCCGAAGCCTTCGTGGACAAATGCGTACTCGAATTGAATGCGGCCCGCTTGACGCCCGCCGATGCCGCCAAGGCCAAACTCTGGGCCTCGGAGATGGAATTCCGCTGTCTGGACCGCTGCCAGCAACTCTTCGGGGGCAACGGTTACATGCGCGAATACCCCATCGCCCGCGCCGCCGCCGATGCCCGCATCACCCGCGTCTACGGCGGCACCTCCGAGATCATGCGCGAAATCATCGGCCGCGACCTGAAACTCACCTGATCGAGCGCCCCCGGCACGACACCCCGAGCACCGGGAATAGCGAGAGGCTATCGATTCCCTGGCATAGGCTCGCCCGGCACTGTCGTCCCCGGGGAAGGATTTGGCGTTCATGCGTGCTTCATCGGCATTCGCACTTTCGCTGGCCTGCGTGGTCGGATCGTTCATCGGTATTCCCGCCGCGGCCGACCCGCCGCACGTCGACGATTCCGCGGGTTCGCGGCTGGTGCTCGGCGCGGCGAATCTGCCTCCGATGCAGGCGCTGCTGCAAATATCCCGGCAGCTGTTCCCCGATCGTGGACCGTATGTGCCGTGGACCTATCAGCTGCCGCCCGCGCCGATTCCGCATACACCCGCGCACGGTGTCTGCCCGAGCGGGTCGGATCGATGTATCGACGACACCATCGCCGATATGGAGGCCCGCGCCAAGGTGATGAAACGGGACTGCGACGACAATGCCCCGCTGCTGCTGAGCTATCTGCACACCACCAAGGGTGAGCGTGAAATCGCCCGGGAGCGTGGTGGATTCGCCTATCCCGAGCATGTGAACGATTGGTCGGCCACGTACGCGCAGCACTATTTCGACGCCATCGACAACTATTACGTGAACGGCCGCCCGGATCTGGTTCCCGAGTCCTGGAAGCAGAATTTCCGTGCCTCGGACGATCATTCGCTGACCGTGTTCGGGAATGTGGCGGTCGCCTACAACGCGCACATCACCCACGATCTGCCGATCGTCATCGCGGATATGGGCGTCACCGCCCCCGATGGCAACTCCTACAAGCCCGACCACGAGAAGATCAACGAACTGCTCGCCGAGGCCGAACAGGGCACCGTCTCCGAACTCGCGACCCTCTACGGTGATGCGGACCCGGCGATGCGCGCGCCCTATGAAATGGAGCCCCTCACCGGCGTCGCCTTCGGCCAGGTGATCCAGATCTGGCGGGAATATGCCTGGCGCGGAGCCGAACAGCTCCTGCTCGCCCCGAACCCGGAGGCCAAGGCCGTGGTCGTACAGCAGATCGACGACCTCTCGAACCTGCTCGGCGACATCATCCTGAAGCTCTTCGCGCGTACCGATCCGGGGCCGCATCTGCCGCACTGCCCGGCCGCGGGCGAGTAGCCGCACGGCCGGGCAGGTTCTTGCGAGGGGCGTCAGCGCACGGCGCGGCGCCCGGTGACCAGATTGACCAGGAACAGCAGGATTACCGCGCCGCCGAGGCAGGTGAAGAAGCTGAACCAGAGGCCGCCTCCTTCGACATCCACGCCGAAGAGTTTGAGGATGAAGCCACCGAGTAGTCCGCCGATCACGCCTACGACGATATTGAGCAGGATGCCCTGCTGTGCATCGGTCTTCATGATCTTGCTCGCGATCCAGCCGGCCAGACCGCCGATAATGATCCAGCCCAGAATGCCCAGACCAAGCATGTTTCTCTCCTTCTCTGCGAGTCGCCGAGGCGTCTCGGCGTCCTGCGAAGCGCATACCCGCCGGAGCGGAAACGATGCCTGCTACGCGACGCAGGTCTCAATCGCGCCGGTCAGGCGATGACTCGACGGGCGGATGACTCAGCGTTTGAGGCCGTAGGACGCCGCGATCAGACGCTCCATGACCGTGCGCGGCAGGATGCGGCGCACCGCGAACATGATCGGTGCGTTGGACCCGATGGCGTAGAGCGGCTTCGGCCGATCCGCCGCGACGGCGCGGACGATGGTCGTCGCGACTCGTTCGGGGGTGATGCCACGCCCCTGCTTCTCATCCATCTTCGCCATGAAGCGCGCGAAATCGGTGGTGTGCGGGGAGCCCTCGTCGATGTACTTGGTGCGCCGCTCCCGCAGTCCGGTATCGATCTGGCCGGGTTCGATGGTGGTGATCCACACCCCGAACGGCGATTCCTCGAAGCGCGCGGCGGTGGCGAAGCCGCGCAGCGCCGCCTTGGTCGCGGCGTAGGAGGAGCGGTAGGGCATGGGGAAGCTGCCCAGCATGGAACCCACCATGACGACCCGCCCGTACCCGCGCTCCCGCATCCCGGACAGCACCGCCTGGGTCAGCGCCACCGGACCGATCACATTGAGCTGGAACAGTCGCTCGACGGCGGTGCGCGGTAGTTCGGCCAGTGGACCGGCCTGACTCTCCCCGGCATTGTTGATCAGCACATCGACCGCGCCCAGATCGGCGGCGAAGCGCTCGATCGACGCGCTGTCGGTGAGGTCCAGTGCGCGGTAGTCCACACCCGACACCCGATCCGCGGCGGCGATGGAGTCCGGATTGCGGCTGGTGCCGATCACCTTGTCGCCCTGGGCCGCGAACGCCGCCGCGGTCGCTCTACCGATACCGGAGGATGCGCCGGTGACCACCACGGTGCGGGTCCGCGTCGAATGCGTGCTCATGAATCAGAACGTTAGCGGTTTCCTCGTCCGGAGGTTTAGGCCGATCCGGTTCGTCCGCGCACGAGCGAATACCGAGCCACACGCCCACTCCGAAGGCCGAACCGGCCAGAACAGGCATTAGCAGAAGAGTGTGTGAGCTCATGATGCGGTTTCCCTCGCGTCGTCACCGATCCGGCAAACCGGATAGGTATGGATCGCGAGCGTGAGCGTTCTGTTACGTGACGAAACAAGACCGCTGGGATGGTATTGCACTGCAAGTGCATTCGAGAATTCATATCGCCGGTACGGAGGAGAATGTCACCGGCCGCACAGTGATCCGAACAATTCGGCGCGCCGCCCGGTCGAATGCCGCACCGGGGCAAGCGATCCGGTGCAGCAGCCACGCTCGACTGCCCCGAGGCAGTGCTTCGGGAATAGGGAGATCTCCAGGTCTTCTGGCAAACTGACTCAGACACGGCGGATTCGGCATATCGTGTGGCTGTCCGGGTCACCCCGGACGGGTTGTCGGTGGAGTCGATGAGGACTTGGGTACATGTTCGACTGGGATCTATTGCGAAACACCTCCGGCGTGCACATTATGACGCGGCTCGCGCAGGAGCGCGGAATGACGATTGCGGCCTGTCTGGCTGGGACGGGCCTGCCCCCGGAGGCGGTGAGCGATCCGGATGTGGAGATCACCGCGCGCCAGGAGGTGCTGGTGGTGCGAAACCTGTTGGCGCGCTTCGGCGGCGAGCCCGGGCTGGGCGTGGAGGCGGGCACCCGGTATCACCTCTCGCTGTACGGGCCGTGGGGGCTGGCGCTGCTGAGCAGCCGCACGCCGCGCGACGCGGTCGAGGTGGCGCTGCGCTCTGTGGGACCGGCCTTCGCCTTCGGGCAGCTGTCCTTCGAGGAATCCGGCGGCGAGGCGCGCCTGATCTTCGATGATCGCGAGGTGCCCGAGGATGTGCGCGGCTTCCTCGCCGAACGCGTGCTGACCGGAATCCAGATGATCGGGCGCGAACTCTTCGCGGCCGGGGTACCGCTGCACCGGATCGCCTTCCGTCATGCCGGGCCCGCGGACACCGCGCGCTATCGCGCGGTCTTCGGGGTGGAGCCGACCTTCGGCGCACCCGCGAATGTGGCGGCCTTCGACAGCGCCTATCTGGATGTTCCACTGCCGCGGGCCAATGAGTGGGCGCGCAACACCTGCGAACAGCTCTGCCGTGATCTGCTGGCTCGGCGGCAGGCGCGCACCGGGGTGGCCGGGGCGGTTCGGGATCTGCTGGTGCGCGATCCCGGACAGGTGCCCGATCAGGCGGCGGTGGCGGCGGAGCTGTTCATGAGCCCGCGCACGCTGTCGCGGCGGCTCAATGCGGAGGGCACCTCCTTCCGCGCCCTACTGGACGAGGTGCGGCAACTGCTGTCCGAGGAGCTGCTCGATCACACCGAGATGACCACCGAACAGGTGGCGGGGCGGCTGGGGTACGCGGAGGCGGCTTCGTTCATTCGGGCGTTCCGGCGGTGGAAGGGGTGTCCGCCGCAGGAGTACCGCGCGCGGCGGGGGCGCGCGAATTCGCCGGTGCCCGAAGCGGTCTAGCGGGGCGGTTCGCCGCGCCCGACCCGAACCGCCGCCCTCCGCCACGCCCTCACCGCCCTGCGGCTTACCATTCGGTCCGTCGGCCAGACCCGCCATTCGAATCGTTCAGGAGCCAGCCGTGACGCAGCAGTCGCCGAAGCCGTTACAGCACCCCGCGGTGGTCAACTTCCGGAAGCAGCGGGCCGCCAGTATGCAACTGCGGGTGGCGGATTGGATCACCAGGTTCGCCGGGTCCATGGGGTTCGTTTATATCCATGCGGTGGGGTTCGCGATTTGGATGATCTTCTTCGAAGCGAGTCCCTGGCCTACCTTGACGCTGGTGGTGTCGTTGGAGGCGATCTTTCTGTCGACGTTCGTCATGATCGGGCAGAATCGGCAGGCGGAGTTTCAGCAGATCAAGGCCGATCACGACTTCAGTCAGCAGGAGTTGGAGTTGAAGACCAATACCGAGCTGACCAGGGCCATCCATCAGATGACGACCGAGCTGCATCGGCGACTCATCGACGAGGCGGCCGACGGGCGGTGATACTGGAGGTCGTGAACGCCTCCAATGTGTCCACCCCGCAATGGGATCGAATCGAGCGGTTTCTCATCGAGCACGGCGCGGACCGCATACCGCACCCGGGCGGCACACTGCTGACACACCTGAAACGGGTGGCCGGACTACTCGCCGACTGGGACGCGGCCACCCATATCCAGGTGGCGGGACTGTGCCATGCCACCTACGGCACCGACGGGTTCGGGCAATCCCTGCTCGATCTCGCGGATCGGCCGATTCTGGTGCATCTCATCGGGGAGCCCGCCGAGGCGCTGGTGTACTTCTACGCCAGCTGCGATCGCGACGCCGTGTATCCACGGCTCGCCGATGACAAGGTGCTCTTCCGGGACCGCTTCACCGGGGGCGAGGAGTACGCCGACCCGCGGGAGCTGAGCGCGTTCATGGAGATCACCGCCGCGAACGAACTCGATGTCATGACCCAGAATCCGGCGCTGGCCGTGCAGCACGGCGCCGCGCTGCACGAACTGTTCGGGCGGACCCGGCATCATCTCTCGCCCAGGGCCTGGCACGACTGCCACACCCAACTACCGCCTGTCACACGCTGATTCGGCATCGGACGGTTCATTCCGGTGACCATCCGATCGAATCGTCCTGGTCGCTCGGGAAGGCGAGGGTGAACTCCGCGCCCCGGCCGGGTTCGGACTCCACGGTGATCTCGGCCCGGTGTGCCTTCGCGACCTGGGCCACGATGGCCAGGCCGAGTCCATGACCAGGGGTGGCGCGGGCTGTTCCGGCGCGATAGAAGCGGTCGAAGACGTGCGGGACGTCCGCGGCGGCGATGCCCGGGCCGTCATCGCCGACCGTGAGCCGCCGGTCCCGGACCGTGACCCGCACGATCCCGTCGGACGGGCTGAATTTGGCGGCATTGTCGAGCAGATTGGTGACCGCGCGCGCCAGCCGCGCCGGTACGCCCTCGATGGTGGTCGGCGTCAGTTCGGCGCTGAAGGTGATTGCGGGCCAATGCCTTCGAGCCACCTCCAGGCGTTCGGTCACCAGGGTGTCCAGCCGCAGATCCTCCGGTGTCTCGCGCTGCGCCGCCGGATCGTCGGCACGCGCCAGGTCGATGACATCGGTAACGAGTCCGGACAGCTCCTCGGACTGCACCCGCAGCGCCGCCACGGTGGCCGTGAGCTGGGCGGGGGACAGGCGCGTACCCCGGCGCAGCAGATCGATATTGGTGCGCAGCGCGGTCAGCGGCGTGCGCAATTCATGCGAGGCGTCCGCGACCAGACGCTGCTGTGCGGCACGGGAATCGCGCTCGGAGGTGAGCGCGGCATCCAATTCGGCGAGCATGGTGTTGACACTGGTGGCCAGCCGGGCCAGCTCGTCATTCCCGGTAACGGTGATGTGCGCGTGCGGATCTCGGGTGCGCGCCACCCGTTCGGCGGCGAGCGTCAGTGCGCTCACGGGTGCGAGCGCGCGCCGGGCCAGCAGTGTCCCGATGGCGGCGGCCAGCAGCGTCCCGCCGATGGCCGCCACCACCAATGCCACGCCTACGCGCCGCAATCCGGTGTCGACAGTCTCCGAGCGCTGCGCCACCTGCACCACACTGCCGGGTCGCAGGGGTGCGGTGTACATGCGCATCCGATGACCGTCGAGGGTGATATCGGAGAAGAAAGGACCGCCGGAACCCGCTGCCAGCAAACGCGTTTCGGTATCGATGGGCAGACTGAAGCCCGGAATGTGCTCGGATTCGATGGTCCCGTCGGCCGCGACCACCTGCACGCAGCTGGGCGCGGCGACATACTCGCAGGCCCCGGACATGGCCGCCACCGACGGCTCGACCGGGAACTGCCGCACGATCCGGGTGGATTGCCGGCGCAGATTCAGATCGAGCGCACTGTTCAACTCGTGCCCGACCACCACGTAGGCGGCGCCGCCCATCCCCGCCAGCGCCAAAGCCATGGCGAGCACGAAGAATACGGCGATCCGGCCGCGCAGCCCGAGGCGATTCACGCGGCCCCCAGTCGATATCCCACCCCGCGCACCGTGTGAATCAATGGAACCTCTTCCGGCGCTTGGATTTTGCGGCGCAGATAGCGGATGTAGACCTCCAGTGAGTTCGAGGACTGGTGCCCCCACACCCGATCGATGAGCGTCTCGCGGGGCAGCGCCTGTCCGGCATTGCGCAGCAGCACCTCCAGCAGCGCGAATTCGGTCCGGCTGAGCTCGATATCGCGCCCGCCGCGCCGAACCGTGTGCGCACCGGTATCCATGACCAGATCCGCGACCGACAGCAGTACACCGTCCTCGGGATAGGTACGCCGCAGCAGCGCCCGCACCCGCGCCAGCAATTCGTCCAGATCGAACGGTTTCACCAGATAGTCGTCGGCCCCCGCATCCAGACCCTCGATCCGATCCGAGACCGCGTCCCGCGCGGTGAGCATGAGGATCGGGGTGCGATCCCCACGCCCGCGCAGCGTGCGGCACGCGGTCAGACCGTCCATGAACGGCATGAGCACATCCAGCACCACCACCTCCGGCTGCCAGCGGGCAATCTCGGCCAGCGCGCTCGCACCATCGGCGGCGGCGTGCGTCTCGTACCCTTCGCTGTCCAGGGCGCGCACCAGCGCCTCCCGCACCGAGGTTTCGTCGTCGACCACCAGTACCCGCACGCACCGGACTATACGTAATATCCTCACCTGCGTTTTTCTCATCGCACTCTCATCTTCGAGGGCGATCGTGACCCGCATGGGAATTCGGAGATCGCACCGGCCGCTGGCCGTACTGGCCCTGCTGAGCCTGACGGCGACCGGTATCACCGCGTGCACGCACGACATCTCCGCGGCCAAGCCGCAGCTCAACGGCAATCGGGTGGCTATCGCCATTTCCGGGGGCACCGCCGAGGTGGACACCGCCTCGCTGGCGGTCGACGCGATCAGCGGCGGACAGCGGCTCGAACTCTCGGCCCCGGCCGCGGACCGGCTGGGGCCGCCCGGGGATATCGAGGTCGAGGGCACCACCGCGCGGTGGAGCTATCCGGACCGGGAACTCACCGCCACCGCTTTCGCCACCGACGGCCGCCTGCGCATCGAACTGCACAGCGACCGGGACGGGCAGCTGGTCTGGCCGATCACCGGCGGTGACAAATCCGCCACCGCACTCCAGATTCCGCGCGGTGAGGGATTGTCGCTACCGGTGCGCGATGCCTTCTGGAATGGTCCGGACACCGGTCTCGTCGGCACGGATCTGCCGCTCACCTCCGCACTCACCATGCCGTTCTGGGGGTACACCCTCGGCGGGCGCGGCGTCAGCTATGTAGTGCCGACCGATATCGGCAGCAGTCTCACCGTGCGGTCGCAGGACGGGTCGCTGCGCGCGCACGCCGCACACGATTTCGACGATCGCGCGGGCGCCCGCGATTACGCGGTCACCTTCGCGCTCACCGACGATTCACCGGTCGCCGCGGCGGCCGACTATCGCGAACAGCTCATCGCCCAGGGCGATTTCGTCTCGCTGCGCGACAAGATCGACCGCAATCCGGCGAATGCCCGACTGCTGGGCGCGTTCCACGCCTACCTGTGGGGTGACGGCCGCAGTCCCGAGGCCGTCCGGCAGCTACGCGATCTGGGGGTGAGCCGCATGTGGCTGGGCTACGACGCCGACGACCATCCGATGAGCGCACAGGCCGTGGACGAGGCCAAAGCCGCCGGATACCTTGCCGGACCCTATGATTCGTGGGACAACGCCCAGGATCCGGGTACCGCCGACAATCCGGTCTCGCGCTGGCCCGGTGCGATCTGGCCGCAGGGTTGCGTCCACGGTGCCGACGGCACCCCGGAGAAGGGCTTCGGCGGTCGCGGCTGTTACGTGAGTTCACAAGCGCTGAAACAGGATCCGACGCTGTATCAGGATCGGTACGCACAGCTGTCCGGCAATGGCGCGAACACCTACTTCCTCGATGTCGATGCCGCCGGTGACTTCTTCGACGACTACACCGCCGCGCACGCGATGAATCAGCGGCAGGATCGCGCCAACCGGCTCGAGCGGATGAAGTGGGTGGACGATCGAGGTCAGGTGCTGGGCTCGGAGGCCGCCGGAGCCTGGGCCGCACCGGTGCTGGCCTTCAATCACGGTGCGCAGAACCCGATCTCGGATGAGCTGTGGAAGCTGCAACGCGATCGCGAGGTATGGGGTGCGTACTATCCCGAGGCCGCGCCCAAGGTGTTCTTCCAACCGGTCGACCTGCCGGAGCCGCTGGTGCGGGCCATGTTCGATCCCGCCTACCGCGTCCCGCTCTATGAAACGGTGCTGCACGACTCGCTGGTGAATGTGGACCGCTGGGAGCTCTCGTATTACAAACTGCCGCGGCAGCGGACCATGCGCGCCCTCACCGCGATCCTCAACAACACCCCGCTCAACTTCGCCCTGGACCGCGCCACACTGACCGAGCACGGTCCGGAAATCGCTCGGCTGCAACAGTTCTTCGCTCCGCTGCACGAGGTCGCGGGCACCGAGGCCATGACCGACTTCCGGTGGCTCACCGGCGACCATCAGGTACAGCGCACCGTCTTCGGCGACGGCGCACTGACCGTCACGGCCAATTTCGGTGGCGCCCCCTATCAGGGCCTGCCGGGTGGCTGTGCGGACGCGCGGTTGAAGGGCGATAAGACGCCCCGGCGACTGTGTCCGGCACAGTGAATCAGGTGGCGACCCGCCGCGGCGGGCAGGTGACCGTATTCGCCGGTGCGGCAGCACTTCTCACCCTCGTCCTGCTGGGGCACCGCCGGATGCCCGATATCGGCGGGCTGGGCGTCGCGCTCGATACCGCCGCTCCCTGGCTGGGCGCGCTCATCCCGGTACTGGCCGTGGTCGCGGTGCTGTGCCGCTGTCCCGCCGGTGCGGTCGCCGCGCTGGCCCCACTATCGGCCTGGGCGTACCTGTTCGGCTCCTGGTGGGCGCCCGTTCCCAGCACGCACCCGGTACCGGCCTCGACGGATCTGCGCATCGTCTCGCAGAATCTGTTCGCCGCCAACACCTCTCCGCTCGCCACCGCCCGCGCCCTGGTCGCCACCCACGCGGACGTCATCGCGGTGCAGGAGCTGGGCGGCGCCAATCGTGAACCATCCGTGCGGATCCTGGACGATGCGTACCCCTACCGCGCCGAATTCGGCACCGTCGCGCTGTGGAGCCGCTACCCGGTCTCGGACACCACCCCCATCGATGTCGGAGTCGACTGGTATCGGGGTCTGCGCACCCATATCGCCACGCCCACGGGCGATCTCGTGGTCTACGTGGTGCACCTGCCGTCCGTTCGGCTCGATGACACCGCCACCCGCAATCATGGCCTGAGCCTGCTCTCCGGCGAACTCACCGCCGAGCGCGCCGAACGTGTCGTGGTGGCGGGCGATTTCAACACCGCGGGCACCGACCGGCACTGGACCGGTTTCGCCCCCGGCTACCGCGATATCCATTCCGGCGCGGCCTTCACCTGGCCCGCGGCCGTCCCGCTCGCCAGACTCGATCACATCCTGGTGCGCGGCGTACAGATCACCGGCACCTCGGTATCGCGCCTGCCCGGCCCCGACCATCGTGCGGTATCGGCCGACCTCGGGTCAGGACACTGCGATCGGTGCACTTCGAATCGATAGTCCGAGAACGGGAATCGCCGATGTCCGCGCCGCGCGCGGAAGAAGCCGGACGGGCGGCTATAGGTGCTGTCACCCTGCGAATTCCGGTATGAACCCCGGCGGCGATACCGCCGGGGCCCGCGCCGATGACCGCCACCTCGTGGTCCGGGACCGAATCCTCCGGTGCTGACGTTCGGTTCGACGCTGTGACCACGATGTCATGCCTTCCGAAAGCGGTACCGTTGTCACTCCAGCCCAGATTTGTCTGGGACAGTGATCAAGGGCTGCTGTCGCCGGAAGGATGCGATACCGGGACCTACTGCGGCGCAGGCGATTACCCGGCAGCGGCATCCCGTTTCGCCGTGGCCGCCCGCCGCGTTCGAGCCGCGGTGAGGTCGACCGGTCCGCCGGTGTGGGCTCGGTGTCGCTGCACCACCTCCGCCAATTCCGGTGACCAGCGCAGCATTTCGGCCCGCAGCGGACCGGTGGTGCCGAGCTGGCAGATCAGGCCCAGCAGGGTGAGGATCGAGCGGGCGAACGGGGTGTAGAAGGCGGGCATGGTGAGCTGGCGGTTCACATTGCTCAGCTGCGGACTCATTCCCGAGCGCACCCGATCCCGCAGCCAGGCGCTGTCCGCGCGAAAAGTGTCGTGCCGCAGCAGATCGGTATAGGGGAGTAGCTGTTCGGTCAGCGCCCGCACATCGAACGGCGTCTCGAAATCGGCGAAACCGTGCCGCCGCATGGCCGCGTCCAGATCGGCCGGGGTGCCGTTGAAGAGGGCGTCGGCGACATCGTGCACCAGCAGCGGGAATTCCGGCGGCGGCCAGGGAACGCAGGCCCCGAAATCGACCACGCCGAGCCTGCCGTCCGGGAGCACCCGGAAATTTCCCGGATGCGGATCGCAATAGAGCAGTCCCGACCGCTCGGGCGCGGAGAGCACGAAACGCAGCGCGAGCATCCCGACCCGGTCCCGTTCGGGTTGTGCGCCACCGGCGATCAGCCGGGTGAGGGGAATGCCGTCCAGCCATTCGCTGACGATCACATCGCCGCGCTGGGCCAGCACCCCGGGCACCCGGAAGTCCGGATCATTGGCGAAGGCGGCCGCGAAGACCCGCTGCTGTTCGGCCTCGGCCGCGAAATCCAGTTCGGCGATGACACATTCGGAGAGCTGATCGGTGAGCGCGCGAATATCGGCATTCGGCACGAAGACCGATGCCAGGCCGGACATGCGTCGCACCTGTTCCAGATCGCTGTGAATCGCCTGGCGCGCACCGGGATACATGACCTTGACCGCCACCGCGCGGCCGTCATGCCATACCGCGCGATGCACCTGCCCGATGGTGGCCGAGGCGGCGCGCCGATCGTCGAAGGACTGGAATTCCGCGCGCCAATCCGGGCCGAACGACTCCGCGAGCACCGTGTGCACGGTGCGCGGGAGCATGGGCGGGGTGGCGTCCTGTAACCGGCTCAGCGCGATGCGATACGGTTCGGCGAGTTCGGGCGAGAGGCCCAGCTCGTACAGGGCCAGCAATTGCCCCAGCTTGGCGGCGAACCCCTTCAATTCGCCGAGCACCTCGAAGAAATGCTGTGCGGTGCGGCGTTGAATCTCCATATTCACAACGTCGGCGGGCTGTCCGAATGCTCGTTTGCCCAGCCCCGCGGCTCGCCGTCCGGCGAAGGCGATGGGCAGCGCCGCCAATTTGGCATTGCGAACCGCGCTGCGCGCAGGCGGATTCCCGCCGCTGTCCACGCCCCCGATGCGTCGAACCGTCATCCAATCAACCCCTCGCGCTCTCACTCCGTGCGCCAGGGGCAGTGTGCCACGGTGTGAAACCAAGCGGTCCGGAATGCCGGGATAGTCCGCCGGTATCCCGAATGGTGGGATGGGATTCAGCGCTGCCGCGCGGCCAGTCGAGCCAGATCCGAGAGGCGGTAGGCGCGGGCGATTTCCGCGGGGGTGAAGGGGTCGCCGGCGCGGACGAAGGTCATCGTCTCGATCTCGAGTACCGTTCCGCTCGTGGAGAGTTCGGGCTCGACGGCCGAAACATATTGCGCGCCCAGTAGTTCCGCGATGACCAGGGGCAGCTCCTCGGGATCGGTGGCCACCCGCGCGGCGAGCCCGAGCGCACGGGTCTGCCCGTCCACCAGGGTGAGCGCGGAGGCGGGCCAGATGCCGACCGCTCGGCCGCCCGCGCGGTCGATGGCAGTGCTCAGGCGCGGCGGTCCGACATCGGCCGGGGTCGAGACCACCAGTTCATCGAGTACGCCGTCCTCGAGATGGTGCACATGGACGGTGAGAATATTCGCGTGCCGGTAGGCCAGCTGCTTGGCCAGCAACTCCAGCCGACCCGGAGTGTTGTCCAGCCGCACGCGAATTCGCCACAGCAGCTCGGCGCTGTCCAGGCGACGGCGATGACTCAATTCGGGTCCGTGCAGCCATCGGGCAAGGTAGCGCATGGCCCCGGGCTCCACCACCCAGATAACGAGAATGGTGGTGGTGATGGTCAATATGGCGACGGCGGCCAGATAGGGCAGTTCCAGATGCAGCACGAGCGCGTGCAGAGCCAATTCGACGGGGAAGACCGCGGCCAGCTTGGCGAGCGTGAGCCGGGTGCGACGGGGATGGGGCAGGCGACCGCATATTTCGCATGCCAGCGCATGAACCTCGGATTGCCTCATATTCACCAGCCTGCGGTGCCGAGGTTTCCGCACTGTACCGCGGTGTAAAGAGGTCGTGACGGCGAGCGGTGAAAGCGTTGCGGCAGCGGCGAATTCGGTGAGGCCGGACACACCTGTTCGCGTAATGTGCCGCACCGCACATTATTTGCCGGTCTTCACCGGTAGGGAGCTCGCGAAGGCGATTCCGCGTTCGACCCATTCGATGAGCGCCGCATCGGACTCGACGGTCTCGGCGGTGACGCGAAGCCAGCCGCGCGTCTCGCGCCCACCCATGACCATGGCCTCCACCGCGCCGGGCACCAGCAGTTCGGTGTAGCGCTCGGGTGAGACACGCACCAGCAATCCGCCCTTACCGCTGGCGGCGACCGCCATATTGCCGCCGAGCAGGAATGCCAGGCCGCCGAACATCTTCTTCTCGACCACCTCCGGCAGCATCGGCCCGAGGGCGTCCCGAATCCGGTCGGCCAAAATCTCGTCATATGCCATCTCCATATTCTGGCCCAGGCCACCGACATGATCCGCGCAAAAAACCGGATAAAGAGACCATTCCGGCAGGTGTCAAGGTCACCGCAATGAGGTACACAGGAAAGGTGGACACCCTGCCGACAGTCGGTGTCGAAGAGGAGTTTCTCCTGGTGGATCCGCGCACCGGTGCGCCGGTGGGCAAGAATGCCGACGTCGCCCGGACCGCGGCGGACCTCGGCATAGATATGCAATTGGAGATCATGCGGTGCCAGGTCGAGACCAGCACCAGAATTCACACCAATTCCAGTGATCTGCTGGGCGAGTTGCGTGAACTGCGCCGCGGGGCCGCGGCCTGCGCGGAGAAGAACGACGCGGTCCTGCTCGCGGTCGCGGTGCCGCCCGCGGTCTCGGCGGAACTGCTCGCCGTCACGGCCACCCCGCGCTATCGCCGGATCGCCGAACGCTTCGGCAGGCTGGCACAGGAGCAGGGGCTGTGTGGCTGTCATGTGCACGTCGCGGTGCCGGACCGTGAGGTGGCGCTGCATGTCGGGAACTTCCTGCGCCCTTGGCTCCCTTTGCTTTTGGCGCTCACCGCCAATTCCGCGATCTACCACGGTGACGAAACCGGTTATGCCAGTTGGCGTAATATCCTGTGGCGGCGCTGGCCGAGTGCCGGTCCGCCACCGCATTTCGAATCGGTGCGCGAGTACGACAGTTCGGTGCAGGCCATGCTGGCGCTCGGAGTGATCCTGGATCGCAAGATGGTGTATTGGGATGTGCGCCCGTCGGTGACGTTCCCCACCGTCGAGGTGCGGGTCAGCGATGTGCCCGCCACCGTGGAGGAGTCGGCGCTGCTGGCCACCCTGGTGCGCGCGGCGGTCATGATCGCCCAGCGCAGCACCGAAACGCCGAGAATCGCGGAAGACACACTGCGCGCGGCCTATTGGCGTGCCGCGCACGGGGGTATGGACGGTCCGGCCGTCGATCCGTCGGACGGGCGCATCATCCCGGTGCAGGATCTGCTCGCCAAACTCGTCGATCTGATCGAACCGGCGCTCAACGAACTCGGCGATCTGGGCTTCGTCAGCGATGCGCTCAGCACCCTGCTGGCGCGGGGCAACGGCGCGCACCGGCAACTCGACGCGTTTCGCGCGCGCGGCGAAATGGCCGATGTGATTGACGAATTGGCGGAGGCCACGCTCTACAGCTGCCGCTGAGTGGCTACGGATAGAGGGTATAGGTGGTGTGGCCCTTATGCGTGGTGGACCAGTCCGCACCACCTGCCGTCGCCGCGATCAGGCTCGCAATCGCCAGGGGCACAACCAATCCCGCCATCTGCCAGCGCCGGGTGAGCGGTTTGCCCGGGGCCATGGGACGGGCGCGGGCGCCGGGCAGCGGTGGGGGCAGCGCGGCCACCTGGCTACGCACCACCACATTGAGCAGCACCGTGATCGGATTGATGAACAGGGAGACCGGACCCCACCAGCCCTGCACCAGGGAATCCCCGGTCATATGCCGGAATACGGCCAATCCGCAGCAGCGGCAGAACGGTCCGGGCAGTTTGCGGAACTGCATGACGAAGATCAATCCGCGGTGCGCGCGGAAGTCCACCCGCACCGCCGGAGTCGAGCCGCAGTATTGGCAGTACACCCCGTTCGCGGTGCTCGGGTCGAAGTTCTCGAAGTGGTTGCGGGGCATCTCGAAGTGGTTGCGGGGCATCTCGAAGTGGTTGCGGGACATGGACACGCGTGGCGATCTCCCCGGGAGCGGCTGGAAACCGCCGTATTCAAACACACCGGGACGGTGCTCGCGCGCTACGCCATCGGCTGGTCGTCCACCAGAATGTTGTAGTTGACCGTATCGCCCTCGACATTGGTGGCGGTGACCGTGACACCCCAGCGGGTGGCGTCGGCCTCGGTGATCACGCAGCGCACGGTGGAGCCGGTGGCCCCGCGCAGCAGCCCGTTGCAACTGGCGGATTTGGGGGCGGTGCCGACCTTGTTGGAGTAGAACGTGGCCACATTGGTGGCGATATCGTCCGGGCTGACGAACTTGTCGCTGAACTCGATGTCGTAGTTGGGGGCATCGCCGTCGACCTTGGTGACCTTGGCGGTGGTCATCCAGGTCTGACCGTCCGCGGAGGTGACGGTGCACTTCTGCGTGGCGTCCACCTCGGCCTTCAAATCCCCGTCGCAGACAACGGATTTCGCGTCCTCATGGGATTTGTCGTGGAAGAGACCGCTCATCTTGATCTCGACATCGCTCTTGCTCACCGAACCGGGGGCCGGAAGAGCAACTGGTCAGCAGTATGGGTACGGAGAGGGCGGCTATCACCGCGGCTAATTTTCGCATGGCGGAATTATCCGGCCGTGCGATGGGCGTTAAGGGTGGTTTCGCCGGTAAAGACTGTGAATCGCGGCCCGAGTTCGGCGAGTCGAGCTCGGGCCGCGTCACATTCGTTCGAATATGCGGTCAGCTGGCGCGCTGACGCCACTCCTCGAGCTGCGGGGCCTCCGCGCCGATGGTCGTCGAGCCGCCGTGCCCGGTGTGCACCAGGGTCTCCGGCGGCAGGCTCAGCAGGCGATCCGCGATCGAGGCCACGATGGTGTCGTAATCGGAGTACGACCGACCGGTCGCACCCGGACCGCCCTGGAACAGCGTGTCACCGGTGAAGACCGCGCCCATATCGGCGGAGTAGAAGCAGACCGCGCCCGGAGCGTGCCCCGGGGTGTGCAGGACGTGCAGCTGGGTGCCGCCGATCTCGATGACCTGTTTATCGGCGAGTTCGCCGTCGGGCTCGATATCGGGATGGGTGAGCCGCCACAGCGCCAGATCCTCGGGATGCAGCAGGATCGGCGCGCCGGTGGCCTCGGCCAGTTCGGGGGCGACGCGAATATGATCGTCATGCGCGTGCGTGGCCAGGATGGCCCGCACCTTGCGCGTGCCGACCACATCGAGAATCGCCGGAACACTGTGCGGCGCATCGATGATGACGCATTCCAGGTCGTCGCCGACGACCCACACATTGTTCTCCACCTCGAAGGTCTCGCCATCGAGGGTGAAGGTGCCCGAGGTGGTGGCGTGATCGATATGCGCCATCAGAACACCACCACCGAGCGCAGGACCTCACCGTCGTGCATCTTGGTGAAGGCGGCCTCGATATCGGTCAGCGAAATCGTCTCGGTGACAAAGGCATCCAGATCGAAGCGGCCCTGCTTGTAGAGCTCGATCAGGTACGGGAAGTCCCGCGAGGGCAGGCAGTCGCCGTACCAGGAGGACTTGAGCGAGCCGCCGCGGGAGAAGAAGTCGATGAGCGGCATCTCCAACTTCATATCCGGGGTCGGCACACCCACCAGCACCACGGTGCCCGCCAGATCGCGCGCGTAGAACGCCTGCTTCCAGGTCTCCGGGCGGCCGACCGCGTCGATCACCACATCCGCGCCGAAGCCGCCGGTGAGCTCCTGAACCTGCTCCACGGCATCCTCTTTGGCCGCGTTCACCGTGTGTGTCGCGCCGAAGCCCTTGGCCCACTCCAGCTTTCGCTCATCGATATCGACGGCTATGACGGTGGTGGCGCCGGCCAGCTTCGCGCCCGCGATGGCCGCGTTACCCACACCGCCGCAACCGATTACCGCCACGCTGTCGCCGCGGCCGACATTGCCGGTATTGATGGCCGCGCCCAGGCCCGCCATCACACCGCAGCCCAGCAGGCCCGCCGCGACCGGTGAGGCGGTGGGATCGACCTTGGTGCACTGGCCCGCGTGCACGAGCGTCTTCTCCGCGAACGCGCCGATACCCAATGCCGGGGTCAACGGCGTGCCGTCGGTGAGCGTCATCGGCTGCGCCGCGTTATGGGTGGAGAAGCAATACCAGGGCTTGCCCTTGCGACAGGCGCGACAATTACCGCACACCGCACGCCAGTTCAGGATGACGAAATCGCCGGGCTCCACATCGGTGACGCCCTCGCCCACCGATTCGACAATGCCCGCGGCCTCGTGGCCGAGCAGGAAGGGGAATTCGTCATTGATGCCGCCCTCCCGATAGTGCAGATCGGTGTGGCACACCCCGCACGCCTGCACCTGCACGACCGCTTCACCCGGACCGGGATCCGGGATGACGATATCGGTGACCTCGACGGGAGCATTCTTCGAGCGTGCGATCACGCCGCGCACAACTTGGGACACGTAATGCCTTTCTATCGATCACAATCTCTTCCGACTATGGCATCCGAGCCGGGCCGGCGCACAACGTCTTCAAAGCAGTACCGCGGCAGCGGTTTCGGCAATGGTAGCTGCGACCATGCCGAGAGCGGGGGAGTCCAGTCGCCACTGTTGCCAGTACAGCGGAACATCGATGTAGACGGTCTCGTCCAGTGGGATGAGATTGTCCGTCGGACGGGTTTGCAGATCGGGCATCATGCCCCAGCCCAGGCCCAAGCGTAAAGCGTCGGCGAAGCCCGCCGAGGAGGGGATGTAGTGCCGGGGTGGATCGACGGGTTTGCGGGTGTATCGCCGCACGAGGCGGAACTGTAAATCGTCCTTGCGGTCGAACAGGATGACCGGGGCGGTGGCGAAGGCCTTCGCCGTGGGGCCGTCCGGGAACCAGGTGCGGGTGAAGTCCGGATTCGCCATCGGGCGGTAGCGCATGGCGCCGAGGCGGCGCACTGTGCAGCCCTGCACCGGGGCGGCGGTGGAGGTGATGGCGGCCATGACCGTGCCGTCGCGCAGCAACCTCGTGGTGTGCTCCTCGTCCTCGCGGTGGATCTCGAAATTCACGCCCGCGGCCGCGTCGGCCAGGGCGGGCATGACCCAGCTCTGGAGGGAATCGGCGTTGACCGCGATGGGGATATTCACCGGCTTGGCGGCCGGCTGATCCGCATCTCCGAGTTCGCGCGCGGTATCACTGGTGAGCAGCTGAATCTGCTTGGCCAGCCGCCACACCGTGAGCCCCGATTCGGTGGGCTGGGCGGGCTTGGTGCGCTGCACCAGAATCCGCCCCGCCGCATCCTCCAGGGCTTTGATGCGCTGACTGATAGCCGAAGGCGTCACGTTGAGTCGCCGCGCGGCGGCCTCGAAGGTGCCCTCGGTAATCACCGCGTCGAGCGCGCGAAGCTGATCCAGCTGGAGATCCATATTAAGAGATGCTAATCGTCCATCAGAAACATTAGCTGGCCTGGTCATAGACACCCGCCTAGCTTCATAAGGGTGAACGCATCATCGGCGGCCATGGCGGCCTTCTCGGGACTCGGCTTCGGACTCTCCCTCATCGTGGCGATCGGCGCGCAAAACGCCTTCGTGCTGCGCCAGGGCATCCGACGCGAACACGTCCTGCCGGTGGTGGCCGTCTGCGCCCTCTCCGATGTGGTCCTGATGACCGCGGGCGTCACCGGCTTCGGTGCCGTCATGAGCAAAGCCCCCGAGATCATGACCATCGCCAAATACGCGGGTGCGGCCTTCCTCCTGGGCTACGCCCTCCTGGCCGCCAAACGGGCCTTCTCCGCCACCGCGTTGACCGCGTCCGGCGGCACCCCCATAGCGCTCGGCGCAGCAATAGCCACCTGCCTCGCCGTAACCTGGCTCAACCCCCACGCCTACCTCGACACGGTCGTCCTGCTGGGCTCCTTCGCCAGCACCTACGCCACCCCCGACCGCTGGTTCCTCACCGCAGGCGCCATAGCGGGCAGCACAATCTGGTTCCTCTCCCTCGGCTTCGGCGCACGCCTCCTGGCCCCCCTCTTCGCCAAACCCCGAGCCTGGCAAATTCTGGACTCCCTCATCGCCCTCGTAATGACCACCCTCGCAATAGGTTTGGTCCTCAGCTGACCGCCAACCCCCGATATGCGATGCTCATCGAAGTCTCTCCGAGGGGGTTTCGATGGCGGGCAAGGTCGAAGTTCAGATAGGGCAGTTGCGATCGGTGGGCACCGCATTGGACACGGTGGCCACCCGCATCGCCACATTGACGGCGAAGGCGAAGGCGGAGTCCGCGGCTTACGAGGGCTCCTGGGGGAGTGATGATTTCGGGACGCAGTTCTCCGGTGGCGACAACGGTTACGCGAAGTCCGAGCAGAATCTCGTGAATGTGCTGGACTCGAAACTCGCCTTCGGGATCGTCAACGATTCTGTAGCTGAAATCTCCACAATCGAGGGACTTCCGAGGGACTGGTATTCCCCGTTTCGGTATCGAGAACGCCAGGCAGATTGTGGTGGAGGCATTTGATCGAGGTGAGAAGCATGCTGGTATTGCGCTGGTGGGGCTGGCGCTGAGTTACGAAGAGATCGAGCCTGTTTCGGAGTTGATAGCTCGTGCGGTGGAGATCCCGAGGTCAGGGGGCGGGGCGTTCCTGGACTACCCAGGAGTTGCCGTCCGGGTCGTCGAAGAAGAGGAAGGAGTTCCAGGGTTCGCCTGGGCCCTCTACTCGTTCGCCGTTTTCGAAATGGGTTATGGGGCTGACGGTTACGCCTCGGGTGGTTAGTTCGGTGTGGGCTGTGGTGATGTCGGGGACTACCAGTTGGAGGCCATGGAGGGAGCCGGGGGTCATGGGGCCGGTGGAGAGATGGATGGAGCAGGCGGAGCCGGGTGGGGTTAGTTGGACGATCCTGGTGTCTGGGGAGATTTGGATGTCCAGGTCCAGGGTGAAGCCGACCTGGGTGGTGTAGAAGGCTTTCGAGAGGTCCAGGTCGGTGACGGGGACCGGGACTACTTCCAGATTCCACTGCATCGGGAGCACCTCACGGGGTCGGCGTTGGGAGATCGACGGTACCGCTTTCGACGGGCGGCGTGTCGAACAGAGCGGCACGAGGTCGGCGGACGAGCATGGTGAGCGATTCCGAATTGCCGACGAGGTCGACAGTGGGCAGGGCGATGGGAGGTTCATATGTCAGACGGTGGTGAATACGAGCGGTTCGATCGGGCCGCTGAAGAGATCGCCGCGCAGGTGATCGGCTGGCGGCATCATCTGCATGCGCATCCGGAGCTGTCCAATCGGGAGGTCGACACCGCCGAGCTGATCGCTGATCATCTGCGGTCGTTGAATCTGGACGAGGTGCGCACCGGGATCGCCGGGCACGGCGTCGTCGGAGTCCTCAGGGGTGGCCAACCCGGCGATCGCGTGGTGGCCTTGCGCGCCGATATCGATGCCCTGCCCGTGGCCGAGGAGTCGGGTGTGGCATTCGCATCGAAGGTCGTGGATGACGACTATCCCGGCGGACCGTTCCCGGTTTCGCATGCGTGCGGGCATGACTGCCATACCGCGATCCTGATGGGTGCGGCGCAGGTTTTGGCGGGAGCACGCGAAACCCTGCCGGGGACAGTGTTATTCGTGTTCCAGCCTGCGGAGGAAGGGCCTCCGGTCGATGAGAGGGGCGGAGCCCGGGAGATGATCGCCGAAGGGGCCTGTGATAGTCCGAAACCCACCATGGCGTTCGGATTCCACGTCACCCCGTTCCCCAAGGGTGCGATCGGGTACCGGGCGGGCAATCAGTTCGGTGCATCCAGTCTGATCAAGATCACGATCACCGGTACACAGGTGCACGCCTCCACACCGTGGATGGGCGTCGACCCCATGCCCGCCGCCGGAGCGATACTGACCGGTGTCGGGCAAATCTATCGGCAACTCAACGCCTTTCATCCGGTGACGGTCAGCATCGGGCATGTCCAGGACGTCGGTCGGTTCAATATCATCGGGCAGACCGTCACGCTGTGGGGCACCATTCGATGCGCCGTCGAAGCCGATATGGATGAGGTTCAGGAACGTGTCCGGACCCTGGCGGCCAATTGCGCTCAGGCTTACAACTGTTCGGCCACAGTCGATTACCTCCAGGATGTGCCCGCGGTGCACAACACCCCGGAATGGGTCGACGCCGGGCTGCCCACCTTCCAGCGGGTGGTCGGCTCCGAGAACGTGCACGCCACCGAAGCCACCCTCGGCTATGACGATGTCTCCGAATTCGTCAATCGATACGGCGGCCTCTACGTCACCCTCGGCGTCCAGGACAGCGAATTCGACGACACCGGCCAAATCCGTCCCATTCCCGGTGGGCGCGGCATCTATATGAACCACAGTCCACTCTTCTACGCCGATGACGACACCCTGGTCACCGGCGTCCGCCTGCACTGCCACGCCGCCTACGACCACCTGACCGGTGCGCTGACCCCGAAAACCTGAAGGGGGTGAATCGGCGCGTGTTCGCCGACCAGGTGATCGATGCGCGCGCTTCGGCAGCGCCGCAAGCAGGCTGATTCAGACTGACCCATCCCGCTCGCCGTCAGAATCAGTGGCGGACCTCGGATATGCGGACGGGGCGGGATTCGCGGCGGGATTGTTCGCAGGCTTCGGCGATGTAGAAGGCTTCCAGGGCTTCGGCGGGGGTGCAAGGGCTGGGGCGGGTGCCCGCGGCGACCTCCAGGAAGGCGGCCAACTCCTCGACGTAGGCGGGGTGGAAGCGGTCCATGAAGCCGGGGTAGGCGGGGAGGCGGGAGGCGGGGTAGCCGGGTTCGACGGAGTGCAGGGGAGCCCGATCATCAAGGCCGACAATGGCGTTGCCCTGGGAGCCGAGGACCTCCAGGCGGACGTCGTAGCCCGCGCCGTTGTAGCGGCCCAGGGACACCGTGGCCAGGGCACCGTCATCCAGGCGCAGGACCACCGCGGCGGTGTCGACGTCTCCGGAGTCGGCGAAGAATTGTTCGCCGCGGTTGGCTCCGGTGGCGTAGACCTCGGTGACCTCGCGGCCGGTTACCCAGCGGATGATGTCGAAATCGTGGACGCCGCAGTCTCGGAAGATGCCGCCGGAGCGGGGGATGTACTCGGCGGGCGGGGGTGCGGGGTCGAGGGTGGTGGCGCGCAGAGTGTGGACCCAGCCGAGATCGCCCGACGCCACCGCCGCGCGGGCTGCGCGGTATCCGGCGTCGAAGCGGCGCTGGAAGCCGATTTGGACGGGGACGGGCGAGGAAGCTACCCGGTCCACCACCGCGAGGGTGCCGAGAATGTCTGCGGCTATGGGCTTTTCGCAGAAGACGGGGATGCCGCGATCCACCGCTGCGGTGATCAGCTCGGGATGGGAATCGGTGGCCGTGGTGATGATCAACCCGGTGAGGTCGGCGGCCAGCAGCGCGTCGATATCGGGGGCGAATTCGATATCGAGTTTGTCGGCGGTGGCGCGGGCTCGCTGCGCGTCGGCGTCGGCGACGATGACCGAATCCACGCCGGGCAGGGTGGTGAGGGTTTCGGCGTGGGAGCTGCCGATGCGGCCGGTGCCTGCGAGGCCCAGTCTGATCGTGGACATGGTTGCTCCTTCGAAAGTGGTTGCGGATCGGCTCAATCGCGGGGTGTGGCCGTTGTCGAGCGGACGACCAGGGAGGGTTCCAGGCGTTCGCGCACCGGCTCGGTGCGGCCGTCCCGGAGGCGTTCGGTGAGCGCCCGCACGGCCAGACGGCCGATATCGGTGCGCGGTTGATCGATGGTGGTGAGGGCGACATGGCGCAGTGCCGCCAGCGAGGTGTTGTCGTAGCCGACGACCGAGACATCCTCGGGCACACGCAGACCCGCCTCGGTCAGCGCGGACATCGCGCCGACCGCGTTGAAGTCGTTGCCGCAGACGAGCGCGGTGGGAAAGTTACTGGGCGAGAACAGATTCAGCAAACTGCGCACCGCCGCCGCCCCGGCCTCGTCGGTGTGCTCGCTGGCAATGACCATGGGCTCCAACCCATGTCGAGCCATGGCCGCGGTGTACCCCTTGCGCCGCGGCCCGGCCGCGAACGCCGCCCCGCCGTCGAGATGCACGATCCGCCGATGCCCCAGTGCCACCAGGTGATCCACGGCCAGCGCGGCCCCGAGCTCACCATCGTCATTGACGGTGTCGACCTCGGGCATGGTGGAGGTGCGCGACACCAGCACCACCGCACACCGATCCGCGGCATCGCGAATGGACGCGGCGGGCAGCACCGGCGAGAGCAGGATGATCCCGCCCGGCCGGAAGGCGAGCAGGCTCGCCAATGCCGCGGCCTCCCGAGAAGCGCTGCGCCGCCCGGTATTCAGAATGAGTTCGAGCCCGGCCTCCTGCGCGGCCTGATCCATCCCCTCCACCACATCGGCGAAGAAGGCATTGCGCAGGTCGGACACCATGACCCCGACGATGTTCGAGGTCCGGCTGGCCAGTGAGCGGGCCATGAGGTGCGGTTGATACCCCAGTTCCTCCGCGGCCTGCAGTACCGCGCGGCGGCGATGGTCGCTGACCTTGGGGGAATTGCGCATGACCAGTGAGACCAGTGCGCGGGAAACGCCCGCTCTCGAGGCGACGTCTTCCATGGTCGGTCGGGTCATGCTGCCTGACGGTACCGGCCCGTGCCGTGCACGGCAATAGAGCGCTCTAACAACCCGATTCAGGCATTTGGATTCCTGCACAATGTCCCAGGTCGCGACCGTAATGCAAGGTCATGCACCACTTTTCCAATGCGGCGACGCTCTTGACAGCGCTGTGAGCCGGGTTACATTGTTGGAGCGCTCCAACACCGAGGGCGTCTCACCCGTTGGCTACCGACAAGCTCTGGGAAGTGCCGATGACCGAACTGCGTATTGCCGCCGCGCCCATCTCCTGGGGCGTGTGCGAAGTCCCCGGCTGGGGTCATGTCCTGGACGCCGATACCGTGCTGTCGGCCATGGCCGGCCTGGGCATCACCGCCACCGAATTCGGGCCGCCGGAGTATCTGCCCGCCGCCCCAAGGGATTTGCGCGCCGAACTGGCCAAACACAATCTCGCACCGGTCGGCGGATTCCTGGCCCTGGCACTGCATCGAGAACCGGGCGCGGCCCTGACCGCCGCCCGCGAAACCGCCGCCCTCTTCGCCGCGGCGGGCGCGGAGGTCATCGTACTGGCCGCGGCCACCGGCGTGGACGGCTACGACACCCGCACCCCGCTGACCGATCACGAGTGGCGCACCCTCATCGACACCGCCGCGAGCATCGCCGATATCGCCGCCGAATTCGGCCTGCGCGCCGCGGTGCACCCGCACGTCGGCACGCATATCGAAACCGAAACCGAGGTGCGGCGCTTCCTGGCAGACTCCGAACTGGATCTGTGCCTGGACACCGGCCACCTGGCCATCGGCGGCACCGATCCGGTGGCGCTGGCCCGGCAGTACCCGCACCGCATCGGGCACATTCATCTCAAGGATGTGCGCCTGGCCCTCGCCGACGAAGTCCGAAGCGGCCGAATGGAATACAGCCAAGCCGTCCGCGCGGGCCTCTATGTCCCGCTCGGTCAGGGCGATGTCGATATCGCCGCCCTCGTGCACGTGGTCCGCACCGCCGGTTACTCCGGCTGGTACGTACTCGAACAGGACACCGCCCTGAATCCCGGCGACACCGCCGCCGGTCCGACCCGAGATACCGAAGTAAGTCTGCGACACCTAGCCGAAATCGAGGCCGAACCGGCCTCCGCCCGGATTTAGTGGGTTCTGTGATGACAATGAAGTCCCAAGTAGCACCCCCCGGCTCGACGCGGCAGCGTCCGGGCCGACGGCGATGGCGGCGGTTGACGCCCTGGATAGCGGTCGCGGCGATGCTCGCCGCGTGTAGTGGTCCGGGCACCGATCAGACCACGCCCGCCCAGGCGCCCGCCGCGGTCGGCAAGCTCAATTCCGTCGCGGTGGTCACGCACGGCTCACCCGGTGACGCCTTCTGGAACGTGGTCAAGAATGGCGCGGAGGCGGCGGGCGATCAGCTCGGCGTGCGGGTGGAGTACAACTCCTCCGGCGATCCGAGCCAGCAGGCCAAGCTGATCGACAATGCGGTCGCACAGGGTGTCGACGGTCTGGTGGTCTCCATGGCCAATCCCGACGCGCTGCGCACCTCCATCGAGAAGGCGGTGTCCGCGGGAATTCCGGTGGTGACCATCAACTCCGGTGAGGACAAGAGCGCCGCGTTCGGCGCCATCGGCCATGTCGGCCAGAGCGAGCGGCAGGCGGGCGAGTCCGCCGGTAAACGCCTTTCCGATGCCGGAAAACACAAGATGCTCTGCGTGATTCACGAGGCCGGGAATATCGGCGCGAACGAACGCTGCGCGGGTGCGACCCAGGGCTTCGGCACCGCGGTCACCCTCCAGGTCGACATCAACAATCCGACCGACGCGCAGGCCCGCATTCGCGGTGCGCTGGAGGCGGATTCGTCCATCGACGCCGTGCTGACCCTGAACTCGCAGATCGCCGCCCGCGCGGTGGACGCGGTGCGCGAGTCCAAGTCCAGGGCCGCCATCGCCACCTTCGACCTCAATGACGATGTGGTGCGGGCCATTCAGGCGGGCTCACTGCTGTTCGCGGTCGATCAGCAACAGTACGAACAGGGTTATCTGCCGGTGGTCATGTTGAAGCTGTACCGGTCCAATCTCAATAGCGTCGGCGGCGGTCATCCGGTGCAGACCGGACCCGCTTTCGTGGACAAGACCAATGTCGATGTCGTCGCCGGGCTCGTCGCCCAGGGCACGCGGTAACCGGTCGGGAGTGAATGACATGAGTGTTGCCACAACGGCTTCCGAGCCGACCACGCGAACCGAGGGGCTGCGCGCCTCCATCCTCCAGCGTCTGGTGGTGCGCCCCGAGCTGGGTGCGCTCATCGGCGCGCTGGTGGTGTTTCTGTTCTTCTCCCTCATCACCGACAAGTTCCTGAGCGCATTGGGCGTGTCGAACTGGCTGGACGACGCCTCGACGCTGGGCATCATGGCGGTGGCGGTCGCCCTGCTCATGATCGGCGGTGAGTTCGACCTCTCCGCCGGTGTGATGACCGCCTCCACGGCCCTGGTCACCGCCCTGCTGACGGTGAACGCGGGCTGGAATGTCTGGCTGGCCCTGGCGGTTTCGCTGGTCTTCGCCCTGGCGGTGGGCGCGCTCAACGGCTGGGTCGTCATGCGCACCGGTCTGCCGAGCTTCATCGTCACCCTGGGCACGTTCCTGGCCCTGCAGGGCCTGAATCTCGGTGTGACACGGTGGGTCACCGGTACAGTCCAGGTCTCCGGCGTTCGCGGCGCGGACGGCTATCAATCCGCGGGCTGGGTCTTCGCCTCCACCACCGATATCGGGGACGCGCACATCCAAGCCTCGGTCGTCTGGTGGATCGTCCTGACCGCGATCGCCGCGATAGTGTTGATGCGCACCAGGTTCGGCAACTGGATCTTCGCCGTCGGCGGTTCGCTCCAGAGTGCCCGCGCGGTCGGCGTCCCCGCCGCCCGCACCAAGATCATCCTCTTTATGACCACGGCCTTCGCGGGCTGGGTGGTGGGCGCGTGCAATCTGCTTCGCTTCTCCAGCGTGCAGGCGAATCAGGGTGTGGGACTGGAGTTCCAGTACATCATCGCCGCGGTGGTCGGCGGCTGCCTGCTCACCGGCGGCTTCGGCTCGGTGGTCGGCGCGGCCCTCGGCGCGCTCACCTTCGGTATGGCCCGGCAGGGCATTGTCTTCGCCGGCTGGAACAGCGACTGGTTCATGCTCTTCCTCGGCGTACTGCTGCTCTCGGCCGTGCTGGTCAACAACGCATTCAAGAAGCGAGCGGAAAGGGTACGCCGATGAGCACCCGGGCACCCCTGATCGAAACCGTCGATATCGGTAAGAGTTACGGCGGCGTGGTGGCACTGCACGATGTCTCCATGGTGGTCAATCCCGGCGAGGTCACCTGCGTACTCGGTGACAATGGCGCGGGCAAATCCACCCTGATCAAGATCCTGGCCGGAGTGCATCAGCACGACACCGGGGAACTGCGCGTCAATGGCGAGGCCACCCGATTCGCTTCTCCGCGTGACTCTTTGGACCTGGGCATCGCCACCGTCTACCAGGATCTGGCCGTGGTTCCGCTGATGAGCGTCTGGCGCAATTTCGTGCTCGGCTCCGAACCGGTGCGCAAGCTCGGTCCGCTCGAGCTGCTGGATCGCCGCCGCGCCCAGGACATCACCCGTAAAGCCCTGGAGGACATGGGAATCGAGATCCGCGACCTGGAGCAGCCGGTCGGCACGCTCTCGGGTGGTCAGCGCCAATGCGTGGCCATCGCCCGCGCGGTCCACTACGGCGCGAAGGTCCTCATCCTCGACGAGCCCACCGCCGCACTGGGTGTCAAACAGGCGGGCATCGTGCTCCGCTATGTCGTCCAGGCCCGCGACCGCGGTCTCGGCGTCGTGCTCATCACGCACAATCCGCATCACGCCTACCCCGTCGGCGACCGCTTCCTGCTGTTGCAGCGCGGCGGCCGACTCGGCTCCTACGAGAAGTCGGATATCGACCTCAATGAACTCACCCGGCAGATGTCCGGCGGCGCGGAACTCGAAGCCCTGCAACACGAATTGCAGCGAGTGGTGACGCCGTGACCGCACTGGAGGTGCTCACCATCGGCCGTGTCGGGGTGGACCTGTACCCCGAGCAGAGCGGGGTGCCGCTGGCGGAGGTGTCGACCTTCGCCAAGTTCCTCGGCGGCACCGCCACCAATGTCGCGGTGGCGGCGGCGCGGCTCGGCCGCCGCACGGCCCTGCTCACCAAGGTCGGCCCGGACAGTTTCGGCGACTTCGTCCGCAGTGCGCTGACCGACTTCGGCGTCGAGAACCGCTACGTCGGCACCGCGCCGAATCTCCAGACGCCCGTGGTGTTCTGCGCACTCAATCCGCCCGCCGATCCACCGCTGGTGTTCTATCGCGCACCCATCGCCCCGGACCTCACCCTCACCGAGAATGAGATCCCTTGGGAAGTCGTGGATTCCGTACCCCTGCTGTGGGTCACCGGCACCGGCGTGAGCGCCGAACCCGGCCGCACCACCCAGCGCGCGCTGCTCGAGCGCCGCGACCGGCGCGGGCACACCGTGCTGGATCTGGACTATCGCCCCATGTTCTGGCCCGATGTCGCGACCGCCCGCACCGAGATCGGCTGGATGGTCGATCACGTGAATGTGGTGGTGGGCAATAGAACCGAGGTGGAGGTGGTCGTCGGCACCGCCGATCCCGATGCGGCCGCCGACCGCCTGCTCGCCCGCGGCGTCCGCCTCGCGGTGATAAAACGCGGTGCGGAGGGCGTGCTCGTGGCCACCGACACCGAACGCTGGACCGTCCCACCCTGTCGCGTGGAGGTGGTGTGCGGACTGGGCGCGGGCGACGGCTTCGGCGGCGCGCTCATCCACGGCCTGCTCTCCGGCTGGGATCCACATCGCCTGGGCACCTTCGCCAATGCCGCCGGGGCGCTGGTCGCCTCCCGCCTGGCCTGCGCCGACGCCATGCCGACCGAGGCCGAGATCGAGGAGTTGCTGTGCACCTGACCGATGACCGCTGGTACCGCCTGCTGCGGACCCGAGCCACCGAACCCGAGGCGGTGCGGCGGGCGTACGCGGACCGTATCCGGCGGCCGAATCTGCTGTCGGACAAGGGAACCCTGTTCTTGGTCGCCGCCGATCATCCCGCACGCGGTGCGCTCGGCGTGGGCGGCGACAGCACCGCCATGGCCGGTCGCCGCACGCTGCTGGAGCGGCTGCTGATCGCCCTGGACAATCCGGCCGTGGACGGTGTGCTCGGCTCACCGGACATCGTCGAGGAATTGCTGCTGCTCGATGCCGTGCACGACAAGATCGTCATCGGCTCCATGAACCGCGGTGGACTCGCGGGAGCCGATTGGGAGATCGACGACCGCTTCACCGGATACGACGCGGAATCGCTGGTGAAGTACCGCCTCGACGGCGGAAAGATGTTGCTGCGTATGGTGGATTCGGATGCGGGCACCATTCCGACACTCGAAGCCTGTGCGCGGGCGGTGTCCGAACTCGCCGAACACGGACTCATGGCCATGGTGGAGCCGCTGCCGTACGGACGCGATCCCTCCGGCGCGCTGGTCATGCATCGCGATGCTGCCTCACTACAGCGCGCGATCACGATCGCCTCCGGCCTGGGCGTCACCTCGGCGTACACCTGGTTGAAGATTCCTGCCCCGCAGGAGATCTCGGCCCTGGACGCCACCACCCTGCCGGTGCTCGTCCTCGGTGGAGCCCCCTCGGGCGATCCCGCGGCCGACCTCGCCTCCTGGGGCGCGGCGCTCAATCATGACGTGGTGCGCGGTCTGGTGGTCGGGCGCAGCCTGCTGTACCCGCCAGACGGCGATGTGGCGGGCGCGGTCGACGCCGCCGCACGGGTGCTGGCGGCCGCATCATGAGCACGCTGCATCGTCCGGCCGGAACCCTCTGTGCCGGAGACGATCCGGTGGTGCTCACCCCCGACGACGCGGGCTGGACCTATACCGGCCTGCGCGTTCTCCGGCTGGCCGCGGGCGAATCCCGCACCGTGCACACCGGCGAATTCGAAGCCTTCGTCCTGCCCCTGTCCGGCTCCTGCACCGTGCGTGTCGACGGCCTGACCTTCGAACTCGAGGGCCGCGAAACGGTTTTCACTCGCGTCACCGATTTCGCCTACGTCCCGCGTGACGCCGAGGTCGAGCTGTCCACGGTGCACGGCCTCGAGGTCGCCCTCCCCATGGCCCGCTGCACCCGCCGTCTCGAAGCCGAATATGGTCCGGCCGAACAGGTTCCGGTGGAGGTGCGCGGCGCGGGTCAGGCGACCCGCCAGGTGACGAGTTTCGGCGTCCCGGGCGTCTGGGATCACGCCGACAAACTCAATGCCTGCGAACTCATCACCCCCGACGGCAACTGGTCCTCCTATCCGCCGCACAAGCATGACGAGGCGAGCGACTGCGAAGTGGTCAACGAGGAGATCTACTACTTCCGCATTGCCGACCGCGACGGAATCACCCCCTCTGCCACGGGTTTCGGCCTGCATCGCACCTACACCGCGGATGGTTCGCTGGAGGAGAACGTCGCGGTCCGCGACGGCGACGTCTTCCTGGTCCCGCACGGCTACCACGGCCCGTGCATCGCCGCCCCCGGCTATCCCATGTACTACCTCAATGTTCTGGCCGGTCCCGCCCCCGAACGGTCCATGGCCTTCTGTGACGATCCGGCGCACGCCTGGATTCGATCGCAGTGGGCCGGGGAACCCTCGGATCCGCGCTGCCCGGTCACCTCGCACGAAGGACGCCGCGTATGAGACTCACGACCGCACAAGCCCTGGTGGCCTGGCTGGTCGCCCAGCGCTCCGAACTGCTCGACGGCACCGAAGTACCGTTGTTTCCCAGTGTTTTCGCCATCTTCGGGCACGGCAATGTACTGGGCTTGGGTACCGCGCTACAGGAGCGGCGCGAGGAGATCCCGGTATGGCGCGGGCATACCGAACAGGGCATGGCTCTGGCCGCGGTCGGACTGGCCAAGGCGACGCAGCGCCGTCAGGTCGGCATCGCCACCTCCTCCATCGGCCCGGGTGCGCTCAATATGGTGACCGCCGCCGGTGTGGCACATGCCAATCGGCTGCCACTGCTCCTGCTGCCCGGTGACACCTTCACCAGTCGCGCACCCGATCCGGTGCTCCAGCAGGTCGAGCATTTCGGTGATCCGACCCTCACCGTGAACGACGCCTTCCGGCCGGTGAGCCGATACTTCGACCGCATCACCCGCCCGGAGCAGTTGATCGCCACGCTGCCGCAGGTGGCCCGCGTACTCACCGATCCGGCGGACGCGGGACCGGTGACACTCGCACTGCCGCAGGACATTCAGGTCGAGACCTACGACTTCCCGGAGGCGCTGTTCGAACCGGTCGTGCACCGCATCGCACGTCCCCGGCCGGATCGGCGCACCCTTGCCGAGGCGGCGGCCAGACTGCTGAGCGCGCACCGCCCACTGCTGGTGCTCGGCGGCGGCGTCCGTTACTCCGGTGCGGGCGCGAAAGCCCTCGAATTCGCTGAGCGGCATGGTATTCCGATCACCGAGACCACCGCCGGGCGCACTCTGGTCGCACACGATCACCACCTCTACGCCGGACCTCTCGGCGTCACCGGCGCGGCTTCGGCCAATACCCTTGCCGCGGAAGCGGATGTCGTCCTCGCCATAGGCACCCGCTTCCAGGATTTCACCACCGCCTCCTGGACCGTCTTCGCCGAGGACGTCCGACTCATCCATATCAATGCCGCCCGCTTCGACGCCGTCAAGCACGGTGCGCTCGCCGTGGTCGCCGATGCCGAGGCCGCACTCACCGATCTCGCCCCCGAAATAGGGGAGTGGCAGGTGGATCCGGCCTGGACCGCGCGCGCTCGCGTCGTCCGCGGTGAGTGGGACGCCCATATCGACAAGCTCCGCGCTCCGGGTCTCGGCGCACCCACCTACGCCCAGATCGTCGGCATGGTCAATGATCTCAGCGGACCCGACGACTACGTCATGACCGCCTCCGGTGGTCTGCCCGGCGAACTCATCGGCGGTTGGCGGGCCACCGGCGGCGCCCCCACCATGGATGTCGAATACGGCTTCTCCTGTATGGGATACGAGCTCTCCGGCGCGTGGGGCGCGGCCATCGCCCATCGCGGGCTGGTCACCACCATGCTCGGTGACGGGTCGTACCTGATGCTCAATTCCGAGCTGTTCTCCGCGGCCTTCGCGGGACATCCGCTGGTGGCGGTGGTCTGCGACAACGACGGTTACGCGGTCATCGCCCGGCTGCAGGAGGGCCAGGGTGCGCAGCCGTTCAACAACTTCTACGCCGACTGCCGCAGCAATCACGATATGCCGCCGCGCGTGGACTTCGCCGCGCACGCGCGCGCACTCGGCTGCGCGGTCTTCACCTCCGGCGAACCCTCGGAATTCCGCGACACCTACGCGCGCGCCCGCGCCACCGCCGTCGCCGAGCAGCGCCCCGCGGTGATCGTGGTGCACACCCAGCCGTCCTCCTGGACCGAATCGGGGGCCTGGTGGGAAGTCGGTGTGCCGCAGCACCTCTCGGGTCGAAGCGGCTATGACCAGGAGAAACCGCGTCAACTGCGCTATACCCGCGGCGACTGATGGCGGGGCGCGCACGCCACACCCGAGGAATCCGGGCATACCGGCACTCGGGTGACCCGGGCGGGCAATCTATGGCAGACTCGGCGCGAACGCGCAGGGCGGTCGCATGGAGATCGCACGCGCACGGTGATGTGGGAGTTTGAAGGTCGCAATGGATCTCAGCGCCATTGAGCGCCAGGTGGCTTCGGACAGAGCGGCCGCCCGGGACCGTTCGCCCGAAGCCGAGTTGGCCCTCGCCACCACACTGTGCGCATTCGCCCGCGGTCTGATCGCCACCAAATCCGATCCCGCGGAGCGTGATCGGTCGGCCTCGGCCCTGGAGCCCGCACAGGAGGCGGTGCTGCTGCGGCTGCGCTGGCTCACCGCCGGACATGTGAACGCCGTCTTCGCGGGTGAGGTGCAGGATGCGCTGCGCCTGTTCGAGGAGGCCGCGCGCACCATCGGGCATCGCGAGCTCGCCACAGCCACCATTCGCAATGCGTGCAATGCGTATCGCCAGGTGGCGCACAACTATCCGAACGCCGCCGCGGTCTGCGCGGACGCGCTCGCCAAATGCGGGGTCTGGCTGCTGCGCCTGGATCCCAATGCCGCGGTCGCGGCCAGCCTGGACGCGGTCACCATTCGCGCCCAGCTCTTCGCCGCCGACCCGGATCAGGCCGCGCGGTATCTGTCCAGCCTGAACACCCTGCTGCGCACCCTCATGGTCGGTCGGCAGCGCAAACCCGCCATCGCCATGTACCGCGAGCGCTATGCCCAGGTCACCTCGCCCGCCATGGCGCAGCGACTACGCGAGATCAAGGTCGAGGACATCGGCTTCACCAGCAAGACGGTGACCGCGCTGCGCAAACTGGAGTGCGCGACGCTCGAGCGTGCGGGGTACCTGACTCAGCAGCAGATCCTGTACCAAACCTCCGGTGATCTGGCGACCATCGAGGAGATCAACTGGCAGCTGGCCCTGGTCGGCCTGAAACCCCTGGCCGCCGGAGCCATGCCGGATCAGCCCTCCAAGCCCATGGAGATCAGCACCTCCTTCGGGGCACTGGGTGTGCGCTGCTCCTCCCGCAATGCCGTCACGCTGGTGCGCGCCGCCCTGATGGCCGCCTATATCGCCGACGGCGCGCAGGTGGTCCCCAGCACCGCCTATCAGGGCGTCGCCGAAAAGCATTGGAGCACACCGGAGCCCGAGGTCAATCGGGTCGAACGCCTCGGCGAGGATGTGGTCCTCATCGAAAAGGTCTCCGAGCACTGGGTTTCGGTGAAGAGCCTGAACTGGGAGATCGCCCCGGTCGGCAAACACCCACTGGCGCTGCGCCTTTCCCATGAGTGGCCGGTGGTCAGCGTCACCACCACCGAGAACATGTCCTACGAACTGTGCTGGTATGAAGGCGGTTCCGCCATCCAGTACGCCGCCCTGGGCCTCCCGGCGGGCCAGATTCCGCTGGAAAAACCGCTCGCCCCATTGGATTTCAAAGCTCTCGCCGAGTATGGCGCGGACTATGCCTCGGAAACCCAGGTCCGCTCGGCCTTCGGAAACACCACAATGTTCACCAAGCTAACGAGTCTGCCGGGTAGCGGTATCCGTCAGGCCGCCGAGGCCGGTCCGCTGGCCGCACACGGTTCGAACATTCTCTACTTCGGTACCGGAGCCGATTAAACACGTATTTCGGTAACAGTGATGGCGATCACTCATGACGTCTACCATTTGATCACTGCGGCAGTTCGTGGCGCATCACAATGGGTCTTCCGGTGACACGAAATGCCGTGGTCAGAAAGGCATCTCGATCATGAGTTCCACTCCGACCGCCGTCCCGACCGCCCCCGGTCCGGCAGCACCGACGCTGCTCACCGGGTTGTGGCAACGCAAGATTCCGCACTATCCAGACAACCGCACGCGGAGCTGGTATTTGTTCCTGGTGGTGATCGTCTCGGTCGCCCTGTATTACCAGTTGTTCGTCTCCGGCGCGGTGGGCAATGAGCTCATCGCCTACTTCCACCTGTCGTTCCGGTACTTCGTCGGAATCTTCATCGCGGGTGCGGCCTTCGGTGCCGCCGCGTCGGTGGTGGCCGGTCTGCTGGACCGGTGGGGGCGGGCCAATATCGTCGCCTACGGCACGGTCATCTGCTCGGTGCTCACGCTGGTGGCGGTGCCCGCGACCACCACCAAAGAGGCGTATCTGATCGTCTACTGCATGATCGGCATCGTCGAAGGTGCGGTTCTGGTGGCGACACCGGCGCTGGTCCGCGACTTCTCGCCGCAGTTGGGCCGCGCCTCGGCCATGGGTTTCTGGACGCTGGGACCGGTGCTCGGCGCACTGGTGACCACCGAGATCTCCACCCAGACGCTGTCCGCGCATCCGGATTGGCAGTTCCACTACCGGCTCTGCGGCATCATCTGCGTGGTCATCTCCATCCTCGGCGTCATCGGACTGCGTGAGCTGAGTCCGGCGCTGCGCGATCAGATCATGGTGTCGATTCGCGACAAGGCGCTCATCGAGGCGCGTGCCCGCGGTTTGGACGTCGATAAAGTCGAGCGCAATCAGTGGAAAGATATGCTGCGCTTCAACATTATCGGTTCGGCTTTCGCCATCTCGATGTTCCTCGCGTTCTTCTACACCATTGTGTCGTTCCTGCCGGTGTATATGGCGACCAACTTCGGATTCACCGCACAGCAGGCCAATGCCATGGGCAACTGGTATTGGATCGCCAATGCGCTGTCGCTGGTGATCACCGGTGTGGTCTCGGATTATCTGAAGGTCCGAAAACCCTTCATGCTCTTCGGCGCGGTCATCAGCATCATCGGTGTCTTCGTATTCCTGGGCTATACCGATAAACCCGGGACGGACTACTACACCTTCGCCGCGGTATTGAGCCTGATCGCGGTCGGCAGCGGTATCTGCTATGCCACCTGGATGGCCTGCTACACCGAAACCGTGGAGAACCGGAATCCGGCGGCCACCGTCGAGGGGCTCGCGGTCTGGGGCGGCATTCTGCGCACCGTGGTCACCTTCGTGCTGCTCGGACTGCTGTTCGTGGTGACGGCGGCGGGCACGCTGGTGAATTACGGTCCACGGCTGCAAGAGATCTCGGCCAAATACCATAATGAACTCGCCACCATTCAGAAGGTCGGCGCGGACACCATGGGCACGCTGGGCGCCAATCCGAACGATACGGCCGCCCAGGTCACCGCACTGGTGAAATTGACCGGGGCCTCGGCCGCCGATGTGCAGACCACGCTCGCGCTCAATGCGAAGTTCCCGCAGGAGTTGGCGACACTCCAGGCCATCGACACCGCGGTGCTCACCAAGATGATGTTGAATCCGGCCGATCAGGCGAGTGCCGCCACCGCGGTGAGTCAGGTCGCGCAGAAGTTCAATATTCCGCCGGATCAGGCAATCGCGCGGATTCAGGCGGCGCAGAAGGTTCCGGTCAACGAGTTGGCGGTCGCCTCACAGGTCGGTCCGCAATTGACGGCGGCCAGCAATGATCTCAAGGCGGTGAGCAATATCCCGACCGATGATCAGAAGTTCCTGGCCGATCACGCCACCGAGGCGCAGCAGGCCGCCGTCGATTCGGCGAAGCAGTGGCGGACCTGGTGGTGGATCTGCCTGGTCGCGCAGATCGCGTTCCTGCCGTTCGTCTTCTTCATGTCCGGTTTCTGGAGCCCGAAGAAGGCCGCCGAGGCCGCTGCCGCACACGATGAGGCGGTGGAACGCGAGATGGAGGCGCTGTCGCTGCGGTGACAATGGCGACTATCCAGTACAGTTATTGAAGTGCAATCGAACTCCGTGGCCGCCACCTTCGACCTGCTCGGCGACCGCCTGACGCTCACCATTCTGCGTCTGGCCTTTGTCGAACACGCGCGGCGATTCAATCACTGGAGTGAGAAGACCGGGGCGCCGCCGGCCGTGCTGACCGCACGGCTGGCGGCGCTCGTCGATGCCGGGGTGCTCGAGCGCGACAGCGGCGAATACCGGCTCACCGAACTGGGATTGGCCACCTGGGAGATCCTGGTGTGCGTCTGGTCCTGGCAACGGGAGTGGACAGCCGAATGGTCGGTGCTCCCGGAGTTCGTGCACCTCGATTGCGGGCATCGCGGGCCGCCGGTGCTCATGTGCCGGGGGTGCGGGCGGACCGTGACCCCGCACGACACCGATGTGGAGCTGGATCGAGATGCGCTGTGGCACCTCACCTCCGGACGTCGCCGCTCGGCTCGGTCGGCGGCGCCCGCGCAGGTCGACGCCCGTTTCGACGAGATCATGGAGGCCATCGGCGACCGCTGGAGCGCCGCGGTCACCGGGCTGGCACTGGCGGGCGTGCGGCGCTTCTCGGAATTCCGTGCGGCACTGCGTATGTCGCCCACCACGCTCACCGAACGGCTGACCCGGCTGGTGGAGGCGGGCATCCTGCTCCGGCCCGAAACCGATGCGCGCGAATACCGGCTGACCCCGCGCGGCCGAGCCCTGTTCGGGGTCTTCGCATTCCTGCTGGCGTGGTCCCATCACGCGCATCCGCTGAATCCGGAACCCGGGCTGCGGATTCGGCATCGGGAGTGCGGTGCGGTACTGCTTCCGGCGCTGCGCTGCCGCGGTTGCGAGGCCGAGTTGGGCCGCACCGAGGTGCGGTTCGAGTCTTGACAGCCCCGGCTGAGACGCGTATCACTTCATTAACTGTAGTGAAATCACCGGGTCCGCGTGGTCCGGCCGCTGGAGGCGTAGCTCATGCCGCTCAATGAAGAACTCATCGCACCCGCCGCCGAGGCATTGACCAATCCGTATCTGGAGGGTCCGTACGCGCCGCAGGGCGCGGAGATCACCGCGATCGAGCTCACGGTGCTCGCCGGTGAGCTGCCGGTGGACCTCGACGGGGTGTACGTCCGCAATGGGCCCAATCCGCAGTTCGCGCCGCTGGGCCGGTACCACTGGTTCGACGGTGACGGCATGCTGCACGCGGTGCATTTCGAGAACGGTCGGGCCACCTACCGCAATCGGTACATTCGCACCGCCGAGTTCGAGGCGGAGCGGGCGGCGGGCGCCGCGCTGTGGCGCGGGGTGATCGAACCCTGGGACGGCAATCCCGCCGGGGACCGGCGCGAGCGCAACTCCGCCAATACCGATGTGATCTATCACCACGGCAATCTGCTCGCGCTCTGGTACCGCGCGGGCAAGCCGTACGCCATCGACCCGGTCAGCTTGGAGACGCACGGGGTCGACGACTTCAATGGCACACTGCCGGGCGAGGTTTCGGCGCACGCCAAGGTCGATGAGCGCACCGAGGAGTTCCTGTTCTTCGACTACGGCATCAATGCTCCGTACCTGCGCTACGGTGTCGCCGACCCGACCGGCAAGGTCACCCACTTCACCGGTCTGGAGCTGCCCGGGCCACGGCTGCCACACGATATGGCGATCACCGAGAACTACTCGATCCTGATGGATCTGCCGCTCTACAACGATCCGCGCGCGGCGGCAGCCGGTCGATTCAAGATCTTCTTCGACCGCGAACTGCCGAGTCGATTCGCGGTGCTGCCGCGCTATGGCGTTGGGGCGGAGGCGAAATGGTTCGAGGCCGCGCCCGGGTACATCTACCACACGGTGAACTCCTGGGAAGAGGGCGAGGAGATCGTCCTGATCGTCTGCCGCGTCACCGAACCCAGTCCGGTATCGGACCGCGCTCACCCGCTGGCGCAATTGCTCGCCTATCTGCGTCCGGAAGCCAAGCTGCACCGGTACCGCTTCAACCTGCGCACCGGTGTCACCACCGAGACGCCGATGGACGATGTGAACACCGAATTCCCCGCGATCGACCAGGGCATCACCGGCCGGCGCGGTCGCTACTCGTATCAGATGCGCCTGTCGGTGGATCGCACCATGATCTTCGACGCCGTCATCAAATACGACTTGCTCACCGGCGCAAAGGAAACCGCGCCCTTCGGCGAGGGCATGTACGGCAGCGAACTCACCGTGGTTTCGCGCCCCGGCGGCAGCGGCGAAGACGACGCGTACCTGACCATGTTCGCCCACAACAATCACACCGGTCTGGCCGAAGTCTGGATCTACCACGCCGCGGACATCACCCGCGGCCCGATCTGCCGGCTCGGCATCCCCACCCGGGTTCCGCTCGGTTTCCACGCCACCTGGGTCAGCGGTGATCGCATGCGCGCGGCCGCCCAGCCGATCGCCTGAAAAGGACTGCGCCCGTGCCTAATCCGCACCTCAGCGTCAGCCTCCCGTACTGGCAGGACCGCGACCCCCTCGACGCCCTGCTGGTGGCCGAAGCCGCCGACAAACTCGGCTATGACCGCCTCTGGCTCGGTGAAATGGCCACCTTCGACGCCTTCGCGCTGGCCACCGCGATAGGCCGGGCCCCGGGCACGATCCCGCTCTGTATAGGCCCGTTGGCGGTTGCGGTCCGCACCCCGGCGAATATCGCCATGGGAGCGGCCAGCGTCGCCGCCCTCACCGGCCGCCGGGTCGATGTGGCGCTGGGCACCTCCAGCACGGTGGTCGTGCGCGATTGGCACGGCCGCGAAAGACGAAGCACCGCAACCCACCTGGAGGAATCGGCGCGCATAGTGCGACAGCTCCTCGATGGTGAGAAGACCGAATTCGACGGTGCGGTAGAACGCTCCAATGGCTACCGCCTACGCCTACCGGCACCGGGGCGGGCCGTCGCGCGGTCAGCGCCTGAACTCGCCGAACTTTCGCCGCCTTCGAGTCGGCGCACCGCACTTGCCGATGCGTTGCGAGCATCGCCACAGGGTGACGAGAGTACATCGGAGAGCTGTACCGAATCGCGTTCGTTCGCAATGCGTTCCGGCGCTGCCGAGATCGGTGCGCCGGGGGCGATTCGCTACTCTGGCATGGGCGACTCTCACAACGAATGCGCTTCGACCGCTCCGGGTTTCGAGTTGGTGGTGGCGGCATTCGGTGAGCGCGCATTGGCGGCCGGTGCGCGTACCGCCGATCGCGTGGTGCTCAACCTGGTTACCCCCGCCCAGCTGGCCCGGTGCGCCGAAATGGTCCGCCGGTACGCGGCACAGGCACATCGTCCGCCTCCCGACATCTCGGTCTGGGTGACGGCGGCCGCCGATCCCACCCCCGATATGCTCCTCACCCTCCGGCGCGGTGTGGTCGGCTACCTCCGCGCGCCCGGCTACGACGCCATGTTCGAGGAGGCCGGTTTCGGCGACGTGGTGCGTCTGGCCCACAGCGGCGCACACCCCCGCGACGTGCTGACCGCCATCCCCGACGAATTGCCTTCGGCGGTGGGCATGCTCGGCGACGCGGCCACCCTGACCGATCGGCTCGCCGCCTACCGTGCGGCCGGAGCCGATGAGGTGGTCATCGTCCCGGTGACCACGGCCGCCGATCCCGCCGGGAACCACACCCTCGAGACGATCGCGGGGCTGGGTCGTGGGTGAAGCGCTGATCTATGACGTCGTTCGATTGCCGCGCGGGCGGGTGCGGCGAAACGGTGGGGTGTTGGCTGATCTGCCGCCGTATGAGCTGTTCGGGCAGTTGCTTTCGGCCTTGGTGGAGCGCGGGTGCCCGGCGGATGTCGTCGACGATGTGCTCGTGGGGGTGAGTACCGCGGTGGGGGAGCAGGGCGGGGATATCGCCCGGGCTGCCGCGCAGTGGGCGGGATGGCCGGATTCGGTTCCGGGCGGGGTGGTTTCGCGGTTGTGCTGTTCCGGATTGGACGCCGTGGAGGGTGGGGCCGCGCGGGTTGCCGCCGGTTTCGCGGACATTGTCATCGCCGGTGGGGCCGAGTCGATGTCACGGGTGCCGATGCTCGCGGATCGGCCCGCTATCGCCTTCGACAATGATTTGGGGGAGCGGACCGGGTTCGTCACGATCGGAGTGTCGGCGGATCTCACCGCCGCCGCGCACGGAATCACTCGGCCGGAGCTGGATACCTATGCGGTGCGGTCGCACCAAAGGGCCGCTGCGGCAGGGGGTTCCGCAGCGTTGATCCCCGCCCGCAAAGGCGGCACGGTGCTTTTGGATGTTGATGAAGGCGCGCGGCCGGATGCCTCGGTCGAGGGATTCGCCGAGCTTGCGGCGCTGTTCGGTGACGACCCGTCCTGGGAGCGAGTGGCTCGGCGACTGCCGGATGCGCCGCGACCGGCACAGGGGCTGCACACGATAGCCACCGCGCCGCAACTGGCCGATGGCGCATCGGCTGTACTGCTCGGAAGTGCCGGGGCGGCAGACACTTTGAGCCGAAAGCCAATGGCCGTCATCGTGGGAACCGCCCAGGCCGCCGTGCGCTCACCGCTGCTGACCGCTCCCGTGACGGCGGCCCGGACGGCGCTGCGCCGAGCCGGAATCACCCCGGCCGATCTCGATGTGGTCGAGGTGAACGAATCGTTCGCTGTCACGCCGCTATTGCTGACTCGCGAACTCGGTCTCGACCCCGAGCGTGTCAATCCTTCGGGTGGAGCGCTCGCCGTCGGACATCCGCTGGGGGCCACCGGTGGCATCCTCATCGCGCAAGCCCTCGACGCCCTGTCCCGATTCGGCGGCGAGCATGCGCTGGTGACCATCCCGGCCGCGCTCGGACTGGGGTCCGCTCTCGTGCTGCGTCGCCTGTCATGAGCAAGAACTACGAGTACTAGGGAACTTCATGGCTGAATCGCATACCGCCGCAACGCGTTCCAACTCCAGACGGGCCACCGCTACCTGCCATCCGGTGCACCCCTGCCATCCCGAGGAGACCGTACGTGCGTACCTCGAACGCGGCTGGTGGGAGGACGAGACGATTCCGGCCCTCTTCCGCCGCCGCGTCACCGAGACACCGGACGCATCCGCGCTCACCGATCCGGCGAACCTGGAGGCACTGACCGGCGCGGTGCCCCGCACCCTCACCTGGCAGGGACTCGACAATCATGTAATCGATATCGCCGCAGTGCTTTTCGCGCAGGGCATCCGACAGGGCGACACCGTCGCGGTATTGCTGCCGAATTCGATCGCGCTCACCGCGACCTATCTGGCGCTGTGGCGGCTGGGCGCGGTAGCCACACCCATGCCCGCCTCGTACCGGCGGCATGAGATCTCGGGAATCATCGCGGCCACGGAGGCGGACGCCATCGTTACCGCCGGAGCGTTGGCGGAGAGGGAACTCGCGCAGGAGGCACTGGCGGTGGCCGATGGTCATGCCGTCGTCTTCGCGTTCGGACCGAACATCCCGGATAAGGCTGTCGCACTAGGTGATCCGGCCGACTCACAGTCCCGCAGCCGCATGCGTGACTACGAACCAACCCTGCGGGTGACCGTCAACGATCGCGTCACCGTCTGCTGGACCAGCGGCACCGAAGCCGCCCCCAAGGGTATCCCGCGCTGTCACGGCGACTGGCTGGCGGTGGCGCGGAGCGTGCAGGACGGCCTGGGCATCACCCCGGAATCGGTGGTGCTCAACCCCTTTCCCATGGTGAACATGGCCGGGTTCGCCGGAGCCTTCCTGCCCTGGCTGCTGGCCGGCGGCCATCTGATTCAGCACCATCCCTTGGATCTCCCGGTGTTCTTCCGCCAGATCGCCGAATACCGTGTGACGCACACCAGCATGCCGCCCGCACTGCTGACCATGCTGTTGCAGAACGAATCCCTGCGCGCACAGGCCGATCTGACCTCGCTGCACACGGTCGGCTCCGGCGGCGCGCCCCTGCCGCCGCCGGTCGTCCGCCGCTGGCAGGAGGAGTTGGGCATTCACGTCCTCAACTTCTTCGGGTCCAACGAGGGTGTGAGCCTGCTCGGCGCACCCGCCGATATCCCGGATCCGACTGTGCGAGCGCAACATCTACCGCACTACGGAGCGCCCGGCGTGGAATGGTCGACCGGTTTGGCGGCGCGCACCGCCGTGAAACTCGTCGATGTCGTCACCGGCGAAACCGTCACCGAACTCGGTGGCCGGGGGGAACTACGCCTGCGCGGCCCGGCGGTATTCGGCGGATACCTGCCCGGCACCGCCACTGCCGAACCCTTCGACGAAGAGGGATTCCTTTGCAGCGGAGATGTTTTCGAACTCTGCGGCGAGGACGGCCGCTACCTGCGCTTCGTCGACCGCGTGAAGGAGATCATCATTCGCGGCGGCATGAATATCGCGCCCGCCGAGATTGAGGGGCTGCTCTCGGATCACCCGTCGGTCGCCGACGTGGCAGTGGTCGGCTACCCGGACGAGGTACTCGGCGAAAAGTGCTGCGCCTTCATCGTTCCCGCGCCCGGGGCCACCGTCACCCTCGACGATCTGGTCGCACACCTCCGCGCCCGCGAGGTCGCCTCCTTCAAACTGCCCGAACGCCTGGAAATAGTCGAATCCCTGCCGCGCAACCCAGTCGGCAAACTCCTCCGCCGCGAACTCCGCGACCAACTCTGAACCGGCACAACACGATCAGGAGCCCGAAGTGTCCGTCCATATCCTCGGTGGCAGCCAAACCGACTTCTCCGTCAACTGGCATCGCGCCGGACTCGGGTTCGACGCGCTCATCCGCGCGGTGACCGAACAGACGCTGGCGGCGACCGCGATCAATCCCGCCGATATCGGAGTGATCCACGTAGGCAATGCCTTCGGTCAACTGTTCACCGGCCAGGGCCAGCTCGGCGGTATGCCCGCCACCGTCCTCCCGGAGCTGTGGGAGATTCCCGCCGGCCGCCACGAAGCCGCCTGTGCCTCCGGCAGTATGGCGATCCTGGCGGCCATGGCCGATCTGGAATCCGGGCGGTACGACTGCGCCCTGGTCATCGGCGCCGAATTGGAGAAGACCGTCCCGGGCAATCAGGCCGCCGCCTACATGGGAGCCGCCGCCTGGGCGGGCCACGAGGCGCAGGACACAGACCTGGTGTGGCCCACCATGTTCGCCGCCATCGCCGAGGAATACGACCGCCGTTACGGCCTCGACCCCGCTCATCTGCACGCCATCGCCGAACTGAACATCACCAACGCCCGCGTGAATCCACTTGCCCAGACCCGTGAATGGTCGTACACGCCGGAGAGTTTCACTGCGGACGACACCGCCAATCCGCCGGTGGCGGGGCCGCTCCGTCGCCAGGACTGTAGCCAGATGACCGACGGCGCGGCCGCGGTGATACTGGTCTCCGATGGATTCCTGGAGCAGCATAGGGACTTTCGCGCCAAGCACGCGGTGATCACCGGGTGGGGGCACCGGACCGCAGGACTGGCATTGGATCAGAAGTTCGCGGCCTCGGCGGGGGAGCCGTATGTCTTCCCGCATGTGCGGCAGACGATGCTGGATGCACTGGGCCGAGCGGCGCTCACCGATATCACCGAGGTCGATGCGGTTGAGGTACATGACTGTTTCTCCATGTCCGAGTACATGGCTATCGATCACCTGGGGATCACCTCGCCCGGGGAGAGCTGGAAGGCTATTGAGTCGGGGGAGATCAGTCGCTCGGGGGCGCTTCCGGTCAATCCGGGTGGTGGGTTGATCGGGATCGGCCATCCTGTTGGGGCGACTGGTACGCGTATGTTGCTGGATGCGTACAAGCAGGTGACTGGGCAGGCCGGTGACTGTCAGGTGGAGGGGGCTCGGCGGGTTGCTGCTCTGAATATTGGTGGGAGTACTACTACTTCGGCTGGGTTTGTTGTGGAGGGGTGGGGCGTATAGCGGTTGGGGGTGGGGCTTGCCCTGTGGT
>NZ_BDAW01000058.1 GCF_001625085.1 Nocardia acidivorans NBRC 108247
CGTTCTGCCGCAACATTGATGCGCGTTCTGCCGCAAGTTGTGTGCGCGTTCTGCCGTTACAGCCGTGCGCTTCCTGCCGACACCTGCACGGGCGTTTAGCCTGCGCGTTGATGATGAGTCGGCCGTTTGATCCGCAGTTGATTCGTTGTGGCCGGCCCGCTGGCGCGGTCGTGATCATCCGAGACCGCCAGACGAGCTTGGCCGGGAACCCACTGCACGGATCACGATGTCCGGCCCGTCTACCAGCATCGCGCGGTTCGTATGCTGGTAGACGGGCCCACTTCAACACAGAGCCGCAGTTCATCGACCGGGGGCTCTGTTGCTTTTCCGGCAATGCACGAACCTGGCAGGTGCCCTACGTTGTACCCTACGTTTATGAAGGCCAAAACGAGCGTGTACCTGGATCCCGAGCAGGCTGCCCGTCTCAAGGAGACTGCTGAAGCGACGGGGCGGTCGGAAGCCGATTTGATCCGTGAGGGGATCGACCTGGTGTTGCTGCGGTCGCACAGGGTCCAGCGCACCCGTCCGTGGCCGTCGTTCGATTCCGGCGATCCCGGGTTCGCCGCCAACAGTGAGGAATTGCTCGGCGAGGCATACGGCGAGTGAGCTTCTTCATCGCCGATACCTCGGCCATCATCGCCGCGTACGACCGTGCCGCTGAACTGCACGAGCAGGCCCGTGAATTCCTCGCCACCTCTGTCGCGGTTATCTCGCCACTCGTGCTCGACGAGGTCGATCATTTGCTCACTGCACGGTTCGGAAAAGACCGCAGGACAGCCGATCTGGTACTCGACGATCTGCTCACGTCGGCTGAGGAGGGTTCGGTGCTCGTGCCACCGGTAGACCGTGATGACCTCCGGGTCGCTCAGAAAATCATCGAACAGTATCGCGGGCTCCGGCTCGACCTGGCCGACGCGGTCACGGTCGTGCTCGCCGAGCGTTACCTCACCAATGACATATTGACGTTGGATGAGAAGGACTTTCGCGCCGTTCGGCCCCTGACACCCGCTCGCTCGTCGTTCCGGCTCTTGCTCCAGGGTGATTAAACCGCCGACAATCGCGGTCGGGTATCCACCGCCCGGATCATAATGTCCAGCCCGTTGACCAGCACCGCACGGTTCGTATGTTGGTCCGTCAGGTCCACACATAAAAACCCCTGGGCCGACGGTCCTGGGACTTTCGTTACGGCCGTCGAGTCACAGGCCGGACACGCCTAGCAAGGGAGAAACCGGGCATGTTCGCGCAGTTTCAGAACGCGTGTTCGAATGAGTCGCTACGTTTTTGGCGTGCCATCCATCCGCCACGAGATTCCGTTGCAGTTGTTGCGCAATCGCCCCGATGTCGCACCTCGCATTGCCCGGACTGTATTCGGTCTCGCGATTCCAGACCTGCCGTGCTGGCGGCCGGGTCCCGAGACGGTCACCTTGCTGTCTCCCGGAGAACTGCATCTGGATCTCGTGCTTGTCGGCACGAACGCCGACAAGCCTGAGTTCGCGATCATTCATGAAGTCCAAAACTCCTGCCGCACTCCAGAACTCGAACGCATCGCGCTGAGCTGGCCCGCCTATGTCACCCACGTACGCCAACGGCTGGGCTGCCCGGTCGTGCTGCTGGCGTTCTGTCCCGACGAACGAACCGCCCGCAGAGTCGCGCTCCCCGTCGAAACCGGGCACCCCGACTTCGTTTTCCGACCCCGCACCTACTGGCCGGGAATGCTGCCCGCGATCACCACCGTCGCCGAGGCCGACCGATGGCCCGAGCTCGCACTGCTGTCCGCGCCAGGGCACCTGAGCGATCCTGAGCGCCGCAACGTCCTCACCATGGTCCTCGAGGCGATGCATCACCTCGAGCCCGATCTGCGTGTCCACTACCATGACTACATCAGCACATGCGTACCTGACCGGTACCGAAAGGAGTGGGAGGAGCTCGTGGCCATGGCAATCGAGAACTACCACTGGGAGAGCGACTTCGCACACGAACACCAGGCCATCGGCCGGGCCGAAGGCCGGGCCGAAGCGCTGGCGGGGTCCGTCCTGCGGATTCTGGATCGCCGCGGACTCGCGGTCGGCGAGGCCGACCGCGCACGCGTTACGGGCTGTTCGGACCTAGATCAATTGATGCACTGGCTTGATCTGGCCCTTGTCGTGGACTCTGCCAAGCAGATCTTCGACCTCGATGCACACCCACAGAACGGAACGGGATAGCGGGATAGTCAACCACCACCGCGCGGTCCGGATGCCGGTCCCTGAGCTCCACAAGTAGCAAAAACCGTCCGTGTCCTCTTCGGAGGTCGCGGGCGGTTTGGTATCTCACGAGCCGCGAAGAACCCCGGACCCCGGTCCACATCCGCAGCTCGTCCGCCGCGGCCGCGAGTGCCGACCGCGCTGGCATCGTTCCGCGAACGACGCGAGGTAATCCGGAGAGAGGGCCAGGCTCGCGCTCGGCGGGAATCGCCATGGCCTACAAGCTCATCGAAGCCGCCCAGGCCCGCTGGCACAAGGTTACAGATCGCCGGATACGCCCGTTGCTTGTGGAAGCGGCGCTCTACGCGTGGCTGCTGCCGCAGTATCGCGCAGCACTTCGGGCGCATCGGACCTGACTTCGACCTCACAGGGAAGTACGCGCCGTGTGCCCACGGGTTTGACCTAGAGCGCGGTCCATAGACAGCCAAGGTGATGACCCCGCCGGGAATAACTGGACACTCTGCCCACTTATATCGTCCACGACCCTGCTCGAGACAGAACAGAAGGCACAGATGGGCAGAACATCCAGCGCCGCAATAAGAATCGGCGTCGTCATCGTCCCGGACGACCGGTGGGCGGCGGCGCGGAACAGGTGGCGGCGCGCCGAACAGTACGGCTTCGACCACGCGTGGACCTACGATCACCTCGGTTGGCGGCACTACAGCGACGGGCCCTGGTTTGCGGCGGTGCCGACGCTGGCCGCCGCCGCGGCGGAGACCACGACGATCCCGTTGGGAATCTTCGTCGCGACGCCGAACTTCCGGCATCCGATTCCGTTCATGCGTGAGTTGAACACGCTCGACGACATCTGCGGTGGGCGTTTCGTTCTCGGCCTCGGCGCCGGGGACGACGGGTATGACGCGGAGGTGCTGGGCGGCTCACCGTTGAGCCGGCACGCGCGTGTCGACCGTTTCGCCGAATTCGTCACCGCTTTGGACGGCGCGCTGACGGTCGACGGGTTCAACCACGCGGGCCGGTTCTTCACCGCCCGTGGCTCGCGGAATCTGCCGGGAACGTTGCGCCGGCCACGACCGGATTTCGTTGTGGCGGCGAATAGTTCGCGAACAATGCGGTTGGCGATCCGTTACGGGGCCGGATGGGCCACCACCGGCGTGCCCGCGCAGACGCAGGGCGAATGGTGGCGAGGTGTGGGCGGCCGCACCGCCATGTTCGATTCCGAGGTCGAGCGTGCCGAGCGTGCGCCGGATTCGATCGACCGCTACCTCAACCTCGACGCGGCGCCGGAATCTCCTGTGCGCAGCGTCAGAGCATTCGAGGACACACTGGGCCGAGCCGTCGAACTCGGTTTTACCGACGTGGTGATGCGTTGGCCCACAGCGGATTCCGATGGTTCGGCGGCGGAGGCGATCTTCGAGCGCATCGCGGGGGAAGTGCTGCCTACCCGGCCAGATCAGTCGGTGTGACAGGTCAGGTCGGTCTCGGGCAGATCACCACCGCGCAGCTAGGTTTCAACAGCCGGGCTCACACAGTGCTCGGGACGGTGAATGACTGTGCGCGATGACTTCTCGCAGGGTTACCAGCCGTCTGCGAGCGGTTTTCTGGAACTGTCCGTACTCAAACTTCATCGCGAACAACATGGTGCAGTTCTTCATCGGCGGGTGGGACATTCAGATAGTCGGCGCATCCTGGGCGCTCTCCTATGAGCTGGTGTTCTATCTGTTTCTGTCATTGCCGCTGATCGGCGGGCTCAACCGTTTGATGGCGCGGTTACGTGCTTATCGTCGAGGTCGACAGAATCCAGCCGCCCGTCGAAGGCGGCGACGCCCGAATCACATTCCGCGCTCTCGGCGAGCTTCCATACGCTCGCCGATCACAACGGCGCGAGGTTCATGCGTGCCGGGCGGGGCCGCTGCCCGCGCCGGAGACTTCGATGGCGGTGGCGATCTCGGCGACGGTGCGGTGGTGGCGGGCGGCGATCGGCCGAAGTGCCTCTACCAGTTGCAGATTGGCGGACACGGGCGGTCGGCCTCGGGGAGACCTGCGATGGCCTTGCCGACCAGTTCCTCGGCGTGACCGAGGCCGTACACCGCGGCGGTGTCGATCCAGTTGACGCCGGAGTCGATCGCGTGCCGGATGGCGGCGACCGATTCGGCATCATCGGTGGCGCCCCACCCGAAGGTCCATCCCGAGCCCGAAACGGCCCACGAGCCGAAGCCCATTCGGGTGATCTCCACCGGTGCGGCCGAGTGTGACAGTCATGAGTGCTGTGCTCCTGTGAATCGGAAAGCCGGATTCCTTCCGGCGGATCCAACTTTCGGCGATTTCCACCGGGCCAGGCAGTAAGTACCGCGCACTGCCTAGGCACACCGTGACCAGTGTTCTTGAAAGAAGCACCTTGCATATACGTATACTTCTACATATAGTCGGAGGTATCGGAAGCACGATCGCACCGATTTCATGAATCAACCGGTTCACGCCGAAGGAGTACAGCCATGCCCACATTCGAGACCCCCGGGCCGATCGCCATCACCGCGGACATCCCCTCCGGTGAGGTCAGGGTCATCGCCTCCGACCGCACCGACACCGTCGTCACAGTCCGCCCCGCCGACCAGTCCAAGAAAGGGGATGTCCGCGCCGCCGAACAGATCCACATCGATTACGCCGCAGGGCATCTCACCGTCGACACCCCCAAGAGCTGGCGCACCTACGCCCCCTTCGGCGGCAACCCGACGATCGAGGTGATCATCGAGGCGCCCACCGGCTCCCAACTGAAGGCCACCGCCGCCGTGGGCCGTTTGTCCAGCACCGGCGAACTGAGCGACTGCACCCTCCAAATCGCCTCCGGCGATATCGAAATCGGCCGCACCACCGGTTCGGTCACCGCCAAAACCTCCCAGGGCGATATCCGCATCGCCGAAGCCACCAGAGGCACCCTGGACCTGCAAACCTCCATGGGCGAAGTAGAAGTCGGCATCACCCCCGGCAGCGCGGCCCAACTCGATTCCAACACCCATCACGGCAACGTCCAGAACCAACTACAGCCGATCTCCCCCACCACCAAGGACATAGTCCACGTCCACGCCCGAAACTCCTACGGCAACATCATCATCCGCCACGCCAACGCCGCCTGACCAACCTCCCGACCTGACGGCGGGGCCCAGGGCCCACCCCCCGTCAGCCGAGGGAACCATCCCGCACCGCAGCGGTGAACACAATCCACTCATCCGCCCCAAAAACAAGCGCGCCATCACCGGGACACTCCGAGTCCCGCACACCCACCGATCGGCCTTCCCGAGGTAGACATCGCCGCTGTTCGTACGGGATTCCCCACGCCGTACCTGCGCGATTTCGACGCGGCTCGGCGATCGACCGAGTTCGCTCGAGCCGAGTCACGGATTCAGTTGGGGGAGGGTGGATTTCAGGGTGGCAAGGGCGGCTCGGTAGAACTGGGGGCCGTAGGAGACGCGGGCCGCGCCCAGGGTGCGGAGGGTTGCGAGATCCAGGGAATCGCCGGTGTTGGCGTTTACCGAGGTGGGGGCTTGCTTGATGAAGGCTTCCAGGGATTGCTTGTCGCGCAGGGCTATTGGGTAGAGACAGTCGGCACCGGCGGCAGCGTAGAGGTGGGCGCGGTGGAGGGCTTCGGGGAGGCGGGCGGCGGGTGGGAGAGCGCTGGCGGGGAGGAAGGCGTCGATTCTGGCGTTGACTACCAGGGGGATGCCGGTGGCATCGGCGGCGGATCGGACGGCGGCGAGCCAATCGGCGTGGGCGCGAGGGTCTTTGAGGGTGCCGGTGTGGTGGTCGGTGTCTTCCAGGTTGCAGCCGACGGCGCCCAGGTCCAGGAGGCGGTCCACCAATTCGGTGGGGGGTAGGCCGTATCCGGCTTCGGCGTCGACCGTTACCGGGAGATCTACGGCGCGGGCTATGCGGGAGGCGGCGGCGAACATCTCCTGCCAGGGAGCTATCTCGCCGTCTGGGTAGCCGAGCATGGCGGCGATGGCGTTGCTGGCGGTGGCGATGACCGGAAAACCGGCTTCGGCGACTATCGCGGCGCTGGCGGCATCCCAGACATTGGGAAGTATCAGCATTTCGCCGGTGTGCAGGTCACGCAGGGTTTGGGCTTGGGCCTTCAGGTCGGTCACGGGCGCGTCCTCTCCTCGAGAAATTTTCCCTACCCGGTAGGACCGGATCCGGCCGCAGAACTCGTCGAGCGAGCAGCCGGTTCGTTGTGCTCACAGTGGTGAGCGTCGCAGAGTGGGGGTCGGCTGTCGCGGTAGTGGGAAAGCCGCACATACACTGGTCGGGAAAGTTGCGAGGGTGTGCCGATTCGTTTGCCGATGCCGAACGGAGCCCATGGGTAGCAGCGTTGATCTGTTGAAATCGTGGTGGCGGGATACCGGTAACCATCACTGGCTGGCGCATGTGCTGGCCTCGCATTCGGTGCTGCGCTGGCAGCGCTGGACGGTGGGGGCGGGCGGTATCCTGCTCGCCGTCATCGGGACCACCACCGCACTGTCCTCGGCCGGACCCACCGATACGTTCGGATTGTCGGTCTTCGGCGTGGTGATCACCGGGGCACTGCTGTGGGCGCTGCGCTGGTGGTTCCTGCCGTGGCCGAGCACCGTCGAATCACTGGCATTGTTCGCCGCGGCCGATATCGCGATCACGGCCTGCTGTCTACAGGATTCGGATCGGGTCTACAGCTCGGTCGGGGCAATGCTGCTGGTGGTCCCCGGCTGCTATCTCACCTTCTTCCACGGCCCGAAGGTGCTTGCGGCGCACGCACTGTGGTCGCTGCTGTCTGTGATCGTGCTGACCTGGCGCATGGTGGCCGCGGGCGGGGACGCGTATCTCGCCGTGGCCATCGTGCTCATCATGATCGCGGCGGTGGTGCTGTCCCTGCCCTCACTGCAGTTCATGTTCTGGCTGGTGCAGTCCGAATCGATCTCGGATCCGCTGACCAAACTCTTGAATCGGCGCGGCTTGGAGTTCCAACTCGACCGGCTCTTCGAGGCCAGGGACGGGGCCGAGATCTGCGTCATGATCGCGGACCTGGACCAGTTCAAGAGCGTCAACGACCGCTTCGGTCACTCCATGGGCGATGAGGTGCTGATCCGCACCGCCCAACTGCTCCAGTCCTGCGATACCGCCGATCTGGTGACGGCCCGCTCCGGCGGTGAGGAGTTCACCGTGGTGGGACAGCTCACCACCGAACGGGCACTGGCCGCGGCCGAATCGTTCCGGCAGGCGGTCGCCGCCGATCACATCATTCCGGTGACCATCAGCATCGGCATCGCCGTGTTCGATCCGGCCGACAGCGCCGGCACTCCGCGGCCGACCCCCGAGGAGCTCGTCCAATGCGCCGACGAGGCCATGTACCAGGCCAAGGCCGGTGGCGGCGACCGCGTCGTGGTGGGTGAGTTGATCAGCCGCGCCCCCGCCGAACCGGCTTAGAGTTTCCGGCCTCCCGGGTGCCGAGCGGGCTGTGGACGGCGAATCGCCAGGCACCGTCGGCATTTCGGCGAACCACATTCGCGGTAGAACCGGCCGGGGCGATCCGGCGACGGGCGCATCGTGCTGTTCACCGATGCGGTGGCCTTGCGTACCCGGCGCACCATTGCCGCGGGCGTGGCGCGGCTGTCCGAGCAGGCGGCGAACTTCGCCGAGTTCGCGTTCGCGGCCCTGGAACTGCCCCGGCGCTAGCCTAAACCGCCTAGCGCCGACCGTCGGGCTGAATCCGAACTCGAATTTCCCCCGTTCAGCACCCGTTTTGCTCGAATTCCTTTCCATGAAGACTGGAATGAGTCATACTTCGGAATGTGTCCACAGCAGCTGATTTCGGGCGCATGCTGCGCGAGGTCGACCTTCGGGTGACCGCGCCGCGCGTTGCGGTGCTCTCCGCTGTGCACGCCCACCCCCACTCCGATACCGATTCGATTCTGCGCCGCGTCCGCGAGACCCTCGGAACCGTCTCCCACCAGGCCGTCTACGACGTGCTGCGGGCACTGACCGACGCCGGTCTGCTGCGCCGCATCCAGCCCATGGGCTCGGTGGCGCGCTATGAGACCCGCGTCGGCGACAACCACCACCACGTGGTCTGCCGCTCCTGCGGCGTCATCGCCGATGTCGACTGCGCCGTCGGCGAGGCACCCTGCCTGGCTCCTTCGAACGGCAACGGCTTCGTCCTGGACGAGGCCGAGGTCATCTACTGGGGCCTGTGCCCCGACTGCTCGACTGCCCAGACGGCGGCACCCCAGCCGTCCCACTCGTGATCACAGCCCGATCCACCCTTCGAAAGGAAATGCCCCGTGGCACAGGAACATCCGCCCATCGGTGAGGCCAATACCGAACCCGCCGCCGGCTGCCCGGTCGCGTCCAGCCGCCTCAAGCCCCCGGTCGAAGGCGGCAGTAACCGTGACTGGTGGCCCAACCAGCTGAACCTGAAGATCCTGGCCAAGAACCCGGCCGAGATCAATCCGTTCGGCCCGGATTTCGATTACGCCGCGGAGTTCAAGACCCTCGATCTGGCCGCGGTCAAGGCCGACATCGTCGAGGTCATGCACACCTCGCAGGAGTGGTGGCCCGCCGACTTCGGGCACTACGGCCCGTTCTTCATCCGGATGGCCTGGCATGCCGCGGGCACCTACCGCATCAATGACGGCCGCGGTGGAGCCGGTGCGGGCATGCAGCGTTTCGCGCCGCTGAACAGCTGGCCGGACAATGCCAGCCTGGACAAGGCGCGCCGCCTGCTCTGGCCGGTCAAGGTCAAGTACGGCCGCAAGCTCTCCTGGGCCGACCTCATCGTCTACGCGGGCAATGTGGCGCTCGAGGATATGGGCTTCCAGACCTTCGGCTTCGGCGGCGGACGCGTCGACCAGTGGGAGCCCGAGGAGGACGTGTACTGGGGTCCCGAGCACGAGTGGCTCGGCGGCGACGCCCGCTACACCGGCCAGCGCGATCTCGAGAACCCGCTCGCCGCGGTGCAGATGGGCCTGATCTACGTCAATCCCGAAGGCCCCAACGGCAATCCGGATCCGCTGGCCGCGGCCGCCGATATCCGCGAGACCTTCCGCCGCATGGCCATGAACGATGTGGAGACCGCGGCGCTCATCGTCGGCGGCCACACCTTCGGCAAGACGCACGGCGCGGGCCCGGCCGATCACGTCGGCCCCGAGCCCGAGGCCGCCCCGCTGGAGGAGCAGGGCCTGGGCTGGAAGTCCAGCTTCGGCACCGGCGTCGGCAAGGACGCCATCACCTCCGGTCTCGAGGTCACCTGGACCCCGACCCCGACCAAGTGGGACAACAGCTTCCTGGAGACCCTGTACGGCTACGAGTGGGAGCTCACCAAGTCCCCCGCCGGCGCGAACCAGTGGGTCGCCAAGGACTCGGAGGCGATCATCCCGAACGCCTTCGACTCATCCAAGAAGCAGCTGCCGACCATGCTGACCACCGACCTGTCCATGCGGATCGATCCGATCTACGAGGCGATCACCCGCCGCTGGCTGGAGAATCCGGCCGAGCTGGCCGACGAGTTCGCCAAGGCCTGGTACAAGCTGACCCACCGCGATATGGGACCGATCGTGCGCTACCTCGGCCCCGAGGTGCCCTCCGAGGTGCTGCTCTGGCAGGACCCGGTTCCGGCGGCCCCGGCGCAGGTCATCGGTGCGACCGAGATCGCGGCGCTCAAGTCGCAGATTCTCGCGTCGGGTCTGACCGTGCCGCAGCTGGTTTCGACCGCGTGGGCGGCGGCCTCGTCGTTCCGCGGCAGTGACAAGCGCGGTGGCGCGAACGGCGGCCGTATCCGCCTGGCCCCGCAGAGCGGCTGGGAGGTCAACAACCCGGACGAGCTGGCCCAGGTCATCCGCACCCTCGAGGGCGTGCAGGAATCCTTCAATGCCGGTGGCGGCGTTCAGGTTTCGTTCGCCGACCTGGTGGTGCTGGGCGGCGTGGCAGCGGTCGAGCAGGCCGCCAAGGCCGCCGGGTTCGATATCGAGGTGCCCTTCACCCCGGGCCGCACCGATGCCACCCAGGAGCAGACCGATGTGGAGTCGTTCTCGGCGCTCGAGCCGGGTGCGGACGGCTTCCGCAACTATGTCGCCAAGGGCAGCCGCCTGCCGGCGGAGTACCTGCTGCTGGACAAGGCGAACCTGCTCACCCTGAGCGCACCGGAGATGACCGTGCTGGTCGGCGGTCTGCGTGCGCTGGGCGCGAATTACAATGGCTCCACCCTCGGTGTCTTCACCGACAACCCGGGCACGCTGACCAACGACTTCTTCGTGAACCTGCTCGATATGGGCACGAAGTGGGAGCCCACCTCCGCGGACGCGGAGACCTTCGAGGGCAAGGACCGCGCCACCGGTGCGGCCAAGTGGACCGGCAGCCGGGTCGACCTGGTCTTCGGCTCCAACTCCCAATTGCGTGCGTTGGCAGAGGTTTACGCCACCGACGATGCCAAGGAGAAGTTCGCGCAGGACTTCGTCAAGGCGTGGGACAAGGTCATGAACCTGGACCGGTTCGACATCTGACAGTCGTTCCCCGATAGCGCCGCGGACCCACAAGGTCCGCGGCGCTTTCGTTGTCGGGTCCAGTCGCGCGAAGGCTCAGGCCGGTTGTGGTGCGGGGGTGGTCAGTACGCAGCGGGTGCGTGAGTAGATGGTGGGCATGCACTTGTTGCAGTGGATGCAGAGGGAGGGGGTGCCGGCGTCGGCGCGCATGCGGTTGGGGAGGTCGGGTTCGCGGAGTAGGGCGCGGGCCATGGCGACGAAGGAGAAGCCTTCCGCCAGAGCGCTTTCGATGGTTTCGCGCTGGGTTATGCCGCCGAGCAGAATGAGCGGGAGAGCGACCTGGGAGCGGAACTGGCGGGCCTGATCCAGGAGGAAGGCTTCGCGGAAGGGATACTCGCGCAAGAATTTTCGCCCCGCCAGGCGCATACCCCAGCTCATCGGCGGCGGGAAGGCGGCGGCGAATTCACGGCGGGGGGCGTCGCCGGTGAAGAGGTACATGGGGTTGAGCAGGGAGCTGCCGGCGGTGAGTTCGAGGGCGTCCACGGTGCCCTCGGCCTCTAGCCACTGGGCCACCTGGACCGATTCGTCGAGCCAGAAACCGCCCGGCACACCATCGTCCATGCTGAGTTTGGCGGTGACGGCTATGCGGTCGCCGACTGCTTCGCGAACGGCGCGGGCGACCTCCAGGGCCAGGCGGGCGCGCTTGCGGGTGGAGCCACCGTACTCGTCGCGGCGGCGGTTCAGCATCGGGCTCAGGAATGAGCTGACCAGGTAGTTGTGGCCGAAATGTATTTCCACGGAATCGAATCCGGATTCGATGGACAGGGTGGCGGCATTCGCGTGCGCGGCGACCACCCGAGCGAGTTCGGCCTTGTCGGCGCGGCGCATCATGCGCATGCCGAGCGGGCTCGGAATACGGTGCGGCGCAACGGCGGGCAGCCGATTGGAGGCGGCATTGGCGACCGGTCCGGCATGGCCGATCTGGGCGGCGACCGCCGCGCCCGCAGCGTGCACGGCATCGGTGAGGCGGCGCAGGCCGGGGACGGCCTCGGGGCGCATCCAGATCTGATGCCGGTCGGTGCGGCCCTCGGGCAGCACCGCGCAGTACGCGACGGTGGTCATGCCCACGCCCCCGGCGGCATGCCGGACGTGGAAGTCGATCAGATCCTCGGTGACCAGCGCCTTGGGCGTCGCGCCTTCGAAGGTGGCGGCCTTGATGATTCGATTCGGCAGCGTTATCGGTCCCAGTCGGGCCGGGGCGAAGATTTCGGTCACGGTTGCACAAGTCCTGCCGCTACAAAGGATTTCAGGGTTCGGACCGGAATGCGCCGGTCGCGCGGTGTGGCGGAGAGCGGATCGCCGAAGTACTCCAGAATCAGGGTGAAGGCCAGGCCCCAGCGTCCCGCCGCCTCGCGTTCGGTGAGCTCCGGGCGCACCGCGAGCAGCAACTCCACCCACGGATCCGTGGCGAACCACTGTGCGCTCCACGCCTGTTCGCGCCCGCCCAGCACCACGCGCGCCAGCAGATTGAGCCGCAGCCGCCCCACCGGATCGGCGGCGAGCTCCGCGAGCGGATCCACCACCTCGTCGATGAGTTCGGCGATGGAGGGCACCCAGCCCGCCCGCCGCCGCGCCAGCGCCGCATCCAGTCGCACCCGCCAGATCGGCCCGAGCCGCTCCTCCAGCAGTGCCGAGACCAGCGCCTGCTTCGAGCCGAAGTGATAGTGCACCGAGGCCGGATTCATCCCCGCGGCCGTATTGACCGCGCGCACGGAGACCGCGTCGTACCCGGATTCCAGGAAGAGCCGCTCCGCGACCGTCAGCAATTTCTGCCGCGTGGACAGATCGTCGTTCACTCGCACCACGCGCCCAGTAGAACACGATTCAATCGACGTTTCAATCACTGATTGAAAAAGGTGCGCCCAGTCGAGCGGATGCGCTCGGCGATGCTGGGGCGTGGCGCCGCCGGGGCCGAGTAGGTCGATGGTGCCGCCTGGTTCGGCGGCGGATTCGCGAGCACGCCAAGACCCGCATCGCCGGGTACCAGGCGCCGCGCAGTATCGATATGGTGGACGCGCTCCCGGTCTCCGGTGCCGGCAAGATCCTCAAACGCGATCTGCGCCGGCGGTATTGGGATGCCGACGGCCGACAGCTGAACTGACCGAGGGCATCGCGGCTACCAGGTCGACGGCGGCGCGGTATCGAGACCGAGGAACTCGGGTGTCACCGCCGTCAGCTGCGGGCGCTTGGGCAGGACGAAATCACCCGAGGAGCGCCCGCGCACCCGACGACCCACCCAGGGCACGAAATGATCGGCGACCCAGCGCAATTCGGCGGCGACCCGCTCCAGCGGCCGCGGCTGGGTCAGGATCGGCGGCAACGGATCGCGCCAGCAGGCATCCGCCCCGGGCACCGCGAGGGTCTCGGCCACCGCCTGCGCCACGATTTCATGCCCGAGCGGACTCAGATGCAGCCGATCATCGGCCCAGGCCCGCGGATCGGAGGTGGTGCGGACGGGTTCGAAATCGACCAGCGTCACATCGTATTTCGCCGCCAGCAACCGCATTTCGGCATTCATGGCGCGCACCCGCCCGGAGAGCGGGCGCACCATCGGAGCCACACTGCCGATATCGGGGAAGGTGAAACTGATGACCCGCGCACCCGCCTCGGTCAGCGCCGCCACCATGGCCTCGATATCGGCGAGCGTGGCCGCCTGATCGAAGCGCGGCCGAATGAGGTCGTTCATCCCCGCGACGAGCGCCACCAGATCCGGTCGCAGCGCCAGCGCCGCCTCCAACTGCTCGGCGCGAATGCGCGCGGTGCGCCGACCCCGAATCGCCAGATTGGCGTAGAGCAGACCGGGATTGGCGGCGGCCAGTTTGCTCGCGAAGCGGTCCGCCCAGCCCCGGAGGCCACCGTGCTCGTCGGGGTCGCCGACACCCTCGGTCTGACTGTCACCGAGCGCGACGAAACGGCTGAAGGGCGGTGCGGATGCCATCCACAGATTCTCACCCGGCGATGGTGAAGTGCGAGAGACCGGCGATACCCGAGGTCAGGCAATAATTGGCGAACACTGCGCGAGACTTCCGCGATCACAGTCGAATCGATTCACGAATGTCGCAGGATCGCAAACCGTTCGGCCAGCGCATTCGCAGACAGCGTGGAATACTTCCGCGATATGCAGCCCAGAGGGTCGCGTCGCCGAAAGACGCACCCGAACCGCATGATCCGAGTAGCCGATGTTCGATAGTTACGACAGTGCCGAGGATCCCGAGTTGGCGCAGGCACGGGTCTTTCTGGCAGAGCTGGAAAAACACGCCGTGACGCTGGTCCGACGATTGCACAGCGGGGCCACACTCGAGGTCCGCCGATCCCTGGATGCCGAACTCGCCGCGGTGCATCGCTATGCGGATCGCATTCATCGCCGATTCCCGGGAATTGCCGTGCACCCCTTCCCCGGCACCCCCTCGGGTTCGCCGCCGCCCTAGCCATTCGCACCGCCCGGAATTGGCCTGGGCTGTCAATGCTCTGGCGAACCGCGACTCGACCGGGGCCGCAGCCGCCCGATCCGACCTGTCCGCCTGGTGAATTCCCGGAAATTCCATTCGTCGGCAAGATCTATTCTTCGAGGGCGCGGAGCACTCCGCCGAGCAATCGCCGGTGGCCGTCGAACTGCCCGGTGCGGCCGAATCCCATTCCGCCATAGGCGCTTACGCGCTCTCCGCCGCGCGCACGGTACATTCGACGACCTTTGCACAGGCCGGTCACCCCGGTGGGCTCGCCCCGTCACCGGCACAGCTCTTTTGGCCGGTACTACCGGCATCGGGGCCGTCTTCAAGTACCGGGTCACGGCCAAGGTGGTCGTGACCGGGGCGAATAGTGATCGGTTGGCAGTGTCACCGGCTGGCTGGCGACCGAGAACGTTCGATTGGGCTCGCACTGATCGGACCGGCCGAGTTCCGGTGCAGTTACTCGTATCAAGTGCGAACCGCCCGGCGGTCAGGAGACTTTGAACCAGCCGGCGGCCGGTCCATCCCGGGGTTCTGGTAATAGTCGCCGAAAAACAACGGATATGGCGTAAGTCCCTGGTCAGGCTGGGCGCCGCGTTGAGTTCAGCTCGGGACCGGTCGTCTGGCTGCTTGAGCACTCTGGCGTGAGGCCAGGCTGTCCGCGCGGGCTTGGCGTGAGTAGGGCTCGATTTAGTCAGTTACCTGCCCGATTCGCTTGAAAATAGCTAATGTGTTGCTGTCGTGGGGGTGGGATTCGGATCTGCAACCACATCAGGAGGCGTGACCGATGGCAGCTGAGAGCACTTCCGAAGCAGGACTTCCCGAGGTATCGGCACCGGCGGTGACGGCAGCTCGTCGCACCATTTCGGTGGACAACGTTCGAGCGTTCGCGTTTGCGAGCGGTGACACCAATCCGCTGCACGTCGATCCAGTCTATGCGCGGCGCGGCTCCGCGTTCGGTCGGCCGATCGTCCACGGCGCCCTGGTCGCGTTGTACGGCCTCGCGGCCCGTCCTGATTCGTTTGAGCGGCTTGCCGGTCAGCCGATCCGTGTGCGATTCCTGGCTCCCTGCTTCCCGGGTGAGGAACTCGAGGTCCTCGACAACGGGAGCACCGGAATCGTTGTCAGATCCATTGGACGCGTATGTGCGGAGATCTCCCTTGTCGATGTCCCACCGGTCTTTCCCGGGAGCACGGGCAAGGTCGACGAGGTCGTGAACGATCGAGACTTCGCGGATCGAGTGCCCGCGGTATGGACCATCGAGGAGCTGCATTCCGGGATGTCGATGTCGGTGCCCTATGCCGGGGATGACGCGCGCCTGTCGGAGCTGCTGGCCCAGTGGGGAGTCGAAGTCGACGACCCGCTTATTCGGCGGCGTGCACGTCTGCTGGCCTGGGCCAGTTTTGTTGCCGGTATGCGCGTGCCCGGATGTCAGGCGCTGGTCACCGGGTTCGTGGTGGTACCCGATGAGACTGTTCCGGGAGCGGTTGGGGCGGGCAGGGTAATCGTCACCGCAGTTGATGCCCGGTACGGTCTGGTCACGATCACCGGAGAACTGGCCGGGGTCGGCAGGGTTGTCGTGTCCGCCCTCGTTCGCCGCACGCCGGCCGCACTCGATCTGGACGCGCTCACGACGATGCTGTCCGCAGGGCCGAGGTTGACCGGGCGAGTCGCTGTGGTGGCCGGAGGCAGCCGAGGGCTTGGCGCGGCAATGGTGCACGGCCTGGCGGCACGGGGAGCGCTGGTCTACCTGCTGTATCGAGATTGCGTGGAAGACGCGCATCAGGTGGCGGCTGCGGCCGAGTCCGGCCCCGGGCAGGTCCGTGTCGTTCGGGCTGACGTGACCGACACCGAGGCGCTCACCAGGGTTCGCGAGGAGATCGCCGCCGAGCATGGCGGCGCGGATCTGCTTGTCCTGAACGCTTGCCCACCATTCCAGCCGGGAGAAGAAGGTGTGGCGGCTGCCGAATGGCAACGGCATGCCAACCGCATGGTCGACGCACCCCTGGGAATTCTGTCCGAGCTGCTCACTCAACGTTCTGGGCGCATCGTTCTGGTTTCCAGCACCGCCGTCATCGACTGCCCGCCGGGCTGGGACCACTACGCCGCGGTCAAGCGCCGGGCTGAACAGCAGGTGAGAGATTTCGCTGTCGCGAACGCGCTGGCCGCCCCGGTCATCGCCCGCCCACCGCGACTCGATACCGCCTACGTCGCCGGATCCACCAACTCGGCCGGTCTGCGAGTCGAACCTGTCGCCGCGCGCGTCGTCGGCGCGTTGAGCCAGCCCGTCGAAAACTCCACCACTACGGTCCTCTTACAAGAATTCGCTGATGTCCCGGGCGCACCGGAGACACCGCCGCAGTTCATGATCGCCGCGTCCTTCGTCACCGATCCACTCTCAGATCCGTTGCGGCGGTGGCTGGATCGGCTCGGGCTGACCATCGACGCGCATTTCGCCGGGTTCGGGCAGGTCTTTCAGGAACTGCTGATGCCGGGCAGTGAACTGTCCCGATCGCGCTGTGCGGCGGTGCTGATCCGTCCGGCGGATTGGCTCGAGGCCGGGGTGGACGGCATGGTCGCGGATTTCGCTGCGGCAGTGCGTGCTTTCACCGACCGCGCCGGCGTGCCGCTGCTGGTGCAGATCTGTCCGAGCCCTCCCGAGCATCGCGACCTCGACCAGCGTGTGCACAACGAGCTGTCTGTCCTGCTCGACTCGGTAGCCGGGGTCGATCTACTCGATATCGATGGCTGGCACGGCGGACTGGAGGTGTCGGATCTCCACGATGCGGCACGACTTCGAATGGCGCACATCCCTTATACCGCAGAGGGATACATCGCGCTGGCCACAGGGCTGGCGCGCGCACTGCACTCGGCCGTGGCACCCCCCTTCAAAGTCCTGGCACTGGACTGCGACAACACCCTATGGCACGGAGTAGCGGGCGAGGACGGTCCAGAGGGCCTGCAGCTCACGAAAGGGCATCGCGAGCTGCAACAATGGGCCGCCGAGCTGAGCGAGCAGGGTGTCGTGGTGGCGCTGGTGAGCAAGAACGATCCCGAGACGGTTGCCGAGGTATTCGCGCGCCGACCCGACATGCCTTTGCGCCCCGAGTTGGTCGCCGCCCGCGAAGTCGGCTGGGGCGCGAAACCACAGAGCCTGATCGACCTGACAGCCGGTTTGAACCTCGGGCTCGACAGCGTGGTCTTCTTGGATGACAACCCGGTCGAGGTGGCACAGATGCGTGCTCTGTGCCCCGCCGTCCTGACCTTGCAGGTCCCGACCGATTCCGACCAGCTCTCCGCGTTTCGGCGCAGGATCTGGGCACTGGACCGCCGGAACGTCACCGAGAACGATCGCCAACGCACCCAGCAATACCGGGCCGAGCACGAACGTCTGCAACTTCGCCGCACGTTGAGCTTCAGCGAATTCATCGACCGCCTCGAACTGCAGGTGCGGATCCTCCCTGCGGGGCCGCAGGATCTGCGCCGCGTAGCCCAACTGACACAACGCACCAATCAGTTCAACGCCAGCACCCGACGCCGACTCGAACCCGAACTACGCGCACTGCTCGCCGAACCCGGGGTCGGATGCCACGTGGTACACGCATCGGACCGATTCGGCGACCATGGCACCGTCGGGGTCCTCATCTCCCTGGTCCGGTCGGGAGAGCTCGTCGTCGACACGTTCCTGTTGAGCTGCCGCGTCCTGGGACGCGGCGTGGAGCACCGCATGCTCGCCGAATTGGGGCACCTCGCACACGCGGCGGGGTGCGGCGCGATCCGCGTCCAATTCCGGCCGACCACGAAGAACCAGCCCGTTCGCGACTTCCTCGCATCGATCGCGACACCATACGAAGTGGCGGACGGCACCGACTTCCTGCTGACGGCCGAGGCCGCTACACAGGCGCACTTCGACCCCGCCGCGATGGAATACTCGACCATCTCCTCGGGAAGCACTGCCCCCGCAGTGGCCACCGACCCACTGCGGTTCGACACCCTGCGCATGATCGCCGAGGAACTCTCGGATCTCGTTGCCGTGCGTGACTTCCTCGAGCCCGTCCGGGCGGACACGCCCCTCTCCTCCACCGGAATCATCGAGGAGAGCGAGATCGAGGCCGTGCGCTCGGCATTGTCGCGAGTAGCGAACGTGGCACCGGCCGTACTCACACCCGCCACTACTTTCACTGAACTGGGCTTGTCATCCATGACCATGGTCGAGGTCGCGGTGGAGCTGGAAACGCACTTCGGCGCAATGCATGTCGACGAACTGTATGAACATCGCACACTGGGAGACCTCGCGGCGGCGCTCGCCGATCGCATCCCGCCGCGTGACAGTGTTCCGACGGGTGGTCCAGCCCCGGTGCCGGAACCGGAGAGTAGCGCGCCGGCCGAGGCTCGACCGTCGCCGACCGACCGGACAGATGCCACAGTGCCCGATATCGAGATCGAGCTCTTGGTGGATAATGCCCGCACCGCGCTGACCGAATTCACGCAACTATCCCAGCAAGCCGTCGATAACATCGTCCAGAATGCCGCGCTCGCAGCCCTGGACCGGCACCTGGAGCTCGCCCAACTCGCTGTGACGGAGACGGGCAGAGGTGTCGTCGAGGACAAGTCGATCAAGAATGTCTATGCGAGCGAACACATCGCCCATAGCCTTGCCGGACTTCGGACGGTGGGGGTGGTGCGGCACGACGAGATCAGTGGTGTCACCGAAATCGCCGAACCGGTCGGGGTGATCGCCGCGATCACCCCGGTGACAAGTCCCACGGCCAGTGTCGTGTTCAAGGCACTCATCGCGCTCAAGACCCGCAACCCGATCATCTTCGCCTTTCATCACATGGCTCCCCGCTCGGGTGCGGCCGCAGCTGCCGCGGTGCGTGAGGCCGCCGTCGCGGCGGGCGCGCCCGCGGACTGCATTCAGTGGATCCAGACTCCGACGCGTGCGGCGAACACCGCGCTCATGTCTCATCCCGGTGTGTCGCTGATTCTGGCCACCGGCGGCAGTCAGGTCGTCACCGCCGCGTATTCCTGCGGTAAACCCGCGATCGGGGTCGGGCCCGGGAACACCCCCGCCTATGTCGCACCCGACGCCGATCTGGATCGCGTCGCCAACGATCTACTGCTATCGGTAACCTATGACAACGGAATGAGTTGTGCCGCAGAACAAGTCGCGATTATTGACAGTTCCGTCTGGGATGACACACTGCGGAGAATGGCAGGCCTGCACGCGCACGTCATCACCGACGAGGACCGCACCAAATTGGAGCGACTGATCTTCGATGCCGAATCGGGCACCCCCGACGCCGAACATGCGCAACGAACCCCCCGCATTGTCGGCCGCTCCGCGACCTGGCTGGCCGAGCACGCCGGCTTCACAGTGCCTGTCGACACACAGCTACTACTCGCCGAGGTCACGACCGTGGGGAAACTGGAACTGCTCACCCGGGAGAAGTCGTGCCCGATACTCGCGGTTATCCGCGCCAGCGATACCGAACACGCGATCCGACTGGCTCAACGTGTTCTCTCCCACCACGGGCGCGGCCATACCGCTGTGGTCCACACTCGCGACCAGGGGTTGGCCGTACGCTACGGGGCCGCGCTGCCCGCGGCCCGAATCGTCTGGAACGCGCCGGCTTCCCAGGGTGCGATCGGCGCTCTGTACAACGATTTCCTACCCTCGCTGACCCTCGGTTGCGGCAGCTGGGGCGGAAACTCCGTCGCGGGGAACGTCAGCGCGGTCCACCTACTGAATATCAGACGAATCGCCAAGCGCACCAACAATATCCAATGGTTCAAAGTGCCCCGCGAGATCTACTACGAACCTGGCTGTTTGCGTCATCTCACCGATATGCCAGGCATCGAACGCGCGGTAATCGTCACCGGCCCGACTCTGGCCCGTCTCGGATTTCCCGAAAAGGTCGCGACCGTGCTGCGCGGTCGTCCCCAGCCGCCGGCCATCAGCATCATCGACTTCGTCGAACCGGAGCCGAGCATCACCACCGCCCGCCGCGGCGCGGAGGTGATGCGCGGCTTCGAGCCTGACACGATCATCGCGATCGGTGGTGGCTCGGTAATGGACGCGGCCAAAATCATGTGGCTGTGGTACGAGCACCCCGACGCCGCATTCGAACACGCCAAAGCGCGCTTTCACGACATGCGGCAACGAACCTTCCGTTTCCCGCAGCTCGGCAGCCGGGCGCAACTGATCTGCGTCCCCACCACCTCCGGCAGCGGGTCGGAGATGAGTCCTTTTGCCGTCGTCACCGATCGTGACACCGGGCGTAAATACCCGATCGGCGACTACGCACTCACCCCGTCGGTCGCATTGGTCGATTCCGACCTGGTCCTGGATTTACCCGCCACGCTGGCCGCGGACTCCGGGTTCGACGCCTTGACACACGCCACCGAGGCGTTCGTGTCCGTCCACGCCAGTGACTTCACCGACGGCCTGTGTCTCAAGGCCATCGAAATGATCTTCACCAATCTGGAGAGTGCGGTCGCCGGTGACCCGGACGCGCGCGAAAAAATGCACAACGCGGCCGCGATCGCGGGCATGGCGTTCTCGAACGCCTTCCTCGGAATCGTCCACGCCATGTCGCATACCCTTGGTAGTACCTTCCATCTCGCACACGGCCGAACCAACGCTGTTCTGCTTCCGCACGTTGTCCGGTATAACGGCACCCCGCCAACCAAACTCACCGGCTGGCCCAAATACGAGAATTACCAAGCACCGCAACGCTTTCAGCAGATCGCCCGCATCCTCGGGCTACCGGCGGCCACCACCGAAGCAGCTGTGGAGTCCTATGCCGCCGCACTCGAGAAGCTTCGATCGGCGGTCGCGATTCCCGGCTCATTCGCCGAACTCGGCGTCGCGGAGGCCGACTTCATGGCTGCCTTGCCGCAGCAGGCCATCAACGCCTATGAGGACCAATGCGCCCCCGCCAATCCGCGCGCACCGATTCTCCGAGATATGCAGCGACTCATGACAGACGCCTATTTCTGGACGGCTGCGCCAGTCAATGCAAGTCACCCGCGACTGCGTCCCGAAACCGGCTCCGCCGCAACGACATAACCGGGGTGTCGCGTCGTGGCCGAGCCGCCGAAAGGTCCGTGACGAGCTCGAGTTCACAGCGATCGAAGATCCGGCGGACGGGCTACGCCGGATCCGTCCTGGCCGTCTACCTCGTATCAACTTGCGACCTCGTATCCACTCGGCCCCAAATCCGCACCGCAGGGTGAAGGCCATGATTACTGTCACAAAGGGACTTGCTGGCACAAAGTGACAGTTAGGCCTATCGTATCTTGTATGAACGTTTCGACGACCCCTGTGGGATCCGGTGACGAGGGTGCGATCCGGCCGTCATTGGCCGAACGCCGCAAGGAAGAGACTCGGCGGGAGATCGCGCGAGTCGCTGCCAGGTTGTTCGCCGAGCGCGGCACCTCGGCGGTCACCGCGGAGGAGATCGCCGAGGCCGCGGGCCTCGCCAGACGGACGTTTCACCGCTACTGCCCGACCAAGGAAGAGGCCGTCGAGCCGATCATGTCGGCCGGAGCCGCTCGGTGGGTCGCCGATCTCGCGGCAGGTCCGGCGCGGATGCCGACGGTCGAGGAACTGTGTGCGGCCGCGGTCCGGGCGTTGACTCCGCGGCCGGGCAGTGACGAGCTGGCGGTCATGCGGGGGCTGTTCCGGGCCATGGACACCGATCGGGCGTTGCGCTCGGTGTGGTATCTGGCGAACCTCGAGGGCGAGCGGGCACTGCGTGGGGTCCTGACCGACCTCACGGGAGCGGACAGCGACCCGCTGCGAATCCGATTGACCGCTGCCGCGGCCAATGCCGCGCTCCGCGTGGCCATCGAGCAGTGGGCGGCAACCGACGCCCCTGCTCTCGGGCCGGGTTCGCCCGCCGATCTCGTGGTCGAGTGCATGCGGGATCTCACCGCCTCGTTACCCCTGTGGGACACCGGCGACTGAGCCGGCGGAAGCGGCCCGGCTCACACACACCCGCAAAACTCCCGGGGCGGAGCTCTGCCCGCACCAAGAGACTGAAATCCGTTCCAGCGGAACTTATCCAAAGAATCGAGAGGAATCTGATGTCCACCAAATCAATTGTCATCGTCGGCGCCGGACCGGGCGTGGGGTATGAGACGGCGGAACGGTTCGGCCGCGCGGGGTACGCGGTCGGCCTGATTCGCCGCGACGCCACCGCGCTGGAGGAGTTCGCATCGACGCTGTCCTCGCGGGGAATCACGGTCGCGACCGAGTCCGCCGATGCCGAAGACCCCACCGCGATCGCGGCGGCCGTGACGCTGCTCGGGGCCGAACTCGGTGGCATCGACGTTCTGTTCTACAACGTCCCCGGCCCGCTACGCGACGCTTACGTGCCGGCGGTCGAGATCGAATTGTCGATGCTGCAGAGCTTCCTGACGCTGCGTGTGGTCAGCGCCCTGTCCTCGGCACAGGCGGCGTTGCCGTTCCTGGAGCGCTCGCACGGCTCGATCTTCTTCACCAGCGGGCAGTCCGACCGAAACGCCTTCCCCCACACCGGACTCATCGGCAGCCCGCAAGCGGCGCTGCGCCTGCTGGCCCAGCACCTGCACGATGAGTTGGACCCGGTCGATGTCTTCGTGGGATATCTACCACTGGACAACCCGCCGCTGTATTCCGATCCCGCGCAAGAGGCCAAGCGCACCGACATCCCGGCCGGATTCGTTATTCCCGAACGAGTTGTGGCCAGTGACGTGGCCGAGAAGATCTTCGCACTCAACGAGACCCGTGACACCCACGAGCTCGCGGTGAAGCCCTCCGCACGTGTCGGGTGACACACCCGATCAGCGAGCGTGCGAACAGCAAGGATCCACAACCACCCCGAAAGCACATCACCAGAAATGGAGTACCTCATGAACAAGACCGCATTGATCGCCGGTGCGACCACCGGCATCGGCAAGGCATCGGCCCTGCAGTTGGCCCGGGACGGATTCGATCTCGTACTCGCCGGACGCAACGAGACCAAAGGCAAAGAACTCGTGGACGAGATCGAAGCTCTGGGCGGTCGAGCCGATTTCATCCGCACCGACATGACGGTCGAGGACGATGTCATCGCGCTCGTGGCCCACACCGTCGACACGTTCGGCAAGATCGACTACTACCTCGGCAACCAGGGCGTGATCTATCCACCGAAACTCTTCCACGACACCACCACCGACGATGTCGACATGGTGCTATCGACCAATGTCAAGGGCACGTTCTTCGGTATGAAGCACGTCATCAAGCAGATGCTGACCCAACCCCAAGGCAACATCACGATCATGGCCTCGTCCTCGGGTATTCGCCCGGAAACCGGCTTCGGAGTGTACTCGGCTTCGAAGAAGGCCGTGCTCGGTCTCGTGCACGACGCCGCACTCGAGTACGCCGCGAACAATATTCGGATCAACGCCATCGCTCCCGGCGGCATCAAGACGCCACTGACCGACGCCACGATCAAATCCGCGATCGACCGGAACTTCGTGCAACCCCGCCCGACGATTCCTCTGCTCAACGGCGGAGACCTCGGCGAACCGCAGGACATCTCGGCGATGGTCTCGCATCTGGCCTCGGACGCCTCGAAGTACATGACCGGATCGGTCATCAGCATCGACGGCGGCATCACCCTCTGACACAGGTGCGTACCCGTGGATCTGAGCCCGTTCCGATGACCAAGCAACTGCCGCACCGAGGAAACTGCCCGCGCCCTCGTGCGGCAGGGCTTCGCGGACTGCGCCGATGAGACGTCGATGTCTCCGGCGGCGGCAGCAATGTGCAAGCGTTGGATCCCGAACTCGCCGTGTTGCTGCTGCAGTCGGCCGACACCATATCTCGGATCGGTAGTCACTCCGATGGCTGGCCGAACCGGCTCGGTACCTGACACCGGGGCCATGGTCCATCTCATCCTTACCTCCGCCGGCGGAGGTAAGGTCGAATAGCCGTCCTAATCCCGAGGCAAGCGATGCCAGGTGCGGACGGTGACCGCGAGTGTGCTCGACCCGGTGTCCGATAGCGCGGGAACAGGCTTCGCTTCCATCGGAGTGAACTTCGTGATGCACTGTGTGCCTGGCTCTTTCGCCGACAAGGGTGCCGCATTAACCCATCCGGGCCGTGGGCTCGCCGAGGGCGGCGCATTGTTCGAGTTGACGACGGTATCCGCTTCGCTGACGCTGGAGGGTGGCTGGATCTTCGGGGCATCGCCGACAAATGGGCTGCTCACACCCTAGTTTGTCACCATTTCCGAAGGTCGGATCATTTCCCCGGGAAGGGTGAATTGACGGTGGTGAAGTACTGGATGGCGGCGGCGATGGCGACCGGGGCCGTCACCAGCAGTTGGCCCGCCACGGTGCCGAGTACGCCGATGGCGGCCACGCCCGCGACGCAGCCGACGATTCCGGCGGGGAGCGCGCCGAACATGGCGGTGAGCGCACCGGTCAGGGTCGCGCCCACCGCACCGCCGACGAGACAGCCGACGGCCGCGCCGCCGAGGCCGCCCACCAGGGTTCCCACGCTCGCGCCCATGGCGATGGTGCTGGTCATCCGGGTCCACGCGGCCTGTTCGCGCTCGTACGGCGTGCGCCACGGCGCGCTCTCCTCGAAGGGCAGGGCCACCGGCCGGTAGACCGCGTGCTCGGTATCGAAGCGCGGGGTGAGGACCGCGGTGCGGTCCTTGATCTCGGCGGTGATGGGAAAGACGTAATCATCGACGCGGAAGGACAATTCGGTGCCGCCGACGATTCGGCCTTCGGTGGACCGGACCTGGAGGACGCCGTTCTCGACGCCCAGCGAACCGGAGTCGGTGCTGAGGATGGTGCGCTGCCCGTCCGCGGTCGCGGTGTAGCCGATCGGGGCGGGTGCGGCGGCGGCACCGGGGGCCGAAATCGCCAGGGCGGCAGGGAGAACCGCGGCGGCCAGCAGGGCGGCGGAGAGGTGCGTGCGAATAGCCATGCCACTACGACGAAGCTCGGGCCGCAAACGTGACAGTCACTCGATGTGACCGTCTTCGCCGGGATCAGGCGCGCAGGATGCCCGCCAGCAACAGCATGAGCGATTGCTGCGCCTGCGTGCGCGCGAGATCCGGATCGGCGGCATTGGCCACCATGAGCGCCGCCTCGCTCAGCGCGCTCACCAGCAGTTGGGCCAGCATGGGGATCGGCGCCTCGGCGATCAGCCCCTCCGCACGACCGCGCTCCAGCAGCGCGGTGATCAAACCCAGCCCGTGCTGGGCCTCGAATTCGCGAAAAGCCTGCCACCCCAGCACCGTCGGTGCGTCCAGCAGCACGATCTGGAGCATGGCCGGGCGGCGGCAGATCTCCAGGAAGGTGGCCAGGCCGACGGCCATACCGCCGAGCAGATCGGCGGGATCGTGTGCGGCGATGGCATTCTCGATCTCGGCGGAGGCCTCCACCTCCACCTGTTCCAGGACCACCAGGAACAGGCCGCGCTTATCGCCGTAGTGGTGATGCAGTGCGCCGCGCGTGACACCGGCGGCGGCCACCAGATCCTGCGCCGAGGTACCGGCGAAGCCGCGCTCGATGAACAATCGGCGTCCGGCTTCCTCGAGCGCGGCCCTGGTGGTGCGCGAACGGTCCTCCTGGCTACGGCGTGGCATGCAGCCGAGTGAACTCCAGGATCGCGGTGGTCAGCAACTCGGGCTGATCTTCGGGCAGGAAGGTGTACGAATCGTCGATGAATCGCAGGGTGGAATTCGGGAAGTCGCGGGCCAGCCGCTCGGCGCACGAAGCCGGGAAGAACTTGTCCTCGCGCGCCCAGACCACCAGTACCGGCAGGTCGATCTCGGCGAAATGTGCCGCGGCTTGCAGGGTGTAGTCGTTCTTCAGAGTCCGCAGCAGTCGCCGCAGGTCCTTGCGGATGGCGGCCGAGCGCCGGCTGGGCAGCAGATAGGAGTCCGCGATCTCCGGCGGCACCGGCCGCTTGGCCACCCAGCCGAAGCCGATCGGAAGCCGATGCAGCGCCCGCCAGCGCATGGCCTCGGTGAGCGGGCGCAGTGAACCCGGAATGCGGGCCAGCCCGGGCAGCACGTTCAGCGGTGGCGGCAGGAAGCGCTCGTAATTGTCGACCGATGCCAGCACCACGCGCCCGATGCGAGAACGATTGCGCGCCAGCAACACCTGGGTGATCGCACCGCCGGTGTCATTGGCGATCAGGGTGACATCGCGCAGATCCAGTCGCTCCAGGAAGGCGGCGATCAGATCCGCCACCCCGGTAGGGGTGAGATCGGCTGCGGGAACGGGGATTTCGTGTGATCCCAGGGGCAGGTCCGGGGCCAGGCAGCGGTGACCCGCCGCCGCGATCCCGGGGACGACCTTGCGCCAGAGATCGGCATTGACCAGTAGTCCGTGAATGAAGACGACCGGCGGCCCCTCGCCGGTGTCGTGGTACCTGATCCGGCCGCCGGGGAGGTCCACCTCGTGGGTACGGCCGAGGGATGTGCTCGTTGCCATCGTTGCTCCAATGCCCGTGGGTACCCCACCACTTTTACATACATACCGTATGTATGTCTATATTCACCGCTCTGCCAAATGAACTCGCCAGCGCTCGGCCGAACGGGCCATATCCAGGCCGACCTGCTCCAGGTACTCCCCCATCCCCAGCAGCCGGCGACCCGCCGGGGTCTGCACCCCGAGCGTCTTGGCGCCGTCCCGCGCCTTGGCGGCCAACTCCTCATTCGCTCGCGCGCTCGCGAGAGTCGCCCGGTACCAGGCGAACTCGTCGATGAAGTAGCGATCACGGCGGGTGCCGCCGTCGCGCTCGCGGCGAATCAGCCGCTCCCCCTCCAGATAACCGACGGCCGCCGAGACCGTCGCCGGGCTCACCCGCAGATGACTCACCAGCTCCCCCGCGGTGGCACTGCCGGAATCGGCGGCGTAGAGCCGGGCCAGCACGCCCGCCGCCATCTTCGGCACACCGGTGCGCGTGAACAGTTCGGCCAACTCCGCGCCGAAGACCCCGACCACCTCCGGGAGACGGCCGTACTCATTTGCGCCCGAGGGCTTTTCGGTCTTCTTGGGGCGGGCCGCCCGACGCCGCGACCGCACCACGGTCGCCGCGTGCGCCAGCTCCGCGCGATAGTCACCCGGGCCGCCGTTGCGGGACACTTCCCGGCTCACCGTGGAGGTTGGGCGCCCCAGCGAACGGGCGATCTCGGCATATCCCAAACCCTGCGCCAAACCCATCGCAATACGTCGCCGATCCTCCGGCGTGAGTCGCCCTCCGGGCATCGACCCCACCTCCCTCATCAGTTTCTATTGCAACACAACGCCAACCGGAAAGCATTAGGCTGCAACGTCACTGAACGGAGGTAGACCGAATCAACCTGGCATAAACCGCTTTTCGTGTGCAATTCGCGATCGCAGGGCGTGCGAACGCAACGTAGCGTTCGCCAGGGCATGAACGGTGCGAACGGATTCGATCAGGGGGCCGCGGTCCGCGCGTTCGGATCGAAACCACCCGGAATCTCGTAGATCACGCCGGTGAAGGTCGCACCGAACAACCGGCCCGCCGAGAAGCCCTGATCACCGCGACCGTAACTGACCACGCTGGTCAGATTGTTGCCGAAGCCCAGGACACAGAATTGATTCGGCGCATCGATGCGCACCACCTGACCGGACGGATTCATCGGCACCACAGGACGATTCAGCGAATCCAAGGTGAGACCGTCGGGGGCGTCGAGCGCGTCACCGCCGCCGAGATCCAATATCGACTGCGGGGCCCACGGGGCATCGGTGGGAATTCGGCTCACACCCGGATTCACGAAGGTGCGTGACACATACAGGAATCGGTCGTCATCGCCGAGTACCGCGCCATTGGCACTGGGCAGACTGCCCCAATCCGGCTGCACCACCCCATTGGGATACACCCGGCCGATGAGCGTCGCGAAATCATTGGTGGCGTAGACGATTCCGTCATGCGAGACGGCCATACCGTTGGCCGCGCTCAATCCCGCCGCATAGGGCGCGACCGCACCGGTATTCGGATCGACGGTGACGATGCCCGCATGCCGAAGGCTGTCACCCGCGATCACCCGCGCGTCCGCGCCATATCCGACCAGCAGTTTTCCATCCGGCGTCCAGGCCAGCGCCCCACCGCCGCCACTGGGCACCGTGGCGATCGGCACCGCGGGCGCACCCGGGAAATCGATGCGAAATACCCGGCCGGTCTGCAGATCGGTGGTGAACGCACGACCGGCCGGGTCGACCGTCAATCCCTCCAGCGAACCACCCGGGTTCGCGACGACGAAGGTCGGCTGACCCGCCCTCGGACAGACCGGGGCGGCATTCGCGGGTCCGGCGACGAATGTCGACAGCGCCGCCACCGTGAAAGTGGCCAGGGCGACGGCGCCGGCTCGAGCCGAGGCCGGGAACAGCTTCTTACTCATTTCGCACCTCTTGGTCCATGCCGCACGAAGTGATCTCCGCGGAGAGCGGGGAGTAATGGTCTTATCGACCATTGTTTCCCCGGCGTGACAGGCCGCTGATTTCGGGTGCCGCACCGACATCGCGCGGGCCCGATCAGAAGCGGCGGGCGCCGGTGATCGGCATATTGTCGACCGGTGCGAGTCGCACGCCGGAACCATAACTCGCGGCGTGAATGACCTGTCCGTCACCGACATACAGCGCGGAGTGCCCGCCGCCGTAATAGGAGACCAGATCGCCCGGCTCCAATTCATCCACCGAGACCGGGGTGCCCGCGGCCAGCTGTGAATAACTGGTGCGCGGCAGTTCGACACCGGCCTGACGATAGGACCACTGGACCAGACCCGAGCAGTCGAAGGCGTCGGGCCCGACCGCGCCGCTGCTGTAGCTCGCGCCGAGCCGGGTGCGCGCCGCCTCCGCCGCGCGCTCACCGACCGTCCGCTTCGGCATGGCGGCGGGCATCGGCGCGGGCACCGGTCCCGCGGCATCGCTCACACCCGGGATGCCGACCAGCGGCGGCAGGCTGTTCGGAACGGCGACCTTGCCGAGACCCGCGATGGTCACCTGCCGGAAGTCCGGTGCGGGCGCGGCGGACCGCTGGGCCGGAAGCGGTTCCGCCACGGCCGCGGTGACGAGCTGATCGGGAATCGCGGTCATGCTCTGGCTCGGCGTCGTACCGATGCCGGGAATAGTCACGGGACGGAATTCGTACGTCTCGATGATCGCGTGCTCCGCGGCCGGCGCCTCCGCGATCCCCAATTCCGGGGCGGATGCGGTGATTCCGAGCTGGGTGGCGATCTCATCGGCGATCTCGAATTGTCCGATACCGGGGATATTCACCGGCGTCGCCTCGGCCTCGCCCGCTGTGAACAGCAGTGCCGCACCGATTCCGGCGGCGGCGAGAATGCCGGTGGTCAAGCTCCGCCACGTCAGCCGCGGCAGGTAGGGAAGCCTCTGTCTGTCACCGATACTGTCCATGGTGCGTCGGTCCTTCCATCAAGCGTCAGCTATCCGGTTTCCGTCATCACACTCGAATATCTCGGTACTGCAGCAGTTCCACTTTGCATAGAACGCCTGTTCGCCAGGGGTCGTACAGAATGACACGCGTGTTATTCATAACGGATTCGTAAACATCGACGGTTTTTCTCACCCGGAAAACTGTGTCCAATTGGACACGCACCGCAATCCGCGAAGCGCGCAATCGGCCGTGTTTGACTGGTCAGGAACACGTTCCCTCCCCATGAGACGGAGGATTCCATGACCAATTCCATTGCGCTACCCGAACTTCCCGAACCATTGGTGGTCACCCTGGGGAATTTGAAGGGCGGCGTGGGCAAGACGACGTCGGCCTTCTTCCTCGCCTCCTATTTCGCCACCGTGCACCGGCTCCGGGTACTCGTCATCGACGCCGATCCGCTGAGCCAGACCGGCTACTCCTGGTACCGGCGACTGCGCAAGGAGAACATCGACGTCCCCTTCGAACTCATCGCCTTTCCGTCCCGGCACGTCAATGACTGCATCACCGACAATGCCGGAAAATACGAGGTGATCATCGTCGACGCCGGTGGCGAATCCGCCGATATCTTCAAAGCCGCCGTCCCCGAGAGCGATGAATTGATCCTGGTGACCAGCGTCAGCCCGTCCGAGGTGAAACGCGTCCCCAGCACCTATCGGGCCGCCGAGGAAGCCGCCACCGAAAGCACCAAACAGATACGCGTACGCGTTCTCATGACCAAGGTCCCGGTCACCATGAAGAACGGGGTCAATGTCTCCACCGAATACCGTTCGCAGCGCGGCAATCTCGAAGACGCCGGATACGACGTCTTCGAATCCTATGTGAGTGCGTGGAAGTGGTACCGCGAAGCCGCCGACGGTGAAGTCGGCGACGGCGCGGAGAACCCCATCGCGGATCTCGGCGAATACCACCGGGTCGGCGAGGAACTACTGCGCCCGTACCTCGAATCCCGCACCAGCCCCGAAGCACTGGAGGTACCCGCCTGATGCCCCCGCAACGACGCAAGAGCTCCATCGGCGGCGGTCACCCGGCCCCGACCCGCAACCCGCTCGCCGACGAGGCGGAGCACACCCCGCCCGTCTCACCGCTCCGGGATGCCGAATGGCACAGCGGCGCGGTCACTCCCGGGGCGGTCGCGGCGCATCCGGCCAAGGCGGCCGCCAAGGCCGAGATGGTGCTGCCCCCCGCCATGACACCCGAATCCCCCGCCGCCGTATTCATCACGCCGAGCACCCCGGGCGATGCGCCCGTGGCTCCCGCGCCCGATCCCATCGCGGGCGAAGTCACTCGGGGCGAAGGGGATTCGTCGACTCCGGAGGCAAAGCCGGTGCCGCCCAAGGGGAAAGCCACCGAGGCGCGGGTGCGCGGTATCGATCCCGCGCTGCGCAGTGTGGGGAGCACGCTGCGGGGCGCGGCCACGGCCTCGCCGAGTGTGCTCACCATGCCGCTGCCGACCGCGGGTGACGGACCGCTCAATGCCAGTGAGCTGGAACAGCTCGATCTCTGCGAATCCTCCATCGACGCTTTGCGGGTCGCGTTCTGGGTGGCCGGGCGGGCACTGCAGATCGTGCGCGACGGTCGCCTCTATCGCGCCGAACACGCCACCTTCGACGACTATGTGGAGAAGCGCTGGGATATGCAGCGCTCATACGCGCACAAGCTGATTCGCGCCTGGCCGCTGGCGGCCCGGCTGCATCCGGTGGCGCCGTCCATCAACGAGGGGCAGATTCGCGAACTGCTGCCCATTGTCGCCGCGCACGGCGAGGACGCGGCGTTCACCGTGTACACGACCCTCGCCGCCGATGTGAAGGTGACCGCGGGCAAGCTCCGCGAAGCCATCGCCGTACTCCCGAACACCTACGATCGCGGTGAAGTGGTGCAGCGCCTACAGTCCTGGCTGCGCGGTGATCTCGCCGAGGACGCCCCGCACACCCCCGATGTCTTCAGCACCGCCGAATCCCGGCTCGCCGCACTGACTTCCAAGGTCGTGAAGGGCTCCACCGAAGATCCGGTCGCGGCACGGGAATTCGCGGCCAAACTCCGCACCCTCGCCGAACTCATCGAACAGCAGATCCCGGTATAGGTCGCCCCGTCATCCCGGCGCGCTGTTGGCCGGGGATCCACCGAACCCGCTTGTCTTCTTACGGTGTGGATCCCGGCCGAAAGCCTGCCGGGATGACGAAGGGGTCGCCGGGACTACGAAGGAACCGCCAGAACTACCGGGGACTGCCGGGATGATGAAGGAGCCGCCAAGTCAACCCGGGGCCGCCCGGACTACCGGGGCCGCCGAGTCAACCCGGAGCCGCCGAGTCAACCCGGGGCCGCCGAGTCAACCCGGGGCCACCAAGACTCCCGGGGGGCCACCAAGACCACCGGGGCCGCCGGGGTGACGAAGGAGCTGCCGGGGTTAGCGGGGCTGGGGGGATTACGAGGGGATGGCGAACGGCAATGGGTGCACGGCGATAAGCCGTGCACCCATTGGACTTTCAGTGCGTGTGAACCGCCAGTGCGAAGTTATTCGCCTACCGCGTGGCGGACTCGTCCGGCGGCGCGCTCGCGGGCGGCGCGGGCGGTGGCGGCGTCGAACAATTCGAGGTGTTCGAAGTGCGGGTCTTCGTCATCGGGTTCGACCAGGACCGCACGGCGCAGCTGAGTGCGGGTCTCCTCACGGTCCGGGCGGGGCTGTTCGGGTTCGGCCGCGGTCGCCGCCTCCGCGTCCTCGCGGCGCGACCGGGCCAGGCGGGCGGTGCGGCGGCGGCGGATGTCCTCCTCCAATTGCACCTGGCGGCGCAGGTAGGCCAGATAGCCCACCAGCACGGTGCCCGCCAGGGCCGCGGGCCACCACAGGGCGGCCGAGATGGCCAGTGCGCCACCGGCGAAGATCAGGGTGCTCAGCACCAGGCCGAGGACGGCGCGCTGGCGGAAGGTGTAGCGGGCCGCCCGCGCGATGGCGTCGGCCTCGGGGTCGTAGCCACCGCGACCGCGCCGGGAGGGCACGAAATCCGGGTCGTCCATATCGGATTCGTCCTCATCCCGCAGTGCGGGCACCCGGGTGCGCTGCGGCGCGTCCTCGCGTGAACAGTTTCGGACCGAGGGCGTGGGGACGGTGTCCGACGCGTCGGTGGTCTCGGGCTCGACGCGCTCGGTGCGCTCGACGCGCTCGACGCGCTCGACGCGCTCGGTGCGCTCGGTGCGCCCGACGCGCTCCGTGCGCCCGGTGCGCCCGACATGCTCGATGCGCTCGTCATGCTCGATGCGCTCGACATGCTCGATGCGCTCGGCGTGCTCGCGCTCGATGCGCTCGGCGTGCTCGGCGATCTCGGATTCCGCTGTCCCGGACTCGGATTCGCCGGTGGTCTCGGGTTCGGCCCGGTCCGCCGCCTCGTCACCGTCCGCCCGCTCGGTCGCGACCGGCTCGGACACCACCGCTTCCCCCCGCGCGGAATCCGCGCTCTCCGTATCGCGTTCGCGGTCGGTGTCGAAATCCTCGTCGTCCGATTCAGCTCGAGTGCTGTCGTCCGATCTGGTCATCCGATCCTCCGGATCATCGTGGTGATGCTTCCTGCGAACCGGCACGTAGTCCGGGTCGGTGTCGTGTCCGGTGGCCGGACCTTTTCTGGTGCGTCGCGCGATATCCCCGCGATGCAACACCCGGGTGTTCAGGGCGGCATCGGTGTGCTGGCGAATGCGGGGGTGGCGACCCGCGAGCATGGGGAACAGCACGAAGACCCAGAGCACGACCAGTCCGATCCACAAGATCGAATTCGGCATCGCGCTCAACACCTCCGTCCCCGCCTGGCTCGCATCCCTTCGTACACCGTCCTACGACGTGCACCACAGCATTACCGGTCGCACGAGGACGCACCACCGACGTCCGTAGGCTAGTTCCGTGCCTCAGGAATAGCCCGCAGGCGCGCCGTCAACACCTGCCACAGTAGTCACACAAGTTAAGACCGGTATGGATGCCATGGTCAGTCGGTGCGGCGCGCCGTGTTTCACGCCCGCGCGGCGCGTCCCGAGCGAATCAGCTTGTCCACCACGGTCCCCGAGACCTCCTCGACCGTCATGCCCACCAGCAGATGATCGCGCCACGCGCCGTCCACATCCAGGTAGCGGCGCAGCAGCCCCTCCTCGCGGAAACCGACATTGCGCAGCACCGCTTGGCTGGCAAGGTTTTCCGGCCGCACCGTGGCCTCCACCCGATGCAGGCCCACCTCGCCGAAGCAGTGATCCAGGCCCAGCGCCAGCGCCGCGGTCGCCACTCCCTGACCGCCGACCTCCTTGGAGACCCAGTAGCCGATCCACGCCGAGCGCAAGGCGCCGCGCACGATATTGCCGATGGTGATCTGCCCGCTGAACGCGCCGTCGACCTCGATCACCAGCGGAATCATCGCGCCCCGACGGGCTTCCGCCTTCAGCGACGACCACAGCGACGGCCAATTCCCGGCGTGATTGCGCGCCTCCCAGGAACCCCGCCCTGTCGGCTCCCACTTCTCCAGATTATCCCGGTCACGGGTGCGGATCCGGCTCCACGCCGAGGCGTCGCGCAATCGGATGGGCCGCAGCGTCACCTGTCCGGCCGCCACCCGCACCGGTCCCAGATGCGCGGGCCAGCCCGGGTGCTGGGCGGCCCGGAAGACGTTCATGTCCAATGCCTCACCCTCGCTGTGCGAGGAAGGCGACCCGAACCTCGTCACCGGTGCGAACCTCGGTGACCTCCGGATCGATCACGATCAGGCTGTTCGCCTCGGCCATGGTCGCCAGCAGATGAGACGACGCGCCATTCGGCCCGCCCAGCGGCTGCACCAGATAGTCGCCGGTCTGCTCATCACGCATGAGCTGTGCGCGCAGATAACCCCGCCGACCCGGAATGGAGGCGATCGGCAGAATCGTGCGCGCCCGCACCACCCGCCGCATGGGATGCCGGCGGCCCAGCGCGATGCGGATCAGCGGCCGTACCATCACCTCGAAAACCACCAGCGCGCCAACGGGATTCGACGGCAGCAGGAAGGTCGGCACCTCATCGCGGCCGAGCAGGCCGAAACCCTGCACCGAACCCGGATGCATGGCGACCCGGGTGATCTCCAGTTCGCCCAGACCCTCCAGCGCCTCGCGAATCTGCTCCGAGGCCCAGCCGCCCACCGCACCCGCGATCACCACGACCTCGGAGCGAACCAGTTGGCCCTCCACCACATCTCGCAGGCGTTTGGGATCGGCGCTGACAATGCCGACCCGGTTCACATCCGCGCCCGCGTCGCGTGCGGCGGCCGCCAGCGCGTAGGAGTTCACGTCGTAGACCTGACCCGGCCCGGGGGTGCGATCGATATCGACCAGCTCACCGCCGACCGAGAGCACCGACAGCCGCGGGCGCGGATGCACCAGCACCTTGTCCCGGCCCACCGCCGCGAGCAGACCCACCTGCGCGGGCCCGATGATGGTTCCGGCGCGCACGGCCAGATCGCCGGGCTGCACATCATCGCCGATCCGGCGCACGTAATCGCCCGAGCGCACCGACTCGTACACCTTCACCCGGGCCCGGCCGCCGTCGGTGAAATCAAGCGGCAGAACGGCATCCGCGAGCGTCGGCAGCGGCGCGCCGGTATCCACCCGCACGGTCTGGCGCGGCTGCAACCGGATCGGCTGCCGGGAACCGGCCGCCACCTCACCGACCACCGGCAGCGTCAGCTCGACGGGTTCGCCGTCTTCACCGCGAATATCCGCGCCCGCGCCGGAGACGTCCACACTGCGCACGGCATAGCCGTCGATGGCGGCCTGATCGAAGCCCGGCAACGGCCGCTCGGTGACGACATCCTCGGCACACAGCAGTCCCTGGGCCTCGGAGATGGCGACCCGAACGGGCCGCGGCGCGACAGCCGCCGCGGTCACTTTGATCTGCTGATCCTCAACCGAGCGCATGCCGCCCTTCCCTGGTCTCGCGCACTAGCCACACCCCGTCAGCGGCATCTTCTCACTCGTGCGAGGTGAGCTGCGGCTCGGTGCGATCACCCAGCCATCCCGGTCCGAGCCGCTGCTCGAGCCACTCGCGCAGCGCGGGACCGTATTCCTCACGTTCCAAAGCGAAATCGACCGCAGCACGAAGATAGCCGCCCGGGTTGCCCAGATCGTGTCGCGACCCACGGTGCACCACAACGTGAACGGGATGTCCCTCGGAGATGAGCAGCGCGATGGCGTCGGTCAGCTGCAACTCACCGCCCGCGCCCGGGGTGATCCGGCGCAGTGCGTCGAAGATGGCGCGGTCCAACAGATATCGGCCCGCCGCCGCGAAGGTGGAGGGCGCCTGATCGCGCGGCGGCTTCTCCACCATGCCGTTGACCTTCAGCACATCCGCGCTCGCGCCGGGCAGGGTCTGCACATCGAAGACGCCGTACGCGCTGACCTCTTCCACGGGCACGTCGATGGCGCACAGCACCGAACCGCCGTAGGTCTGGCGCACCCGCGCCATGGCGCAGAGCACCCCGGAGGGCAGCACCAGATCATCGGGGAGCAGGACCGCGATGGCGTCCTCGTCGTCGTCGAGCACCGATTCCGCCTGTGCCACCGCATGTCCCAGGCCCAGCGGCTCCTCCTGCACCACCGAGGTGACATCGAGCAGCGCCGGGGCCTTGCGCACCTTGGCCAGCAGATGATGCTTACCGCGCTCCTCGAGCGTGCTCTCCAGCACCAGATCCTCGACGAAATGCGCTACCACGCCGTCTTTTCCGGGCGAGGTCACGATCACCAGCCGAGTGGCGCCGGAATCCGCGGCCTCGGCGGCGACCAATTCGATGCCCGGCGTGTCGACCACCGGCAGCAGCTCCTTGGGCACCGTCTTGGTCGCGGGCAGGAACCTCGTGCCGAGTCCCGCCGCGGGCACCACCGCGGTGCGGAAACACGACTCGGCTCCGCCGCCATTAGCTGTCATGAACTCACCCTATCCATCCGTCCGGTGCGTCGGCGCGGCCTCAGCACCGCCCCGACGTCCCCGAGAGCCTAAGCGTCCGCGCCGTACCGAGCGCACCGAACGCCGGACCGCGTGGACCGGATGCCATACCCGTAGGGCATCCGTACGACCCTTCCACCACTTCATACCCACTCCCGCCGTCGCGAACAGTGCCGCACGCCACACACCGGTGCGCGCGGGCCGGGCGCGGCGGCGCATATCGTGGGCGCGTGACTGGTATCCGGGACAAGGCGGCGTGGCGTGCGGAGATCCTCGCGCGGCGCGCGGCGCTGACCCCGGAGGTCCGGGAACGGGAGGCCGCGGCGCTCGCCGAGCGGATCGCGGCACTGCCGTGGCCGGACGCGACCTGGGTGTGCGCGTACGTCCCGGTGGGCAGTGAACCCGGATCGATCGCCATGCTGGACGCGCTGCGCGCGACCGGTGCGCGGGTGCTGCTGCCGGTGACGGGCGAGCCGGGTCCACTGTCCTGGGCGGAGTATCTGGGTCCGGAGCGCTTGCGGCGCGGGCGATTCGGGCTGCGCGAACCCGACGGCGAGCCGATCGCCGACGCCCTGGGACTGGCCGAGGTGATTATCATTCCGGCGCTCGCGGTGGATCGGCGCGGTAGTCGATTGGGGCGCGGTGCGGGTTATTACGATCGCAGTCTGGGTACAAGTCGCGCCGATGCCCGATTGGTCGCGGTGGTGCGCGACGATGAGGTTGTCGGCAATTTGCCCGAAGAGCCACACGACCATCGAATGGGATGGGCGCTGACCCCGTTCGGTGGCCTGCGCGAGCTGGGCGAATGACTGGGGAATTGATACCCGATTGGCAGTGTTGGCACTGCCAGCTGTAGAGTGCTAACTCGACGAATACCGTGGAGAGGTTTCACCGATGCCTACTTACTCGTACGCCTGCACCGAGTGCGACAACAAGTTCGACATCGTGCAGTCCTTCTCCGATGACGCACTCACCGTGTGCGATCGGTGCAATGGAAAGCTGCGCAAGCTCTTCAACTCGGTCGGCATCGTCTTCAAGGGCAGCGGCTTCTACCGTACCGACAGCCGCAACGGTTCCACCTCCAGCGAGCCCGCCAAGTCGACGTCCGGTTCGGAGAGCTCGAACGGATCCGCCCCGACCACCCCGAGCGCACCCTCGACCCCGAGCACCGGCACCGCCGCGACCACGTCGAGCAGCTCGAGCAGCACCTCCGCCGCCTGATCATCCACAGCCCGGAGTTATCCACAGCCGACCCTTTCCGAGCACTTTCGGGGGTCGGCTGAGCACTGCCCGGACCTAGGCTGCCCGGCATGATCCGTTCGCGCACCACCGGTCCCGAGTCCGATCTCGGCCGCGGTTCCCCCGCCCTCCTGGTCGACCTGCGCCGCGCTCTCGCCGACGGCGTACTGCTGCGGCGCATTTCGGCCACACTGCTGCTGGTCTTCGCCGCGATACTCGCGGTGCGCGGCGATCCCGCCGATCGGCATACCGCGGTGCTGGTCGCCACGCGCGAACTGCCACCCGGTCATATCCTGGCCGCAGAGGATCTGCGCGTCGAACCGCGCGAGAGCATCGCACTGCCCGACGGCGCGATTCGCGAACCCGGCGCACTGCGCGGAGCCACCCTCACCGGCGCGGTCGCCCCGGGCGAGATCCTCACCGAACTGCGCGTCATCGGTCCCCGGCTGGCCGCCGTGGCCGCGCACTCCCCCGATGCCCGCATCGTTCCGATTCGCCTGGCGGACAATGCCGTTGCCGATATCCTGCGCGCGGGCGACCGAGTGGACGTGGTCGCCGCCGAGGAGTCCGGCGGCGGGCGACCCGCCCGGCTGCTCGCCGCCGACGCGGCCGTGGTCCTGGCTCCCGGCGCGGACGCCGCCCGCACCGGCGACGGTCGAATAGTGCTGGTGGCCCTGGACTCCCGGCGCGCCACCGCGGTGGCCGCGGCCTCACTGCGCACCGCGCTCACGGTCGTGTTCCACTGACCCGGCCGATGGGTGAACTAGCATCCCCGATAGCGCATCACGCAGGCTCCACCCGCCTTCACGCAGAGGAGTTCTCGGCAATGCTCAAGGGTTTCAAAGACTTTCTGCTTCGCGGCAATGTGGTCGATCTGGCCGTCGCGGTCGTCATCGGCACCGCATTCGTCGCCGTGGTCACCGCTTTCACCGATGGGATCATCACGCCGCTGCTCGCGGTGTTCGGCCGCAGCGGTGAACTGGGGCTCGGGTTTCAATTGGTGGCGGGAAAACCGGCGACCTTCATCGCCGTCGGACCGATCATTACCGCCGCGCTCGACTTCCTCATCATCGCGGCGCTGCTCTACTTCATCCTGGTGCTCCCGGCCACCAAGGCCAAGACGCGCTGGGGCACCGCCGATACCGCCCTCACCGATAATCAACTGCTGGTTGAGATTCGAGATCTGCTCGCCGAAGGTCGTAATGGCAGTTCCGGCGGCAAGCACGAAAGCTGAAGCTGTGCAGATGTTTCCGACAAACACCTGATTCACACGAATGGGCCCGGCGCGAAATGCGCCGGGCCCATTCGTCTTACGTTATGGCGATCAGCCGAGGGAGAACGGCTGGCCCCACAGGGTGACCCAGGTGACCACGGTGTCGGTCTCGACCTCGACGCTGACGAAGGCACGCGCCTGGGCATAGCCCGCGCAGCCGTTCAGGCCGATGGTCTCGTCCGCCCAGGTGACAGAACCGCTGTTGCCACTGAACTTGTTGCGGACCTTGTGGACCTCGTTGCCGAAGTCGTCGGCCATTTCCTCATCGAGGACATAGAACGACTTCGCCTGGCCGGGGCCGAGATTCAGATTGCCGCCACCGGTGGCTCCGGCCTTCGGCGTGACATTGCCCTTCTCGTCCCAGGAAGCGCCGCCGGTCACGCCACCGCTGGTGTCGCCACCGGCGATGTTGACCTGGCAGCCGACCACGTAACCGGGGAAGATCTTGCCACCCGTGGCGCCGGGGGCGCCGGACAGCTGAACCTGCGCGGAGGCCGAGACCCACGCATTGCGATGCAGCGGAGTGGAACCCATGGACGGGCTGATATTGGCGGATTCGCCGACCAGCTTGATGGTGACGACGGTGCCATCGGACAGGGTCTTGGAGATTTCGCCGCCCGGCAGCGGGACGAACGTATCAGCGTTGGCGGCGCCCGTGGAGAACAGGCCAAGAGCGGCGGTTGCGACGGCGCCGACACCGGCCACCCGCGCCACAGTCTTACGGATGTTCATTACAGTTTTCCCTCGAGGGTTGATTTCGCTTGCGCGAGAAGTGATTTGGCGGTGGTGACCACTATCAGCCGATGCTGAACGGCTGGCCGTACAGGGTGGTCTTGGAGTAGTGATCGCCGATGACCTCGACGACGGTGTACGACCGCGCCTGGGCATAACCCGCGCAACCCTGGAGCTGGATTTCCGCATCCTGGTATTCGACCGAGTAGATACCCGGCTTCAGGATGTCCTTGGAATCGATCTGAACGAACTTGACCTGGCCCGGGCCGAGGTTGACACCGATGGAGCCGCCGACCGAGGCATCGCTGAGGCTGATGCCGCCGGAGAGTCCCGCGGTGATGGCGTTATCGGCGATGTTCACCTGGCAACCGACGATGTAGCCGGTGTTCAGCTGAGAAGTGCCGTGGGTGGAGGAATTGTTGGAGCCGTTGCCATTCGCGGGTCCGTTGTTCGGGCCTACGGTGCCTTCGGGAGTCTCGGTGACCTCGGCGACGGCATTGCCGCTGACCCACACGACACGACCCGCGCCATTGGCGGAGAGCGACGGCGAAATGATGGCGTGTTCACCCGTACGGGTGATGGTGACAGTCCCACTGGGCGCAGCCTTCTGACCGTCCGGCAACGGTACGAAGGTATCGGCATTAGCAGCACCAGTCGAAAAAAGGCCGATGGCCACGGCCGCGGCCGCGCCGATACCCGCAATGCGGGCACCACGACGCAGACCGTGGGTGCGGTTCTCGCTCATACTTCCCCTCATCAGGTTTCTTGCGGTCAACCTCGACCACCGAGGTTGAAAAGGGCTCTTGGGGAACCCCGGGTAAGTTTGTCGCCACATTGTTGCCGCTGTGTTACTGCTAACAAATTCTTAATGTGTAGCGACGCTGGGCACTTTACATCACCGCTGTGATCTGTGAGGTGTGAGAGAACCGAATCCAGTGCAACCGCACAAGGTCCCGCGCCTATCCCGCATGTATGTCGAGAATGCCATGGATAGCAAAAGGGGCCCGGCGCTAAAAGCGCCGGGCCCCCTTGGGCTTCCGCGGAGCGGGAGGAATCAGCCGAGGCTGAAGGGCTGACCCCAGAGGGTCACCCAGGAGACCACGTTGTCGGTCTCGACCTCGACGCTCACGAAGGAGCGGGCCTGGGCGTAACCGCCGCAACCGGTCAGGCCGATGGTCTCGTCGGCCCAGGTGACCGAGCCGTTCGAGCCCTTGAACGCATTGCGAACCTTGTGCGCCTCGCTGCCGAAGTCATCGGCCTGCTCGAGATCGAGCACGTAGAACGAGCGCGACTGGCCGGGGCCCAGGGTCAGGTTGGCGCCGCTGGTGGCGCCGACCGACGGGCTCGAGCCATCCCAGTTCGCGCCGCCCTCGGCACCGCCGGTGGCGCCGCCACCGGAGATGTCGACCTGGCAACCCACCACGTAACCGGGGAAGATCTTGCCGCCGACGGCGCCGTTGGCACCGGACAGCTCGACCTGCGCGCTGCCCGAGACCCAGGCATTGCGGTGCACCGGGGTGGCGCCCATGGACGGGTTGATATTGGCCGATTCGCCGACCATGCGAACGGTCACGACAGTGCCATCGGACAGCGTCTTGGTGAGTTCGCCACCGGGCAGCGGAACGAAGGTGTCGGCATTGGCGGCACCGGTGGAGAACAGGCCGAGCGCGGCGGTGGCGACGGCGGCGATACCGGCCGCCCGCGCCACAGACTTGCGGATGTTCATTGGTATATCCCTCTGGGGTCGAATTCGCTGAAGCGAGTTATGAATTAGCTGTTCAGACCGAACGTCAGCCGAGGCTGAACGGCTGCCCGTAGAGGGTGGTCTTGGAGTAGTGGTCGCCGATGACCTCGACGACGGTGTACGCGCGCGCCTGGGCGTAGCCGGCGCAGCCGTTCACCTGGATCTGAGCGTCCTGGTACTCGACCGAGTAGTGGCCCGCCTTCAAGATGTCCTTGCTGTCGATCTCGACAAACTTGACCTCACCCGGGCCGAGGTTCAGACCGACCGAGCCGCCGAGGGTGCCACCGCTGAGGTTGATGCCGCCCGAGACGCCGGCGGAGATCGCATTGCTCGCGATATCGACCTGGCAGCCGACGATGTAGCCGGTGGCCAGGTGCGAGGCGCCGTGGGTCGAGGAGTTGTTCGAACCCGGCAGGTTGGCGGCGCCGTTGTTCGGCCCGACCGTGCCCTCCGGAGTTTCGGCGACATCGGCGACCGCGTTGCCCGAGACCCACACCACGCGGCCCGCGCCATTGGCGGCCAGCGACGGCGAGATCAGGGCGTGCTCACCCGTGCGGGTGACGGTGACGGCTCCACCCGGAGCCACCTTCTGACCGTCCGGCAACGGCACGAAGGTATCGGCATTGGCGGCGCCGGTCGACATCAGACCGAGCGCCACGGAGGCGGCAGCGCCGATGCCCGCAATGCGGACGGCGCGACGGACACCGCTGGTGCGGTTCTCGCTCATTAGTTCCCTCATCAGGTTCTCTCGCGTGCAGCTCCGACCACCGAAGCTGGCTCCGGGCCACGCATTCCAATTCCCAATGAGCAAATGTCAAGCAGTCTGCTCAAACCCTTTGGACGCGTATGTTTATCGACCCGAGCGAGACACTAGCCACACCCGCAACTATTTGGCAACAGATTGATAAACATGCGAATGCCGTGATGATTCGCCTCGGATGTGATATCCACCGCCGAGCGGGGAGAATGCCGCGCGCACTACGCGGGAATGCGATGGTGAGCACACTCAGCAGTGAGCGCGCTCAGCCGAATCGCGATGGATCAGCCGTGATGCGGCGGCACCTGCGAGCGCAGCCAGTCGTCCCCCGACTGCCCCGAATCCGGTTCGGGGGTGCGCTCGTCCGCGGTGGTGGCGGGCAGATCCTCGCCGAAGATAGCCGCGATCCTGGCCGCTTCCGCGGCCGATATGCGACGAGACCCCGCCCGGCGCGAGGCCGGGCGGGGTGCGCCGGGGGAATCCGGGCGCGAATCCTGGGATTCGCCGGATTCAGTCGTCATTCAGCGAGACCGGACAATTCATCGATGACCCGGCTGGCCAGCGGGCCGAGCGTGGCCATACCGTCGCGAATCGCGGCCCGCGAACCCGGCAGGTTCACCACCAGCGTGGAACCGGAGACGCCCGCCAGCCCGCGGGACAGGCCCGCGTCCAGCGAACCCGAGGCCAGGCCGGAGGCGCGCAGCGCCTCGCTGATACCGGGCAGCACCCGGTCCAGCACCTCCTCGGTGGCCTCCGGGGTGACATCGCGCGGGGCCATACCGGTGCCGCCGACCGAGATCACCAGGTCGACACCGCCGATGACGGCGGTATTGAGCGCATTGCGGATCTCGACCTCATCGGCCTGCACCGAGACCGAGGCGTCGACCAGGAAGCCGGCCTCGGTGAGTAGTTCGGTCACCAGCGGCCCGAAGGAATCCACTCCGCCATGGGCGGTTCGGTCGTCGACGACCACGACAAGAGCACGGCCCGCCACAGCGGCATCGATTTCCATGGTGGTAACCGTAGCGCCTGCGCCCGACACTCCGGCGGCTGCGCCCGACATCACAGTGCCGTTGTCCGACAACAGCTCCCAGCCGCCGTCCGGGGTGACCCGGATCGCAGGGGTGGGAATTCGCCCGCTCTCGTGCCGCATCATCGACCGCCCTCCGCCGCCGCCTCGCCAAGGGTCACCTCGACGGTCTTCGCATTCTTGCCCTGGGCGTCGGTGTAGGTCACCTTGACCTTGTCGCCCGGACGGTGCGAGCGCACCGCGGCGATGAGGGCATTGCCCGAATCGATCACCTGATCGTCGAGTTTGGTGACCACCACATTGTTCGGGATACCGGCCTTGGCGGCCGGACCGTCGGCGGTCACCTCGAGTACGCGCGCGCCGTTGACATCGTCCTGGGCGCGCACCTTCACGCCGATCTGCGCGTAGGTGGCCTTACCGTTCTTGATCAACTCATCGGCGACCCGGCGGGCCTGATCCACCGGAATGGCGAAGCCGAGGCCGATGGAACCGCTCTGCCCGCCCGCGGTCTGGGAGACCCCGAGCGTGGCGATGGCGGTGTTGATACCGATCAGCTTGCCGTTCATATCCACCAGTGCGCCACCGGAATTGCCCGGATTGATGGCGGCGTCGGTCTGAATGGCATCGATGACGGTGCCCTGCGAGCCCGGCTCACCGCTGGTCGACACCGGACGGTTCAGCGAGGAGACGATGCCCGTGGTCACCGTGCCCGCCAGCCCGAGCGGCGAACCGACCGCGACCACCGGCTCGCCGACCTGGAGACCGCCCGAGGAGCCGAGTTCGATCGGCTTGAGCCCCTGCTTGTTCGGCACCTTCACCACCGCCAGATCCGACACCGGATCCGCGCCGACGAGCTGCGCCGCCGCGGTGGTGCCGTCACTGAAGGCGACCTCCATGGTGGCGTTCGGACCCGCGCCGCTCACCACGTGATTGTTGGTCAGGATCAGACCGTCGGTGGAGAGCACCACACCGGAGCCCTCACCCTCGGCCTTCTGGCCCGCGACGCGGATCATGACCACGCTCGGCAGCACCTTCTGCGCGACGGCCTGCACCGAACCGGCCGGGGCATTGGCCACCGTGCTGACATTCGGTTTCGGGGCGTCGAGGGCATTGGTGATGCTCGCACCGCCATTGCCGTCGCGGGTGGCGAGCGCACCCACCGCACCGCCGATACCGCCGCTGAGCAGGGCCAGCACCACCGCACCGGCGACCAGGCCGGTCTTGCCGGAACGCTTGGGCGCGGGTGCGCCGGGCTCACCCTGGAAGCCGGGCCCCAGCGGCGGCTGTCCCGGACCGCCCGGACCGCCGGGTGCGCCGAAGATCGGCTCGGTGTGCTGATGTCCGCCCGTGCCCCGGGCGTACCCGGCCCCCGACGCCGCGTACGCCTGGCCGTACGGGCCAACCGGTACCTGTTCGGTCCCGCCGGTCGGAAGCTGTTGGGTGGCAGCGCCATACGGCTGCCCGCCGTACGGCTGACCGCCCTGCGGCGGCACGGGATAGCCCTGCGGCGCGCTGTGCGAACGCGCCCAGGCACTCGGCATGGCCGAACCCTGCTGAGCCGAACCCTGCTGAGCCGAACCCTGCTGAGCCGCAAAGCCTTCCGGGGCGGCAGTGTCGTTCCCGAAGTGGGGCTGGCCGGGGGCGGCCGAATCGGGCTGGGCGGGGGTTTCACCATGAGCCGGGGTCGCGGGGACGCCGGGGGTGGCGGGCGACTGCGCGGCAGCGCGGGGGTCGGGCTGCGCGGCGGCGGGGCCGGAGGTGGCTTCGGGGTCCCGCTTCGAATCCTCGGTCATGTTTCTCGTTTCTCCTCGAGTCTCGTTGCCAAGCGTGGCGGTGACGACTGAGAGCGGACTGAGACCGCGCTTGCTTTTTCCGGAGCGTTTTCCGCCCCGCTACTGCTCTACACCCGCGAAGGGATTCCCTTCGCCAGGAAGAACGATACGGATCAGCGCGCCGCCCCGGTCGGAAGTGTCGATGCTGATGGTGCCGCCGTGCTTGGTCACCACCTGCTTCACGATCGCCAATCCCAGCCCGGAGCCGGGCATGGAGCGCGAGGCCGTGGTGCGGTAGAAGCGCTCGAACACCAGATCGCGCTCATTGGGAGGAATGCCCGGCCCGGCATCGTCCACCGCCAATTCGAGCAGTCCGCGCCCGTTCTCCCGCATGGAGACCCGCACCGAACCGCCCGCCGGACTCCATTTGGCGGCATTGTCGAGCACATTGAGGATGGCGCGTTCCAGTCCCGCCTCATGTCCGTAGACGAACCACGGCCGCAGCGAGGCCTCGAATTCGATGCCGGTGCGGCGGCGGCGCGCGCGTTCGAGCGCCCGCTCCACCACATCGCCGATATCGACCTGTTCGTAGACCGTCTCGGGGGCGTCCTCGCGCGCCAGATCCACCAGATCGCCGACCAGTGTGGACAATTCCTCGATCTGCGCCATGACATCGGAGCGCAGTCCGGCCATATCCTCATCCGGAATGCGCGGTGCGCCCGGACGCGATGAGGCGATGAGCAATTCCATATTGGTGCGCAGGGAGGTCAGCGGCGTCTTGAGCTCATGACCGGCGTCGGCCACCAATCTGCGCTGCCGCTCCCGGGATTCGGTGAGGGCGCGCAGCATGGTGTTGAAACTCTCGGTGAGCCGGGCGAGTTCATCATCGCCGGTCACCGGAATGGGGGTCAGGTCATCGGTGCGGGCCACCCGTTCGGTGGCCGCGGTCAAGCGCGCGATGGGCCGTAAACCGGTGCGCCCCACCGCGGTTCCGGCCGCCGCCGCCAGCATGACGCCGCAGCCGCCGACCACGAACAGCAGCCAGGCCAGCCGGTCGAGTACCTCGCGGGTGGGTTGCAGGCGCTGTGAAACCACCAGTGTGGAACCCGAATGCGTGCGCCGGGCCAGCACCCGCTGATTGTCGACGGTGCGCAGCGAGAAGCCGATCTCGCCGCGCGCCACCGCCAATTCCTGTTTGCCCACGGGCGGATTGGTGGTCTGCGGCGGCACATACGGGGACAGGTCCGGGAAGATCAGCGCGACGCCGACGTCATTGGAATACAGCCCCGCCAGCACGATGGACTGGAAACCCAGCGAATCGAAGTTGTTGTCGATCATCAGCGAGGCGCGCGCCTTCAATTGCGCGTCCACATCCGCGTACAGCGAGCGCGCCACCATCGCATAGGCGGCAATGGAGGTGAAGGCCACCGCGACCGCCACCACCGAGGCGGCCAGCAGCGTCACCCGCCAGCGCAGCGATACCGAGCGCGTCAGCGGCATCGGCGGGCGCATATCGGGTTCCGGCGATTTGGCGAGCCCGGCGACCACCGGTCGCCGGGGGACAGTTCTACCCACGAGCCCGGCCCCTACGGGGGAGTCTCGCGCAGGACATAGCCCACGCCGCGCACGGTGTGGATGAGTCGCGGCTCACCCTCGGCCTCGGTCTTGCGGCGCAGATAGCCGATGTACACCTCGAGCGCGTTACCGGAGGTGGGAAAGTCGTAGCCCCATACCTCTTCGAGAATGCGGCTGCGGGTGAGCACCCGGCGCGGATTGGCCATCAGCATTTCCAGCAGTGAGAACTCGGTGCGGGTCAGGCTGATCGGGCGTTCGGCGCGCAGTACCTCGCGGGTGACCGGATCCAGTGACAGATCGGCGAAGGTCATGGTCTCGGAGACCTCGCCCTGATCGACCGTGGTGCGGCGCAGCAGGGCGCGCAGTCGCGCCAGCAACTCCTCGAGCGCGAACGGCTTGGGCAGGTAGTCGTCGGCCCCGGCATCGAGTCCGGCCACGCGCTCGGAGACCGAATCCCGTGCCGTGAGCACCAGAATCGGCAGATCGTCACCGGTGCTGCGGAGCCGCCGGCACACCTCGAGCCCGTCCATCCGGGGCATCATCACGTCGAGTACCAGGGCATCGGGCCGCTGACCGGTGGTCTTCTCGAGAGCATCGAGACCGTCGACGGCGAGGTCGACGGTGTAGCCGTTGAAGGTCAGCGAGCGACGCAGCGATTCCCGGACCGCGCGGTCGTCGTCGACTACCAGAATGCGCATGGACACCAGTCTGCCCACAGCGACTGAGAGGCGACTGAGAAGGGCGGCTTCGACACGCCGGACGGGATCGCCTGGTGACCAGCGCGTTTTACTTACGCCCCGGTAAGTGAATTCGAAATACGTTGCGCGCGATCCTATTCGGAGTCGTGTACGGCGAGTTCCTCGAATTGCCGTTACACAGCCCGCGCGGTATGTTGCAGGCCGGAAAAGAAGACCTCTAGTTGGTTCCGCGCGGGGTTAGTCCCCTACGCCGCACAACCGCATACGACCTGGGGGTCACTCGTGAAAGCGGAGGCGACGGAAGCGGGATGGAAGCGACACCCCGGTCCTGGCAATTGAGCCTGTCCAACTGGCCCGTCACACGCAAGGTCGGCATCGTTCTGGTGCTCCCGGTGTTGCTCGCCTCGACCTTCGCGGTCCTGCGCATCAACTCCGAGCTGCAAACGATCAACAACCTGAGCGCCGGTACGGAACAGGCCGCCGTAATGGGCCCATCAATCAAATTCGAGTCCGCCACAGAGGAACTCGCCGTACAGACGATCCTGGGCCTGGGGAACCCCGAGGCGAACGCCATCGTGGACAAAGCCACCGCCACGTTCGATCAGTCGGTGGCCGACCTCGAGACACTGCTGCGCTCCGCCAAAGTCGAGGCCAGCGTCGTCCAGGGCATGACCGACGCCATCAGCGCCGCCAAGAACATGCGCAACGGTCTGCACACCAGCTCTCCGCAGTCGATCGCGGATCAGTCCGGCGCGGTGTCCACCAAGGTGCAGGCCGCGCTGACCACCTCGCAGACGCTCTCGGATCTGCGTGTACAGCAACTCTTCCTGCAGCAGGGCACGGTCATGACCGCCGCCCGACTGCTCACCCAGGAACGCCTCATGCTGGCCACCCCGGGAATCGGCGCCAATGAGGCGATGAAGACGCAGCTGCTGACCGCCATGGGCGCCGAGATCACCATGATCGAGGTGTACAAGGGCCTGGTCCCCGAGGCCGCGCAGAACTACAGCGGACTCAAGGACGCCGCCGGCATGCGTATCGGCATCCTGTCCCAGGGCACACCGGATCCGATGGCGATCCCGGCCATGGCCGAGTCGATCAAGACCAGCCAGGAGCTGTACAGCCGCGAGGCCAACGGCATCGGCGCCATGCTGGACACCAAGCTGGGCGAGCTCACCACCGATGCCCGCAATACGGTGCTGCGCGATACCTCGGTCGTTATCGGCATGCTGCTGGCCGGTCTGGCGCTCGCACTCATCGTGGCCCGCTCACTGGTCGTTCCGGTCCGCCGCCTGCGGCGAGATGCGTTGCAGGTCGCGCACATCGACCTGCCGCAGGAGCTCGAGGTGGTGCGCGCCGGTGGCGTCACCCCCGAGATCACCCCGGTCGATGTGCACACCACCGAGGAGATCGGCCAGCTCGCCCGAGCCGTCGACGATATCCACACCCAGGCGCTGCACCTCGCCGCCGAACAGGCCCGGCTGCGATTGCAGATCGGCAATATGTTCGAGACCCTTTCCCGCCGTAGCCAATCCCTCGTCGAACAGCAGCTGACGCTGATCGAGGAGCTGGAGCGCGACGAGGACGACTCCGAGCGACTGCAATCGCTGTTCCGCCTCGACCACCTCGCTACCCGCATGCGCCGTAACGGCGACAACCTGCTGGTGCTGGCCGGAACCGCGCTGCGCCGAGGCCATCTCGCGCCGGTGCCGCTGTCCGACATGCTGTGGTCCTCGGTCTCGCAGGTCGAGGACTATCAGCGTGCCGAGATCGGCACCGTGCCCGACGGCATCGTCGCCGGTGAGCCCGCGGTCGATATCGAACACCTGCTGGCCGAGTTGATCGACAACGCGCTGCGCTACTCCCCGCCGTCCACTCCGGTGGCGGTCTCGGTGGCGCGCGCCGTGGACGGGGGCTACCTCATCGAGATCACCGACCGGGGCCTCGGCATGAATGCCGAAGACCTGCAGTCCATCAACGATCGCCTGGCCTCCGGTGGTGAGGTCAATGTCGAGACCGCGCGCCGCATGGGCCTGTTCGTCGTCGGCCGACTGGCCAAGCGGCACAACATCACCGTGAGCCTGCGCCGCACCTCGGCCATGGTGCAGCAGCCCGGCATCACCGCCAGCGTGCACCTGCCGGGGACGCTGGTCTCGCCCGCGCCCGAACGCGGCGGCGATACCGGCACCGGGCAGTACCCGGCCACCGCCGCCCTGCCCGTGGCTCCGGGCGCGATCGCCCCGGTCTCCTCGCTGCCGTCGTCCGCACCGCAGCCGGTGGTCACGCCGCCGCGTCTGATGCCGGTGCCCAATCCGCCGGAGGTCGTCACCACCGGGCGGTTCGGGGTCACCAGTTCCGGTCTGCCGCAGCGCAAGACACCGGGCATGGATACCGGCGAACAACCGGCCTACACCGGCGACGTGCCGTTCACCGACAATTTCGTGGACGCCTTCACCGACGGCGGGGCGCCGACCCAGGCCTACGAGGTGGTGGGGTCCAATACCCAGCCACCGGTGGACTTCTGGGGTGATACCGGCCGGCACGAGGTGCAGCGGCCACCGGAAGTACAGCGTCCCGAGCCGGCCGCTCCGCCCAATGGCGGTTACGGATACGGCTCGGACACTGGCGCGGACGGCACCGGCAGTTACTTCTCGAACGGTTTCAGCGCCTTCGGCACCGGTGCCGCCCATGAGGGTGGTCGCGATAACGGCCTGAGCGGCGATGACCATCGCGGCAATGGAAACGGCAACGGCAACAACGGCTTCGGCTCGGACAGCGGCAGCGTCGCCGCTCCCGCGTTGCCGCAGCGTGGGCAGGCTCCGCAGGCTCCGGCCGCGCAGGCTCCGGCCCCGCAACCCAGCGCACCGGCCCCCGCACAGCGCGACAGCGTCATGTCCGGGAGCCCGATCTACCAGCGCATGGTCTCCGAATGGCTGGTGGAACCCGCCGGCGGTGGCCAGGATTCGGCCGCGGAGTGGTCCTCGACCTCGGACGCGGGTTGGGCCGCGGCCGCGGAGGCGGCCAATCCGACCAGTAGTTCCCGCACTCAGGGTGGACTGCCCATCCGCCGGCCCGGCGCCCAGTTGGTGCCCGGTGCGGTGGCGCAGGAGGACGAGGCGGGCGCACGCAATCCGGACGAGATCCGCAACAGCCTCACCAGGCATCTCAGTGGCGTCCGTTCGGGACGCGCAGACTCGCAGTACACAGACGGAGGGCATATATGACCGACTCCCAGAGCACCACTACAGATGAGAACCTGAACTGGTTGGTCACCCGTTTCACCCGGGAGGTGCCGGGCGTCTCGCACGCCGTCCTGGTCTCCGCCGACGGCCTGCTGCAGGCGACCAGCCCGCACCTGCCGAGCGATCGGGGTGAGCAGCTCGCGGCCGTCACCGCGGGTCTGGCCAGCCTGTCCGCCGGCGCCGCACAGCTTTTCGACGGCGGCAAGGTGATGCAGTCCATCGTGGAGATGCAACGCGGCTATCTACTCGTCATGAGCGTCGGCAATGGTTCGCACCTGGCGGTGCTGGCCAATAAGCAGCACGACATCGGCCGGATCGGCTATGAGATGGCGCTGCTGGTCGACCGGGTCGGGTCGGTGGTGCAGGCCACTGCCCGTACTGCGTGATGAGTCGCCGATGACATCTTCGAACGGGGGCGTCGGCGGCACTCGTCCGACCAGTCGGGTCCGCCCCTACGCGCTGACCTCCGGCCGCACCGAACCGGCAGTGGATCTGCCGCTCGAGGCGGTCGTCGAAACACTTTCCTACACCGCCCATTTCGATTGGCCCGCCGGTGACATCCGCACCGAGATCCTGCGGATGGGCACCGCGCGGCTGTCGGTGGCCGAGATCGCGGCGCACCTGCAGCGGCCACTGGGCATGATCCGGGTCGTGATCGGCGATCTCGTCGTCGCCGGGACCCTGCGCGTGCATTCGACCCTGAGCGACCAGGCGACCTACGACGAGCGCCGCTCTTTGATGGAGAGGACCCTGCATGGACTCCGCGCCCTTTGACGGCGGGAGCTACAACGGGGGTGCGCCGCAGTACCCCAACGGCGGGCCCCAGTATCCGGGTCAGCAGTTCGCGAATCCGGCTGTAGCGCAGCAGTACCCGCCTCGCCCGGGCGAGGAGTTCCGCACCGTCGCCTCCACCAAGATCGTGGTGGCCGGCGGTTTCGGCGCGGGCAAGACCACCTTCGTCGGCGCGGTATCGGAGATCGTTCCGCTGCGCACCGAGGCGATGGTGACGGCCGTGTCGGACGGGGTCGACGACCTCGCCGCCACGCCCGGTAAGGAAACAACCACGGTCGCAATGGATTTCGGGCGCATCATCCTGCCCGGCAATTTGGTGCTGTACCTGTTCGGCACACCCGGTCAGCGCCGGTTCTGGTTCATGTGGGACGACCTCATCAAGGGCGCCATCGGCGCGGTGGTGCTGGTCGACACCCGCCGGATCGAGGACAGCTTCGCCGCCGTCGACTTCTTCGAGGCCAAGAAGCTGCCATTCCTCATCGCGGTCAACCGGTTTCCGGACGCGCCCCGCTTCCCCGTCGCCGAGCTCCGGGAGGCGCTCAGCGTGCGCGAGGGCGTGCCGATCGTCGATATCGACGCCCGTGATCCGGGCGAGGTGCGGCGCTCCTTGGCCGCGGTCACCGAGTACGCGATCGAACGGCTGATGACCGCACAACGCGAAACCGCCCGGCGCGGGTAAACATTCGCGCATACCGCGGGCGATTACGAAGGCAGGCAGGGGTTCTGGGTTGATCTACTTCTCGATGGGCTACTGGGTCATCGGTCTGGCACTGATCGTGTCGGTGGCCGGTGCCTCCTGCGGCCTGGCATGCATCCGCCAATCCACCAAATCGGTGACGGCGCGCTTCCGGCTGCTCTGGCTGTTCGTCGCGGCCAGCTCCATCGGCGGTGTCGGCGTGGCGCTTTCGGTATTCGTCTCCATGCTCGGCTTCGGTGTCAAAGGCACCGTGCTGCGCTACGACACCACCTTGACCACGCTCTTCTCCGCACTGTCCGGGCTCACGGTGTTCATCTCGCTGGTGATCACCGGTAAGACCCTGAACTGGATTCGCCTCGTCGCGGGCGCGCTGGTGATGGCGGGCGGTCTGGGCACCGTCCACCTGCTGCTGCTCGGCGCCATCCGGGTGCAGGGCAGCACCGAGCGCAGTCTGGTCTCCATCATCGCGGTGTACGTCATCGCGGCGGTGGCCTCGGCGCTCATGCTGTGGTTCAGCCTGTGGGCCAAGAGCGTTCCGGTGCTCATGGTCGGCTCGCTGGCCTACGCGGTCATGGTGACCGGTATGCACTACGCCGGGCTCACCGGCTTGCAGGTGCGCCTGAACAGCTCGGCCGCCATTCCGGAGGGCGATGAACTGTTCAACTTCTTCGTGCCGTTCTTCATCGTCGGCACGCTGTCGCTGACCATTCCGATCACCGCGATCCTGGTCGCACCCGATCGGCGTGAGGCCCGGCAGGCGCCCGCGACCGCGGAACCCGATACGGCGCACAGCTCTTCGCTGGCGGTGGCCTCGCGCAAGTCCGGGCGGGTCAAGGCCTCGGTGCGCTGACACCGGCACTTACCTCATAGAGCCGAAAGGGCCGGTGCCGCGGATTCCGCGGCACCGGCCCTTTCCGTTTCGCTCTGTCTCAGTTCACCATTCGACCGGCAGCGCGCGCACACCGTGCACCAGCGAATCGAGCTTGAACTCGATCTGCTCGGCCGGGACTCCCAGGCGCAGCCCCGGCAGGCGGCGGAACAGCGTCTGCAGCACCAGTCCCAGCTCCAGGCGGGCCAGCTGCAGACCGATGCACTGGTGGCGGCCGAAGCCGAAACCCAAGTGCAGGTAGGCGTTCGGGCGCTCCAGATTCAGCTCTTCCGGATTCTCGAAGGTCCCCGGATCCCAGTTCGCCGACGGGATGTCGAGGATGAGGCCCTCACCCGCGCGCACCGTCAGATCGCCGATCTCGATATCCTCCAGCGCGATTCGACGCTGACCGGTCTGCACGATGCTCATATAGCGGATCAGCTCGTCGACCGCGTTGCCGAGCACCTTGGGGTCCTCGGTATCGCGGATCAGCGCCAGCTGATCGGGGCGCTCCAGCAGCGCCATCACGCTGAGCGGAATCATATTGGCGGTGGTCTCATGCCCGGCCACCAGCATGCCGACCGCCTCCAGCGCGCCTTCCCAGGGCTGCAGCTCACCGGCGCGAATGAGTTCGGCCATATCCGAGAGCATGTCCTCGGCCGGGGCCTCGGCCTTGGCGTCGAGCAGCTTCATCAGATACTGCAGCAGGCCGATGGTGACCTCCTGATGCTCCTCGGCGGAGGTGTCGCCGCTGAAGCCCACCGCCGAACCGCGCTGAAAGAAGGCGTGATCCTCGTACGGGACGCCGAGCAGTTCACAGATGGCCAGCGACGGCACCGGCAGCGCCAGCGCCTGCACCAGATCCGCGGAGTTGCCGCCGTCGAACATGAGGTCGATGTGCTCGTCGATGTACTTCTGGATGACCGGCTTGAGCGCGTCCAGGCGTTTGATCATGAACGGCTTGGTCAGCATGCGGCGGTAACGCGCGTGCTCCTCGCCGTCGGTATTGAACATGGTGCGCGGGGCCATTGCCGCCAGCGCCTTCATACCCTCGTTGAGGTGCGGGAAGCCGGGCAGCGCACCGTCCACGCTGACGCGCGCGTCACCGAAGAGGGTGCGGGCCTCGGTGTAATCGGTGACCAGCCACGCCTCCTGGCCGTCCCAGATCTGCACCTTGGAGACCGGTGCGGCGGCGGCCAGATCGCGCACCGCCTGCGGCGGGGAGAACGGGCAACCCGACGAGCGTCGTACGGGATGAACGGGTAGGTCGGAAGTGCTGTCGGGAGCTGCTTCGAACATGGGTATACGTCATTCCTCGATCTGAATTGCTTGCGCGGGACAGAATTCGGCGGCCAGGCGCACCGCGCCGGCCTGCCCGGGGACTGGATTCTCGTCGAGCAGAATGACGAGACCGTCATCATCACGCTGATCGAAGACCTGGCCTGCGCGCATCACGCAATTGCCGGAGGCGATGCACTTGCTTTGCCGAACAACAACTCTCATCGAAACCCACCCCACCACAACAACTTTGATGCGTCCGCATGCTAACACGACGAGACGCGCGATGCTGACCGAGCGGCGGTGAGCAGCACACCACCGCGCGGACCAGGCATCGCGTACGGACGCGGCCCCAAATCACCCCTTCGGTACGGGCATCTCCCCCATCGGCTTGCTCGGATCGAGCAGGGCGAACAGCTCCCCCTGCGGTGCGGCCAGAATCGCCATCCGGCCGAACGGACCGTCCTGCGCGGGCAGCAGCACCGTCGCACCCAACTCCCGCGCGTGCTTCAGACCCTCGTCCAGGCCGTCGAACTGGAACCAGGCCAGCCAGTACGGCTGTTCCGGCGCCGCGCCATTGCGGGTGTCGTCATTGATACCGCCCACCGGATCGGTGCGATCCGGCGGCACCAGGGTGGCGTATCGCATGGTCGCATCGTCGAATTCGGTGAAGGTGAAGCCGAAGACGCTGGCATAGAACGTCTTTGCCGCGTCGAACGCCCCGGTGTGCAGATCGTTCCAGGCGAACGCGCCGTGTTCGTTGTGCACCGCCGCGCCATTGTGCGCCCGCGCCTCCCACACCGCGAACGGGGCGCCCGAGTCGTCGGCGGCCACGAACATGCGGCCGAACTCCATCACATCGAAGGGCGGCACCAGCATTCGGCCACCGGCGGCGGTGACCGCCTCGGCACTGGCATCGGCGTCCAGTACCGCGAAGTAGGTGGTCCAGACCGACGGCACACCCGCCTCGGGTTTGGGGCCGATTCCCGCGACGGGCTGCCCGTCGCGAAAGGCCATCAGATATCCCCCGGTGTCCTCCGCGCCGCCCTGAACGTCCCAGTCGAACAGCGCCGCGTAGAAGTCACCGGCCTTGGCCGGATCGTCGACCTGGCAGTCGACCCAACAGGGCGTGCCCGGGGGCCACGCCTCCTCGCGTACAGGCATCGGTCATCTCCGTTTCTGAAGTACTGCAAAGTAATCAATAGCGGTTGTAGTGACGCCTATCACACAGCCGCACCCAGTCAACCACTGCGCTCCGGAGAATTCCCGGAGTTCATCAGGTCGGACCGATCGACTTACGGAATGCCGCGCGGTCGGTGTGGGTGGCGAATTACAGTGACTGTCATGCGTTTCGGGTTGGATTACGCCGCAGGCCGCCCCGCCGCGAGCGCAATCCGGGCGGCCGGTTTCGACTTCGTGATTCGGTATCTCTCCGAGGGCGGGGCGGCGCTGCCGGGCAAGATACTCACGCCCGCCGAAGCGGACGATCTACGCGCACACAATATTTCGATCGTGTCGAATTGGGAGACCACCGCGGCCCGCATGCTCGACGGCTACGGCGCGGGCGTCACCGACGCGCGCGCGGGGCTGGCGCGAGTGCTGCGCTGCGGCGGGCGGCCGGATCGGCCCATCTACTTCTCCGCGGACTTCGACGCCACACCACAGCAGCAGACGGCCATCAACGCCTATCTCGACGGTGCGGCCTCGGTGCTCGGGCGCGCGAATGTCGGTATCTACGGCGGGTATTGGCCGGTGAGCCGAGCCCTGGATGCGGGGGTCGCGACCTGGGCGTGGCAGACCATCGCCTGGTCGGGTTCGAATCGCGAGGCGCGCGCACAGCTGTTTCAGACCGGCCGGCAGGTGGTGGTGGACGGCGTCGAATGCGATGTGAACGAAACCGACCACTTGGATTTCGGCCAATGGGATTTCGACTCGGAGGAACAGGACTTGACTCCCGAACAGGACGAAATACTCCGCGACATCCAGACCCAGCTGCGCGGCCCCGGCCTCGCGGGCTGGCCGCAACTCGGCGACGATCCGGCCGGTCACCATCGCACCCTGGTGGACGCGCTGGCCAGCGCCCTCACCAGGATCGACGAACTGCGCACGGAGGTCAGCGATCTGGAGGCCACCACCGCCGAGCTGAGCAGTGAGGTGGCGCGGCTGTCCGGGCACCACTGGCCCTTCCCGTTCTCGCTCATCGAGGGACCGGCGACCGCCCTCGCCGACGGTCTGGGGCGACTCGAACAGTTGCTGCCGGATCTGCCGCTTCCCGGATGGGGCGATTCGCCCAAAGATGGACAATCCACAGCCGCGCCAAGCCCTATTGCCACGGCGGACAACCGAATTGGTTGATTTGTCGGAATTTCTCCGGTGCGCAATGCCGGTGAACCGCCCCGAAAGTGGCGATGAGCGGGTTCTTCTGTAGTCAGAAGAACCCGCCCTCGGCCACGAGGATACCGCCGCCAGGGCACGGATTCACAACTTTGAGAAGACTTTTTGGAAGCACCCACAAAGTCCGGCGGCCGCTCCGGTGCGACACCGCACGCAGATCTATGGTGGCGCAGCCGCATTCCCACTATCGTCGGCGGAGTCCGCTCGTGTTCTACCGATGGAGGCTTCATGGCCGTCAACGTGGTACTCGACAAAGCTCTCGACAAGGCCTACGAAGACAAGTCCGTCAAGGAAATCCTGTCCGCGCCACCGTCCGCACTCGCCGGACTTGACCGAGAAGCACGACACTCAGCTCCTGGATGCCCTCGGCGTCAAGACCATTGCCGACCTGGGCAACAACAAGTACTTCCGGTCGCCGCCACCCTGGTGGAGCTCGCGGCCAAGGAAGGCTGACACCCCCCACGACGGTTGATGCCGGGCGCTCGTTCTAGCGCCCGGCATCATCGTTTTCGAGGTCAGAGTTTCGCGGGATCCACCAATCCGCGGTGCACCGCGCGCGACAACCGGCGCGGTATCCGATACTCCACGCCGCCGACCTTGATCGAAATCAGATCGGGCGCAGTGGCTTTCCACTGCGAACGCCGACCGCGGGTATTCGATCGCGACATTCGCCGTTTCGGAACCGCCATATCAATTCTCCTCTCGCACGCCGGAATTGCCGCGCACGCGTTTGCCATAGCGGCGTTCGAACTTCTCCACGCGACCCGCGGTATCGAGGACTCGCTGTGAACCCGTCCAGAACGGATGCGAATCCGAGGTCACATCGACCACCATGAGCGGATACGAATTACCGTCCGCCCATTCGATCGTGCGCTCCGACGTCGCGGTGGAACGGGTCAGAAAACGCTTTCCGGTACTCGCGTCCTCGAAGACCACCGGATGGTAGTCGGGGTGAATCCGGGGTTTCATCACATCACCTTTCCTGCTGCCGGGAACCGGCATCACCGGTCGCCGGGGTGGATTTGGTTGTGTCACAGGGGTCTTCGTGCTGATCACCGAAGGGGTCGCCCCACTCGGCCACCCGCTCCGGGGCGAACCGCACCTGCCGCAGTTCGTCCTCGTCGACCAGCGCCCAGTGCAGGGCATGGAGGATCTCCTGCGTATCCGCCTCGTGCACCAGAATCACCAGCGAACTGTGCCGATCCCCGAAATGCTCATGCCAGCGCAGCGATGCCATCAGCCGCCGCTCCGGGTCGACCCGCGTGGCCTCCTCGGAAGTCATTGCGGCCAGCCACTTTCCGGCCCCGCCCAGGCGCAAGCCACCGCCCGCCGACTCCAGCCACACCACCTCGTCCGGCTGGGTCGCCAGCCAGACGCGGCCGCGCACGCTCACCACACCGTCCAGCAGGACATCGATGGCCGAATGGAGGCGGTCCGGATGGAAGGGGCGATCGGTGTCGAACTCCACCAGTGCCACACCGCAATCCGGCTCGAGCGGCGGTTCGCCGCGCAGCAGGCAGGCGTGCGGATCGAAGCCCGCGCCGCGCCGGGCATCGGCGGGAATCCGGTCCAGCAGCCCGAAAAGCGCGTCGGCGCGCAGCATTTCGGAATGCGCGTGCGTGCCCAGGGAAGCGGGTTCGTCCAGCCAGACCAGGGGCGCGCGCGGCGCCAACCGCGCCAGCACGGCGCCGGTTCGCATCCGCATGTCCGCCTCCGCGCCGCCGTCGAAACCCAGTAGGGCATCGGCGAATTCGACCTGGCCGACCGCCAACTGGGCGACCGTGCGGTCGTCCTCGGCGGTCGCGTGGCCACGCTCGGCCAGGGTGTCGTCACCGGTCGCGTCGGCCAGCCAGTCCCGGGCATCGATACAGGTGAGCACCGCCTCGATGCGGACGCCGCGGCCCGCCGGGCCGTCCACCCGGCCCGGTACCCCGCTCACCACCACATCGCGAATGGCCTGGCAGACCGCCTCGGCCTCGAAGGCCGGATCCAAGGCCAGCACAATGCGCCGCACCGAATCCCGTTGCGCCAGCAGGCAGAGGTAGGGCAGCAGGTCCGCGCGCAGCGTGCAGGAGACGCAGCCGTGCGCGAGTTCGAGCACATTCACTTCCTCGCGCACCGGCCGGCCGGCCCGCAGCGGGGTGGTGTGCACGGTCCGGCGCACCACGCCCTCGCGCAGTTCGGCGAGGTCGTGCCGGACCACCACGGTGCCCGGTTCGGCGCCGAGCCGCTCGGCCGCGCGGAGTACGCCTTCGGCGGCGCGGCCGGGCAGACCGGCGATCACCAGCACGGGTGTTCGGTCATCCACCGGATCCCCTTTCGACAACGATTTTCATTTACTGGGTGCCCAGCGTACATTGGAATAAACCCGTTGTCGAAAACGATTGTCATCTGCAGAAAGGGTGGATATGTCGGCCATCTGCCAGGTCACCGGGCGCAAACCCGGCTTCGGCAAGTCCGTTTCACACTCACACACCCGGACCAACCGGCGCTGGAACCCCAATATCCAGCACAAGACCTACTACCTGCCCAGCGAGGACCGGCGCATCACGCTCACCGTCTCCACCAAGGGCATCAAGACCATCGACCGCGACGGCATCGAAGCGGTCGTCGCCCGGCTGCGGGCCCGCGGCCACAAGATCTGAGGAGTATCAGATGGCATCGAAATCGACCGAACTCCGGCCGATCGTCAAACTCGTCTCCACCGCCGGCACCGGGTACACCTACGTCACCCGCAAGAACCGGCGCAACAACCCGGACCGCATGACGCTGCGCAAGTACGACCCCGTCGTACGCCGGCACGTCGACTTCCGCGAGGGCCGGTGACGTGGCAAAGAAGTCGAAGATCGTCAAAAATCAAGAGCGCCAACGGATTGTCGCGCGCTACGCGGAACGCCGCGCGGAGCTGAAGGAACTCATCCGCAAACCCACCACCCCGGACGCCGAGCGGGCGGCCGCACAGGCCTCCCTGGCACGGCTGCCGCGCGATGCCAGTCCGGTACGATTGCGCAATCGGGACGCCGCGGATGGACGCCCACGTGGCCATCTCCGCAAGTTCGGCCTTTCGCGCATACGCGTACGCGAGATGGCTCACCGCGGAGAACTGCCCGGTGTACGCAAATCGAGCTGGTAACCACCCACAGATCTCGTGAGAAGGAACCGCTGACATGGCAGTGAAGCGAGCACCCTCCAAGAAGGCCCGCGCCGAGCAGGGCCGCAAACCCAAGAAGAATCCACTGATCGCCGCAGGCGTCGAGACCGTCGACTACAAGGACGTGAACCTGCTCCGCACGTTCATCTCCGACCGCGGCAAGATCCGCAGCCGCCGCGTCACCGGCCTCACCCCGCAGCAACAGCGCCAGGTCGCCATTGCGGTGAAGAACGCCCGCGAAATGGCACTGCTCCCCTTCACCAGCCGCTAACACAGCCCCCGAGCAGTGAAAACCACTGCGCCCCCGATGCTTTCGCATCGGGGGCGCAGTGCGTTCGGGAGTGGGCGTGCGAGTTGCCCCGGCCCTTACGGGATGGTCAGGACCTGACCGGCGTTGATGGCGTCCGGGTCGGGGATGCCGTTGGCGTCGGCGATCTGCTGGTAGCGGTTGCCGTCACCGTAGAAGCGCTCGGCGATCGCCCACAGGGTGTCACCGGGCTCGACGGTGTAGGTCTGGGCGGCCGGGGGCGGCGGCGGGGGCGCGTCCTCGACGGCCGCGGCCTGGGTGGCGACCTCTTCGACGGGGGCCGCGATCGGGTTGTCGGTATTGGTGCCGGTGGACCAGACGGCCCCGCCGTCACCGTAGATGACCACATTGCGGTCCGGCTGCACGACCAGGCGGTCGACGGACTTGCCATTGGTCTCGGTGGACCATTCGGCGCCATTATCGCTGTAGAGCACGAAGTTGCCGTCGGCCTGCAGCGCGGCCCGCTTCACGCCCTTGCCATTGGTGGCCGACGCCCACTCGACCTTGCCGCTGGGATCGGCCAGCACCAGGTTGCCATCATCTTGCAGAGTCAGGGAGTACGCGCCGCCCACGAGCGACTGTCCGAGACCAAGTTCTTCGCCAACCTTCAATGCGTCGCCCATGGTGGGTCCTTTCCGGAGGGGAGAGCTACAGATAATTCGATGGCGCGTAAGTGCATTCGCACATCTCCACCGAGGTTACTGCTCCTGCCCCGGTCCGGGTGCGGATTACGCGCCGAGTCCCCGGATAATTTGGCTCACTGTCGCTAGGAGTTCGCTATGCGTCCATATCCGCCCCGACCGGTCGGACCGTTAGGGTGGTCCGCATGTACGGGACCCGAGGCCACCGCCTCACCGCCACCGCCCTCGCCGCTCTGTTGAGCCTGGCCCTGGCGGCTTGCGGCGGCGATACCGAGAAGTCCGGCGGCACAACGACCACCGGCAGCACCATCACCAGCGCGGACCCGGCCCCGACCGAGGCGCCGCAGGGGCAACTCGGCCGCGATTTCACCGCCGATCCGGGCATTGTGAACCCGCATCCGCTGCCGTTCGACAGCTGGACCCGGCTGGCCGATGACAAGCTCGCCATCAACTTCACCACCGGTTCGCCCGAGTGCTACGGCGTGGACGCGACCGTCACCGAGACCACCGAATCCGTCACCGTCGCGCTGCGCTCGGGCACCCGCGCCGACGCGGTGGGCCGCATGTGCACCATGATCGCCGTCTTCGGCAGCATGCAGATCCAACTGAAGGCCCCGCTGGGCAATCGAGAAGTATTGAGCGCCAAGTAGTCCCCCGGAAGCCGAAGCCCCGCCCCGTCATCCCGGCGCGCTTTTGGCCGGGATCCACACCGGAATGCATTGAGTCACTATGGATTCCGGCCGAAAGCAGGTCGGAAGGACGAGGGCCGGTGCGCCGATCACCGCGGTGATCGGCGCACCGGCCCTGAAAGCCTTGCGGCAGTACGCCTTCTGCTCAGTGCGCGAAGTGCCGCGAACCGGTCAGGTAGAGGGTCACGCCCGCTTCCTTGCACAGTTCGATGGTGTCCTTGTCGCGAATGGACCCACCCGGCTGCACGATGGCGCGCACCCCCGCGGCGACCAGGATCTGCGGGCCGTCCGAGAACGGGAAGAACGCGTCGGACGCGGCCACCGAGCCCTGGGCGCGCTCACCGGCGCGATCCACCGCCAGCTTGCAGGAGTCGACCCGGTTCACCTGGCCCATACCCACGCCGACGGCGGCACCGTCGTGCGCCAGCAGGATCGCGTTGGACTTGACCGAACGGCAAGCCCGCCAAGCGAATTCGAGATCGGCGAGAGTCTGCTCATCGGCGGGCTCACCGGCCGCGAGGGTCCAGTTGGCCGCGCTGTCACCCTCGGCGTCGAGGATATCGCGGTCCTGCAGCAGCAGTCCGCCGCTGACCGGGCGCAGCTCCACACCCTTGCGCTGGGCCGGGGTGGCGACCAGCACCCGCACATTCTTCTTGCGCTGCAACACCTCCACCGCGCCATTGGCGTACCCGGGCGCGACGATGACCTCGGTGAAGATCTCCGCGACCTGCTCGGCCATCTCCACGCTCACCTCACGATTGGCCGCGATGACGCCGCCGTACGCGCTCACCGGATCGGTGGCGTGCGCCTTGCGATGCGCCTCGGCGATATCCGCGGCCACCGCGACACCGCACGGATTGGCGTGCTTGACGACCGCGACCGCGGGCAGGTCGAAGTCGTACGCGGCCCGCCAGGCGGCATCGGCGTCGGTGTAGTTGTTGTACGACATCTCCTTGCCGTGCAACTGCTTCGCCTGCGCCAGGCCCGACGCACCGGCCTCGCCGGTGTACAGCGCCGCGCTCTGATGCGGGTTCTCGCCGTAGCGCAGCACCGAATCACGGTTCCAGGTCGCCCCGACCCAGGCCGGGAAGCGCTGTGACGCATCGGATTCCACGCCGTCCGCGGCCTCGGCGGCCGGAACGGCGACCGAGGTCATCCAGCTGGCGACGGCCACATCGTAGGTGGCGGTGTGCTGGAAAGCCTTGGCGGCCAGCGCGGTTCGCTCGGCGAAGGTGAAACCGCCGCCCTGCACCGCCTTCAGCACGCTGTCGTACTCGGCGGTGTCCACCACCACCGCGACGGACGGATGGTTCTTGGCGGCGGCGCGCACCATGGAGGGGCCGCCGATATCGATCTGCTCGACCGAGTCGTCCACGCTCGCACCGCTGGCCACGGTCTGGGTGAACGGGTACAGATTCACCACGACCAGCTGGAACGCCTCGACGCCGAGTTCGACGAGCTGATCCAGATGCTCATCCTTGCGGGTGTCGGCCAGAATGCCGGCGTGCACGCGCGGGTGCAGGGTTTTGACGCGGCCGTCCAGGGTCTCCGGAAAACCGGTCAGGTCTTCCACTTTGGTGACCGGGATACCGGCATCGGCGATCTTGCCGGCGGTCGAACCGGTCGAAACCAGTTCCACGCCCGCGGCGTGCAGACCGGAGGCCAATTCGATCAGACCGGTCTTGTCGTAGACGCTCACCAGGGCCCGCTTGATCGGCTTACGCTCAGCTGCGCCAATGGATCGTTCGCTGCGCTCACTCACCGGAGAACCTCATTCGGGATAACTGCCTTTCGTCCATCGGAGACAATGCCTCGGACCGCGACGGCTGCGACGGTCTCCGCCAGCAGCCGGCGCTCCACAACCTTGATGCGCTCGTGCAGCGCCGCCTCGTCATCGCCGGGCAGCACCTCGACGGCTTCCTGCGCCAGGATCGGCCCGGTGTCCACCCCGGAATCCACCAGGTGCACGGTCGAACCCGTCACCCGCACGCCATAGGCCAGTGCGTCCCGCACCCCGTGCGCGCCCGGGAAGGCGGGCAGCAGCGCCGGATGGGTATTGATGATCCGGCCGCCGAACCGCTGCAGGAAGCGGGGACCGAGGATCTTCATGAAACCGGCCGAGACCACCAGATCCGGCGAGAACGCGTCGACGATCTCGGTCAGCGCCTGATCCCAGGCCGCGCGATCCTCGAAATCGCTCAGCTCGACCATGAACGACGACACATCGAAGGACTCGGCATGATCGAGGGCCGCGCATTCGCGATCCACGCCGACGGCCACGACCCGGGCCGGATAACCCGGCTCCCGAGTCGCTTCGAGCAGCGAACGCAGCAGCGAACCGGTGCCGGAGGCGAGCACGACGACCGTCGCGGGCGCGGACGGCGGTAGCAGCTGGGTGGGCGTGGAGCTCAGCGCACTACTCCCTGGGTATCGGGCGGAAAGGGAACGGCGGAATGCGATCCGCCGCCCTAGAGCCTAACGACCGTCCACTTCAGGGTTGTCCGGCAGGTCTCCCTCTACCACTTCGGCGTCAACTATGTCGGAGTTCTCCGCTGATTCCGCATGCGGTTCGTGGTCCAGGGCCTCGGGTTCGTCGAGGAGTTCACCGTCGACCTCGACCACATGACCCGGATCGTCATCGTCGTAGTCATAGTCGTCGTCCTCGTAGTGGTCGTCTTCGTAGTGGTCGTCCTCGGCGTACTCGTCGTAGTAGTAGTCCTCGAACTCGGGCTCGTATTCGCTGTCGTCGTAGTCGTATTCGACCGCACCCGCCACCGCGGCGGGGGCGAACCAGCGCGCGCCGAGCATGCCGACATAACCGGTGGCGGCGAACCAGACGAAGGCCAGGGCCGCCGCGATCAAGGCGTCGGGGCCGATCCAGCCGAAGGTCCCGAGCTCACCACCGGCCACCGCGCCGAGCAGGGCGATCAGCACGGCGGCGGCCACGGCGGCGGTGAGCGTCGCCCAGGGCGCGGTGGGCCGGTCGGCGGTG
>NZ_BDAW01000059.1 GCF_001625085.1 Nocardia acidivorans NBRC 108247
GGGGCGAGGGCGGTCGTGATCAGCCCCGCAACCCGGGCGGGGCCCAGATTCGCCACGTCATCGGTGCGCGCGGCGGCCCAGCCGAAGCGGTGGTATCGCTCGTTCCGGTAGCCGACCATGGCGTCGAGGGTGTTCACGGCGCGATATCCGAGCAGTCCGGGTACTCCGGCCAGCGCGCCCCAGAACAGTGGCGCGACAGTCGCATCCGAGGTGTTCTCGGCAATCGACTCCAGTGCCGCCCGCGCCAGACCGTCCGCGTCGAGCAGGGATGGATCGCGTCCGCAGAGTGCGGGCAGCAGGTCGCGCGCAGCCGCGATATCCCCGGCCTCGAGGAGATCCGCCATCTCCCTTCCGGTCCGGGCCAGGGTGGTCCCGCCCAGAACGGTCCAGGTCGCCGCGGCCGTCAGCGCGATCTCACAGAGGCCGCGCACCAAAGCCCCACGCCCTCGCATACCGCCCCGACCGGAAGCCCCGCGCCGATCACGCCGGCCGCCCCACGCCATTGCCGACGAAGCACCGGCGCTCGAACCCGCCCGAATCACCCGGCGCGCGGCCGCCCCCACCACGACGACGCCCCCGACGAGCGCGATCTCATGAACCACCCCCGCCGAGCGGTTGTCCCGATAGGTGATGTTCTCCAACTCCATTGCCGCGGTTCCGAACCCCGCCACCGGATGCCCGCGCCGTGGATCGCCCACCCCGCGATCCATCGCGAACCCGATCAACAGCCCAGCCGCAGCAACAGTCCCCGTACGCACCCGGCGAGCCTACCGACCGGCAGGTGACCCCCACGTGCATGTACTCACGCGGAGGGTCACTCGACGGATGCCGGCGTCATTGCATACACATCGATTGGGCCGGGGCGGAGTCAGCGGCGGGTGTTGCCGTAGCGGTCGGCCAAGCGGGCCTCGTTGGTCTGGGGCTTGGGAGCGTTCGGCGTCTCGGGTTTCGCGGCGGCCGCCGTGGCCTGTGCTGCGGCGACAGTCGCATCGGCCCGCGCGGAGGAATCGGCCCGCGCTGATGACTCGGCCGGTGTGGACCGATCGGCCCGCGCTGATGGGTCGGCCGGTGTGGACCGATCGACCTGCGCTGATGGGTCGGCCGGTGTGGAGGGCTCGGCCCGTGCTGACGCGCCGGCGGCTGCGGATCGGTCGATTTGTTCCGAGGCCGTTGCGGATTCCGCGGTGGCTTCGGCGTGTTCGCGGCGGCGGGCACGGATCTCGGCGTAGACGAAGTAGCCCAGGCCCAGAGGAGCCATGACGCCGAAGGCGAGCCATTGCAGGCCGTAGGAGAGGTAGGGGCCCGCGTCGAGTTGGGGGAGTGGGACGGGGGTGAAGGCCCCGGGCTGGTTCTCGTCGAGTTGGAGGTAGCCGCCGCGGTCGCTGGTGGGGATGGGGGTGAGGGGAAGCTTCAGGACGGTCGAATCTTGTTGGGTGTCAATGGAATAGACCTGACGGTAGCCGTCCTCGGTGACGGGCGGCTTGGTATCGACCACACCTTCGGAGGCGCGCACCCGCGCCTCGAGATGCTGTTTGCCCGCGGGCGGGTTCGGGACCGCGGGCGGGCGGGAGCCGTTGACGGCGGCGATCAGGCCGCGATCGACCAGCACCGTGCGGCCGTCGTCGAGGGTGAAGGCGGTCAGCACTGAGAAAGCGGGATCCTGGCCGAGGTGGCGCAGGCGGACCAGCACGGTCGAGTCCGGGACGTACGCGCCGTCTGCGGTCACCCGCCGCCATTCGGTGTCCCCACCGGATCCGCCGAACATGGTGCTCACATCGACCGGATCGGCGTGCACCGAATCGGCGATGCGCTGATTGCGTTCGGAGGTGGTGGTGTTCTTGCCCAGCTGCCAGGGCGCGAGCACCGAGAAGCACAGGTAGGCGAAACCCGCCACCACGACGGCGAGGATCACCCAGCTCGGGCGCAGCAGAAAGGTGAGGCGGCGGAACAGGGAACTCATGCGGGATCGCCTTCACCGAGCTGTTCGCGAACCCAGTCGAGCAGACCGGGTATGGCGGCCTCGATCTGCTCGCGTACGAGTGCGAAATCGGATTGGTCGCCGTAGTACGGGTCCGGCACATCCGGTCCGTCGGCATGCGGGTCGAAGCCCCGCAGCAGTCGCCGCCGCTCGGACGGCACACCCAGATGCGCGAGCGCGCGCTCATGCCCGGTATCGAGCGCGATCAGCAGATCCGCGTCCAGATGCTCATCCCCGATCACCGCCGCCCGATGACCGACCGGATACCCGTGACTCCGCAACTCCGCCGTGGTCCGCCGATCGGCATCCTCACCGATATGCCAGCTCCCGGTCCCGGCGCTGCTCACCCGCACCCGATCGGCCAGACCGGCCCGTTCGAGATGCGCCGCGAACATCTTCTCGGCCATCGGGGACCGGCAGATATTCCCGGTGCAAATGAACGACACGTGCAGCTCACCCATGATTGCCCAGGGTAATGGACGGCCGAGTGTGGCCCGGCACCCCGGATAGCCCCTGACGTCGCGATCGTGTCCTAGCGGGCGGCCGATCCGGTGCCCACCAGGAAGGGGATGCTCGCGGCGGTGTCCATCGGCCGGTAGACCTCGGGAGTCTTGGTCGTCTCCTGATCGTTGTCCGCGGCGTACACATCGGGCATGGGAATGCCCGCGGGTGCGTAAGCCCGGAACCCGACGGACATGGTGGTTCGGGTGGCCCGCCACAGGTGATCCTGGAACGCGATAACCCCCACCGTGTCAGTCTCTTTCGACGCGGCCCGCTCACCGGCGACCACCTGGGCGACACCGATCGTGCGGGGATTGTTCCGCTCCACCTCGGCCATGGTGGCCGCGCCGATGGAATGCACGGAATTCATGCCGTACTTGTTCTTCAGCACCTCGGCGATTTCGGTCTGCGCGTACACCGGGATATCCCGGTGGCCGAGAGTCGCGACGACCGTATCCGCGAGCTGTTCATTGATGGTCCCGGGGGTGAAGGTGTCGCCCTCCCGGTGATATCCGAACGCGTAGGCGATCAAGAGCGTGAAGTTCCCGGCGGGTTCGGTCGCAACCGGGGTGGCCCAGGGGGCCTGTATGCCCTGATCCGCGACGGCCGTCGCGGGGAGCGCGCCCGCGCCCAGGATCCCCAGCGTCACTGCCATGGTGGTGAGTCCTCGCATGCCGGACACCCTATCGGGGGCACGTAGGGTGTTCGCTGTGTCGAAGCACGCCACCTCGAACCCCGCCCCCGTAGTCGACAGTCCGGTCGACTACGAGAAGTTGCGGCACCACGGGGATGTGGAGATGCGGGCCGGGATGCTGGACTTCGCGGTGAATGTGCAGGGGAGCGGACCGCCGGAGTGGTTGCGTGCGCGACTGGCCGGGCGGTTGGGGGAGTTGGGGCGGTACCCGGACGCGGCGCAGGAGTGGGCCGTTCGCGAGGCGGTGGCCGCCCGGCACGGCCGGCGGGCCGACGAGGTGCTGCTGTTGGCGGGAGCCGCGGAGGGATTCGCGATGCTCCCGCGATTGGGGTCCGAACTCGCCGCGGTGATCCACCCGTCCTTCACCGAACCGGAGCTGGCGCTGCGGACGGCGGGGGTTCCGGTCGCGCGGCTCGTGCTCGACGCACCGTACACGCTGGAATCCGTTGTGGCGCAGGAGAATATGCACCGCGCGGAGGCATCGGACGGTGCGGCCGGCGGTGTGCCGGAGGCGGCGGATCTGGTGGTGGTGGGGAATCCGACCAATCCGACGTCGGTATTGCATCCGGCGGAGAGTCTGCTGGCGCTGCGGCGACCCGGACGGATTGTCGTGGTGGATGAGGCGTTCGCGGATGCCGTGGTGGGGGAGACGGAATCGCTTGCGGGAAAAGCGCTTCCGGATGTGCTGGTGCTGCGCAGTCTCACCAAGACCTGGGCGCTGGCCGGGCTGCGGTGCGGATACTTCCTCGGGGATCCGAAGATATTGGCGCGGTTGAATCACGGGCGGGCGCATTGGGCTTTGGGGACACTGCAATTGGAGGCCATCGCGGCTACCTGTTCGGCCGCGGCGGTCGCCGAATCGCAGCGGATGGCGGAAAGTATCGCGGCGCACCGGGAGGCCATGATTCCGCGGCTGCGTGCGCTCGGCATCGCTGTGCACGAGCCCGCCCGTGGGCCGTTCCTGCTGATTCGGGTGCCGGATGCGGAATTATTGCGGAAGAAACTCGCGGACAAGGGGATCGCGGTGCGGCGCGGGGATACTTTCCCGGGGCTGGAGACCGGATTTCTGCGGTTGGCGGTGCGGCCCGCGGCGGCGGTGGACCGGCTCGTGGCCGCGATAGCCGAGGTCGGGCTGTAATGAAAGTGACTGTGGCGGAGGAGGTTCGGTAATGGTGCGACTTGCCGAGGTGATCGAGGCGCTCGATGCGGCATATCCGCCCGGGCTGGCCGAGTCCTGGGATTCGGTGGGCCTGGTCGCGGGCGATCCGGCCGAGGAGGTGTCGCGGGTGCTGTTCGCGGTGGACGCCACCGCGGCCGTGGTGGACGAGGCGATCGACTGGCGCGCACAGGCTTTGGTGGTGCACCATCCGCTGCTGCTGCGCGGGGTCGATACCGTGGCGGCCGATACGCCCAAAGGCGCGCTGCTACACCGGCTGATTCGCTCCGGGTGCGCGCTGTTCAGCGCGCACACCAATGCCGACTCCGCCGATCCCGGTGTCTCGGATGCGCTCGCGCACGCCATCGGGTTGACGGTCATCGGGCCATTGGACCCCAAACCCGTTGCCGCCCTGGATGAGTGGGAAATCATCGTGCCGCGCACGCATACCGAGCAGGTGCTGAACGCGCTGTTCGTGGCGGGCGCGGGCGGGACCGGGAACTACCGCGACAGTGCCTGGCGGTCGGCCGGAACGAGCCAATTCCGCCCGGTCGACGGCGCGAACCCGGCCGTCGGCGAGATCGGCGAGTTGCACCGGCAGGATCAGGACCGCATCGAGGTCGTCGCCCCGCCGTCGCGCCGCGCGGAGATTCTCGAGGCCCTGCGCGCCGCCCACCCCTACGAGGAACCCGCCTATCACGTCACCGAGCGCGCCAAGCTGCCCTCGACGCTCGGCATCGGCCGCGTGGGCGAACTGGCGGCCCCGGAAACCCTGCGGGAGTTCACCGCTCGCGTCGCCAAGGCCCTGCCCGCCACCACCTGGGGTGTGCGCGCCGCCGGTGACCCGGACCGCCTGATCCGCACGGTCGCCGTCTGCGGCGGCGCGGGCGACTCCTACCTGAACACCGTCGCCCGCCTCGGCGTGGACGCGTACGTCACCTCCGACCTGCGCCACCACCCCGCCGATGAACACCTGCGCGCCGGCGGCCCGGCCCTCATCGACGCCGCCCACTGGGCCACCGAATTCCCCTGGTGCGCACAGGCGCAAGCCGTGCTCCGCACCGCCCACCCCACCCTCGAAACCCGAGTATCGACCATCCGCACCGACCCCTGGACCGTCGGCGCGGCCGACTGCTGAAGCGTTTCAGTCGGCTGTGACGATCGTCGGTTCGTGTGCCACAGGGAAATTCACCGAATTGGCGATGAAGCATTTCTCGTGGGCGTCGGTGTGCAGGGCAACCGCCTGTTCGCGCATCGCCGGGTCGCGAATGGTGACTACCGGGCGCAGTGTCACCTGCTGGAAGCGTTCGTCATCCATGACGCCGAGCGCGGTGTCGTGATAGTCGGTGACCACCACGCCCGCCTCGGCGCACAGGTGCAGATACCAGAGCATGTGGCAGTCCGAGAGCGATGCGACCAGTAGTTGCTCCGGGTTCCAGCGCGTTTTGTCGCCCCGGAATTTGGGGTCCGCGGTGGCCCCGATATTCGGTCGCCCCTCGGCGAGCAGTTCGTGATTGCGGGTGTAGTCGCGGTATCCGGTGGTCGCGCCGGACCACGTGACCTCGACCTCATAGCGGTGTTCGCTCATCCGCCGAGCCTGACATATCGCCCGGTCGCGCGTCCGGCTATTTTCCGGCGTGAGCCGCTGTCGCGATCAAATGTCCAGGTTGCGGTGGGGTTGGGCGATCGGGGTGCTCCGGACGGGTACGGTGGGAGTCTTGATCCGTCCATAGCGTCCAGGAGACCTTCCGCGTTGAATGCCGAACCTTCGATCCAGTCCAAGCTGCTCGACCTTGCCGCCGTCGACGCCGAACTGAGCCGGATCGAGCACCGCCGCAAGGTGTTGCCCGAGGAGCAGGAGGTGCAGCGACTGGAGGCCGAGCGGACGGCGCGCAAGGACGCGGCGGTGAAGGTCGAGATCCTCATCGACGATCTGGACCGCGATATCCGCAAGCTGGAGGGCGAGATCGACGCCGTCCGCAAGCGTGAGGACCGCGACCGCGCCATGCTGACCTCCGGTTCGGTCGGCGCCAAACAGCTCTCCGAACTGCAGCACGAGCTCACCAGCCTGGAACGCCGCCGCAAGGTCCTGGAAGACGATGAGATCGATGTGCTGGAGCGCCGCGAGGCCGCCGCCGCCGATCACGCGCACGCCGGCGCCAATCTGGACCAGGCCGAACAGGACCTGATCGACGCCGAACGCCGCCGCGACGACGCCGTCGCCGATCTGAACGTCGCCCAGCAGCGCTGCGAATCCGACCGCAAGGCCCTGGCCGGCGGCTTCCCCGCCGACCTGCTCGCCGCCTACGACAAACAGCGCGCCTCCTATGGTGTCGGCGCGGCCCTGCTCCAGGCCCGCCGCTGCGGCGCCTGCCGCATCGAACTCGACCGCGGCGAGATCGCCCGCATCGCCAAGACCGCCCCCGATGTGGTCCTGCGCTGCCCCGAATGCAATTCGATCTTGGTGCGCACCAAGCACTCCGGGCTCTGACCGGAACGCCGCTCGCCCGGTCGAGCGGCGCGGACATGCGGTAATGCGGTGGCGGCCCGCGGATCCGGGCCGCCTTCCAGTCATATGGAAGGTGAGTTGCGGTGACGGACAAGGTTGTTGTCGAGGCCGATGGCGGGTCGCGGGGGAATCCTGGGCCCGCCGGGTACGGCGCGGTGGTGTGGGATGCGGCGCGCGACCATGTGCTCGCCGAGCGGAAAGAGTTCCTCGGGGTCGCCACCAACAATGTCGCCGAATACCGCGGCCTGATCGCCGGACTGGAGGCCGCCGCCGAACTCGGCGCGCGTGAGGTTTCGGTGCGCATGGACTCCAAGCTCGTGGTCGAGCAGATGTCCGGGCGGTGGAAGGTCAAGCACGAGGCCATGATTCCGCTCGCGGATCGCGCGCGACGGCTCGTCGCCGGATTCGATCGGGTGAGCTTCGAGTGGATTCCGCGCAAGGAGAATTCGCACGCGGATCAGCTGGCCAATGAGGCCATGGATGATGCGGCGATTGTCGGCGAGGTCCGTGACGCGCTCGGCCAGCCGGTGTCGGCGGCCGTGGAATCGGCTCCGGTCCAGCGTGATTCGGTAGCAACTCCCTCCGCTGCGCCTTCGGCCTCGGTGGGCTCGGCCGCTACCGCAGAGGCGGCGTCAACGCCCGCGCCCGGGTGGACCGGGGCGGTGGGGCGGCCCACCCGCTTGCTGCTACTGCGGCACGGGCAGACGGAATTGTCGGTGGAGCGCAGGTATTCGGGGCGGGGGAATCCGCCGCTGACCGAATTGGGGCGTCAGCAGGCGGCCAATGCGGCGAAAATGCTTGCGGGCAAGGGGAATATCGCCGCGATCGTCTGCTCGCCGCTGGGACGGGCGCGGGAGACCGCCGAGGCTGCCGGTCAAGCGCTGGGATTGCCGGTGCGGGTGCTCGACGGCTTGATCGAGACGGATTTCGGTGCGTGGGAAGGACTTACCTTCACCGAGGCGGCCGAACGGGATCCGGAGCTGCATGCCCGCTGGCTGGGTGACCCGTCGATCGCCCCGCCGAACGGCGAGAGCTTCGATCGGGTGCGTGAGCGGATCGAAGGCGTCCGCCGCGATCTGGTCGCGCTGTATCCGGGCGCGAATGTGCTTGTGGTCAGCCATGTCACGCCGATCAAGATGCTGCTCCAACTCGCCCTGGGCGTGGGCCCGTCGCTGCTGTACCGCCTGCACCTGGACCTGGCATCGCTGTCCATTGCCGAGTTCTACCCGGACGGCGGCTCCTCGGTCCGCCTGGCGAACGACACCTCGTACCTCTGAAACTCCGGGGCGGATTCCTTACGGCCGCAGTGTGGCGGTGAGGAATTCGACCTGGTCGTACACGGCCTTCTCGAACCAGTCGTCGAAGTAGATGTCGAAATGCCCTATCGGGTACTGCTTCACGACCGCGTGCTTGGTCTTCTCCGCCGCGCGCAGCGTCGGCCCGGCGGGGGCCACCGTGTCGTTCTCGCAAATGGCGTAGAACACCGGAGCCTTGATGTCCTTGGCGCGCCGCGCCGGTGCGTCGAACAGGGTCGACATCCCAATCCGCGCGGGCACTTTCGGCCGGTACTGACTGGATTCCTCGGCGAGCCGCCCATATCCGTCCGGTACGTCGGCCGCACTCATCAGCGCGGCCGAATGTCTCTTGCCCGCCAATCGCGCCGTGACGGGTCTGCGGATCACCGGCCCCACGATCATGTCCGTCAGCGCCAGCGTCCCGGTCTTCACCAGACTGATCGGCCCCTTGGCCATGGCCGAGGACCAGCCGCTGGTGAACGGGCACTGCGCCACCACCGCGGCGATGTAATGGTCGTCGGGCGCGACCGAGAGCACATGTCCGCCGCCGAACGAACTGCCCCACAGCGCGATTCGCGTGGCGTCGATCCCCCGAATGGTCCGCACGTACGCGATGGCCGCATGCCAGTCCTCGCGCTGGCGCGCGATATGGATGACATTGCGCGGCTCACCGCCGCTCGCCCCGAAATGCCGATAGTCGAAGGCCAGCACCGCGATTCCCGCCGCCGCGAAGCGCCGCGCGTACCGATCCAATCCCATTTCCCGATCGGCCCCGAGCCCGTGCCCCATCACCACCAGGGGACGCGGGCGTATCGGCCCATCCGGCAGATACAGCCACCCCGCGCACTGCTCACCACCGGAAGGGAACCCCACCTCGACACGCTCCATGGCCCATTACGGTACCTTGGTGGCCGCGGACGAGTCGGTTGGGCGGCCGCGGCGATGGGAACGGGCACGCCAGTGCCGCCGCCCGTCGTCGAGGAAAGTCCGGACTCCACAGAGCAGGGCGGTTGCTAACGGCAACCCGGGGTGACCCGCGGGACAGTGCCACAGAAAAGAAACCGCCGGTGGCGGGCTCGCAAGAGTCCGAAACCGGTAAGGGTGAAACGGTGCGGTAAGAGCGCACCAGCGCGCCGGGTGACCGGCGCGGCTAGGTAAACCCCGCCCGGAGCAAGGTCGAAGGTCGCATTCGCGAGAGTGCGGCTGCGCAGGTGTCCGAGGGCTGCTCGCCCGAGCCTGCGGGTTGACCGCTCGAGGCACCCGGCAACGGTGTGTCCAGATGGATGGTCGCCACCCGGTGTTCGCACCGGGGACAGGATCCGGCTTATATACCGACTCGTCCGCCCCTTTCAGGGGTGATCGCACAGTGCCATGATGGAGGGTGGGCCGCGGCCGGATACCCGTGGCACAGTGGGAAATACGCAGGACACGCTATGGACGTTCTGTTAGTGCTCGTCGCTCTGATGGCAGTGCTGGTGGTCGTGGCGGGAATGGCCGCGGCTTCGGGGGTGCGGATCATCGCCCAATATGAGAAGGGCGTGGTGTTCCGGCTGGGCCGGGTGCGCGCGGTGCGAGATCCGGGGCTGCGCATGCTGATCCCCGGCGTAGATCGCATGCGCAAGGTTTCCACGCAGGTCGTCACCATGCCGGTCCCGGCGCAGGACGGTATTACTCGCGACAATGTCACGGTGCGGGTGGACGCGGTCGTCTACTTCCGTGTCATCGATCCCATGCGCGCCATAATCGAGGTGCAGGACTATCTGTTCGCCATCGCCCAGGTCGCCCAGACCTCGCTGCGTTCGGTGATCGGCAAGAGCGACCTCGACGATCTGCTCTCCAACCGCGAACAGCTCAACAAGGGCCTGGAGTTGATGATCGACAATCCGGCGCTGGGCTGGGGAGTGCATATCGATCGCGTGGAGATCAAGGATGTGGCGTTACCGGATTCGATGAAACGCTCCATGTCGCGTCAGGCCGAGGCCGAACGGGAACGTCGCGCCCGCATTATTTCCGCCGAGGGCGAATTGCAAGCCTCGCAGATGCTCACCGACGCCGCCACCCGCATGTCCGCGGCGCCCGGCGCACTCCAACTGCGCCTGCTGGAAACCGTCGTTCAGGTTGCGGCGGAAAAGAATTCGACGCTGGTGCTGCCGTTCCCGGTGGAACTGCTGCGCTTCCTGGAGAGCGGCACCGTGCGCAATGCGGCCGGCACCGAAAATGAAGACTCCGTCCCCGAGGTCGACGTTGCCCCCGAGAACAAGGCGCTCCCGGAGAAAACCGAAGAAGGATGAGGGCAATGTCCACCTCGATGCTGATCCAGCCGCTGGCCGTAATCGTGCTCTTCGCCATCGCCTATCTGTTCAAACTGCTCTCGGCGACGCTGCCGGGTGGACTGCGCGGCAGATAGCGGGCGGCCCGCCGGCCATACGGCTCCGGCGCTGCCAAACCTCGTAGCGGCGTGAGATACACCGCTCGCCGAGACCTGTGCGAAAACCGCCGAGTTGAACGACAATGACGGCGCGTCGCATGGTGCGTATCGGCGCGGCTCGGCGTGTCGAACGGGTGATTGGCCCGGAACTGGCACCGAACGTGATCGACGTCATAAAGTGTTGCGCGTTGGAAAGTTCCGTTGCGGCCCGCAACGGACAAAGGGTCTCAACATCGAACGTCGGAAAGCAGGTCTCGTCTATATGCGAATTGCTCGCAAATTGGCAGCGGGTGCCCTCCTCGCCGCTGCCGCCTCCGTTTCGGTTGTGCTGGGCGCAGGCTCGGCCTCCGCGTTTGCGGTGACTCCGCTCCCGGGCGGAGTTCAGGTGGATCTCACCCCGGCGGATACCGCCTGGGTGGCGAATTCCCACATCGGGCAGGCGATTGCGGGCCTGCCGCATCCGTCGGCCGCGTCCTTCGGTGAGTCGCTCGATTCCGCGGCGGCCTTATCGTCGCAGTACCCGGGCGGCCGCGTGGTCTTCACCGTGTACGGCCCGTTCGATCAGTTGAACGGCACCATGCTGGCCCTGCAGTAGGGACAGCGCAGCTCAGTGGAACTGCACCAGCGGATTCTGTCGGCCCCGGTTGATTTCGGGGCCGTCCGAACCGAATTCGGATTGGCCTCGGCGTATCCGGCCGAGGCCGTCTCGGAGGCCCGCGACGCGGTCGACGCGTTCGCGGGTGCCCGGGTCGATCGCACCGAGATCGAACTCGTCACCATCGATCCGCCCGGTGCCATGGATCTGGACCAGGCGCTCGCGCTCGAGCGCACGCCCGCCGGAGGATTCCGGCTCTACTACGCGATCGCCGATGTGGCCGCCTTCGTCGCGGCCGACGGACCGCTCGACCGCATCTCGCAAACCCGCGGCCAAACCTTCTACCTGCCCGACGGCACCGTGCCCCTGCACCCGACCGTGCTGTCGGAGGGCCGGGCGTCGCTGCTGCCCGATCAGGACCGCCCGGCCGCCCTGTGGACCATCGACTGCGATGAGAAGGCCGAGCCGCGAAGCTATTCGGTGACGCGCGCCCTGGTGCGCTCGCGCGCCCGGCTCGACTACGCGACCGTGCAGGCCGACGCCGACGCGGGCCGACCGCATCCCGCCCTCGCCGCCCTGCCGGAGTTCGGCCGCCTGCGCATCGAAGCGGGTCTGAATCGCGGGGCGATCAACCTGCGCCTGCCCGCGCAGAGCGTCATCCGGGTCGACGGACCCGAGAGCGGCGCACCGACCGGCGACAGCCCGGTCGGCCCCGACCACTGGCAGCTGGTGATCGAACCGCGCACGGCAGCGGACGACTGGAACGAACAGGTCTCGCTGCTCACCGGAATGTGCGCGGCGCGAATCATGCTGGAGGCGCGCGGCTCCGATCACCTGGGCCTGCTGCGCACCATGCCGCCACCCGCCGCGGCCACGGTGGAGTCCATGCGGCGCACCGCCGCGGCCGTCGGCGTGCCCTGGCCCAAGGGGGAGGCCGTGGGCCGCATGCTGGCCGGTCTGGATCCCAATTCCCCCGCGGCCCTGGTGCTCATGTCCGAGGCCACCGGACTGCTGCGCGGAGCCTCCTACACGCTGCTGAACGGTCAACCCCCGGACACGGTGCAGCACAGCGGTATCGGTGCGCCGTACGCCCATGTGACGGCCCCGCTGCGCCGCCTCTCGGATCGCTACAGCACCGAGATCTGCCTGAGCCGGTGCGCGGGCAGCGATATCCCGCGGTGGGTTCGCGACGGTCTGGCCGCCGCGGCCGAATCCATGCGCCGCAGCGATGCGGTGGCGGGCAAACTCGAACGCGCCTGTATCGACCTCACCGAATCCACGCTGCTGGCCCCGCGCGCGGGCACCGACTTCGACGCCGTCGTACTGCGCGAACACAATGGCACCCGCCCCGCCGAGATCTTCGTGGCCGATCCGCCGGTGCTGGCCAAATGCACCGGCGAACCACCCGAAGGCAAACAGGTCCGGGTGCGGCTCACGGTCGCCGATCCGAGCACGCGCACAGTGACTTTCGCCTACCCGTCGGATCCGCCGCCGGAGAGCTGAGTCCTCACCGCGGCCTGCCCTGATGCTGCGGCATCGGCTGGAACTGCGGTTGATACTGCGGCGGCGGCGGGAACTGCGGCGATGAGACCGGTTGCTGCTGCGGCGGTTTCGGCGGCTGCGCCTCCCGGTCGCGCCGCTGCTGCTCCGATTCGGCCCGCTCCTTGGCCGATTCGACGCGATAGCCGATCACGACCGTGCCGACCAATGCCACCGAGATGATCCCCTCGGCGATGAAGAACGAGGTGAAGTCGATGAGCGAGCCGATCGGCGGTGCGCCCGGCACCGCATTGCGCAGCGGCACCAGCGCGAAAAGCAGTGCGCCCATCATGGATACGGCCGGGAACATCAGACCGCGACGGCCCTTGATCACGTAGTAGCAGGCCGTCGCGGCGGCCAGGGCCAGACCCAGCATGAGCGCCATGATGAACAGCGCGAACACCAGCGACGGCAGGGAGCGCTCGGCCGTCAGGTTCACATCGATGCCGTTGACAATGCCGTCCACGGGCGATTCGCCGATTTCGAAGAAGGTGTCCCCACTGGAGATGCTCGCCGAGACCGGCAGTTCGGTCTCACCGCTGAACACATCGAAGGCCAGCACGCTGTCGTAGCTGTCGAATGGATAGTCGGTGACCGTCCCCTCGACCACGACCTTCACCTCGGCGGCCGAAATAGGCTGCCCGGCTTTGATTTTGATCGGATCAGCCTTGAGCGCCGAGGTGAACACGGTGGCATCGGATCGGAAGAACCCGGACTTGTCCGCGAGCGCGCCGAGTGGACGCGCCAGCACCTCGAGGGTCGCGGTCTGGGTGACGGTGTCGATCTTGCCGACCCAGACGTTCAGCTCGACACGATCCTTGGCCGAGGTATTGCCGAAGGGATGCGAAGCCTCCGAACGGGTTCGGCCGACCTCATAGGTCGAGAGTGCGAGCACCAGGCCCACAATGGTCAGCGCGACCGTCACGACGGCCCAAAGGGCGCCGCCGCGACGTTTCTTCATTCCGTGTTGCACGCCCCGAAATTAGCGGTGCGCCATCATTTTCCGGTCATCCCGCAATCATTTCCCGAACCCGCCCGCGGTGCGCCCGCCAGCCATGATGCCGGAATGATCGATCCGTGACGGCCACCGTGCTGTATTGGGGCACATGGCCTTTCTCTCCACCTCGGCACTGTCCAACCAGCCACCCCAGGCAAGAAATCTCGGCTACTTCATCTTCCTGAGCCGCTGGCTCCAATTTCCGCTCTATCTCGGCCTGATCGTCGCGCAGGCCGCGTATGTCTGGCAGTTCCTGCGCGAATTGGTCGAACTGGTGCGGGGTCTGTTCGACCACGGCAGCGAGGAGACCACCATCATGCTCTCGGTGCTGGGCCTGATCGACGTGGTGATGATCTCCAATCTGCTGATCATGGTGATCGTCGGCGGCTATGAGACCTTCGTATCCAAACTGCGCATCGACAATCATCCCGATCAGCCGGAGTGGCTGGCGCAGGTCAATGCCAATGTGCTGAAGGTCAAGCTGGCCATGTCGATCGTCGGCATCTCCTCGATCCATCTGCTGACCACCTTCATCAAGATCAGCTCGGATCCGAATCCCGGCGCGCACAACGGCCGCTATATGTGGCCGGTGATCATCCACCTGAGTTTCGTGGTCTCCGCCGTCATGCTGGCCTGGATCGACCGCATCATGCCGCACGCCGCGCACAAGCACGCGAATCACAGTGTCCACCAAACGAATTCGAACGAGCATACCGCCGCGGTCGTTACGCCCAACGGTGGCGCGCCGTACGACGGTTTCACCTCCAGGCACGCCTACTGACGGTGGACCACCGCGTTCAGAGCGCGTGGTGCCGAAGGAATTCGATGGCCGCCGGGTACCGCTCGAGCGCCTTGGCGGCCGCGGCCTGCTCGGCATCGCACAGTCGTTGGTAGCCGGGCTCATCCGCCATGGCGGCGTGCGCGCGCAGCGTCTCCAGGGCTTCGACGGCATCGCGGTGGTCCCCGAGCACGGTCTGCAATTGTTTGGCCCGCCGCGCGAGTAGGGCGGCGGGTTCGCCGAGGACGGCGGTGGCGGCCTCGGCCGAGTAGCGCAAACGCTTGGCGGCCTTACGGATTTCGTGTAAATGCTCGATGCGTTCGGTCTCGCCGCCCTGCGGTTCGGTGCGCACCAGACGGCGCAGATCGCGGAAGTCGCGCCGGAGCACCTCGGCGAAGACCTCGTCGGCGGGCTTATCGGCCTGCGCCGCGCGCAAGGGCGGATCGGCGAGGGTCTCGCGCAACCGGTGCAGCAGGGTTCGGTAGCGCTGGGAATCGAACGCCGCCACCGCCTCGGCGTGCGCGGCCTCGTAGCGCTTCCTTTCCTCGGCGACCAGTAGCGCCCCGAAATCGTTTCGGGGCGTTGCCTTCTCGCCCGGTGCGGCCTTGTCGTCGGGGAGCGCGCCGTTCTCGCCGAGGAGTTCGGCGAACCGCACACCGCGCACCTCGGCATCGCGCGCCACCCCGAGCAGCCCGGCCAGCCAGCGCAATTCCTCGCTCAGCTCGCCGACCGGTGGGCGTGCGAGGATCCGCCGATACGACTTCAGCAGACTGCGCAGTCGCCGGGTCGCCACCCGCATCTTGTGCACCGAATCCGGATGATCGCGGCGCACTTCGGGTTCGGCGGCGCGCAGCCGGTCCACATCGGCGGCGAGGGCGTCGACCAGGGCGGGACCGGCTGTGCTGTTCATTTACATCCTGTATTTGTCCGTGGCCTCGACCAGATGGTGGGTGATACCGGGTTCGGCGGCGGCATGTCCGGCGTCGGGAACGATGTGCAGCTCCGAATTCGCCCAGGCCCGGTGCAGATCCCACGCGCTCACGGCCGGGCAGACGATGTCATGCCTGCCCTGCACGATAACGCCGGGAATGTGCGCGATGCGCTCGATATCGCGCAGCAGTTGCCCGTCGTCGAGGAAGCCGCGATGGTGGAAATAGTGGTTCTCGATCGTGGCGAAGGCCAGCGCGAACCGCGGATCTGCGGTCTCGGCGACCCGATCCGGCTGGGGCAGTAGGGAACTCGTGGCGCCCTCCCAGGTGGACCAAGCGACGGCCGCGTCGGTGGCGATCTTGCTGTCGGGGGAGTGCAGCAGGCGGTGGTAGACCTCGATCAGATCCTGCCCGCGTTCGCCCTCGGGCACCGGCGCCAGGAATTTCTCCCACTCGTCGGGGTAGACGAACCCCGCAGCGCCATTGTAGTACCAATCGATCTCCTTGCGGCGCAACAGGAATACCCCGCGCAGCACCAGCTCGGTGACCCGCTCTGGATGGGTCTGCGCGTACGCCAGCGCCAGCGTCGATCCCCAGGATCCGCCGAACACCTGCCAGCGCTCGATACCCAAATGCGTTCGCAGCGCCTCGATATCGGCGACCAGATGCCAGGTGGTATTGGTCTCCAGGCTCGCGCCGTCGGCGATATGCGGTGTGGACCGCCCGCAGCCGCGCTGATCCAGCAGCACGATCCGGTACGCCGCCGGATCGAAGAACTGCCGATGGAACGGCGCGGTGCCCCCGCCCGGCCCGCCGTGCAGGAAGACCACCGGCTTACCGTTCGGATTGCCGCTGACCTCCCAATACATCAGCTGACCGTCGCCGACATCGAGCATGCCCTGCTCGTGCGGTTCGATCGGTGGATACAGCGTGCGCATCAGCCCGCCAGACCCGACGCGAGATTCGGGATCTCCAGCGCCGAAATCGCCTGATCGCGAACGTCCGAGCAGTTCTTGGTGGTGACCCGGTCGACCACATCCTTATCGCCGAGCACCTGCAGGTTGATGCCGCCATTGCGCAGCGCCCATTCGTGCACGCTGGCGTTCAGCGAGATCTTGCCGAGCGTCGGACCCTGCACCCGCCAATCCGAGAGCTGGGGGCGCAGCATGTCGCACAACTGCTTTCCGGCCTCATCGGAGATATTCAGCGGCGAGCCGTTGCCGGTGGTCGGGCTGGCGCTGCCGGATGGCGAGGGTTTGCCGAGCGTGGTCGTCAACGGTGAGGAGGAGCCCTGCGGCTGTGAGGATCCCGTCGTGGTGCCACCGCCGCACGCGGCGGTGACGGCGAGTACGGCAGCGGCTCCGGCGATTACCGGCACCAGCCGAACCCGGCGACTACTGATCCAACGGCGATGCGACATGAGTTCCCTTTGGTCGGTCCAGCTCGTTCGAATCGAGTCTGCCATCAAACTGTGACGGCAGTCTGTGAAGACAATGCGGAACCGTGAATTAATAGCTTACTGCTATGAAAACGCCCCCGCGAGTGATCTCGGGGGCGTCGTCGACTTCGATCCGGGCGAACCGGCTCAGTAGCTGTGCTCCGGGCCGGGGAACACCCCGTGCCGTACCTCGTCCGCGTAAGTGGCTGCGGCACTGCGCAATTGGCCGCCCACATCGGCGAACTGCTTGACGAATTTGGCGGTCTTGCCCGAGGTGAAGCCGACCATGTCCTGCCACACCAGCACCTGCGCGTCGGTGTCCGCGCCCGCGCCGATGCCGACCGTCGGAATGGTCAGCTTGCGGGTGACCTGTCCGGCGAGTTCGGCCGGAACCATCTCCATGACGACCGAGAACGCCCCGGCCTCCTGTACCGCGATGGCATCGGCGATGAGCTGCTCCGCGCCGTCACCGCGACCCTGCACCCGGAAACCGCCGAGGGTGTTGACGCTCTGCGGGGTGAAGCCGATATGCGCCATCACCGGGATGCCGGCGGCGGTGATCTTGGCGATGGTGTCGGCCATGCGCTCGCCGCCCTCCAACTTCACCGCGTGCGCGCCACCCTCCTTCATGAAGCGCACGGCCGTGGCGAGGGCCTGCTCGGGAGAGGATTCGTAGCTGCCGAACGGCAGATCCGCCACCACCAGCGCGTGCGGCGCACCGCGCACCACACCGCGCACCAGCGGAATCAATTCGTCGACCGAGATGGCGACCGTGGTGTCGTAGCCGTACACCACATTGGCGGCGGAATCGCCGACCAGCAGTACCGGAATACCGGCCTCTTCGAAGAGGCGGGCGGTGGAGTAGTCGTAGGCGGTGAGCATGGACCAGCGCTCCCCCTCGCTCTTCATCTGCTGCAGATGAGGAACACGGGTCTTGCGCTTGGCGGTCTTGGCGGGTGCGGCACCGTAGGCGGGGGTCTCCGCATCGGATACGGACATCATCGTCCCTTTCGTCGATCCTCGAGGCCCATGACCGGGTCCCCGGGTTTAGCTGACGCCTCTCAGTGTGCCATCGCGGCAGCTCTCCGCCCGGATGCAATTCCTCACACTCACGGGTGCTCGCGGCTCCGAACCCTTTGCATTGCTCCCGCGTTGTCGCGGAAGCGTGCGACACGCGCGATCCACTAGCGCGGCGTCGCGGTAACCGAAGGGAATTCGAGGGTGCGTACAGCGGGATGGCACGATCGGTGGATGGTCTTGATGCGAACCAACCGAGCCGTGCTGATAGCGGCGGCGTTGGTGATGGCCGCCGCCGGATGTTCGACGGTGGTGGACGGTAACCCGACGGTGACCGCGCCGAAGGGGATGGGGCAGTTCTACAACCAGCAGGTCAAGTGGGGTAGCTGTAGCGATTTCGGCGATGACGAGATGCCGTCGGGGGCCGAGTGCGCCCGTGTCACCGTGCCGGTCGACTACGACAATCCGGACGGCGCGACCGCCAAGATCGCCATCTCGCGAATCAAGGCCACCGGGACCAAAATCGGGTCGCTGCTCTTCAATCCGGGCGGACCGGGCGTGCCGGGCATCTCCATGGTGAATATCGCCGACAACACCCGGCTGTCCGAGCGCTTCGATCGCGTCGGGTTCGATCCGCGCGGTATCGGGGCCTCGCAGCCCTCCATCAAATGCCTCACCGCCAGCGAGAACGACACCCAGCGCGCCGAAGCGCCCAAGGACAATTCGCCCTCGGGAATCGCCGCTGCCGAAACCGAGAACAAGCAGTACGCGGACAAATGCGTCGAGCGCACCGGTAAGGAATTCCTCGCCCACGTCGGCACCCGCGAGGTCGTGCAGGACATGGACGTGATCCGCGGGGCGCTCGGCGATGCCAAGCTCAGCTACGTCGGCTACTCCTACGGCACCCGCCTGGGTTACGCCTACGCCGAGAAGTTCCCGGACAAGGTGCGCGCGCTCGTGCTGGACGGCGCGCTGGACCCGTCGCAGGATCCGGTCAAGGAGTCGGTGCTGCAGGCCACCAGCTTCCAGAGCGTGTTCAACAAATACGCCCAGGACTGCGCCACCAAACCGGACTGCCCGCTCGGCAATGATCCGGGACAGGCCGTGGCCCGCTTCCGCGCGCTGGTGAACCCGTTGTGGGACAAGCCCGTTCCCACCGATGATCCGCGCGGCCTGCATTACGGCGATGCCATCACCGGTGTACAGCAGACGCTCTACTCCAACCGGTACTGGCCCGCGCTCACCAAGGGGTTGCGCGAACTGGCCGCCGGTAAGGGCGACACCCTGCTGGCGCTGGCCGATATGTACGACGGCCGCCGCGACGACGGCACCTACGACAACAGTGCCGATGCCTTCAACGCCATTCGCTGCGTGGACGATCCGCCGATCACCGATCGCGCCGTGGCCGCCAAACAGGATGCCGAGTACCGCAGGGGCGCGCCCTTCCTGGACGACGCGCACGGCAGCGATGCCGCGCCGCTGGAGCTGTGCGCCATCTGGCCGGTGCCCAATACCAGCACCCCGCACCGGCTTTCGATTCCGGACCTGCCCAAGACCGTGGTGATCTCCACCACCAACGATCCGGCCACCCCGTACCAGGCCGGTGTTGATCTGGCGGATCAGCTCAAAGCCAGCTTGATCACGTTCAACGGTGATCGCCACACCGTCTCGCTCTCGGGTGTGGAGTGCGTGGACGACCCGGTGATCGCCTACCTGGTGGACTTGAAGGAGCCCGCCGCCGGACTCACCTGCTGAGCCGGATTCCCGTGATTCGGGGGCGTGGCCGAACGCCCCCGAACCCGCTTTTCGAGGGTTCGGAACCGAATCTCTCGGATCGCGACGCGAGTTGGGCGTCGCATGTAACACGGATTTAACTCCGACTGCCTACGCTCGCGGTCATGGACCGTCAGAAGGAATTCGTCCTCCGCACGCTCGAAGAGCGCGATATTCGTTTCGTGCGGCTCTGGTTCACCGATGTGCTGGGCTATCTCAAGTCCGTGGCCATCGCGCCCGCCGAGCTCGAGGGCGCGTTCGAGGAGGGCATCGGCTTCGACGGTTCCGCCATCGAGGGGTTTGCCCGCGTCTCCGAGGCCGATATGGTTGCCCGGCCGGATCCGTCCACCTTCCAGGTGCTGCCGTGGTCCACCTCGAAGGGGCATCAGCACTCCGCGCGCATGTTCTGCGATATCGCCATGCCGGACGGTTCACCGTCCTGGGCGGATCCGCGGCATGTGCTGCGCCGGCAGTTGAACAAGGCCGCCGATCTCGGCTTCAGCTGCTACGTGCATCCGGAGATCGAATTCTTCCTGCTCAAGCCCGGCCCGCATGACGGCTCGACCCCGATCCCGGTGGATCAGGGCGGGTTCTTCGATCAGGCCGTGCACGACGAAGCCCCGAATTTCCGCCGCCATGCCATCGACTCGCTGGAGTCCATGGGCATCTCGGTCGAGTTCAGCCATCACGAGGGCGCACCCGGCCAGCAGGAGATCGACCTGCGGTACGCGGACGCGCTGTCCATGGCCGACAACGTCATGACCTTCCGCTACCTGATCAAGGAAGTGGCCATCGACGAGGGCGTGCGGGCGACGTTCATGCCCAAGCCCTTCGCCGATCACCCGGGTTCGGCGATGCATACGCATATGTCGCTGTTCGAGGGTGAGCAGAACGCCTTCCACGATCCGGACGACCCGATCAACCTGTCCGAGACCGCGCGCGCGTTCATCGCGGGCATTCTCGAGCACGCGCACGAGATCAGCGCGGTGACCAATCAGTGGGTGAACTCGTACAAGCGACTCATCCACGGTGGTGAGGCGCCGACCGCCGCGTCCTGGGGTCGCTCCAACCGCTCGGCGCTGGTTCGGGTGCCGATGTACACCCCGAACAAGTCGTCCTCGCGACGTGTCGAGGTCCGCAGCCCCGATTCGGCCTGCAACCCGTACCTGGCCTTCGCAGTCATTCTCGCGGCCGGTTTGCGCGGAATCGAGAAGGGCTACACTCTGCCGCCCGAGGCCGAGGACGATGTGTGGTCGCTGACCGCCGCCGAGCGTCGCGCCATGGGCTTCCGCGAACTGCCCGCCAGCCTCGACGAGGCGCTCAAGAACATGGAGAAGTCCGAACTGGTCGCCGAGACCCTGGGCGAACACGTCTTCGACTTCTTCCTGCGCAACAAGCGCCGCGAATGGGCGGGCTACCGCAACCAGGTGACCCCCTACGAGCTGAAGGAATACCTCGGCCTGTAATCGGCTCGAATTCAACGTCAGGACCTCGCCCGGAGCCGCTACGGCTTCGGGCGGTAGTCGCCTTGGCCTCGGCTCGGCCACATTGTCTGGTTTACGAGGGTTGGCCGCACCGCGCAGAGAACGTGACATGTAATTTGAACGACATGGTCCGGCCACCGACGACCCGCTCCGCTGTCCCCGGTGTCGGACGGCTCGGTTTACTCGAGCCGTCGGCCGCCGATTCACTGCGAGAGTTGGCGTGGGACAACGTCGAGAGCGTTCCACTGCTGTGGGCGCTGTCGCGCTCACCCGATGCCGATCTGGCGCTGCTGACGCTCATGCGATTGCGGGAGCAGCTCGGAAGTGACTGGGGTGCGCTGGATTCGGCGCTTCGAACCAATGTGGCGCTGCGCGGGCGGCTGTTCGCGCTGATCGGATCGTCGAGTGCGTTCGGCGATCACCTGGTGGCCGATCCCGCCGCCTGGCGATTGCTGCTGCGGGAATTGCCCTCGCGGGACGAGGTGCTCACCTCACTGCTCGATGCCGTGCACGCGACGCCGGAGACCGGGCCCAATGCCGGGCCCATGCTGTTCCGCGCCGGAATCGCCGGACCCGAGGCGGTCGCACTGCTGCGCAAGCGGTATCGCGATGAGCTCATGCTGCTGGCCGCCGTCGATCTGGCCGCGACCGTCGAGAATGAACCGGTGCTGCCGTACCAGCGGGTCGGCTGGCAGCTCACCGATCTCGCCGACGCCGCCCTGACCGCGGCGCTGTCGGTGGCGGTCGCGCGGGTATGCCCCGATCGCGAGGTGCCCGCCCGGCTGGCCGTCATCGCCATGGGCAAATGCGGTGCGCGCGAACTGAATTACGTCTCCGATGTGGATGTCATCTTCGTCGCCGAACCCGCCGACACCACCACCACGCGGCTCGCCGCGGAGATGATGAGCGTCGGCGGGGCCGCGTTCTTCGACCTCGACGCCGCGCTGCGCCCCGAGGGCAAGGCGGGTGCGCTGGTGCGCACCCTGGAATCGCATATCGCGTACTACAGGCGCTGGGCGCGTACCTGGGAGTTCCAGGCGCTGCTCAAAATGCGTCCCGCCACCGGCGATCTCGAGCTCGGACAGCAGTATCGGGAAGCGCTCATGCCCATGGTGTGGGCGGCCTCGGAGCGCCCGGACTTCGTCACCGATGTGCAGGCCATGCGCCGCCGCGTCGAGGATCTGGTGCCCGCCGATATGCGCGAGCGTGAACTCAAGCTCGGGCACGGCAGTCTGCGCGATGTCGAATTCGCCGTGCAGCTCCTGCAATTGGTGCACGGTAAGGCCGATGAGGCGCTGCATACGCAGGGCACCGTCGAATCGCTGGGCGCCCTCGCCGCGCGCGGATACGTCGGCCGCGACGACGCCGCGAATCTGACCGCCTCCTACGAGTTTCTGCGCCTGCTCGAGCATCGTCTGCAATTGCAGCGGCTCAAGCGCACGCACACCCTGCCCGCGCCCGAGGACGAAGAGGGTATGCGCTGGCTGGCGCGCGCCGCGCATATGCGCCCCGACGGTCGTCAGGACGCGGTCGGCGTGCTCACCAGCGAGATTCGCCGCAATGCGGTGCGGGTGCGGCGATTGCACGCCAAGCTCTTCTACCGGCCGCTGCTGGAATCGGTTGCGCGCCTTGACGCGGACTCGCTGCGACTGAGCCCCGAGGCGGCCGTCCGGCAGTTGGCGGCGCTGGGTTACGCCGCACCGGAGAACGCGCTCGGCCATCTGAAGGCGCTCACGGGTGAGGTCGGCCGCAAGGGCCGTATTCAGGCGCTGCTGCTGCCGACCCTGCTCGAATGGCTCGGGGAGACACCGAATCCCGATGCCGGACTGCTGGCCTACCGCCGGGTCTCCGAGGGCCTGGACAATGAGATCTGGTTCCTGCGCGAACTCCGCGACGAAGGGGCCATCGCCCAGCGGTTGATGATCGTGCTCGGTTCCTCGGCGTACCTGCCGGATCTGCTGATCAACGCGCCCGAGACCATCCGCATGTACGCCGACGGGCCGAACGGTCCGCTGCTGCTGGCCCCCGCCACCGGTGATGTGGCGCGCGGAATCCTCTCCGGCGCACGGCGTTACGACGATCCCAAGCGTGCGGTCGCCACCGCTCGCTCACTGCGCAGGCATGAACTCGCGCGCATCGCCTCCGCCGATGTGCTGGGCATGCTCGATGTGCCGCAGGTCTGCGAGGCGCTCTCCTCGGTGTGGATCGCGACCCTGGAGGCCGCGCTACAGTCCGTAATTCGTTCCAGTGGAACGCATCCCGCCGACTTCGCGGTCATCGGGATGGGCCGCCTCGGCGGTATGGAACTCGGCTACGGCTCCGATGCCGATGTGCTGTTCGTCTGCGATCCGCGCCCCGGGGTGGATGAGACCGTCGCGGTGAAATGGGCAATCGGCGTGGCCGAACAGGTGCAGCGGCTGCTCGGCGCGCCCAGCACCGATCCGCCGCTCCAGGTCGATGCGGGCCTGCGTCCCGAGGGGCGCAATGGCGCACTGGTGCGCACCCTCGCCGCGTACGCCGCCTACTACAAGCAGTGGGCGCAACCGTGGGAGGTGCAGGCGCTGCTGCGCGCCCGCCAGGTGGCCGGTGACCCGGAACTGGGTGTGCGCTTCCTGCACACCGTCGATCCGGTGCGCTATCCCGCGGGTGGTATGTCCCCCGAGGGGGTGCGCGAAGTCCGGCGCATCAAGGCCCGGGTGGACGCGGAACGTCTTCCGCGCGGGGCGAATCCGGCCACCCACACCAAACTCGGTCGCGGCGGTCTCGCCGATGTCGAGTGGACGGTGCAGCTGCTGCAACTCCAGCACGCGCACGAGGTCCCGGCGCTGCACAACACCTCCACCCTGCAATGTCTCGACGCCATCGAGGCCGCGGAATTGGTGGATGCCGACGATATCTCTCTGCTCCGCGATGCCTGGCTCACCGCCACCAAGGCCCGTAATGCGCTGGTCCTGGTCCGCGGCAAGCCCGCCGACCAGCTTCCCGGTCCGGGCACCCTGCTGTCCGCGGTGGCCCGGGTGGCCGGGTGGCCCAATGACGACGGCAGCGAATTCCTCGACCACTACATGCGCGTGACCCGGCGCGCCAAGACGGTCGTCGAGCGAGTCTTCGGCGGCGAATAGGGGCTACAGAACGTATGGGGCGGCCGGGTAGTCCATACGTTCCGTCGGCCCGTTCCGGCGGCGGGCCGCAGTAGGCTCGATGCTCATGAGCGCCGCTGATCAGCTGATTCCCTCCTTCGCGATGCACGTTCCCGATGCCGAGTTGACCGCGGATCCGCTCGATCCCGCGCAGATCGTCTCCGGGACCCCGGAGGTGTCGGGGCTGGTGCTGTGGGAGTCCGCCGACGGCGCGCGGACGCACGGGATCTGGCAGATCACCCCCGGCGTGGTGACCGATACCGAGGCCGATGAGCTGTTCGTGGTGCTGTCGGGGCGGGCCACGGTCGCGATCGAGGGCGGCCCGACCCTGGAATTGGGCCCGGGCGACGCCTGCGTGCTGCGCGAGGGTGATCGCACCACCTGGACCGTGCACGAGACCCTGCGGAAGGTGTACTCGGTCTTCGCCCACGACTGATCGAGGGTCTTCGCCGACCACTGGTCGAGGGTTGGAATGTGGGACTGCTGTACTGCGTCCCCGGTGTGGTCAGGTGAAGGCGTCGGGATGGGCGGTGAGGTCTGTTCTGGCCGCGGGTATTTCGGCTCCGAGGACGGCCGGGACCGCCGGGGGAGGGTTGCCGAGCAGTTCTTGCTGGCGATTGCGGATCAGCCAGTCCGGTGTGCGATGGGCGCTGTCGGAATCCGCGGCGGTCCCGGCCGAGCCGGGATGCGTGGCGGGGAGGAAACCCATCGCGGGGGAAGCCGATCGCGGTGCGGTGGTGGGAGGCGTCGGGGCGGCGGACTGTCCGGTGGCGGGCGGGGCCGGGTAGCTGCGGCCCGGATCGGCTTGTGCGGGAGGGCTGTTCGGAATGCGAGGACCGAGTGATCGACCCGGGGTCGGGAGTCGGTTCGGAGTACGCGAACTGGGTGATCCGCTCGGGTCGGGAGAACCGCTCGGAGTGCGGGGTGTGAAGGTGCTGTCCGGACCTCCGGGTGTCGCGCGATTCGGATCGGTGGAATCCGTTGTGGACAGCGGGTTTCCACTGTTCAAGGTGTTCGCGGGCGAGGTGAGCGCTGCGGAGCGGTCGGCATTCGCGGTCGGGTCCTGTGCGGCTGACGAGGGCGAGGTGTCTTCCTCGGACGGCGCGCCGCTGGATGTCGCCGCCGTGTCGGCAGCGCTCGGCTGCCCGTTATTGCCCTGTGCGGCTGCCTGATTCGGGTTGCCGGACCGCCGCGCACCACCACCGCCGCCGGTGGCGCGAATCGTTTCCGCCGGGTCCGCACGGTGCGGTGTGCCGCGAACAGAATTCATCCCGGCCGTCGAGATGCCCTCGGGCGCATCGCCACCGGATGCCGCACCATCGGCACCGGTGTATGAGCCGAAGGCCGGAACTCCCGAACCGGCGGGCGGATACGTCGGAATGTAGTTGGCCTCCATGGCGGCAATGGCGACCTGACGGAGCTCTTCGCGGGCCGCCTCGCGGGTGTGCGCGTCGCCGGGCGGGTCGCCGACCATCGTGGCTATGGTGGCCGCGGAGGCGCTGGAGTCATCGGCCGCGGGCGGCGGAACCGTGCGCCGCACGGCCTCGGCCCCATACGATGCGGCGAGTATGCGATGTCCGGTGCTGTGCGCGATTTCGGTGATGTCCGTGGCCCATTGGACGAAGTCCCGCGCGGCCTGGACGGCGGCATCGCCCACATGGCCGCGCAGACCCGTAGCGAGCGCGGACTGCACGGTGGTGTGCAATCCCGTGATCGCGCCGGAGAGATTGTCCGCGATATCGATCCAGACTTCGGCCTGAGCCCGCATGGCGGCCGGGTCCATGGCCTGAACGTGCGCGTAGATCTCCCCGTGCGACATGCCGGGGAAGTGTTCGAGCCGCTCGATATAGTCGGGATCGACCCCGCCCCCCGAAACGCGTTGCTGCTCCCGCTCCGCACCCCGTTGCGCCCGCTCGGCCTGTCCGAGCGATCGATTCGAGTTCATCGAATCCTCCCCTCCTCACCTGTTTGGACGCGGCGAGCGAGCGGGTGGTTCCCGCAGCGAGCCGAATCCGACAGGGATTCGGTTCCGCGGGATCGCCGCCGTGCGGGCCGGTCGGAGGCGCGGGCACGCGGTCCAGTCGAACGGCGTTCCGATGCGCAGGCGGTTGCCGTCCGGATCGCGGAGCTCGATTTCGCGTGCCCACGGGGCGTCCTCGGCCGTCACCCAGAATTCCGCTGCGATGGAATCGACATCGGGCAGCCGGAGATAGAGCAGGGTGTCCGGTCGCGCGTCACCGGTGTGCTCGGACAGGAAGGTGCGCAGCTCCCCGCGCGCCACCTCGACGAAGGCCGGGAGATGCGGTTCGAAGCGGTGCTCGCACTGTTTGGTGAAGCCGAGCCGCTCCTACCAGGGCAGTGCGGTGGCGGCATCGGTGACGCGCAGGATCGGGACGAGTTCCTCGTGCTCGGTTCAATCCTTCCGGGCCTGCAGGGTGAAGCTCAGCGGCAGTCGTTCCGGGTGCGCGGCCATTCGCCATTCGCCGCGCTCATCGTGAATCATTCGTCCGGGCAGGGCATTCCACGGCACGGTGGGGTGTTCGACGAGTCCGGTGACGGACAGTCCCGCGGCCAATACCGCGCCGACGATCTCGCCGAGGCCGTGATTCCATTCGTGGGTAACGGTTTTGCTGACCACCCCAACGGTCTCGACATAGGTGCCGCCTTCGTCGAACACCATGGGTTCGGCGGTCTCGAAATACGGGTAGCCGATGACGAGCCGATCCAGTTGGGTTTCGTCGATCGCCGACAGCACCGGATGCCCGTCGCGAATGAACAGCCGCCCGCCCGGTCGCAGCAGGGTGGCCACGGTCTCGGCCCAGCGCCGGATATCGGGCAGCCAGCACAGCGCCCCGATCCCGGTGTACACCAGATCGAATTGCCCGGCGCCCAGGACATTCACCGCCTCGTAGACCTCGGTTTCCACGTATTCGATGGCGGCGCTTGCGTCTTCGGCCAGTTTCCGCGCCTGCGCCAGCGACGCCGCGGAGAAATCGAGCCCGGTCATATTCGCCCCGAGCCGTGTCAGCGACAGGGTGTCGGTGCCGATATGGCATTGCAGATGCACCCCGCGCAGGCCGCGAATATCCCCGAGCAGCGGCAGATCGAAGCGCACCACCTCGCTCAGAAAGCTGGTGTCGGTGCGGAATTTCTCCAGGGCGTAGTCGGAGGAGACGGCATGAAGCGGCGCGCGTTCATCCCAATTGTCGCGGTTCAGAACCCGGTAATCGCTCACGTCTACCGACTGTGCCATGCCGATGCCCTACCGCGCCGGTCATTTACCCGCGGGTCGCACGCAGGTCAGCGCCAGTGCGAGGTGCGGCAGGGTGGTCGGAGACTTGCCGGTCGCGGGGGTTTCGGTGGAATTGTCCGACCGAACTCCGGCGGATATGCCGCGGTCGTCACTGGTGAGGGCGGCGGGACAGCGCCGGGGTGGGGGGAGTCGTGGTGGAACAGCAGCGCGCGGAGGACGTCACGGCGGTGACACCGGGCGGCACCGCACCGCGCTCGGTGGGGTTCGATGGGCCGGTCCCGGGTGATGCGGTCGGCACGCGTCGCGGTCGCTTCGGAGTGCGCCCGAGCGACAGCGCCCAACCGGTGTCGTTCTGCCCGGCCGACAGCACCCTCGGCGTCGATGTCACCGCACCGGCCAATCGGGCCCGCGGCAACTCCGCACTGCTCTCGGATGGCCTGGCCGCCTCCGATGCGAACGGCAGCGTGGTGCCCAGCGGCTTCATCCGACTGGAAGCCTTCCGCACCGGCGTCCTGGACGGCGACAGCGCCTGCCTCAGCACCTGCAAATAGCCGGAACACGCTGTGCCAGAGCCCTTTCGACGAGGCTCCGGTATGCGGCGAGTCAGGCGTCGATATGCGCCTCGAGCCAGTTCACCAGATCGGTGAGGACCTTGTCCTGTTCGGGCTCGTTGTAGATCTCGTGGAAGAGACCGTCGTAGCGGATAACGGTCTTGTCCTTCGAGGCCGCGTCCCGCTCCAGCAGATCCGTGCCCTGCGGTGAGGCCAGCCCGTCGGCGGCGCCGTGCTGCACCAGCAGCGGTGCGGTGAGCTGATCCAGATGCGCGAGCACGAACGTTCCGGCCCTGAGCATTTCGGCGGCCGTACGCGCGGGCACCCCACCGTGATACACCAGCGGATCGGTGTCGTAGGCGCGCACCACCTCCGGATCCCGGCTCACCAGCGTGGAATCCAGCTTCACCACCGGCAGCGTCGGTGCGAGCTTGGAGACGATCGGCGCGAACAGCTTCTGCACCGCATTGCCCGCGTCGACCACGATCGCCGGACCCGACAGCACCACCCCGGCGACATCCAGGGGCGCGCGCGTGGCGAGGTAGGCGACCGTCAGCCCGCCCATGCTGTGCCCGATCACGAACCGCGGCAGTCCGGGATACTCCCGCGTCGCGATATCCAGCAGCGACCGCACATTGTCGGCCGCGCCGTCGAGCGAGACGATATTGGCCTTCGTGCCCTCGGAGCGGCCGTGCCCGGTGTGGTCGAGCGCGTAGGCCGCGATGCCGGCGGCGTTGAGACGCTCGGCCACATGCGCGTATCGCCCCGAATGCTCGGCGTACCCGTGCACGATCACCGCCACCGCCCGCGGTTCGCCCTCGGGCAGCCAGGCCTGCCAGAACACCCGCCCCGTACTGCCCTGGAAGTCGCCGGTCTCGGTTCGGGTCATCATCGCTCCCTGTGGTCGAATATCCGCCGGGTCATTCTCGCATTCAGCGCTCCGCGAGGCGGTCGATGAGTCGCCGATTGAAGGAGATCAGCCGGGCGTAGTCGGCGCGGGCGAGGCGTTCGTCGGTGCCGTGGATGCGCTCCAGGTCGTGCGCGGTCAGGACGATGGGGGCGAAATTGCAGCGGGTGACGGCGAGATCGTCGTAGTAGCGGGAGTCCGTCGCGCCGGGGACCATGCCGACGGTGACGGCCGCGCCCGGGACCACCGCACGGGTGAGATCGGCGATCAGGTCGAACAGCGGTCCGGCGGCCGGATCGGGGGAGGGCTCGGACGCCGTGCCGACCAGTTTGATGCGGACCTGTTCGTCGCGAATCACGCGACGGCAGTGCGCGAGCACCCCGTCGACCGAATCCCCGGGCAGGATACGGAAATTCACGAACGCCTCGGCGCGCTGCGGCAGGACGTTCGGCCGCACCCCGCCATGGATCATGGTCGGCGCGGTGGTGGTGCGCACCAGCGCCTCGGTGGTCGGCGAGGCCGCCAGCACCCGGGCCACCGCCGGACCCGCCACCCCGACCAGGCCCAGCAGCGTACGGTGCGGTTCGGACATGACGCTCCGGAGCCGCGCGAGCATATCGAGCGTCACCGGGGTCAGGCGCAGCGGGAAGGGATGATCCTGCAGCCGCGCCACCGCCCGCGCCAGCCGCCCCACGGCGGTCTGCCGGCCGGGCATGGAGGAGTGCCCGCCGACGGCGGTCACCGACAAGCGAACGGTGGCGAAACCCTTCTCGCCCACCATGATCGTGGCGACGGGCGCGGCCACGCCCGTCGCGACCCCGGTGGTGATCACACCACCCTCGTCCAGTAGCAGCTCCGCGCGGACACCGGCCGCGCGCAAATGCGCCGACATGCGCCCGGCGCCCTCGATCCCGAACACCTCTTCATCGTGGCCGAAGGCCAAATACACTGTCCCGCTGGGCTGTACGCCCGCCGCCAGCGCGGATTCGACGGCCTCCAGGATGGCCAGCACCCGGCTCTTGTCGTCGATGGCCCCGCGCCCCCAGATGAATTCGTCATCCACCACACCGGCGAACGGCGGATGTGTCCAGCCCTGTTCGTCGTCGACGGGTACGACATCCATATGGCCGAGCAGGATCGCCGCGCCGCGCTCCGGGGTCCCGGGGTTCGCCCCGGCCCAGCGGTACAGGCGGGCGTGCCCGAAGGTCTCGAGTTCGAGCTGCCGGTGCACCCGCGGGAAGCAGGCTTCGAGATGGGCTGCGAGCCGGTCGAATTCGCGGGTGTCGGTCTCTGCCGGATCCTCGCGCGCGATGGTCACGCAGCGCAGTGCCGCGCCCAGCCGCTCGGCGGTGGCATCGTCCACCGTGGGTGTGCTGCCGGGCGCGGTCCGTGTCATCGATCACCTGTTCTGGGCGGGAAGTCGATATTCACTGTCGCATTGTTCAGGGCGTCGGCGGGTACCGCGACCCACTTCTCATTGGTCCACTTCGGAATGCCCTCGGAGATACCGCCCTGGAGATCCGCGGTCCGCACCGCCGTGAGCAGCGGCAATCGCAGCCGTGCCGCGGTGACGGTGACCTTGGCGAGCGAGGGGACGTGCGCCCACACATCGTCGAGCACATCGGTGATGCGGAAGGCGAGACGATGCCCGGCCGCGATCGGCCAATCCTGTGCCAGCAGTCGCAGCTGAGTGGTCGGGGTGGCGGGCGCGATACCGCGGGTGATCACCGTGCCCCGCCCGTTCGGGTCCACGTCGTACATCTCCACGGTGACACTGGCCTGCGGCGGACCGTCCACGCTCAGGGTCGCCGTCGCCGCGCCCGAAAGATGCTGGTCCTGTGCCAAAGGCTGACTGACGGACCAGATTTCGCGATCCGCGCCCGGGATCAGCCCGCGATCGGTGTAGGTCCCGGTGCGCAGATCCACCGGGACCTGTCGCATATCGGCGGGCGGCCATCGAGTTTCCGAGCGCCATTTACCGTCGAACTGCCCCACCGTGATGCGCGGTCCGGGCACCTGAATATCCTTGCCCGCCACCAGTCGATCGAAGAAGGCCACCAGCTCGGCGCTGAATTGCGGTGTGCCGCACTTGTCCTCGCAGGTGCGATGCCCCCACTGCCCGAACCAGGCCCGGTGCTCACCGGGTCCGAGCTCATTCCACAGCTGGAAGACGCGATCGGGTTTGGTGTTGTAGTCGATGAAGCCCTGTCCGAGGAACAGCGGAATGGTGTTGCCGCGCAGCTTCGCCACCAGATCCCGGTCCTGCCAGAACGCCGACGAGGCATCGTGGTTCTGGGTTTGCGCGGCCATCTTCTGATAGCAGGCGGGATCGATGCTGACCGCATTGGCCTGGTACTCCGGCGAATCGTCCCAGCGGGCCGGGGTGGACGCGATGAGCAGATGCTCCAGCCCCGCGAAATCGCCCGGGCGCACACCGGTTTCGGTCACCGGCTTACCGGAGAACTTCCAGGCGATGCCCTGCATGTACAGGTACGCGCCGGGATCCGGCACCGGTTCGAACGCCGCCACCGCGGCCAGCCCGGCGGGCTGCTCCGCCAAACCCATCAGCCCGGTCCACGCCTCATAGGAGATGCCCATGAGCCCGACCTTGCCGGTGGACCAGGACTGCCCCGCCGCCCACTCCACCGCGGTCTTCACCTCGGAGCGTTCATTCGGGCCGCCGAAGTCCGGACAGCCGCTGGAACCGCCATAGCCGCCCAGATCCACGATCACATAGGTGTACCCGGCGGCGATCAGCGTCGCGACGGGCAGATTCTCGATCGACGGCCCGCCCTTCAGGAGCGGTGAGGTGAGGTACGCCAGATGGGAGCGGTACGGGCTGACGGTCATGATCACCGGCGTCTTCGCATCGTCGGCGATACCGGAGGGCCGCAGGATATCCGCGTGCAAGCGGGTCCCGTCGGCGGTGGTGATGTACTCCTGCCTCCAGACAAACCCCTGATCAGCGACAGCACGCCCCGGCGCCGACACCACACCCAGCACCAGCAGCAGCCCGACCAGGGCCCGCCACACCACCATCCGCATGCTCACCATAGTGACCTTGGTGCCTGACGTCAGCGCAGACCAGCCCCCGGAAACAGGGTGTACGGTCCCTGATCGGGCGGTGCATATCCGATCCCTCGGCCATAATCGTGCTCGAGGCGTCCGAAACCCGGGCAGTCGTACGGGGGTTGGAAAGGCGGGGAAACCGGTGGCACTCGAGCCGGGGTCGGTATTCGCGGGTTATACCGTGCTGGAACTCGCCGGATCGGGCGGAATGGGCGCGGTGTACCGAATGCGCCATCCCCGGCTGCGCACCGATGTGGCGGTCAAGGTGCTCTCCACCCACGTGGGTGTCGACGCCAAGGTGCGGGCGCGATTCGAACGCGAGGCGCGGCTCACCGCGGCGCTCCAGCATCCGAATATCGTGCGCGTGCACGACTGCGGCACCGAGGGCGAAACCCCTTGGATCGCAATGGACTTCGTGGCCGGATCGGATGCCGAACGACTGGTCCGGACCGGTCCGCTGCCGGTGTACCAGGCGGTGGAGATAGTGCGGCAGGCCGCCGCGGCCCTGGATTACGCACACGACAAAGGTGTGCTGCACCGCGATGTGAAGCCCGCGAATCTGCTGGTGAGCGAACACGCCGGACAGCCGCACGTGCAGATCACCGATTTCGGGATCGCGCGGGGACTCGGGGAACCCGTGACCACCAGCGGATCGGTGCGGGCCACCTTCGCCTACGCCGCGCCCGAACAGTTCGGCGGTGGTGCGGTGGATCATCGCGCCGATGTCTACGCGTTGGGCTGCACCCTGTTTCATCTGCTCTGCGGTGCGCTGCCGTTCCCGCTGCACACCGTGTACGCGATCGTGAACGCGCATCTGTTCTCCCCACCGCCGCTCATCACGGAGGTGTGCCCGGGCATGCCCGAGGGGCTGGACCAGGTCATCGCCACCGCGCTGGCCAAAGCCCCGGGGGACCGTTACGGCTCCTGCGGTGCGCTGGCGGCGGCCGCGTTCGCCGCCCTGCGCGAGCCGGTGCGTTCCGCGCCCACGATTGTGGTTCCGCCGCAATCGGATCCGGCGCAGCGGCCGGTCACCGGATTGGATCAACTCACCCCCGCGCCGGTCGCGCCGCCACCCGGACGCCTCGCGGTCGATCTCATCGGGCACATCGGCCGCGTGCGCGCGCTCGCCTTCGACCCCTGGGGTTCGCGCATCGCCACCGGCGGCGACGATCAGACCGTGCGGATATGGGATGCCCGCTCCGGCAAGCAGATCGGCGATCCGCTCGCACAGAATCTCGCGGTGCACGCGGTGGCCTTCAGCCCGGACGGCAGTCTGCTGGCCTCGGCCGGCGGCCGCAACGCGCGACTGTGGCATGCCGAGACCGGTCGGCGACTGTGTGACGACGTGTACACCGCGGTGCCGTCCATACCCGCGTTCAGCCCGGACGCGGCCGTACTCGCCACCTCGAACAGCCAATCGGTCCTGCTCTGGGATACCCACCGGCGCAATGCCTTCGGGAAACTGGAGATGCATGCCGGCTTCGGTCTGGGCTGTAGTTCGGTGGCCTTCAGCCCGGACGCCACCCTGGTCGCGACCGCCCGCCGGGACGAAGTGATCCTGCGTGACTATCACTCCGGCGACTCCCGGCGCGGATCGCCGTTCGGGGCCACCCGCGACACCCTCGAGCATCCGCGCGAACAGGTGCGCCGGGTCCTGTTCACCCCCGACGGCCGGACCCTGCTCACCGTCAGCGACCGCGCCGCCCGGCTCTGGGTATACGCCGACAACCGGTATCGGGTCGAACTCCTGCTCCCGATGGAACCGGTCGGCATCGACGCCGAGGCGGCCTTCAGCGCCGACGGCAGCAGATTCGCGGTGGCACACCAGGATTGGGTGGTGCTCTGGAGCCGGCACACCGGACAGTCCATCCGGTTCCCGCTCGCCGCCGACGCCGGGCCGGTGCGTTCGGTGGCCTTCAGCGCCGACGGCGCGCTGCTGATCGTCACCACTGCCACGGCGCTGCGACTGTGGGATGTCGAGGCGCGGGCGCAGCTCGGCGCGGATGCGGTGCCGCCCGTGGTCTTCGCCCCCGACGGCCGCACCTTCGCGGCGGCTCAGCATGATCGGGTGTGCCTGCGCGATATCGCCGAACTGCGCTGATCACATCGGGCGCAGATCCAGAATCCGGCGCAGCCGGGCACGATCGCGCTCCAGGCGGCGCGCCTCGTAGGCGATGGGGAAGTAGCGAATCCGTTCGGGCAGTACCGGAACGGTGCGGCCGATGACCCAGCCCAGGGCGCGCAGTCTGCGCTCATCGCTCGAAGTCCAGGTGAGACCGAGCTTTTCGCGAATGACCTCGGGGGTGGTGCCGACCGTGAAGAAGTACTGCATGCGTCCGATGGGCGTGGTCGCGGCGCGCCAGACCGGATGCAGTGGCGCGGGAATCTGCTTGGGCGGTGCGATATTACGGATCACCCGCAGGTAGTCGTGCGCCACGCCGGTGGCCTGCAAATGGTTTTCGACCTGATCCCGGAACCACGGCTCCCATTCGGCGAAGCTGGCCGGAATCTCCTTGGGCGCCACCGAGAAATTGCGCATGAGCTGCACCACCTCGCGGTAGTACGACTCCTTGGCGGCCTCGGTGAGCGGTTCGGAGGAGAAGTATCGATTGCCCTCGACGAAGGCGAAGATCGCGGTGTGCAGGACCCAGGCCCACGGTCCGGAGGAGAGCGCCTGATGCTTGACCCCGTGGGCGTCGACGGTATTGAGGCTCGCGTGCATGGCGCGCAATCGATCCGCCTCGGCGAGCGCCTCATCGCCGCCGTAGATCCAGGTCATGACCGAGGCGATACTCCGGAGCGCGCGGCCCATCGGATCGGTACGAAATGTGGAATGCTCATCCACCACGGCCGCTATGGTCGGCTCCATCGTCTGCAGCAGGAACGCCGATCCGGCGGTCAGGGAGAAGGTGATGAGTCCGGTGTCCTGCCAGATCCGGGTGTCCGGCGTGAATGGCCGGCGCTCCGGCCGGGCTCCCCGGTTCGCATGATCGATCGGCGCGACGGCGGCGGTCATGGTGATCTCCTTTGATCACGGTCCCGTCGAAGCGCCAGGCCCCGACAAGATGAGAGAGTTGCATTCGAATCTTCTCATCTCGTCGGCCGGGTGGCAACCGTCACACCCCCGGTTCGGCATGTGCGCGCTCGGCGCACCGCGTCTCCGGGGTTCTGGAGGTCTCAGGGGTTCTGCGGGACGCCGATCGCGGTGCCGTCCGCGGTGACGACGGTGGCGATCCGGCGGCCGTTGCCGACATCGCGGATCTCGTCCCGGGCGGTAGCGCCGGCCTCGATGAGGGCTGGCCCGGCCTGTCACATTTGCGCCGCCCGAACGGTCATGGGGACGAGCGCGCCGGATGGACCGGCCGCCGCATCCGAAGGAGACTTCGATCATGACCAACGGCGACCTCGATCTGGTGGCGCGGCGGTTCGAGGAGCAGCGCGGCCGCCTGCAAGCCCTGGCCGTGCGCATGCTCGGCTCCAGCGCCGAGGCCGAGGACGCCGTGCAGGAGACGTGGCTGCGGTTGAGCCGCACCGATATCGGGGAGATCGAGAACCTCGCGGGCTGGCTCACCACCGTGGTCGGGCGGGTCTGCCTCAATATGCTGCAATCGCGCAGTACCCGCCGCGAGGATCCGCTCGGCGAACTCGACGCCCCGGAAGCGGAATCCGGGCCGGAACAGCAGGCGCTGCTGGGCGATTCGATCGGCGCGGCCCTGCTCATCGTGCTCGATACGCTGGCACCCACCGAACGCCTGGCCTTCGTCCTGCACGATATGTTCGCCGTCCCGTTCGAGGATGTCGGGGCCGTACTCGGTAAAACACCCGCCGCCGCACGGCAATTGGCCAGTCGGGCCCGCCGCCGGGTGCGCGGCGTCGAAGAGGTGACCGGTGATCGGGAACGGCAGCAGCGGGTGGTGGAGGCCTTCCTGTCCGCCTCCCGCGAAGGCGATTTCGCCGCCCTGCTCGCCCTGCTGGATCCGGATGTGGTGCTGCGCTCGGACCCGGCCGCCATCGCCTTCGGTTCGGCGGCGGAACTGCGCGGGATGGATGCCGTCGCCGAGATGTTCTGCGGCCGTGCGCAAGGCGCGCGGCCGGCGCGCGTGGACGGCCGCGCCGGCGCGATCTGGTCGGTGGGCGGGAATCCACGCGTCGTCTTCGATTTCACCGTCGCGGGCGGACGGATTATCGGCATCGAACTCCTCGCCGATCCCGAACTGCTCGGCGAACTCGACCTGCGCGCACCGGCCTGAACCGTCCGCACGCCGATTGATCGCCCGCGTGCGGTTTCTTCACGAGAGATTAACGGCCACCTGGCCTTGCGATTGGCAGAATGTTCTCTCAGGTGCAACGGGTTCGAGAATGGGAGTGAGATGGGCGCGGTACGCATTCTTCGGGAATTCCTTGCGCGACACAGCTTTACGGTCGAAGAACGCACCGCGCACGCACTCGCGTGCTGTCCGCTCGCGGTTCTCGGCGCCGTCGACCACCGGCGGTAGCCGAAAATCGGCCGCCGCGATGATCAGGAGGCATTCCTGGTTTGGATCACAAGTGCGCCATCATTATTCGGTGACCCAGACGATATGACGGCGTATGATCGGCCAGGATGGGCACCCGGGGGCAGTACGAACAAAAGGTAATGACCGACTGGGACGCGTTCGCGAGAGCGCTGGCGCGAACACTCACCGAATTACCCTCGCGCGCCACCCTCATCATTACCTCCACCGGAAACCGATACGTTCAGTTCCAGCAGTTCGACATCCGACTATCGGCCGAGCTCACCGGCAATTATTATCTCGCCGAACCCATTCCGGAGTCCGCCGCCCAGCGACTACGCGAACTCGGCTGGACCGCCCCCGTCATGCAGCGGGAAATTGAGAACTGGCGGCATACCCTGCTCTGGCCCATCCCGCCCAGCCGCCTGGTCGATCTGGCCCGCTCGGTGGTCATCGGCCTGCACGACGCCCTGGGCATAGCCAGCCCCGCCGAACTCCGCGCCACCGGCTGGACCGAAGCCTCCGGCGATCTCGACCTCAGCGCCCTGGGTCCGATAGCCCGCCGCGGCCTGGGCTGAACTCCCGCGCCTCGCCCCGCTCCAACCGGCTTGCACCTTCTGACCCCCGGAGACCCCTCGGGCCGCCCGATCCGCCACGGCGTCTCCGCCCTCACCGACACCGGCAACCCCCGTGTCCGGGAGCTGGCCGCCATAGCCGCCGAACAGTAGCCCCCATCCTGAATGTTGGTCTCTTCTTGACAGTTTCTGTCACATAACCAAATACTGTCATCGCACGGTGATTCGCGGTGACAGGTCCTGCGGCCGCGCACGAGTGGGAGGACCGCCGATGTCACTACGTGAACGGCAACGCCGTCAGATCCGCGCCGATATCCAGCGCGCGGCCTTCGAACTGTTCGCGCACAAGGGATTCGACGAGGTCACCACCGAACAGATCGCCGCCGCGGCGGGTATTTCGCCGAGTACGTACTTCCGGCACGTGCGCAGTAAGGAAGACCTGCTGCTGGATCCGGTCCGCGAGGGCGGTGCGGGCATCACCACTTTGCTGGAGGAGCGGCCCGCCGGCGAATCGGCGGATATCGCACTGGCACAGTCGATTCTGACCCGATCCACCACCTTGGCCGCCGCCGAACTGGAGCAGTGGCGGGCGGCATTCCGCACCGCCCCGCATCGGCTGGACCGCGTCGCGCTCATCACCCCCGAACATCGCACCCGGCTGGTCGAGCTGGTGGGGGAGCGGATGGCACTCGATCCGCACACCGATTCCCATCCCGGCCTGCTGGTCCACCTCATGCTCGCCGCCGCCGAATTCGGCTACCTGCAATGGCTGCGCAGCGCCGATCATCCGGGGGCGTCGCTACCGGTCTGCGTCGAAGGCGCGTTGAACGCCGTCATCGGCGAGCGCTGGCATACCGCGCCCTGATTCCACCGCACCCGAAAACCACACGCCGACAGGCTTATTCACCATCCGAACCTTGGGGGTTCCCGCATGTCCGAAAACAGTGAGATATTCGATCTGGTGGTCGTCGGCTCGGGTGCGGCGGGTATGGCCGCCGCACTCACCGCGGCGCACCACGGGCTCTCCGTGCTGATTGTCGAGAAGGCTTCGCACTGGGGCGGATCCACCGCCCGCTCGGGTGGCGGGGTATGGATTCCCGGCAACTCCGTGTTGCGCGGGCAGGCGCCCGCCGACGATATCGAATCCGCCCGCACCTATCTGAAGTCCATTACCGGCGAATACGGTGACGCCGAGCGCATCGACACCTATATCGATCGCGGCGCGGAGGCGCTCGACTTCATGATGGCGCACGCACCGCTCGAATTGCGCTGGGTGCCCGGCTATTCCGACTATTACCCGGAGGCCCCGGGCGGGCGGGCGCACGGCCGCTCGGTCGAGCCGAAACCGTTCGACGCACAACGGCTCGGCGCGGAGCTGGCCACCCTGGAACCCGACTACACGCTCGCCCCGAAGAACTTCGTCGCCACCCAGGCCGACTTCCGCCAATTCCACCTCGGTCTGCGCAATCCACGCGCCCCGTTCCGGGTGCTCCGAATCGGCGCGCGCTGGGCGAAGGGTCAACTGCTGCGCCGGCATCTGCTGGCCCGGGGGCAGGCGCTGAGCGCTATGTTCCGCATCGGACTGCGCGATGCGAATGTCCCACTGCGACTGAACACTTCCCTCGTCGAACTGCTCGAGACGGACGGCCGGGTCACCGGGGTCGTCGTCGAGTCGGCGGGCGTCGAACACGTCTTCGGCTACCTGGCCGCCCTGGACGCCGCCCGCGCCTGACCCGTCGCGACCCGGTGGCTCCGCACCCCGCGTGCGGAGCCACCGGCAGCACCCGCGGGTGCTCAGCCGACGAGGTTCTCGCGCAGCTTCAGCATGGTTCCGGCATCGAGTCCCAGACCCTGGGTGAGGAATTTCCCGAAGTCACCGAACTGGCTGTTCACCTGATCGACCGCGATATCGAGGTAGTCGTCCCGGACCTCCTGCAGCGGGATCAGCAGATCCGGATTCTGCATAAGGCCCGCCTGCTTCAGCTGTGCCCGGGTGGCCGCATCCGCCGCCGCCCGGTACTGGTTGGAGAGCAGATAGTCCTGCCGCGCCACCGATTCCGGGACGCCGACCGCGCGCAGGGTCACATAGGACAGCCAGCCGGTACGGTCCTTGCCCGCCGTGCAGTGGTACAGGGTGGCGTTCCCGGTATTGGCCAGATCTCGCACCGTCTGCCCGAATTTCGACAGGGAGTCGGCGCTGAAGAAGCTCCGATACACATCGCCCATGATCTGCTCGGCCTTGCCGTCTCCCAGCAGCGCCTGCTGTTGCTGCGGATCGCGAGACTGAATCGCCTGGGACATCTTCACGAACATGCCGGTGTCGTCGATCGGCCTGGCCACCAGGGGTACCCCTGCGGGCAGCTTATCGGCCCCCAGCCCCTGCACCTCGGCAGTGGTCCGCAGATCCACCACGGTCTGCAACTTCAATCCGGCGAGCTTGTGCACATCGGCATCGGTCAGCTTCCCGAGCGCATCGGCCCGAATAACCTTCCCGCTCTTGACCTTCGCCCCGTCGTAGGTCCCGTACCCGCCCAGGTCCCGGACATTGACGGCGCCCTGCAAATCGATCTTGGTAGGTCCGGCCGCCGCGGGCGCGGCCTCGGCCACCGCCCCGATCCCGGCGGTCAGCGCCAGCGCCGCAACCGGCACGACAACGGCGGACAACAGCGAACGTCGAACTCGCGAAACATTCAATAAATTCATCCGAGCGACGCTAAAGCCGACTTACCAGCACCCCGGTGATTCGGTGAACCCCACCCGCCCAACGAGATTCACGCCCCGCTCACCGAGACGGCCTCTGGCTCAATCCCATTCGAATTGATAACGCCTCGGAATTCCCGAACCTATTCTACCCCAGCATATTTCGATCAGTCACATATCACTTGGCAGCGGTCTCGTGCACGCTACGCCACCGCAATCCATTGCGCGCCGCCGGATCGGCCACCAACAGCGCCGTGGTGAGCCGCGACCGTTCCGCACCGCCCGCCCGATGAATCTCCTTGAACCGCACCACCGCACACTCCGGCGACCTATGCAGCACCTCGATATCGACCACATCGATCACCAGCCCCGGCGCGGAATTCCCGGCCCGCCGTAACCCCTCCGCCAGCACCGCCCGCTCCAGAATCACCCCGTCTAACGAGACCATCGAGAACTCGGCATGCTGCTGCCCGATGAACCGCGCCCCGGCCGCCGCGGCCCCCGTGGTTCCCAGCCACTGCGCCAGATCCCCGTGCAGTGCCCGCACTTCCCCCGCGATCACCTCGTAGTCGCCGTTCATGCCGGCAATTTACCGCCGCGATCTCCCGGCCCCGAAACGGGTGGAGCCCCATCCGCCGAGGCGGATGGGGCTCCACGAGAACGCGTGCGACTCAGACGATTTAGACGTCGAAGTACAGCTCGAACTCGTACGGGTGCGGCCGCAGATTGACCGGGGCGATCTCCTGGGTGCGCTTGATATCGATCCAGGTCTCGATCAGGTCCTCGGTGAACACGCCACCCTCGGTGAGGTAGTCGTGGTCTTCCTCGAGCTTGTCGATGACCGACGCCAGCGAGGTGGGGGCCTGCGGGATGTTCTTGGCCTCCTCGGGCGGCAGCTCGTAGAGGTCCTTGTCGACCGGGGCGAGCGGCTCGATCTTGCGCTTGATGCCGTCGATGCCGGCCATCAGCATGGCGGCGAACGCCAGGTACGGGTTACCCGAGGAGTCGGGCGCACGGAACTCGATGCGCTTGGCCTTGGGGTTGGAGCCCGTCACCGGGATACGCACGGCAGCCGAGCGGTTGCGCTGCGAGTACACCAGGTTGATGGGGGCCTCGTAGCCCGGCACCAAACGGTGGTACGAGTTGACGGTCGGGTTGGTGAACGCCAGCAGCGACGGGGCGTGGTGCAGGATGCCGCCGATGTAGTGACGCGCCAGATCCGACAGGCCCGCGTAACCGGCCTCGTCGTGGAACAGCGGCTTGCCGTCCTTCCACAGCGACTGGTGGGCGTGCATGCCCGAGCCGTTGTCGCCGAAGAGGGGCTTCGGCATGAAGGTGACAGTCTTGCCTTCCTGCCACGCGGTGTTCTTCACGATGTACTTGAACAGCTGCAGGTCGTCAGCGGCGCCCAGCAGCGTGTTGAAGCGGTAGTTGATCTCGGCCTGACCGGCGGTGCCGACCTCGTGGTGGCCGCGCTCGAGCTCGAAGCCCGCGTTCTGCAGGTTGGTGGAGATCTTGTCGCGCAGATCCACGTAGTGGTCGTACGGCGCGACCGGGAAGTAACCACCCTTGTTGCGAACCTTGTAGCCACGGTTCGGGGTGCCGTCGGAGTTGTACTCGGCGCCGGTGTTCCAGGAGCCCGAGATCGAGTCGATCTCGTAGAAGGCGCCGTTCATCGCCGAGTCGTAGCGAATCGAGTCGAAGATGTAGAACTCGGCCTCGGCACCGAAGTAGCAGGTGTCGGCGATACCGGTCGAACGCAAGTACTCTTCGGCCTTGCGCGCGATATTGCGCGGGTCGCGGGAGTACGCCTCGCGGGTGAACGGGTCATGCACGAAGAAGTTGAGGTTCAGCGTCTTCGCGGCCCGGAACGGGTCCAGCCGAGCGGTGCTGAAATCGGGCAGCAGCAGCATGTCCGACTCGTCGATCGACTGGAAGCCGCGCACGGACGAACCGTCGAACGCGAGGCCTTCCTCGGCCAGGTCGGCCGTGAAAGCCTTCGCCGGGATCGAGAAGTGCTGCTGCACACCGGGGAGGTCGGTGAACCGTACGTCGACGTATTCGACCTCCTCCTCCTTGAGGAACTTGATGACCTCGTCGGCCGTGCTGAACGCCACTTAGTACTCCTTACGGATCGGTTCCCAGCCAGTTCAACTGCATGGGTTCGTCGCGACCAGACGGTATGGACGCGGTGTTTCCCCGCAATCAAGGCTGTGTTTCGCCAGTGTTACACGATAGGTGTTACCGACGGTTACCGGTAGCTACCCGTGTTCCAGGTCAGATTACCCGAGCAGGCCGACGGTCTTACCGAGGGTTGTCGGACCTTACCGCCAATCTGACTACGAATCTGACTACTCCGCCACTCGAACACGAAACACCAGGCGGCACGCCATTTCTCGACATGCCGATGGGTTTTCAGGCCCGGCATTCCTTCAGCAAACCAGACTGGAGATCGGCATGAGCGCACCTGAGCGCATACCGATACTTTGGTATCAACTGAGGATGTCGGCCTCCGGGTCGGCGTCCATAGCGAGGGTGATCCTGAGCACAAAGCATTTGTATCGATGGTAGGCGCCTGGGTCCGCGGTCCGTTTATGAGCACCGACGACCGTGACGCCTTGATCCAGAAGCACTTCACGGAGTACGCGGCGTGGAGCCGTGACGTGCGCGATGGTGAGCTGATCCACCTTAGCGACAGGGGTCGACCTATGCGGCGATCAAGTTCGCTAATCGGTTGGCCGACAACGACATTGCTCAATCGATGGGCTCGGTCGGGGGCAGCTATGACAACGCGCTGATGGAGAACTTCTTCTCGACGCCGAAAACCGAGCTGGTCTATCGCACGACCTGGCGCAGCCGCGACCTGGGCGAGAACGCGCTGTTCGCTTACATCGATGGCTGGTACAACAGCCAACGCATCTAGAAGAAGCTCGGCTGGCGATCGCCGGACGAGTTCGAAGCCGGTCACCATCAACGAGTTCCAGCCGGAACCAGATAATTCGCTGGTCTATCCCGGGTTTTTCGGAGTCGGGATATTGGGTTCTTGTGTCACCCTGATGAGGAGCAGTGGCATGGGACGGCGTGGGTATCCACCGGAGTTCCGGCGTAAGGTCCTCGATCTGGTCGGGGCCGCCCGCGAGATCGCCGACGTTGCACGGGATTTGGACCTCAGCGACCAGACGATCTACACCTGGCGCCGCCAGGACTGCATCGACCGCGGCCTGGAAGCAGGTCTGACCAGCGCGGAGAAGGCCGAACTGATGGCGGCGAAACAACGCATCGCGCAACTGGAAGCGGAGCTGGCGGTGCATCGGCGGGCGACGGAGTTGTGGAGGGGGCGGTGCGCTCAAAAGCCAAGTACGCCGCGATCGCGGCGATGGCTGAGGAAGGGTTGTCGATCCGGATCACCTGCCGGGTGCTCGGGGTCTCGGAATCCGGTTTCTACGACTGGCGTTCACGCCCGCCGTCGCAGCGGCAGGTTCGTCATGCCTGGCTGACCGCGCTGATCGCCGAGGTTCATAATCGTTCCCGCGGCGCCTACGGCAGTCGGCGAGTACACGCCGAACTGTGGCTGGGCCGCGGCATCGTCGTCGGGCACGGGGCGGTCGAGCTGCTGATGCGGCGGGCTGGGATCGCCGGCGCGATCGGCCGGCCGGCATGGAAACACGCCAAACCCGACCAGATCGCCACAGACCACGTCAACCGGGACTTCACCTCAGATGCACCAAATCGCAAGTGGCTCAACGATATTACGGAACATCACACGAGGGAAGGCAAGGTCTACTACGCGGTGGTGCTCGATGGCTATTCCCGTCGGGTGGTCGGTTGGTCGATCGACTCCACCCCGCACGCCGCGCTGGTGACCCAATGCGCTCGCGATGGCCATCGGCACCCGTTGTCCCGGGATCGGAACGATCATTCATTCCGACCAGGGCACGCAGTTCGGCTCGTGGGCATTCACCAAGCGCGCCAAGGACTCTGGGCTCGTTCGGTCGATGGGCAGTGTCGGCGACTGCTATGACAATGCGATGATGGAATCGTTCTGGTCCCGGATGTAGGTCGAGCTGCTGGACCGGCGACGCTGGAACACTCGCGTCGAGCTGGCCAACGCGATCGTCGAATACCTCGAGATCTAGGTTCTGTGTCGAAGTGAAGTGAGGGTTGGCCTCGGCGCTGCGGTGTGAACTTTCAGCTGTTCACGAAAGCGGTTGTCTGCGTTGGTAGATGGGTGAGGTCTCCGGTAGTTGGTTTAACGACCAAGAAAAACCGGAGATCGACCGGAGACCTCGTGACCAGCGTAGCGGTGGCGGGGCGGGCGGATCTGACCGATGCCCAGTGGGCGCGGTTGGAGCCGTTGCTGCCTCGCGGCAAGAAGGCAGGGCGTCCGTCCTTATGGACGAAACGGCAGCTCATTGATGGAATCCGGTGGCGGACCCGGGTTGGCTGCCCGTGGCGGGATGTGCCGCAGCAGTACCGATCCTGGTCAGCGATGTACGGGTTGTTCCGGCGCTGGCAGCGCGGTGGAGTGTGGTTGGTGATCTGGAAGTTGTTGCAGGCTTTCGCCGATGCGGCCGGTCGCCTCGGGTGGCAGGTGAGTGTGGACTCGACGGTCATGCGGGCTCATCCCCACGCTGCCGGTGCTCGCCGCGATGGTGGTTCTCAGGCCGAACCGCCGGGGGGTGAGGGTCGGCCCGAACCCGCTGATCATGGTTTGGCCCGCTCGCGGGGTGGTTGGACCACGAAGCTGCATCTGGCCTGCGAGCAGGACTGCCGGGTGCTGGCCATGCTGATCACCGCTGGCCAGGCCGGTGACAGCCCTCAGTTCACCACCGTGCTCGACGAGATCGAGGTCAACAAGCTCACCGGTGGACGAGCACGGGTACGACCGGATCGAGTGTTGGCGGACAAGGGGTATTCCAGTCGTGGCAACCGGGACTGGCTACGTCGGCGCGGGATCAAGGCGACAATTCCAGTCCCGGCCGACCAGGTCGCGCACCGGCGCAATCGCGGCCGTGCCGGTGGTCGACTGTCGGCGTTCGACCCGGTCCTCTACCGCGACCGGAACGTGGTTGAACGCGGTATCAACCAGCTCAAACAACACCGTGCCGTGGCCACCAGGTACGACAAACTCGCCGTCCGCTTCCAGGCCACCATCCACATCGCCGCGATCAACCAATGGCTCCGGCACGGGTGAGGGCGGGCCTACGGCCCACCCTCACCGACTTCGACACAGAACCTAGGACTGTCCAGGATAACGGCTCTGGCTCACTTCCGGTGGTGGCGGAGTGGCTCTGACGGCACGATGTTGCGGTGAGTGAGGTGAATGTGTCTGCTGCCGTGGTGTTTTCGGGGTTGGATCCGCTGGTGGTGGTGGATGTCGTCGATGAGGGCGCCCAGATTCGGGTGCGGGCGCGGGCGCCGGGTGGTTCGGCGGCTTGTCCCGGTTGTGGGGTTCGGTCCGGGCGGGTGCACGGGTATCACCCAGCGGATCGTGGCCGATGTGCCGTTGGATGGTCGGGCTGTGGTGGTGCAAGTGCTAGCGCGTCGGCCGGTGTGCCCACACTGGGCTGCCGCAACACTTTCCGCGAGCGGTGCCCGGTGTTTTGGAGCGCTATCAGCGTCGAACCGCGCGCCTGACCGTTGCGGTCCGGTCGGTGGTGCGGGAGCTGGCCGGCCGCGCCAGCATCCGACTGCTCACGGCGCTGCCGGTTCGATTGTCGCGTCACACCGCGATCCGGATTCTGATGCGGATCCCGCTGCCGCGATGGTCGACGCCGAAAGCGTTGGGCGTCGACGACTTCACCTTGCGCCGCGGCCAGCACTACGCCAGCGTCCTGATCGACGCCGCCACTGATCGACGCATCGACGTGCTACCCGACCGCAAGTCCGATTCCCTACGCGCCTGGCTCTGCGAGCAGCCCGGTGTCGAGATCATCGTCCGCGACGGCTCCACCGCCTATGCCGAAGGCGCCCGCCGCGCCTTGCCCGGCGTGATGCAGGCATCCGATCGCTGGCATCTGTGGAACAGCCTGGGCCGGGTGGTTGAAAAGGCGGTCGTCGCCCACAGCGCCTGCTGGGCCGAGGCCGGACCCAAACGCCAGCAATTGACCCGAGAGACAACAACTTTGCAGCGCTGGCACGACATTCACGCTCTGCTCGGCCAAGGTTGACCCATATCAGTCGGCCAAGGTTGACCCATATCAGGTGGGCAAGGGGTATGAGGAGTAGAGATTGAGCTGGCGGCGTATGCCAAGCCGAAGAGCCATCAAGGTCATGGCTTGGGCAATCGTAGTCGTGGCAACGGCTGCGGTCATCATTGCGTGGGTCGTACCGCGCAACGATGCAAAGAGCTATCTGAATCAGGTGACCGTAGCCGGTTTTGTCAAAGTGGCACAGCAAAACGGCAGTAGTGGAGCCGGCCCGTGGGCGGAGGCGCTCTTCGTCGGACCGCCGACAGATGAGATCCGCGGGGTTGTCTCCGCACCAGGTCTGACGCTTGGACCCGCGCCAACCACGCCTGATGGTCCGGCCTCACCGTCATTATTGCTCGGCGAGAAGCCGTTGGTCGCAAAGTGGGTCGCATACGGCGACGCCACTAATGGGTGCCATGTCTCCATAGACAAAGAAATCGAAAATCCATACTACGAAGATCGTTTGACAAGCTCCCAGCTTGCAGGAATGCGGGACGGATCTATCGGCGTCTTCCTGCTTCAAGTCACCTGCGGTAAGGGCTGATTGGCGGAAGACCTGGCATCTGCAGCTTCGGGAATGCGCCATCGGCGATTTGGAAAGGCTGCAGTATGACTGACTATTCCGCTACCTGGAACAGTCCCACACCACGTTTCGATTGGAAAAAGGTCGGAAACCGTCAGGACGAAATCGACCCGACGGTCCGAAACTGGGCAAACCTCTCTGTCGTCTACGGCGAGGCCGCCGGTATCGATCCCCGCCTTGTCATGGCGATAGTCTTGAACGAAGGCGCGGACTCGAACCTCTCAATGGGTGGCACCGAAGGAGCCGTCAAGGACGACGTTCGATGGTGGACCTCTCCACTTCGGATAATTCTCTTGGCCTGAATCGCCCCGGCTTTCGTGCCGCCTTCGTGCACACCCGGTTATCTGTCTCCAGCCGGTTGCTCGGAGCAGGTCGAATAGTAGTCGGCTTCGTACTCGATCGGTGGTCGGCGACCGAGCCGGTGCATCAGCTGGGAGTTGTTGAACCAACTGACCCACTCATGGGTGAGTAGCTCGATTGGTCATGGATCGTCAATTCCGGCAACGGTCGTTCCGATCTATGAGATTAGTCGTGCAGATGTTTCAACGGCTGGACGAGATCAATCCATAACGTTCAACATCCGGCAGTCCGATACCAGTGCGAGCAGTGGAGTGAACGCCGAGGTGCCTCATGTCTGGACCTACGGAGCTAGCTTCATATGATCCAGCAGCGCCTCGTGGACGACCTCGTAGGATGGCCTTGACCTTTCAGTCCGTAGGCTGAATTTTTGTCTATCTGGAATCGTAGGAAGGATCCTCAAATGCGGGAGAATAAGATTGTGCGGTTGATGGATCTCATCGTAAAATCGATTACCGAGGAGATGAAGCTGCTTGGGTTTCGGCGACAAGAGTCGACCGAAATGCCATACATGCTACAGTTCGTTAGAACACTCAGTGAGGTGCCCGCATTGACCTTCTGTGTATCTGCATCTCTCGCCGAATCGCGTGGCGGTGGAGTTCGAATAAAAGGAAATGCGAGCATTGTCTCGAATCTAGTTGGCGAACTCGGTCGATATATTCCTGGAGAGGCTCAGCTGGAAGATAATGTTGACGATAAGTCATTCATTAGCTATGTTGACATGGTTGCATTTGGGTCACTTGTAAGACCTGAAAACATCGCATTGGTATTTCCAATTCCCGATGCTGAAGGCGTCGGTTCAGGGGTTGGGAAGTTTATGAAGATTGTTTCCGGTCCATTATCAAAATGGTTCTATAATCGCGATTCGGTCGATAAGCTTGTAAGCATTGCGCGAACTGTACATCGAGGAGTACTGGGCGAGAATGTAAAGCCGGGTCTTCTGCGTAGCACTGTTATGTTGTGCTTGATCCACGATCGTTTCGAAGATGCTTCCGCGCTAATGGAGTGGTATTTGAACCGGGAATCGTTCAATCCGCGAGATTCTTTGGCCCGTGCTACGGCCTTCGATGCGGCATTGGTAGATCGATTCCCCGGATATGCTCAAGTTCGGGGCGAAACGAATCAGTTGGGGAATTCGAGTTCAGGGATCGTGGACTGAGAGCCCGCCGTTGCTCGTAATGTCGATATAAACAAATGATGGAAGTCATGCGCTCGCGTCCAGATCGTGAACACCGCTGCACCGGCTGTCGGTAGCGAATCCAGGGCCACTAGAGCAGGATTTGCGTCACGATACAGTAGAGGGTTCAAAGTGACGGTATCCGAACATGATCGCATCGACCAGGTTGCTGTCGCACCCGATGGTCGGCTGGTCTTGGTGATGGTGGAAGAGCGGTCATATCGCGACGACGACCTGGTTCTGCTTAGCGAAGACTTTCGGCGGAAAATCAACTCATATGTTCGAGCTGTGAAATCGGGATATGTGCAGGATTTGGCCTATGCGGCGGGCATTAGAGCGTATTCCGCTATCGATCTAGTTCTATTCAGTGAATATTATCCGCCTGAATTAGTGCAGGAGATGATTGATCTGACTAATTGCGAGCTCAGCTCTGACGGAATCCGTGTGTCTTGGGAGTCGTTGGCGTACGAAGATATTGATGGCGAGGTAATCGAACGCGCACTAGTGGACGAGGTTATCGGGCTCATCGGAGCGGATTGGAATTGGGATTCGGCGCTGTTGTGGGTAGTTCTTGTTGGACAGATGGGCAAAATTGCTGCTCCGAAGAGGTGGATGTAAGTGAGTGCAAGTGAGAACGTCAAGTTGGTCGAGCTTGTCGAGGTGGGACTGACTGAAGCCTTGGCGGCCAACGGTTTCGTAGCGTCAGATCCACTAAATCCCGATTGGGGCGTGTGGTTTACTGATTCCAAAGGAGGGCTGCAGGGCGCGACTGCGGCGGTCGCGTTGGGGTTCGAGAAGCATCGGTACGGCGGTATCGGTGTGGCGGGGTATGTGGCGATCCAGTCCGAGGCGGCTAACGAAGTGCTCGTTTCGATGCCGCCGGCAGCCTGGCTTCGCAACGAGTCCGAGGAGTCCCTTCGCTTCGGTTTTGTCGATTTGGAGGAGTTTCCTAGGCTTTCTGATCCGCGTTCGTCCATATTGGCGCGGCATGTGTCGGATCAAGAAGGGGTGGGCGGTGTGGTCGAGTGGTTTGTGCGCATCGTTTCAAACCAGCGTCCGAGTGGTTAACCGGGCGCGATTCGATCGGTAAATTGATCAATATTGCCAAGACTCCTAACCGGAATACAGTGAATAATATCAATCCGCAACGGTTCCGGAGAGTCGTGGCTCTGTGCGTCGCAAACGGCCGAATGGCGGATGCGGAGACGCTCATGCGATGGTACCTGAGGCTTGAGAAGTTCAATATCCGGGATTCGTTCGAACGGGCTTCATCATTCGATGCCGCTTTGGTGGAACGCTTTCCTGACTATGCTCATGCGCGGGCATTGTCAACGGCGGCGGCTGAGCTAGGAGAATCAGGCTAGCGAGCCTGCGTTTTGCCTACCAATCGAGCGCGCGTTTTAGTATTTCTATGCTAATAGGCGGAGCCTTCATCGCTATATCGATGACTCTTTTGAAGCGGCGTTGCACTCACGAGCAGATCGATGGGAAGATGCATGCCTCCGTCGTACGGCGATTCAACTCCTCACAGGTGATTTCCCGGGAGCAGTGGAGCTCTTCAGCCACCAGGATTACGAACTGCTTGTTGAGACGGACGAAGCTCTTCGCGAAGCGGCACCGGAGGTCGACCCTTTGCCGGAACATGTTATCCCCAAAGGTCTTCCGAAAACCCACTCATGGCGGCACCTTCCCACCCCAGCTTCTTTGTAGGATCGACGACTGGGACTCTCCCTCGAATGTCGGTGTGTTGCCTCGGAACTTACAGCTCGGCGTCGTATTGGAGCGCGATCGCCTCAACATATATTCGATAACAACTAGTTTGGAGGACGACGCTGTGAATGCGCCCTGCAAGATGATCATCGCGGCGATGCCCGCTCCGCAATTTATGGCACCAATGATTCCGGCAGTCCCGAGCAGTCGGATGAGGATGCCGTCGGTGCCGATGAATGTCATCCCGGGTGCGAGCATCCCGGTCATCCCGCCGTTCGTGCTCGCGGGTGTCGCCGGCAGTGGGGCGCTGCTCGCGTCAGTCGTTCCTTCGTCCACTGTATTGGGGACGGGCACCGCGGTCGGTCTCTTGGGGGTCGCGGTGGCTTCGCGGCAGCCCAACACCGCTGGATTCGGTGGCAGCGGGTCGGCGACTGCGCGAGTTGTGGCTGGTCCCTCGGCGAAGGTGATCGTTTCGGCAGCGTTCGGAGGCGAGGGTCGCGCCGCGACAACGAATGCGGTTTCCGTCGGCGGAGGTGAACTGTCGGCCGAGATCGTGCCCAGTTCCGGGGCAGCGGCGGCGTTCTATTCAACCGTCACCGTAGCCGGCATCATCACCTACCCAGGGGTGCCGGTAGTGGCTCAATCATCAAGTGTCGGAACCTTATCGGCTACTGTGACGCTCGGATTCAGGGCTTCCGGCATGAACAAGAGCGGGGCCGGGACAGGACCCAATACTCAGAACAGCTGGGTGCAAGTGACCAACTGGGTTGCGGACACGGCGACTTATCCCGGATCGACGGTAGATACCAACAGCGCTCTGGTGAATCAGGGGAGTAAGGCCTCAGCTACGGTCGCTGCCAGCATTGCGTGGACCGCAGGCACATTCGGGAGTTCGATTGCCGTGCGTCTCAAGCAGAATGGCACGGTCATCGGTACTGGCACGACGGCTAATCCCGCGATCGTCAGCGCTGCGGTCGCGGTCGCAGTGGGTGACCGGTTCACGGTTGAGATCAGTGACGGAAACATGTTCGCGGGATCCTCACAGGCCACGATCAACGCGACGAGCAGTACATACGTGCGGATCACCTGACATGTAGCGGCACGTCTCTTCGAAACAGCCCGCATCGATGTCGCTGGCGGCCGACCGAGCCAGGGCCCGGCCTCAGGCAGGCTGGATGGTGCGAACAGTCGCGGCGGGAACTGAATCGTCCTGCGGTGGCGAACCTGCCGCCAATGTATACCTCACCTTCGAAATTCTTTCCGCCGCGCCATTCGTGGAGTTGCTCGAAACGCACCCCTAGCGCGACGCGATGAGTTGGTCCTCCCGCTACGGCGCTGACGTCTCCGAGGAGGAAGCTTCGGTCGCGTCACCGAGCCCGTACACCGCTGGCAAGACTGCGCGCTGCGGCTGGAGGAGCTCCGATCCGCGTTCACCCCACAAATCATCGAATCCGACAGCGACCTCCACGAATTCGGCGAATGCGTGACCCTGCTCGAGGATTGGGCGGACATCCTGCGGGAGGCCGATCGGCGAGGATGGGCCTGCTCGTCACGATCGGGTGATAATCACCGGACGCTTCCCGGGGAGCGGCTCAAATCCCTGACGCGAATCCCGGCTGGGTTCGGCTCTGGACACTGTCAATGTGAGGGCTCAGGACATCGTTGACGATTTGGCATCGTGAGACGCTTGACGCGTAATCAGGAGATGCTTGACGTCTCGTCGGGGCCGGTGCCTGCGCTGGTGACGTGGAAACGGGTGATCGGTTTCTGATTCTGTCTGGGTTTGACCGCGATCTCCTCATCGCCATGCAGAATCCGCAGGTAGGTGTCCTCGACGACGGTGACGATCTTGCCGCGGTGGCGGGGTCCGAGCTTGGTGTGCTGACCTGCGGCCTGTCGGCATGCGAGGCAAGCTTCGCACCGATTCGGTCGGTGCGCACCTTTTACGGGACCGTGTAGTAGGGGTGCGCGGGGTGCGGGCCGGACGGCGAATAAGGTGGGGGCATGGCACGCATCACCGGCTCGTGGTTGTCCGGACCGAACGCTGATTCCGGGGACAACTCGCCCGGTGAGTATCAGGGCAAGGAACTGGGACTGCCGAAGAGCGGGGTGGGAGCGCTGGCCCCGATGACCCGGCGGATTCCGGCGCTGATCCTGGATTGGTTCATCTCGCTGGGGCTGACCGCGATCATCGTGCGGCCCGATGCGAATGCGCTCATCGCCAAGTTCGTCGCGGCGAATCCCGGAAAGCAGCCGCCCTCGCATTTCGAGGTGATCATCAATTCGCTGGCGACGCCGAATCTCGGGGTGTGGTTCGTGCTCGGGATCGCGACCGTGACGCTGTTCGGGTTCACTCCCGGGCAGTACTTCCTGCGCTTGCGGGTGAGCCGAATCGATATCGACGGGCCGGTCGGTTTCATTCGGGCGCTGGCCCGGCAGGCCATCCTGGTGTTCGTGGTGCCCGCGCTCTTCACCGACGGGGACGGGCGCGGAATGCACGACCGTGCCACCGGGACCGCGCTCACGTACGCGCGCTGAAAGGTTGCCCGAGGCTTTCCAGTGCTGATTCCCGACTCCGCGGGTCGGCTCGCGCGCTTGTGATCCGCGCCTCCATTTGATTCACCCGGATCCGAATCCTCACGGTTACCTCATATATCCAGGTCCATCATTGCTTTGTCGGATAAGAGTCCTCGCAGATGTAGCCCTTTGTTCACCGCGTGTTGCCTTCGATCGGTAGGGTCGCAGGCGATCCGCCGGGGCGCATGCTGCGAGCTTGCGAACCGGCGGATAGCTGTTGATGTGCTGATGGAGGATAGATGGGTCAGGGCTACCGGGCTGCCGCGCGGAGTCTCAGCCGACGGTCGCTCTTGGCGACCACGGGTCTGCTGGGCCTGGCGGCCGCCGGAGCAGCCGTGAGCGCGGCCGTCAATGCCGCGCCCGACGGCGACAGCCTGCAACGTGCCGTGGGCGACGGCTCGCGCGCGGTACTCGGCATCGAACCGATCGTCCGCACCGACCGCGTCTACTCCGCGGCCCGCGGCCGGGAGGTGGACGTGATCACCATCCTGCCGCCGGGCGTGCCGACCCAGGACCTGCCGATGTCCCTGCTGCTGCACGGATTGCACGGGACCGCGCGCAGCGCCGCCATCGGCGGAATCGGCGGGGTGCTCGCGGCCGCGGTCGCCGCCCGGCTGGTGCCCGCCTTCGGTTTCATGGCCATCGACGGTGGCGACAACTACTGGCATCAGCACTTCTCCGGTGACGATCCGATGACCATGCTGCTGGACGAGGCCCCGGGCTGGCTGGCCGCGCGCGGGCTCGCGCCCGAACCGTTCGCCTGCACCGGCACGTCCATGGGCGGATTCGGCGCACTGGTGTACGGTCGCCGCCGCGCCGAACGCGGGCGGCCGGTCCACGCGACCGCCACGCTGTCGCCCGGGCTCATCACCTCCTGGAACGAGATGAGCAAGCGCAACGCCTTCGCCAGTGTCCAGGAGTGGGCCGCGCTGGATCCGCTGCAGAACATCGCCAAGCTCGGCCCGGCCCCGATCGGGGTCTGGGTGGGCGATCGGGACCGCTTCATCGACGGCTGCCGCCAGTTCATGAGCCGGGCGCGACTCGAGGTCGCCCTGGTGACCCCGGGGGCGCACAATGACGACTACTGGCGCACCGTGACCCCCGATGTGGTGCGGTTCCTGGGCTCGCACGCGCGCTGATCGGCCACCGGACCCGGGCGGGCGGCGATCACACGTCCGAAACGCCGGGTTTCCGGTGTGGTGCGGCGTAACGTGTCTCGAAGCGCCAGCGCAGTGACGCCTGCCGAACCGCCGGAGGGATCACATGAGCACCTTCTCGCCAGGATTTCAGGGCCGCCCCCGCCCGCAGGCCGATCGCCTGCCACCCGGCCAGTATCTGACCGAGGACTTCCCGGTCTTGTCGGCGGGCCCGACCCCGCGGGTCGACCTGAATCGCTGGCAATTCATCATCACCAATGAGACCGGCCGCCAATACGGCTGGAGCTGGCCGCAATTCATGTCCATGACGCAGACCAAACCGCATGTCGACATTCATTGCGTGACACGGTGGTCCAAACTCGACACCACCTGGCAGGGCGTCTCCCTGGACACACTCCTGGAAAACGTGGAAACCCAAGCCGAATTCGCGGCCGTCTCCAGTTACGGCGGTTACACCACCAATCTGCCCCTGGAAGATCTGCTGGACGGTAAGGCGTGGATCGTGCACACCTTCGACGGCCAGGACCTGCATCCCGAACACGGCGGGCCCGCACGGCTTCTCGTCCCGCACCTGTACTTCTGGAAATCCGCCAAGTGGGTCAAGGGAATTCGCCTACTCGACTACGACGAACCCGGATTCTGGGAGACCGCCGGATACCACAATCTCGGCGACCCCTGGCGCGAACAGCGCTATCAGGACGACTGAAATGCGCTGGCAGCCGGCGGAACTCATCGCCGCCCACTTCGAGACGCCCTCCGCCCGCACCCTCACCCTGCGCATCCCCGGCTGGCCCGGCCACCTCCCCGGCCAGCACGTCGACGTCCGCCTCACCGCCCCCGACGGCTACCACGCCGAACGCAGCTATTCCCTCGCCGCCCCGGCCGCCGCCGACCGGATAGAACTCACCATTCAACGGGTCCCCGACGGCGAGGTCTCCGGGTACCTGGTCGACGTCTTCCCGATCGGTGCGCGAATCGAGGTCCGCGGCCCGATAGGCGGCTGGTTCGCCTGGAATCCGGACAGCGGCGGCGCGGCGGTCCTCATCGCGGGCGGATCCGGCATCGTGCCGCTCGCGGCAATCCTGCGTGCCCGCCGAAAAGCACGGTCCGCCAACTCTTTCCGTCTCATCTACGCCCTCCGGAGTCCGGCGGACCTCTACTACCGCGATGAACTCGCCCCGCCCGGCACCGAGCCGACAGCGACCGGCGGATCACCGGTCGCGCCCACCGAGTTCGTCATGCCCGGAGACGATGTCGAGGTGTTCCTCGCCTTCAGCCGCGGCGCGCCATCCGGTGCGCGGCCGCCCGGGCGACTCACCGCGGAGGAGATCGCGAAACATGCGCTGCCGCCCGCACCCGATGTCACCTGCTACGTCTGCGGCCCGACCCCCTTCGTCGAATTCGCCGCCGCCGCACTGGTTTCCGCCGGTCACGACCCGGGCTCGATCCGGACCGAACGTTTCGGCCCGACAGGAGGATGACCATGTCCATCCCGTACACCTACGCGACCGGAGCCGCCGAGCAGTCCTTCGTCGACGGCAATGCGATAGCGGGCATCCTCTCGGAGATCTTCACCTCCGACCTCACCGCCCGCGGATGCCGTTGCGGCGGCTGCGGAGTCGTCGAACCCCTGGCCCGCGCCCTGGTCTACCTGAACTGCCCGGGCGCGGTGGTCCGCTGCCCGCACTGCACCGCCGTGGTCCTGCGTATCACCACCACCCCCACCGGCCGCTGGCTCGATCTCGGCGAAGGCGCGGCCCTCTGCCTCCCCGTCGAGGAGTGAGGAGTCGAGGAGTGAGGATATGTGCGAGGCCCGCGTCCGGTGTGGACGCGGGCCTCGGGGAGTGCGGGAATCAGCGGCGGCGGATGCTGCGCTGTACGCCTTTCATTTTCGCTCCGGCGGGCAGCGGACCCTTGGGGAGCGCCGGACCGCCGCGGGTCGCGAGCGCCGCGAGACGACCTTCGATGAGGTCCATACGCTTGGCGTCGATATTGCGCGGCAGCTTGGTGAGATAGCGCTGCAACTCCTTGAGCGGCACCTGATCGCCCTCGTTGCCGATTACGACGTCATAGATCGGGGTATCGCCGACGAGCCGGGAGACCTTCTTCTTCTCCTGCGCCAGAAGTGATTTCACGCGCTGCGGCGAGCCCTCCGCCACCAGCACCACACCCGGCAGACCGATCACGCGGTGCACGGCATCGAGCTGGGTGGTGGCCGCGACTCCCGGGGTGACCCGCCACTTGCCCTGGAGGTTGTCCAGCACCCATGCCGCCGCCCCGGCCTGACCCTCGGCCTTGGCGTACACGTTCTTCTGTACCCGCCGCCCGAAGAGGATGAACGCGGCCAGCGCGCCCAGCAGCAGACCGATCGGCAGCAGGAACCACTGCAGTCCGAAGATCAGCCCGACCACCAGGAACAGCACCGTCACGCCGACGAACGCGCCGATCATCAGCGGCAGCAGCAGCTTGTCTTCCTTGCGCTGCATCTGGAACGCCTGCCAGAGTTGCTGGCGGCGCTCCTTCGACGCCTGCTTGCGCGCCGCCTTAGCCGCGGCCTTCGCTTCCTTCGACGGAGTATTACCGCCCTTACCTGCTGCCATGCCCACCAGGATAGTTGCCCGGTACCGCCCGGTCCGCGACGGGACCATTCGGACGATTCCGTGTGACGTGAGTCTCAGAGCGGGGCGGCGTCATTCCACGCCCCGGGCGGCGACTCATGTCCCGATTATGGACCGGCCTACCTCGAATTCGGCAAAGCGGGCTGGGACTGTTTGCCTGGAAACCGCAGCCCGGCTACCGCGCCGCCCTGGACCGCGACGACGAAGGCATCGCCTGCGAGTAGTCGCCCGTCACACGGTCGGCTCGGCCCTGTCCCGGACGGTGACGGCCACCTGGGTGGGCATGGGTTCGTGGCGGGCGTAGGCGCGGGTGAAGGTGGCCCCGCCGTGGGCCAGCGAGCGCAGGTCTATCGCGTAGCGGGCCAGTTCCAGCTCGGGGACCTCGGCGCGGATTTCGGTGCGGCCCAGGGTGACCGGTTCGGTGCCCAGGACGCGGCCGCGGCGGCCGGAGAGGTCGCCGAGGACGGGGCCCACGTATTCGTCGGCCACCACCACCCGGACTTCGGCAATGGGTTCCAGCAGATCGAGTTTGGCGGCGGCGGCGGCTTCGCGCAGCGCCAGGGCGCCCGCCGTCTGGAAGGCGGCGTCGGAGGAGTCGACCGAGTGCGCCTTGCCGTCGAAGAGGGTCACCCGGACATCGACGAGGGGATACCCGGCGGTGACGCCCCGGGCGGCTTGGGCGCGGACGCCCTTCTCCACCGAGGGGATGAATTGCCGGGGGACCACGCCGCCGACGACCTTGTCCACGAATTCGATTCCGGATCCGCCGGGCAGCGGAGCGACTTCGATCTCGCAGATGGCGAACTGGCCGTGGCCACCGGATTGTTTGACATGGCGGCCGCGCCCGGAGGCGGTGCCGGCGAAGGTTTCTCGCAGCGCGACCTTGTGGTCGATGACGTCGACCTGGACGCCGAAGCGCGACCGCAGGCGTTCCAGCGCCACATCCCGGTGCGCCTCGCCCAAGCACCACAGCACCAGTTGACGGGTGTCCGGATTGTGTTCCAGGCGCACGGTCGGATCCTCGGCGACCAGGCGGGACAGGCCGACCGAGAGTTTGTCCTCATCGGCCTTGCTGTGCGCGTGCACCGCGACCGGCAGCAGCGGATCCGGCATCGACCAGGCTTCGATGAGCAGCGGAGAATCCTTGGCCGACAGCGTATCCCCGGTTTCGGCGCGGGAGAGTTTGGTGACGCACACGATGTCACCGGCAATGGCCTGGCCGAGCGGGCGCTGCTGTTTACCGAAGGGCAGCGACACCGCGCCGATGCGCTCGTCGGCATCGTGATCGGCGGCCTCGTCACCGGCGCGATGGCCCCACACGTGCACGGTGTCGTCGGCGCTCAGGGTCCCGGAGAAGATTCGTACCAGGGAGATTCGGCCCACATACGGATCGGAGGCGGTGCGGATCACCTCGGCGGCCAAGGGCGCTTTCGGATCGCACACCTGGGGCGCGGACTTCCCGCCGCTCACGGCGGTGACGGGATGCTCTGCGGGCGTGGGGAATCCGCGCGTGATCAATTCCAGGATCTCCGTGGTCCCCAATCCTTCCCGCGCGCCCTCCGGCGGCGGCGCGGCGATCAGCACCGGATGGAAACTCCCACGCGCGACGGCTTTTTCGAGATCCCGCACCAGCGTTCCGAGGTCGATTTCCTCGCCGCCGATATACCGCTCCATCAGCGTCTCGTCCTCGGATTCGGCGATGATTCCCTCGATGAGCCGATTCCGCGCCTGCTCCATCAACTCCAATTGCTCGTCGGAGGCGGGCATTTCGGTGTGCTCACCCGCCGAATAGTCGTACACGCGCTGGGTGAGCAGATCGATCAACCCGGTCACCGGTCGATGGCCGTCCGCGGATTTGGCCCCGTACACCGGAAGATGCAGCGGCAGCATGCTTTCCACGCGCCCGCCGCCGAGTATTTCCCGGCACGTCTGCGTCATATCCTCGAAATCGGCGCGCGCGGTATCCAAATGGGTGAGCACGATGGCGCGCGGCATGCCGACGCTCGCGCACTCCTCCCACAGCGCCGGCGTCGTCCCGCTCACGCCTTCGACGCCCGCGGCGGCCGAGAGCACGAAAAGGGCCGCGTCCGCCGCGCGCAGACCGGCCCTGAGCTCCCCGACGAAATCCTGGTAGCCGGGGGTGTCGAGTAGGTTGATCTTGGTCCCCGCCCAGCCCATCGGCACCACCGACAGTTGCACCGAACGATGTTGTCGCTGCTCGATATCGTCGTAATCCGAGACGCAGGTGCCGTCCTCGACGCGCCCGGCCCGGGGCACCGCGCCCGTGGCGACCGCGAGGGCCTCGACCAGCGTGGTCTTTCCGGACCCGCTGTGGCCCACCAGCACCACATTGCGTATGTCATCCGGCCGTTCGGCCGTGACCACCTTGCCATTCGCGCCTGCCGACGCTGTACTTCGCTCGACCATAAGGCTCGCTCCGGGGTCGATTCATGCGGTACTTCGAGCTTCCCACCGGCGGGGTGATTCCGTCCACGAATCCGCCGAGATGGCGTTCCGATGCCATTCACACGCCGTACATCCGCACAGACGAAACGGCCGGAAATCACGAATGAATTCCGGCCGGTCGATACTGCGCTTCGCCCCGCGGCGCGGTCGCGCCACCCGTCATCCCGGCGCTTGTCCGCCGGTATCCACGGTTTCAGTGCGAGCCGAAGCGCGCGAGCACGCTCGTCGCCTCCTGCGTGGCGGTGCCCTCCTGGGCGAGATGCTCCATCTCCGGGGCGATTTCGCGCCCGTGATGCTTCATGGCCTGCGCGTAGAGCCGCCCCGCGCGGTACGAGGAGCGCACCAGCGGTCCGGCCATGACCCCGGCGAATCCCATCGCGGTGGCGGCGTCGGAGTGCTCGACGAACTCCTCCGGCTTCACCCACCGATCGACCGGATGATGCCGCGGCGACGGCCGCAGGTACTGGGTGATGGTGAGAATGTCGCAGCCCGCGTCGTGCAGATCCCGCATAGCCCGGGTGACTTCCTCGGGCGTCTCGCCCATACCCAGAATCAGATTCGACTTGGTGACCAGTCCGGCCTCGCGCGCCGCGGTGATCACCGCGAGCGAGCGTTCGTACCGGAAGGCGGGGCGAATCCGCTTGAAGATGCGCGGCACGGTTTCCAGATTGTGCGCGAGCACCTCCGGACGCGAGGAGAAGACCTCTTCGAGTTGCTCGGGCACGGCATTGAAATCCGGGATGAGCAGTTCGACGCCGGTATTCGGGTTCAGCGCCTTGATCGCGCGCACGGTCTCCGCGTACAGCCACGCGCCGCCGTCTTCCAGATCATCGCGGGCCACACCCGTGATGGTCGAGTACCGCAGCCCCATGGCCTGCACCGATTCGGCGACCCGGCGCGGCTCGTCACGATCGAGTGCCGCGGGTTTGCCGGTATCGATCTGGCAGAAGTCGCAGCGCCGCGTGCACTGTTCACCGCCGATGAGGAAGGTGGCCTCGCGGTCTTCCCAGCATTCGAAGATGTTGGGACACCCGGCTTCCTGGCAGACCGTGTGCAGCCCTTCGCGTTTCACCAATCCCTGGAGTTCGGTGTACTCCGGGCCCATGGTGGCCTTGGTGCGAATCCACTTCGGTTTGCGCTCGATCGGCGTCTCGGCGTTACGCGCCTCGATGCGGAGCAGTTTGCGTCCGGCGGGTGCGGAGGCGGTGCTCGAACCCGGCCGGGGTGCGGCGGGTTCGGGGGTGTTCGATGTCGGGGTATCGACGGAGGTCACTCAATTCACCCTACGCTCGTGATCATTCGGACTTGACGGCCACCGGTGGGGTGGCGGCGGTCCCGGGCAGATGGTGTTCGGTCACGGGCAGATCGCCGTCGAGAGCACGCGCGATGGCGTCGGCGACCAGCGGGCTCACCTCGTCGACGGTGACCTCGCGCCCGAGTTCCCGGGTCAGCGTGGTGACACCGGCATCGCGGATACCGCACGGCACGATGGCATTGAAGCCGTCGAGCGTGGAATTGCAGTTCAGTGAGACACCGTGCAGGGTCACCCCGCGCTGCACCCGCACGCCGATCGCCGCGACCTTGCGCTCGGGCAGGAAGTCCGAGGCGGGCAGCCACACGCCCGAACGCCCTTCCACCCGGCCGGTTTCCAGGCCGAGCCCGGCGCACACGCTGATGAGGGCTTCCTCGAGCCGTCGCACATACTTGACCACATCGACCGGTTCGGCGAGCCGCACGATCGGATAGCCGACCAATTGCCCGGGACCGTGCCAGGTGATCTTCCCGCCGCGATCGACCTCCACCACCGGACTGCCGTCCATGGGCAGATCCGCGGCCTCGGTGCGGCGTCCCGCGGTGAAGACGAAGGGATGTTCGAGCAGTAGCAGCCGATCCTGGCCGATACCCTCGGCGCGCTCGGCGGCAATGCCGCGCTGCAGATCCCACGCCTGCTGATAGTCGATGAGGCCGAGGTTCTGCACCAGCAGGGGTGTGCTGTCGAACCGGGCCGATGCCCCACGGTGTGCAGGGGCGGTGACCGTCTTGCTGTCGCTCACCTCTGCGACGCTACGCCATCGTCGAAGGTGATCTGCATCAGCGTCAGATCCAGCCAGCGGCCGAACTTCTGCCCCACTTCGGGCAGCTGGCCGACGATCGTGAAGCCGAATTTCTCGTGCATGGCGATGGAGACGGTATTGGACGTCTCGATGGCCGCGATCATGGCGTGCACCTCGCCCTTGCGGGCGCGCTCGAGCAGTTCGGTCATGAGGGTGCGGGCCACACCGCGGCGCTGGAATCGATCGGCCACGTACACCGAATTCTCCACGGAGAAGCGATAACCCGACTTCGGCCGGAACTGCCCGTAGCTGGCGTACCCGGCGACCGCGCCGTCGATCTCGGCCACGAGCACCGGATACCCGGCCGCGATACGAGTCGCGAACCAGGCCTGCCGCTCGGCCAGATCCGCGGGTTCGGTATCCCAGATGGCGGTCGTCTCGGCGATGGCGTTGTTGTGGATCGCCAGGATCTCCGGCAGATCGCTCTCGCGCGCATCCCGCACCAGCAGTTCAGTCACCCGCAACACGCTATCCGCGGGCACACTGTGATCTGTATCGCGCCCGTCACAGCCGGGCGAATTTCGACGTCCATGTTCGACGTCCATGTTCGACGTCCATGTTCGACGTCAATGTAATGGTGCCGGCATCGCCCGAGTGAGTGCCTGCGTGATTACATGGGTGCGCCCGGCCTCGGGTGGGGGATTAGTTGTTGCTGCCTATCGTCGCGGACAGGGCCGCGCCGATGGTGTGGTGCCGGAAGGGGTAGCCCGCCTCTTCCAGGGCGGTGGGGATTGCCCTGGGGCCGTGCAGGATTCCCTCGTCCGCGAATTCGCCGACGGCGGCGCGCAGCACGAAGGCGGGAACCATCAACGGCGTGGGGCGGTGTAGGGCGCGGCCGATGGCGCGGGTGAACTCCGCGTTGGTGACCGGTGCCGGGCCGACCATATTGACCGGGCCGGAAAGGGTTTCGTGGGTGAGGGCGAAGACGATCGCGCCGACCTCGTCGTCCAGGGAGATCCACGGCGTGTACTGGCGGCCGCTGCCGAGCCTGCCGCCGAGGCCCAAAGAGTAAAGGGGATAGAGCATTCCGAGCATGCCGCCCTGTTTGGCCAGCACCACCGCGCTGCGCAGCAGAATCGTGCGCACGCCCGCATCGACGGCGGGTGTGGTCGCGGCTTCCCAGTCTCGGCACAGTCCGGCCAGGAATCCCGTTCCGGCAGGGGAGCTTTCGGTCACGACGCGGTCGCCGCTGCCGCCACCGTAATAGTGCACACCGCTCGCGTTCACGAGTGTCGGCACGCCTTCGGCCGCGGCGGCGGAGGCCAGTACATCGGTGGAGACGATCCGGCTGTCCCGCAACTCCTGCTTATAGCTGCCGTTCCAGCGCCTGCTGCCGATACCGGCGCCGCAGAGATTCACCACGGCGTCGGCATCCCGCAGCGTACGGTCGTCGAGGTCGGCACGCGTTGGATCCCAGCGGAATTCATCGCGTGCCCGGGTGGGACGGCGCACCAGACGAGTCACCTCGTGCCCGTCGCGGCGCAGAGCCGCGACGAGGGCCGTCCCGATCAGACCGGAGGATCCGGCGACCACGACCTTCATACCGTGCCTTACAGGCCGAGGTCGCCCTCGAAGGCCGCCTCTTCCAGCCGGTGCCGGATGGTGGTGAGGAAGCGGCCCGCGTCGGCGCCGTCGATGAGCCGATGATCGTAGGTCAGCGGCAGGTAGGCCATCGAGCGGATGCCGATGAATTCGCTGCCGCTGTCGCTGATCACCATGGGGCGCTTGACGATCGCACCGGTGCCCAGCATCGCCGACTGCGGCGGGACCAGGATCGGGGTGTCGAACAGCGCGCCCTGCGAGCCGATATTGGTGATGGTGAAGGTACCGCCCGCGAGCTCGTCCGGCTTGAGGCCGCCGTTGCGCGCCCGGTTGGCGATATCGGCGATGGCGCGAGCCAGGCCCGCCAGCGACAGGTCGTTGGCATTGTGGATGACCGGGGAGAGCAGGCCCTGCTCGGTGTCCACGGCGATACCCAGGTTGACCACCGAGTGGTAGGTGATCTCCTTGGTGTCCTCGTTGTAGGAGGCGTTGATGTTCGGGTGCACCCCGAGCGCCTCGATGGCCGCCTTGGCGAAGAACGGCAGGAAGGTGATGTTCACGCCCTCACGAGCCTTGAACGCTTCCTTGGCCTTGGCCCGCAGTGCGACGACCTTGGTGAGGTCGACCTCGTGCACCTGGGTGAGCTGCGCGGTGGTTTGCAGCGACTCCCGGGTCTTGGTCGCGGTGATCTGCCGGATGCGGCTGGCCTTCTGGACCGTGCCGGGCAGGTGCGCCAGGTTCGGCTGCGGCGCGGCCGAGGCGGCGGGCGCGGCCGGAGCGGCGGCGGCCGAGGCCGCAGCGGCGGGAGCCGGAGCCTTCTTGGCCTCCGCGGCGGCGAGCACATCCTGCTTGCGGATACGCCCGCCGACACCGGAACCGGTGACGGTGGCGAGGTCGACGCCGTTTTCGGTGGCGAGCTTACGGACCAGCGGGGTCACGTAGGGGCCGCCGCCGTTGGAAGAGACCTCATCGGCCGGGGTGGCCGCGGCCGGAACCGGAGCGGGCTTCGGGGCCGGAG
>NZ_BDAW01000060.1 GCF_001625085.1 Nocardia acidivorans NBRC 108247
CAGTCCAGACCGCCGAGTACGCCGACGGCGGCCGGGGCGATGAGCAGCACCAACCACCAGGCCGCGGCCGGGCCCGACGGCACGGCCGCCAGCAGCGGCACCGCCGGAACCGGTGCGCCATCGACACCGAACAGACTCAATGATCCCGCGCCGATCTGCACGTGGCCGCCGAGCAGCACGCTCGCCGCGTCCACCAGGACATTGGGCAGATAGGCCAGCGACAGCAGCGTCAAACCCAGTGCGCCCGCGAAGTTTCCGGCCGAATGATAGGTGTCGCCGATCCGAGACCAGTGCGCGGCGAACGACACCACGGTGAGCACGGCGGCCACGCCCAGCAGCCGCGACACCGCGCGCAGACCGGCCCGCAGGCCCGGAACCACCCAGTGCGGCAGCGGAATCGGCAGCAGATCGGTGAAATCGCGCCAATGCCGCACGCCCACACCTGCGATCACCGCCAGCAGATGCAGGCCGATCACCCAGGCGAAGGCGACCAGCGTATTCGGCGGCTGCAAGGCCACCACCGCCGAGGCGTCATCGGCCACCGCCAGGCACACCGCGGTCACCAGCAGCGGCCCGCCGGTCGCCGCACCCGCGATCCAGGCCAGATCCACCGGGGTGCAATCCCCTTCGGCCGCACAGTGATCGGCGGCCCGCGCGCAGTCGCGCGCCACCAGCCACAGCATCAGCCCGGTCGGCAGCAGCGGCCACAAGCCGATCGAGGTGCGCCCGATGGTCAGCGGAACCTGATGCACCGCAAGCCAGCTCGCCGATATCGCCCCCGGGGCTCCGGAAAGTCCGCTCCCCGCGGCCAGCAGCGTTCCGAACACCACGGCGAAGACGATCAACAGCACAATGGCCGAAGACCTGGCCGCCACGAAGAACAGCACCCGGGCCCACTCGGGAGTGAGCGACCCGAACCCGCCCCCTCCCACCGAGACCGGACCCCGCGGTCTTTCCCGCACATCCTCATCGGTCACCCGAGCCAGGGTAGTTCTCGGCGTACTCATGGAAAACCAGCCTGGCAGCCGCACCCACCCGAAAGACGAAGGCGCGCCGGTCCGCCCCGGCCATAGCGCCTGGTCCCGACGTATGCCGCCCGTCGTCCCGGCGAGCGCCTCTCGAAGACGAAACGGCCCCCGGCAGCTGCCGGGGGCCGTTCATTTCGCGCGGGTACTACTTGTCGTCCTGGCCGGGACGGAAGGCGCGGGTGGCATCGGCGGCCGGATCGGCGGCCTGTTCGCCACCGAAGGGCTGGGCCGGACGCGGCGGCTGCGAGCCGAAATGCTGCGTGGCATCCGAACTTCCGGGCTGACCGTAGGACGGCTGCTGCTGGCCGTAACCACCCGGCTGCTGACCGTACGACGGCGGCTGCTGACCGTAGGTCGGCTGCTGATAACCGCCACTGCTCTGCCCCGCGGGCTGCTGCCCGTAGGACGGCTGCTGCGGGTACTGCCCCCCGGTACCGTAACCGGCCTGCTGACCCGGCTGACCGTACGACGGCTGCTGCTGACCGAAGCCCTGCTGACCGAAGCTCGGCTGCTGGTAACCACCGCTGCTCTGCCCGAACGGCTGCTGGCCGAAGCCCTGCGGCGCGGCCGGCTTCGGGGCCGGGGCCTTCACGATGCCCGCCTCGAACAGCACCGCCAGTACCGCGATCACGGCCTGCACGAAGGACAGGAACACGATCAGCCAACCACCCCACTTGGTGGACAGATCACCGGTGAACGAGTTGAACAGGATCGACAGGAAGCCCGCCAGCGAAGCGGCCGCCGCGACCCCGGTCCAGTTCTGCTTGGGCAGCAGCGACAGACCGGCAAGCAGACCCGCGAAGAGCAGGATGCCCACGAGCAGCGGATCCAACGCGAACAGGTTGTAATTGAGGTTGAGTTCCTTACTTCCCTTGTAGGGCGCGAACCCCAGCAGGAAGTTGATCACACCGAGCGCCGCGACGCCCACGGTGAGGAAGAAGGGAAGGCCCTTGCCCGCCACGCCCGTCGTACTCGACCCTGTTGCGGGACCACCCGCGGGCTGCGAGCCATAGCCGGGTGCGTTGGAAGGCGTCGGCGCGGGCCCGTTGTATCCCGAGCCCCCGGTCGGGTATGACATGTCGTCGTCTCCTATCGAGTCGTTCACGAACTCCCACCGACGCTACTGCACGGGACCGCCGGGGTCACCACGTAGCACCGGCCGTGCCCATTCCGCAATAGGCGAATACCGCCGCGGTGGCGGCCGAATCGTGACCCGGACGGGTCCGGGAACGGCGAAGGCCGCCTTCCCAATTCGGGGAAGGCGGCCTTCGTGCGAAGCGGTGCATCAGGCGGTGATGGACGCCTTCTCCAGGATTTCGCGGGCCAGGGCGGCGGTCTCGGACGGGGTCTTGCCGACCTTCACGCCAGCGGCCTCGAGGGCCTCCTTCTTGCCCTGCGCGGTGCCCGCACCGTCGGAGACGATGGCGCCGGCGTGGCCCATGGTCTTGCCCTCGGGAGCGGTGAAGCCCGCGACGTAGCCGACGACCGGCTTGGTGACATTGGCCTTGATGTAGGCCGCGGCCCGCTCCTCGGCGTCGCCGCCGATCTCGCCGATCATGACAATGAGCTTGGTCTCGGGATCCTTCTCGAACGCCTCGATGGCGTCGATGTGGGTGGTGCCGATGATCGGGTCGCCGCCGATGCCGATCGCGGTGGAGAAACCGAAGTCGCGCAGCTCGAACATCATCTGGTAGGTCAGGGTGCCGGACTTGGAGACCAGGCCGATCGGACCCTTGCCCGCGATGGTGGCCGGGGTGATGCCGACCAGCGACTCACCCGGGGTGATGATGCCGGGGCAGTTCGGGCCGATGATCCGGGTCTTGTTGCCCTTCTCCACGTTGTAGGCCCACGCGTACGCGGTGTCCTGCACCGGGATGCCCTCGGTGATGACCACGAGCAGCGGGATCTCCGCGTCGATGGCCTCGATGATGGCGTCCTTGGAGAAGGCCGGCGGCACGAAGGCGATCGAGGTGTCGGCCCCGGTCTTCTCCATGGCCTCGGCGACGGAGGCGAAGACCGGCAGCTCGACCTCGTTGCCGTCCTTGTCGACGTGCTTGACGGTGGTGCCCGCCTTACGCGCGTTGACACCGCCGACCACGTTCGTGCCCGCCTTCAGCATCAGCGCGGTGTGCTTGGTGCCCTCGCCGCCGGTGATGCCCTGGACGATGACCTTGTTGTCCTTGTTCAGGAAGATAGACATAGTGGTTCGTGTCCTTACTTGGCCGCAGCCAGCTCGGCGGCCTTGTCGGCGCCTTCGTCCATGGTCTGGGCGAGAGTCACCAGCGGGTGGTTGAAGTCGGCGAGGATCTTGCGACCCTCCTCGACCTTATTGCCGTCGAGGCGCACGACCAGCGGCTTGTTGGCCTCGGCACCCAGGGTGTTCAGCGCGCCGACAATGCCGTTCGCGACCGCGTCACAGGCGGTGATGCCACCGAAGACGTTCACGAACACGCTCTTGACCTGGGAATCGCCCAGGATGACATCCAGGCCGGCGGCCATGACGGCGGCCGACGCGCCGCCACCGATGTCGAGGAAGTTGGCGGGCTTGACGCCACCGTGGTTCTCACCGGCGTAGGCGACGACGTCCAGGGTCGACATGACCAGACCGGCGCCGTTGCCGATGATGCCGACCTCACCGTCGAGCTTGACGTAGTTGAGGTCGTTCTCCTTGGCCTTGAGCTCCAGCGGATCGGTGGCGTCGATATCCGCGAACTCCGCGTGGTCGGGGTGGCGGAACTCGGCGTTCGCGTCCAGGGTGACCTTGCCGTCGAGGGCGAGGATTTCGTCATTGGGGGTGCGAACCAGCGGGTTGACCTCGACCAGGGTGGCGTCCTCCTTGACGAACACCTCCCACAGCTTCTGGATGGTCACGGCCGCGGCGTCGAGCACCTCGGCGGGCAGGTGGCCCTGCTCGGCGATGGAACGGGCGAAGGCCAGATCGACACCCTTGACGGCGTCGACGGCGATCTTGGCGAGGCGATCGGGGGACTTGACCGCGACTTCCTCGATCTCCATGCCGCCCTCGACCGAGCACATGGCCAGGTAGGTGCGGTTGGAGCGATCCAGCAGGAAGGAGATGTAGTACTCCTCGGCGATGTCCTTCGCCTCGGCGACCAGGATCTTCTTGGTGATGTGGCCCTTGATGTCCAGGCCCAGGATGTTCTGGGCGTGGGTGAAGGCGTCGTCCGGGGTGGCGGCGTACTTCACGCCACCGGCCTTGCCGCGGCCACCGACCTTGACCTGCGACTTGATCATGACCGGCTTGCCGATTTCTTCGGCAATCGCACGCGCGTCCTCGGCCGTGTCGGTGACACGACCCTCCGACGAAGGCACTCCGTGCTTCACGAAGAGTTCCTTCGCCTGATATTCGAAGAGATCCATGTACTCACCGTCTCGTCTGCGTTGTTGTGACAACGTCTGGGTTGGCGGCCCGTTGTCGACCCGTAGCGACTCACTTGCAGGTCGCTCGAAAGGGTCAGCGGGTCGGGTCGGACTCTAATCAGTCACATGGAGCCGAAATCAGCCGCATACAGCCTAAGTGGCGCAGGTCACGGTACTGTCTCTGTGCCGACAAAACGCCTCGTCAATGCTACTCGCGGGTAGCTTGTTGACGGTGCGCCAGGTAGAACACTCGAATCTCGCACGCTGATACGGGGTACTACGCGGCGTCGTTGACAAGACTCACCTGGTTACCCACAGCACAGTGCGGAAATGCCGGCCCTCGGGGTGATGAATGTCACACCCGCGCGCCGAACCCGGCCCATCGCTTGCTGAGCCGCAATCGTTTCGTTACCGTCGATGCGGTCGATGTCACAACCCGGTCACGACAGGAGGACGGCAGGCTTGACGCAGCACAGCGCTCCGCAGGTAGAGCTCCGCTCCGCAGGCACTCCGTCAGCTCCGCGGCAATACCTGGACCAGCTCCGATGAGCGCGAGTCCGTTCCCACGCAGTCGCGCCAAACACGGCCATCGCTATCGCGAGGAGGCCGAGAACGGCGGGGGCGCAACCCACTTCGAGGCCCCGCGCACCCAGGTCGCGCACGGCGATTGGTCCGGTTCGCAGAACTGGGACGCGCCCGCGCAGCACTGGCAGGACTCCGCCGAGAACTGGCAAGGCTCCGGCGAGAACTGGCAGGACTCCGCCGAGGGTTGGCAGGAGCCCGCGCAGAACTGGCAGCCCGAACCGAATTGGGAATCGCGGCCGCAGTGGGGAAATGCCGCCCAATGGGATGAATCGGCCGCGTGGAATTCGCACGCCGACCAGTCCGGCCCCACCACCGGCGGCTGGGCCGCCCCCAATCCGAGCGATTGGGCCGGGCAGTCCCGCGCCAATTGGGACTCCCCCGCCGATCCCTCGCCCTCGGGTGACTATCGACCCGTCTACAGCTTCCGCACCGCCTCCGGCGACCGCCTCGACTTCTCCGGTGACGGCGCGCGCGTCGATCAGCGGGACGGCGCGGCGGATTCGGCGCAGGACCGCCCGAAGACCTCCGGCGGTCGCCGCCGAGCCGGTGGCACGCACCGCATTCCGACCCCGCCGAGTTCGCTCAAGGGCCGCGCCGCCGTGGTGGCCGTGGCCGCGGGCGCGGTGGTCGCCGCCGGGCAGACCGGTATGGAGACCACCGGCGCACAGGCCGACAATGTCGAGTACCAGGCCGCCGCGCAGGTGCGCGAGGTCTCCGCGAACGAGACCATCGGCGATACCTCCGGCGCCCCGCAGGTGCTGAATTCGGGTGCGCCCGTTGATCTCACCCAGTTCAACGACATCCTGCAGAAGGGCCAGAAGTACGCGGCCGATCTGGCCGCCGCCGAAGCCGCCAAACTGCGCCCGCTCTTCACCAAGTTCGCCGCCGGCAACTTCACCTCCGGCTACGGCATCCGCTGGGGCGTCCAGCATCTCGGCGTCGACGTGGCTGCCCCCATCGGCACCCCCATTTACGCCGTGGCCGACGCAACGGTGCTCGAGGCAGGTCCCGCTTCGGGTTTCGGTATGTGGGTGCGGCTGCTGCACGATGACGGCACCGTGACCATCTACGGCCACATCGACACCGCGACGGTCTCCGCGGGCCAGCGCGTCCTGGCGGGCGACCAGATCGCCACGGTCGGCAACCGCGGCTTCTCCACCGGCCCGCACTGCCACTTCGAGGTCTGGCTCAATGGCGTCGACAAGATCGACCCGCTGCCGTGGCTCGCCTCCCGGGGCATTTCGCTCGGCGTCCAGCGCGACTGAGCACCAAGCGTTTACGACTGCCCACCCGGGAAACCGGGTGGGCAGTTCGCGTTCAGGGGTCCGACACGCGGTGGATCCCGGCCACAAGCACGCCGGGATGACGAGGGATGCACCCGGGCGCGGACACCTCCGCGCATGGAATCGCTATGAATGCCGTGCGCGGCAGGTGAATTGCGCGGGTCAGAGCTTGACGAGGGTGCGGCTGTAGGAGGGGATGAGGCGGATCTTGCCCGCGGTGCCGAAGTCGATGGTGACGGTGGCCAGGGTGCCGAAGCCTTCGGCGGCCACCACTCGGCCCAGGCCGTACTTGTCGTCGCTCACGCGGTCGCCCACGGCCAGGACGAGGCCGGTGTTGTTGCGCTTGCCCGCACCGCTTCCCGAGGACGAGGAGGGGGCCGGGCGACGGTCGCCGCCGCGGACGCCGGGGCGGGTCTCGGGCGACCAGCCGTCGCCCCGGGTCCAATCGCGTTCGAAACCTTCGTCATCACCGCGACGGCGGCCCATACCGCGGCCGGTTTGGGAGACCGTGGGCTCCAGGCGACGCCAGTCCATCAGATGGCCCGGAATCTCTTGTAGGAAGCGGGATTCAGGATTGGAGACGGGCTGGCCCCAGCCGGAGCGGACCACGGCGCGGGTCAGGTAGAGGCGCTGGCGGGCGCGGGTGATGCCGACGTAGGCGAGGCGGCGCTCCTCGGCCAGTTCGGTGGGATCGCCCAGCGCGCGCATATGCGGGAACTGGCCGTCCTCCCAGCCGGTGACGAAGACGACGGGGAATTCCAGGCCCTTGGCGGTGTGCAGGGTCATCATGGTGACCACGCCGGTGCCCTCGTCCGGAATCTGATCGCTGTCGGCGACCAGTGAGACGCGCTCCAGAAAGGCTGCGAGCGAACCGGGTTCGGGTTCGCCCTCGGCCTGTTCGGGCACAATGCCCTCCGCGCGTGCGGCTTCCACATTGTTGCGCGCCTCGGAGCTGAATTCGCGTGCGACGCTGACCAATTCGTTGAGGTTGTCCAGGCGCGCACCGTCCTGCGGGTCGTCGCTGGCCTCGAGTTCGCGGCGGTAGCCGGTGCGGTCGAGTACCGCCTCGACCACATTGCCGACATCCGGGAAGTCCTGATCCGGTTGCACACCGGCGGCGCGGATCTCGTCGAGCAGTTCGACGAATCCGGCGATGGCCTTCACCGCACGGGTGTTGAGCAGCGCGACCTTACCGTCGGCGGCATCCCGGAGTGCCTGTGCGAAACCGATACCGCGCTGTTCGGCGTGTACCGCCACGCAGGCTTCGGCACGGTCGCCGATACCCCGGCGCGGGGTGTTGAGAATACGGCGCAGGCTGACCGCGTCATCGGGATTCTCCAGCACGCGCAGGTACGCGACGATATCGCGGACCTCCTTGCGCTCGTAGAAGCGCACCCCGCCGACGACCTTGTACGGCAACCCCATTCGAATGAAGATCTCTTCGAGCGCACGGGAGTTGTTGTTGGTGCGGTAGAAGACCGCGACATCGTTGTAGTTGGCATCGCCCTGATCGACCAGCTTGTCGATCTCACGCGCCACGAACGAGGCCTCGTCGTGCTCGTTGTCGGCGACATAGCCGACGATCAGCTCACCATCGCCGGAGTCGGTCCACAGCTTCTTCTCGCGCCGGTTCTCATTGCGCGAGATGACGGCGTTGGCGGCGGCCAGAATATGCTGGGTGGAGCGGTAATTCTGTTCCAGCAGAATGGTTTCCGCATCCGGGAAGTCGCGCTCGAACTCCTCGATATTGCGGATGGTGGCGCCGCGGAAGGCGTAGATGGACTGGTCCGCGTCACCGACCACGCACAGTTCGCTCGGCGGCACCCGGTCGGCGGTCGTGTGCTCCTGCTCGAGCGCGCCGTCCTCACCCCAGATGTGCCGGTGATGCCCGACCAGTTCCCGCACCAGCACGTACTGCGCGTGGTTGGTGTCCTGGTACTCGTCGACCAGCACGTGCCGGAAGCGCCGCCGGTAGTACTCGGCCACCTGCGGATGGCGTTGCAGCAGTGCCACCGTCTCGCCGATGAGGTCGTCGAAATCCATGGCATTGGCCGCGCGCAGCCGCCGCTGGTACTCGTCGTAGACGCGGGCGACCAGGCGCGGCAGTTCGGCCTCCTCGGTCTCGGCGTCGGCGGCGGCCTGAGCCGGATCGATGAGCTCGTTCTTGAGATTGGAGATGGCGGTGGCGAGCAGGCGCGGGGTGTACTTCTTGGCGTCGATGTCGAAGTCGCGGCTCACCATGGCGAGCAGGCGGCGCGAATCGTCGGCGTCGTAGATGGAGAAATTGGAGTTGAGCCCGGCGACCAGATTGGCCTGTGTGCGAAGAATGCGAACACAGCTGGAGTGGAAGGTGGAGACCCACATACCGGCCGCGCGCGGACCGACCAGACCGGCGACGCGCTCCCGCATCTCGGCGGCGGCCTTATTGGTGAAGGTGATGGCCAGCACCTCACCGGGGCGCACCCCGCGGGCATCGAGTAGATAGGCGATCCGCCGGGTGAGTACGGCGGTCTTTCCCGATCCGGCACCCGCCACGATCAGCAGCGGAGTTCCGGTGTGCACCACCGCCGCGCGCTGTTGCGGATTCAACCCCTCGAGCAGTTTCTGCTCGGCCTGCTGCTCGTCCTTCGCCACCGTCGTCTTCATCGCCCATCCACGCTACCGGCGGGCACCGACAGGTGCGCACCCCGGCGGCGGAGGTGTCCGATAAGTGCCGGTCCGGCGAACCCGAGGTGAACGTCGCGGCCCGGAAAACTCAGCAGATTCACAAACGTAGACGTTTTGGTTTGCCCACACCACATGGCACACTGGCCACGTGACCGGCGCTTTGGCTAGTGAATACACCTGAGCGGGTTCAGCGGGGGACAATGTAGAACGCAAGAGGTCTGATTCTTGGTGAAGAACCGATCGGTAACGGGTCGGGACCGCCTGCCGATCGACGTTCTGGACCACGAGGAGTTGAAAGTATGAGCATCTCGACGACGGGGCAATCCGAGCCTGCCACCGGAGCGGACTCCGCCATGCCCGCCGAGACCACGGCCGCCGAGGCGACCGCACTGCCCTCGGAGGCGGAGATCGACAAGCTGCGCAAGGAGATCGACAAGCTCGACGCCGAGATCCTGGCGGCCATCAAGCGCCGGACCGAGGTCTCGCGCATCATCGGCCGCACGCGCATGGCGAACGGCGGCACCAAGCTCGTGCACTCGCGCGAGATGAAGGTGCTGGAGCGTTTCAGCGAGCTCGGCCAGGAGGGACACACCCTCGCCATGCTCCTGCTGCGCCTCGGCCGTGGCCGTCTCGGGCACTGAATTTTCTGCCTGCGCTCCGCTCCGGCGGGTCGCGGCCCTCGTGACCCCGCTTCTTCCCTCCCTCCGCTCCTCCGCTTCGCTCCCCCGCTCCACTCAGTCCAGAAGCGGGGC